>CAZCZB010000048.1:0-22053 GCA_964502995.1 uncultured Dehalococcoidia bacterium
CGGGATTGCCGCGTCCGCCGCCGGCGGACTCGCAATGACAGTTCAACAAAGTGGGACGCGTGAGGGGCTGCGCTCGCAATGACGGTTCAACAAAGTGGGTACGCGTGAGGGGCTGCGCTCGCAATGACAGTTCAACAGAGTGGGTACGCGTGAGGGGCTGCGTTATGGTGGAACCGCTGGGGGTTGTGAGGCGTTGCCTGGCGGGTTTTGTTCAATACGGCGGCGCGAACCACCCAAAACCCTGATTTTTGCGCAGGGCCGGTTTGGGGTTATGACTGCTGGCGTTCTTCGCGGGCGGTTATTATGGCGAGGGGGATGGATGAGACGGCGATGAGGAGGAGGGCGGGCGCGGCGGCGCGGGCGAAGAATGCCTCCTCGGCGGCGGCCCATATCGAGGAGGCCAGGGTGGTGAATCCGATGGGGCTGAGGATCAGGGTGGCCGGCAGTTCCTTCATGGTGAGGAGGAACACCAGCGCCGCGCCGGTGAGGATGCCGGGGCGCACCAGCGGCAGGGTGATGGTGATCAGGATGGTGAACGGCCCCTTGCCGAGGCTGCGGGCGGCGTCTTCGAACTCGGGGCGGACCTGGAGCAGCGACGCGCGCAGGGAGGACACGGCCGCGGGGAGGAACAGCGTTACGTAGGCGACGGCGAGCATGGCGAGGGACTGGTAGAGCCAGGGTGCGTAGTTGGCGCCGAAGTACACCAGCCCCAGCGCGATCACGATGCCGGGCAGCGCGAATCCGACGAATCCCAGGCGTTCGAGCCACCGGCTGAGCAGTCCCGGGTATCGCACGGACAGCACGGCGACGGGCGCGGCGCAGATCACGGTGAGCGCGGCGGCCAGGGCGGAGACTCCCACGGAGTTGCCGGCGGCTTTCCAGAGCAGGAGCAGAGGCTCGCCGGCGGCGACGCCGCGCACTGTCCAGTACAGCAGCACGGCGACGGGGAGTCCGAGGGATACGAGCAGGACGATGGCGCAGAAGGCGAGCGAGGGCCAGCGCCACCTGCCCAGGGGCGCCAACTCGCTCTGACGGCTGGCGCCGCTGCCGCTGCGGTAGTATTTTCCGGAGCCGGCGTTGCGGGCGGCGGCTTCGCCCCAGACGACGGCGAGGGCCAGGGCGATGAGAGCCAGGGACCACACGGCGGCGAGGGTGCGGTTGAGGGCGGCGCCGTACTGGATGAATATGCTCCAGGTGAAGGTTTCGTAGCGCATGATGGCGACGGCGCCGAAGTCGCTGAGGGCATAGAGGGCGACGAGCAATCCGCCGGCCATGATTGACGGTTTCAGCATGGGCAGGGTGACGCTGCGGAAGGTTTGCCAGCGGGTGCGGCCGAGGATGCGGGCGGATTCCTCAAGGGATACGTCCAGGTTCCACAGGGCGGCGCGGACGGGGAGCAGGACGTAGGGGAAGCTGATGATGATGAGCGTGAAGGTTGCGCCCACGAATCCGTAGATGCTGGGGATGCGCTCCACGCCGAAGCCGGCTTCTAGCCAGCCCTGGAGGATGCCGCGTGGTCCGAGTCCGACGGCGATGGTGAAGGCGACGATGTAGGAGGGCAGGGCCAGGGGGAGCATGGTGGCGACGCGCCAGAATCGGCGGGCCGGCAGGTCGGTGCGCACGGTGAGCCAGGCCAGGGGCGCGGCGATTGCGATGCAGCCGACCATGACGGCGGCCATGAGCGCGACGGTGCGGGCCACGACCCAGAGGGTGCGGGCGCGGAGGATGAGGTCGAGGGCATCGGGGCCGGCGCCGACGGTGCGGAGGGCGAGGTACACGGGGGAGGTGAGGAGGAGCGCGGCGATGACCAGCGCGGGGATCAGCACGACCGCCGGGGGACGTGCCGTGCCGTCGAACAGGCGGGCCGACGCCAGGCGCGGGGCCGATGCGACGAATTTTGATACGGATGACATTACGGAGCCGGTCTGTGCGGACTTACCGCCGGACGAAACCGACCGGAGGGCGCGGAGGTTGGGCAATTGCCGCCGGGCCGGGAGGGTTTGGAGTGTGGCCGCCGGGTGGGTCGCACGCCGTGACTGTGTTCAGCCATCGGGGGCATGGCATCCGGCCGTGGTGAGAGTTCAGGCGCCTGCGGATCGTGGCGTATTGGGGTTGGTGGCAGGCGGAGGGGTCAGGCGTGAGATGCGTTCAGTTTGGCCAGGTAGGCTGGCGCGTCGAAAAACGCCCTTCCGGAGACGAAAGGCATGAGGCGGTGGCCTTCGCGCAGGGAGATGTTGACCCTGGAGCCGATGTCCAGGTCGACGATGTGCGACGACATCACGCGGACGGAGCTTCCGCGGGGCAGTTTGACCGAGTAGAGGTGGAAGGCTCCGAAAAACTCGCGGGCGGTGACGACTCCGGGGCCGTTGTCGTCGGCCGAGACGTCGAGGCAGTCGGGGCGTACCATGATCTGGAGTTCGCGGTCGGCGGGCCACGGTGTGGGCCAGAAGTGGGGCCAGGGCAGGCAGCCGACTTCGCTGGTGAGGCAGTCGTCCTCTTGCCACGCCGGGAGGAAATCGGCCGTGCCGAGGAATTCGGCAGCGAAACGGGTGTCGGGGTTGTGGAAGACTTCTTCGGGGGCGCCGATCTGCTCGATGACGCCGTCTTTCATGACGGCGACCCGGTCGGCCAGTTGCATGGCCTCTTCCTGGTCGTGGGTGACGCAGACCACGGTGGCGCCGCGTTCCTTGATGATTGCCCTGACTTCGGCGCGGAGTTGTCCGCGGAGCGACGGGTCGAGGCTGGAGAATGGCTCGTCCATGAGGATGAGATCGGGAGCCGGTGCGAGGGCGCGGGCGAGGGCGACGCGCTGCTGCTGTCCGCCGGAAAGCTGGTGGGGATAGCGGTCTTCGTAGCCCTGCAGGTCCACGAGGCGGAGGCACTCGGCGACGGCGCCGTCGCGTCGCTGGCGGCCGGTGAGTCCGAAGGCGACGTTCTGTGCGACGGTGAGGTGTGGGAAGAGGGCGCCTTCCTGGAAAACCATGCCGACGCGGCGTTTTTCGGGGTTTTGGTTGACGCCGGGTCCGGATACGGTGCGTCCGCCGATTTTCACAATGCCGGCGTCGGGTGATTCGAACCCGGCGATGATGCGGAGGGTGGTGGTTTTGCCGCAGCCGCTGGGTCCGAGGAGGCAGACGATTTCGCCCGGGGCGATGTTCAGATCGATGCCGGCGACGGCTTTGGTGTCGCCGAACGATTTGAAAAGCGCGGACAGGGTGAGGGCATCGCCTCCAGTCAACGTGGGGTTGACTGTCGGTTGCGCGGGCTTGTTAGACCACCCTAATTGCATAGTGCGTACACGTGTTGATCGCAGGTGAATGGCGATGAAGCGTGCCGGTGAGTGTATCTAGCGCATACCCGCCTGTCAACACTTCGCACGCACTAAATTGGGGGTTTGCATGGGGATGGCGCAGGGGCGGAACGCGGGGGTTGGGCGGAGCGTTGGGGAGGGTGGGTTCCCGGTTTGGCCCCGGGTGTGGGCCCGGCGGTTTGTGGGGTGGTGGGAGGTGGGGGTTAGGGTGTGGATACTTGGGGGCGGGGGGATGAGGAGGGTCTAGGGGAAATGGCTCGATGGTTGGCCACGTGCAGATTGGGCCATTTTTCTATCAGTCTGAGCAATTGGCCGGCGCGGGAGCTTGCCCGGGGGGTGGGTTGTGAGCGGGTACGAAGTGAGGTAGAGGCGACAATTTGTGGGGCTGGGGGCTGCTAGAGCGTTCTGCCGGGCAGATCGACGGACAATTCTTACAAGGTTGACTGGGCATCTAACCGACGATGGCGTTCGCAGCACGGCCGTTACGTCCGGAATAAATCGAACGTTCATGGCCTATTTTATCTAGCAGAAAAATATGTGGAAGCAAACCGTGCCATGCATTCACTGGCACGAAGCATGGGCACTTGAGAACACGTTTGAGTGCTTGGTTGAACGACGTGTGGAAATCTTTACTATTCTGAGGGTTCGACGCTTCTCGTTAGCCCCACCATGGCATTTCCTACCATTGTGAAATACTGAGGTTCGTCTTGAGAACACTGGATCAGGCGCTCCAATGTCGCTGTCGTCATCGTGTTCCGGCGCAACCATTCAGCGATCTTCTGAATGTCCATATCTGGTTGATCGTCAGCGATCGCAACGCAAACAGCCACTGATTCACTCTGCGGAGCGAATAGGAAGTACCCGTTCATTGCGAGGAACACATGACAACACAGAAGACCCATCCGCTTGTTGCCGTTCAGAAAGGGATGCCCGAGAGTGATACTACGCCAAAGTGCGGCAGCTTTCTCAAACACCGTGCGATGCAAATAACGCCCACCGTAAGTTTGTCTTGGTTCGGCTAAAGCAGACTCCAAAACCCCACGGCCATATTCGCCGCCATGGTACTGGTACGCTGGCACCGGTTCTGGATAGTCTTGGAAATAGCTTGAAATTTGACCAGCCAAAACATTTTCGACGTCGTCGATGCTGATGAATGTATATCGTTTCCTGGGCATCGGATATCCACCTAGATTTCAAATTACAAAGCCCTCCGGCACGACCGAAGGGCTTTGTAATGCAAGGGATGTACGCGGTTTACTGTTTGGCAAGTTCTCGAAAGGCAGGCCCATGGGAGGCCAAAGCCAGTTGCACCGCAGCTTTCAATTGTTCTGGTGTAGCGGACTGCTCTTGAGGCTTCCGCTGCTGGCTGGTAGTCTTCTTGGCGACCATCGCTGGTCCTCCTCCTAATGTCGGGATGCTTGATAGCACTATTCAGACGTAAGCATACTCACCGCCGCTCTGTACGTCAACACCCACGTAGGCATCTGGGTGGGTCAGCGGTACAGGTCCCATTGTGAGGTTCGGCCTTCTCAAAAGCGGCCACGATCGGACCGGGTAATCTTAACATCTTGACCGAATAGATGATGGCAGGGAATTAGATCCCTTAAAATTCTCACATTCGCATAGGCTTGGTCGTATTATCGACATTCATTATAACACGGCATAACACGGCACGCACGCTGAGGCTGCTCTGCTACCCATCGGTGCGAGGGCGGGGCAGGTGTGGTTCAATTTGGGCCCCGGCGGCCCGCTGTGCCTGCGAACGTGTCCGTTGGGATGTGCTACTTGGTGGAGGCTAGGGGATTCGAACCCCTGACCCCCTGCTTGCAAAGCAGGTGCTCTCCCACTGAGCTAAGCCCCCACGGCGGCGGTTCGCCGGGTTCGATTGTAGCATAGGGGCGCGCTCGGGTTGGGTTGAGGGTGCCGGACTGTCGGGGTGATCGTGTCTTGATCGGAGTGGGACTGGTATTGGGATTGGCGGTACGGGACGGTGGGTTTTTACCGGGATATGCAGGATGAACGGGATGGACAGGATATTTTGATCCGGGAGTTTTGCGGGTGTGCATCGTTTGGGGTGGGTTGAGCATTCGTCGGGGGTAGTTGCGAATGTGGGGGGCAGGTTTCAAACCTGCCCCTACGGGTGTTGGAACGCCCTGGGGATGCGTCGGGGGCAGTTGCGAACGTGGGGGCGGGTTTCAAACCTGCCCCTACGGGGGTTTTGGGAGGTTTTGGCCGTTTGGGTTTCGGGATGCGGGCGGCGGTTTGGTGGTTTTACAGCGGGACGGGCAGCGGGTATGATGCCAGCACAATTTTTCTGCTGTATTGAGCGTCCGCATCCGGCGGACAAGGAGTGTCATTATGCGAGGAGTAGCCATTGTTGCGCCGGTCCGCACGGCCGTGGGTAATTTCGGCGGCGCGCTGCGCGACGTGCCGGCCGCCGAGTTGGCGTCCACCGTCATCCAGGCTGCCCTGGAACGCAGCGGCGTTGATCCCGCCAGGGTGGACGACGTGATTCTCGGCCACGGGTATCCGTCGGGCGAGAACCCGGCCATCGGGCGGCTGGCCGGACTCAAGGCGGGACTGCCCATTGAGGTGCCCGGCTATCAGCTTGACCGGCGGTGTTCCTCGGGTTTGCAGGCCATCCTCAACGCGTCGATGCTGATCCAGACGGACAACGCCGACGTGGTGATCGCCGGCGGCGCGGAGAGCATGAGCAGCGCGGAGTTCTACAGCAACGAGTCCCGCTGGGGCGCGCGGTTCGGCTCGGTTACGTTCCACGACCGTTTGGCCCGCGCCCGCGTCACCATCGCGCCGGACGAGCGGTTCGGCCCCATCCCCGGCGGCATGGTTGAGACTGCCGAGAACCTGGCTCGCGAGTACGAGATTCCGCGCGAGGAGCAGGACGAGTACGCGCTGCGCAGCCATCAGCGCGCCGTGGCGGCCCGGGACTCGGGCAAGTTCGCCGACGAGATTGTGCCGGTGAGCATCCCGCAGCGTCGTGGCGACCCCAAGATTTTCGACACCGACGAGGGCCCGCGGTCCGACACCACGATGGACGTGCTGGGCCGGCTGCGTCCCGTGATGCGCGACGGCGTGGTGACGGCCGGCAACGCGAGCAGCCAGAACGACGCGGCGTCGGTGTGCCTGGTGGTGGCCGAGGACAAGCTGGACGAGCTGGGGCTGACTCCCATGGCCTACCTGCGGGGCTGGGCCGTGACCGGGTGCCATCCCGCGACGATGGGCATTGGCCCGGTGCCGGCGGTGAACAAGGTGATGGGCAAGCTCGGCATGACCATTGAGGACATGGACCTGATCGAGCTGAACGAGGCGTTTGCGGCGCAGGTGCTGGCGGTGCTGCGCGAGTGGCAACTGCCGCACGAGGACAACCTGAACGTCAACGGCTCGGGCATCTCGCTGGGCCACCCCATCGCGGCGACGGGCGCGCGCATTCTGGCGACGATGCTGCACGAGATGGAACGGCAGGACGCGCAGTGGGGTCTGGAGACGATGTGCGTGGGCGGCGGCCAGGGCGTGGCGGCGGTGTTTGAGCGGAAGTAGGCGGACGGGTTTATTGCCACGGTTGGGGGCGAATGATTATTCGCCCCTACGTTACCGGCATTGACGAGGGCCAGATGACCACTGCTAAACCCGTATCCCAGGAACAGGCCTCCGGGAACATTTACGTGGAGCGGGCGAAACTTCCCGAGCCGCCCCGGATCCACGATTACAAGCATCGCCGTTACAATTCCATCGTGGACAGCACGTTGATGCCGCACTTCGCCGACCGCTCGGACGTGTTTGTTGGCGGTGAAGGCTACTTGTGCTTCAACACCGGCGATCATCCCAGCACCTGGCTGGTTCCCGACTGCGTGGTCGCTTTTGGAGTGTCTCCCGAAGCGATTCTCCTTGATGATTGTTACCTGATTGACGACATGGGCAAGCCGCCGGATTTCGTGCTGGAAGTGGCGTCGCGCAGCACCGGACGGCGCGACTACACGGTTAAGCGAGATGGCTATGCCCGCTTCGGCGTGGGAGAGTACTGGCGGTTTGACTATACCGGCGGCAGATTCCACGACGCGCCGTTGGCCGGCGACCGGCTGGACAACGGGCGGTATGAACCCATTGAGCTGGCCGATGACCGGCCCGGCAAGATGCTCGGTATCCTGTCCGGATACAGCGAAGCGCTGCGTCTCTACCTGTGTTGGGACGGCGGCAACCTGCGGTTTTACAATCCGGAGACCGACGAATTTCTGATGGACGCCGAGGAGATGCAAGCGGCGCTGGCCGAGGCGCGAGCGGAGCGGGACGCCGCCCTGGAGCGGATTCGCCAGCTTGAAGCGGAGACGGAGCGGTAAGGGTAAACAGGCGTCCCCTTCCATGGCGGGGGAGGGCGTGTTCGAGCGGCGGTAGAGCGGTCAACCTTTGCTGCTTTCGTCAACTATAGATCGAGATTGCGTCATAGCATTGCTTGGCCAATGCTTCGGCGAAGTCGCATGGCAAAGCGTTGCCGATCACGTTACAAACGTGGTCCATGTAAGGTACATCAAACCGATAATATCTTGGAAATGTTTGGAGGAGCGCCGCTTCTCGAACCGAAATCGTCCTGTCTTCGACCGGATGTCCAAACCGCCCCTTGCTGAATGTGGTGCAGCCGGCGGTAATCGTGGGCGATGGTTGGTCCCATTGCATGCGCCCATACACGTTGGTGAATCCTACGTACTTACCCTGGTGGCATTCAGGCCGCAGATGCTCGGGGATGCTCGCCCAACTTTCTCCGGGAACTGCCACGGCGATTCGCTGCTTATTTTGCTCGGACAGGTCTCTGACCACGTGCCAGTCCGAGAGCGACAACTTTCGCAGCTTCCGTGCTTCCGACAATGTTAGCGGGGAGCCGATACCCTTGTTGCCGCCGATGGCATCCTCCACGGAGGCCCAGCGAGGCAGTCCGTCTTTCCCGTTTTTGGAATGCGTGGGGCTTGGCAATTCAATGTCAAAACCTCGCCCTGCTAGAATCACCAGGCGGCGGCGTTCCTGAGGTACTCCGTAGTCAGCGACTTGAAGGACTCTCACGCTTTCGTCCATCTTGTATCCGAGGGTCCTGAGGACGACCTTCAACACGTTGTACTGGTTTTTCCCTCTCGTGGTTAGACCGGGCACGTTTTCCATCATTATGGCTTTGGGCCTGATTTCTTGGGCTAAACGGGCGATCTGGAGCACCAACCTGTTGCGGGGGTCGTCATCGCCGCATTTGTTGAGGCTGGTGTAGCCCTGACAGGGCGGACAGCCGGCCAACAAATCAATCTCGCTGGTACCAGCTATATCCAGTAGTTCCTTACCAGACACCCCAGTGATATCCCGTTTCAGCAGGCTTACCTCTGGATGGTTAGCTCGGTACGTAGCGCTGGCATGGGTTTCCAGTTCCACAGCGGCTTTGACTTGGAAGCCGGCTCGTTTTAGCCCGACGGTCAGCCCCCCACCGCCCGCGAACAGGTCAATCGCTGTAAGTGACATAGTAAGTCTCTACGACAGACGCTGTTAGCGTTGCCACTCGGTGATTCCCCGCGAGTTCGGCAGCAATAGTGGCATCAGACGCTCAATCGTCCGCGCAAAGGCGACCTTGGTGCGAACGTCATGCTCCGGAATCCTCAACACTGTCCAGCCTTCGGATTGCAGAGTTGTCGTTACTCGCTGGTCCCTTTCTCGATTGGCGGCGATTTTTTCAGTCCAGAACTGGCCTCTCAGCTTGGCAGACTTGTTGCAATCAGAGCAGCCGTGCCAAAAACATCCGTCAACGAAGATGACGATTCGCTTTCGAGGGAAAACCATATCAGGTTTGCCGATTAATCGTTTACCAGTGACCGAGTGGTAGCCGTCGTGGGTCAGGTAGCGCAGTCCCCGATGCCATAACCCGGACGCCAACGCCCGCTCCGGACGGGTCCGTCCACGGTTGTGCGCCATAGCGCGGTAACGCTGGGTTGGAGCCATAACGTCCACGCTCAAGATTCGTTCTCCGTAGTAGCACTTGGCAACGCACCTTGCAT
Organism: uncultured Dehalococcoidia bacterium; assembly: GCA_964502995.1. Taxonomy (GTDB): domain Bacteria; phylum Chloroflexota; class Dehalococcoidia; order Lucifugimonadales; family UBA3495; genus Bin87. The sequence goes on from CAZCZB010000048.1 coordinate 9,352, forward strand.
CTTCCGTACTTCCGCCAAGAAGTCTTCGTGGCTACGGGTAGTAGCTTGGAGAATATCATGCCAAGTCTTGTGAGAGACATTAGGGCTCGTGTTTATGGGTTCGGATCGAGAGGCGTTTAGATTCAGTGAGTCGCAAACTATCGTCAAGTTTGCACCACTGAAGAGTTGACGGACTTCTTGCGTGTCGTCAATGAAATCCCTGACTGCTCCCAGATATTCCATTGCCGTGTCGAATTCAGCATTAGTCAGTCTATGGCCTGGACGCTTGATTTCGACCACTTCGATTCGTCCTTCGTGGTTGAGCATTACGAAGTCCGGCTCCTTGCGTGGAGAACCTATTGTAGAGGTCACGATCTCCCGTCCATATTTGATGCGGTACCAACTCTCAAAATTCGCTCGCGTTCTAGCCAACGGTTCGTTCTGGCTCAACGGAGTCCAGTCTGGATAAAGTATCCATTGTGCCCCTTCAATCAGCTCCTGCAACTGCTGCTCGACCGTCTTGGGATCTGAGATGAGCCGCGCAAGTTGTTCAACCGACTTCACCCGTTTTTGCGCGACCTGGCCTAGCGCGTATATTTCCACAATCGACGCTCGGGCAAAGAGCTCTAGAATTGTATCTGTTGAGGTCGAATCCGAAACAGTAATTTCGTCCAGCGTGTCCAGCAACGTTCTGTACGGACCAACGGCATAGGCAAGGTCAATCACGCGCTGACGGTATTCGCCATCTTCAGCTGCGATGGAATCTCGGTCTGCTCTGGTGACCAGTGCCCTTGCCGCGCGCAATACGGAATCGCGAACGGTCTGATCTTTCAACGGCGAGTTGTTCAGCATTTCCTGCAATTGGGATTTTTCAAGGAACAAATCCCAAAGCCGTTGTTGTACGCTGGTGTCCGCGTTGCGAGCTAGGTCTTTGAGCAGTTCGCGCCCCCATTCGCGGAATGCGTTCCCTGTGTCGGAGGTCCAGATAATATCCTGTCTATCGGTGCGAATAAGATCTTCATCCTCATCAAGCCAATCAGCGTGTATGGCTCCTGTGAGGTAGCTCCTCATCTTGAATTCGCCCGTAAAGCCCGTCTTTATGTCAAAATCCCTAGTCTGGGCTACTATTTTGCCTCTCGCGTAAATGCGAACGCCGGCCATCACTTCGTCTTTGTAAGAATCTTTCGCGTAAGCGACCCACCCGGAGACCGGACGATACTGGTCGTCCGACACTTTTACGGGTCTATTTGCTACGTCAATGCGAGTTTGCTCGATAACGTCGACTTCCAGAGTGCCGAGCTCGATTGGAGGGTTTTGCCCAAGGCAGTCTGAAATGCTTACCTTCCAATCTGGCCGACTCAAACCGAAACGAGCCGCCAACTGACGGTCGAGGTCTTCTCCAGTAGGAACGCGCCTGCGGTCAAATCGCCTCAAAATCAGCTTGGTTCCAGTCGTTTCAGCAAAGGTTTCGTCCCGCTGCCCTGGCTGGGGATGGTAGGGAAGAACGTTGCCTTCTTCATCCAACTGCTCATCCAAAATACGGTCAAGGTCTAGGATAAGGTTCGACACCGGATAACCTTGCTTGGTCTGCGCACCGCCTACACTCACCACTTCAACTTCATGGCAGATTCCGAAAGGGGCTAGTTTGCCAATCCCTTTCCTACCCATGACACGGCGATTGTGCTTCGGGCTAACGTCCCCGCCTCTACGACTAACCCGTCGATTGTAGCCGACATTCAGATAGTAGTCGTTGATCTCCCCTGCCGTCATCCCACTACCGTCGTCCTCAATTACGATTTCAAAACCCTGGTCTTCAACGTGGCCCTCCCGACGACGCGCAAGGTACTCTCCAAAAGGCAACGTGACGCTCACGTTCTCAGCGTCCGCGTCGTATGCGTTGGCTATCAACTCAGCAAGGACGGCAGAGACTCGGTCATACATCTGAATCCCCAACTTGTCGATGGTCAGCCGAGAAATTCGCATTGTGTATTTTTTAGACTCGGGCTGCATGGCACGTCTCCGGGCTTGCTCGAGCAACGTGACTTGGGATTACGATCCGCTCACAGACGAAGCCACCGGCAACTGTCGCAGCAGTTCAGCCGCTTCCTCAGCGTTTCGTTCTACATCGCCTATGGCCTCGAGTAGGTCGTCGCTTGCGATGTCGTCCTCGTATTGGCTAGAAGCGTGGGCTTTTGCTTCCAAAGCATCGGCGAGCCTTTGGATGGCCGCATGGGCGTCAGGCATAGTAATCAAGTTCCTTACGCGGGTTCCGCCATTATAACCGAATAACCGATGGAATGACGTGGGTCAGTCGTTACCCATCCGCCTACGCTGGCGTTATAATTCGCCGCAACCTCCACGCACAGGAGCAAAAAATCTATGGGCAGCAGACATGATATTGCCGACGTTTTGGTGATTGGGGCCGGGGCTTCCGGCGGGGCTTTCACCTGGAGTCTGACACAGGCGGGCGTCAAGGTGGTTTGTCTTGAGCAGGGCGGCTGGGTGCCGCTGAACGCCTTTCCGGTGAGCGAACCGCAGGCGCAACTGCACTGGCAGAGCGATTTTCACCCCAATCCCAACTTCCGCGGGCTGCCGGAGGACTATCCGGTGAACGAGGCGGACACTCCCATTGCGCCGTACATGTACAACGCGGTGGGCGGCAGCACCATCCACTGGGGGTCGCACTTCCCGAGGTTTCACCCGTCGGACTTCCGGCTGAAGTCGCTGGACGGGGTGGCCGACGACTGGCCCATGGACTATTTTGAGCTGGAACCGTATTACGACCAGAACGACCGCGCCCACGGCGTGAGCGGGCTGCAGGGCGACACGGCGTATCCGCCGAAGCCGGCGCGTCCGACTCCGCCGCTGCCCATCGGGCCGGGCGGCGAGATGCTGGCGCGGGCCTTCAACAAGCTGGGCTGGCACTGGTGGTCGTCGGACAACGCCGTCGCGTCGGCGGCCTACGACGGGCGCGCCGCCGACGTGGGCGAGTATCTGCGCTCACCGTCGAGCAGCGACATCATCTTCTGGCCGGGGGCGCTGAAGCAGGGGGCGCGGCTGATCACCCACGCCCGCGTCCGCGAGATTCTGGTGGACGAGAGCGGGCGGGCGACCGGAGCGGCCTACTATGATCACAACGGCGATTTGCAGGCGCAGTATGCCAAGGTGGTGGTGCTGGCGTGCAACGGCGTGGGCACTTCGCGGCTGCTGCTCAACTCGCAGAGCGCGCTGTTCCCGAACGGGCTGGCCAACAGCAGCGGGCAGGTGGGCAGGAACCTGATGCACCACCCCTGCGGCTACGTGCTGGGCCTGTTTGACGAGGATATGGGGCCGGACCAGGGCCCAAGGGGCTCGTCGATGCTGAGCCAGGAGTTCTACGAGACCGACCTGCGGCGGGGGTTCGTGCGCGGTTACGACATGCAGGTGTCGAACGTGGGCGGCGCGCCCCTGCAGATGGCCCTGGGCGGGCTGGTGGGTCAGCAGGTGAAATGGGGCGAGGGACACCACGAGGACTTCGCCGAGCGGTTCCGCCACCAGATGGGCATTGTCATCATGACCGAGGACCTGCCGGAGGAACACAACCGGGTGACGCTGGATCCGACGCTGACCGACGGGGACGGCATCCCGGCGCCCAAGATCGACTACACCGTGAGCGACAACACGTGGGCCATGCTGGACCACGGTATCGCCAGAGCCAGCGAGGCGCTGGAGGCGGCCGGGGCCAGGCGGGTTATCTCGTCGCGTCTGCGACGCAACGCCGGGTGGCATCTGCTGGGCACCGCCCGGATGGGGACCGACCCCGACCGTTCGGTGGTGGACCGTTGGGGTCGGGCGCACGACGTGCCGAACCTGTTCATCACCGACGGGAGCATCTTCACCACCGGGGCGTGCATCAACCCGACGACGACGATTCAGGCGTTGGCGCTGCGGACGGCGGATTACCTGAAGGGGGAGGGTTCGTCGGCGATTGGGTGATGTGATGTGGTTGCGGTGCGGTTGGTTGGGGAGGGGCGAATGATTATTCGCCCCTACGTTGGTCGTGCGTGGTTGGGATGGGGCGAGTGATTATTCGCCCCTACGTGGGTCGTGCGTGGTTGGGGGTGGGCGAATGATTATTCGCCGGTACGTGGTGGGATGTGGTTGCGGTACGGTTGGTTGGGATGGGGCGAATGATTATTCGCCGGTACGTTGGTCGTGGGTGTTTGAGATGGGGCGAATGATTATTCGCCCCTACGAGGTGGGATGTGGTTGCGGTGCGGTTGGTTGGGGTGGGGCGAATGATTATTCGCCGGTACGTGGGGTGTGCGTGGTTGGGGTGGGGCGAGTGATTATTCGCCGGTACAATCGATGGTCGTGTGTGGTTGGGGTGTGGGCGGATGATTATTCGCCGGTACAATCGTTGTTCGTGTGTGGTAGGGGTGTGGGCGGATGATTATTCGCCGGTACAATCGATGGTCGTGTGTGGTTGGGGTGGGGCGAATGATTATTCGCCCCTACAATCGTTGGTTGTGTGTGGTAGGGGCGGGTCTCAGACCCGCCCCTACGTGGTGGAGGGAACCGTCGGGGGTGGACACTGTGGACGGCGGATGCTGATTGAGACGGGGCGGCTGCGGCTGCGGGAGTTTGAGTGCAGTGATTGGAGGGCCGTGCTGGATTATCAACGCGACCCTCGTTATCTTCGCTACTACCCGTGGGTGGATCGTACCGAGGCTGACGTTCGCGAGTTTGTCGGGATGTTTTTGGGTTGGCAGGGGGAGATGCCGCGCCGGCGATTTCAGTTGGGTATCGCGCGGCGGTCGGATGGTCTGCTGATTGGCAACTGCGGGATCCGTCGCCATTCTGACAGCGATACCGAGGCGGAGATTGGCTACGAACTGAATCCGGACTGCTGGGGGAACGGTTACGCCACGGAGGCGGCGGCGGCGATGGTGGAGTTCGGGTTCCGGCATCTGGGCCTGGAACGGATCACGTCGTGGTGCATTGCGGACAACGCGGCGTCGGCGCGCGTGCTGGAAAGGCTGGGGTTCGGGCGCGAGGGTCGTGTGGTTCAGAGCGAATACTTCAAGGGGCGATGGTGGGACGCGCTGACCTTCTCGTTGACTGCCGATGAGTGGCAGGGGAAGCCCGCCATCGTCTATATTGAAACCGCTATTGAAAACGATTCACAAACCGATTCCGACACCAGGAGGAACGATGCCCAAGGTCATACACTTTGAACTTCCCTTCGACGACGCCGAGCGAGCCAACAGGTTCTACGCCGACGTTTTCGGGTGGAAGTCTGAACAGTTTGGCGACGACCAGTATTACCTGCAGCAGACCGGCGGCGAGGACGAGGCCTACGGCATCGGAGGCGCGCTCACCGAACGCGCGGCAACGTTCAACGGGGGCAACACGCTCATCATCATCGGCGTTGATGACCTCGATTCCTACATCGGGAAGGTATCCGACGCCGGATGCGAAATAGTAACCCCGCGCACCGAGATCCCCGGCATTGGCTGGTTTGCCAACTTCCGGGACACCGAGGGGAATGTGGTGGGGATGTTCATGGGCAACGACTGAACGCCGCCCAGGGGTCTAATCGTCGGCCGGCGTCGGCTGGGGTTCGGCGGCAACCGAATCCGGCGGAGCGGTTGGAGGCGGTGCGGTGAATACCGGGCCGCCGCCGGGTTCAGGATGGGTATGACTCACCAGGGCGCTGATGATTTCTGCTTTCATTTGCTCCATGCGCCACAGCACATCGTCCCGCGACTTGTCGATTTTCTCACTGAGTTCCAGATGGGATTGATTGATTTTCTCACTGAGTTCCAAATGGGATTGATTGATCTTCTCACTGAGAGACACATTGGTTTCCGCGAGTTGTTCCGCAAGTCGGTCAACCCGGTTGAACAGCCGGAAAACGTAAAGGGCGCCGACGGTGATGAAAGCCACTATCACCGCTGCCATGCCGCTAATGATTGCGATTTCAAGTCCGTTGTTCACCATCGTAACGTATCCTCCACAATTTCCTGCCCTCACCCATGTATGCGATTATCCGGCGGTCGCGCAGTGGCTGTCAAATCCGCGACTGACTGACTACGCCCACAAGTTCCTTTTTCAGTCACGCAGTAGTAGCATGAGCATTATCACAACTCGCATCCACATACCCCACGGGCAAATCGCCGAGATCTGCCGGCGCTGCCGTGTCCACTGACCGGCGCCGTTCGGCCCGGTGATCAGGGACGACTTCACACCGGAGAGCGACGGGGACCTGGCTCGATTATGGCTCATTATCCAGGAGCATTTGCGGCCGCTAATGGGGCGATTGCCGGCGATCATTGACGAGAATTTGCCGGCGGGGTGATCCGCCGGACCGAGAAAGGAGCGAATCATGGGCCGACTGGACGGCAAGGTAGCGATTATCAGCGGGGGCGCCCGCGGCATGGGCGCCGAGGAAGTGAACCTGTTTGCGAAGGAGGGGGCCAGGGTCGTGTTTGGCGACATCCTGGACGACCTGGGGCAGCAGGTGGAGTCGGACTGCCGGGAGGCGGGTCTGGACGTGGCCTACACCCACCTGGACGTGACCGGCGGATCGGACTGGGAGGCCATTGTGGCGCTGGCCGAGGAGCGTTACGGCCGGCTGGACATTTTGGTGAACAACGCGGGCATCAGCATTTCGGCCGGCGGGGGAGCGCACAACATTTCGATGGAGGACACGTCGGTTGAGGACTGGGACCGGGTGATGGACATCAACTCCAAGGGAGTGTTTTTGGGCACCAAGGCGGCGATTCCGGCGATGCGGAGGGCCGGCGGCGGTTCCATCGTCAACATATCGTCGATTGCCGGATTGAGCGGCGCGTGGTCGCGGTCGCATCCGTACAACGCATCCAAGGGCGCGGTGCGGCTGTTCACGAAGTCGACGGCGATCCAGTACGCCGGGGAGGGCATCCGGTGCAATTCGGTGCATCCCGGGCCGATCATGACGCCGATGAGCGCGTCCACCTACGCCGATCCCGAGGTGGCGGCGCAGCGTCTGGCGCTGGTTCCGCTGGGGCGTCGGGCGCATCCGATTGAGGTGGCCTACGGAGTGCTGTACCTGGCATCGGACGAGGCGTCGTTCGTAACGGGCGCGGAACTGGTCATCGACGGGGGGTGTATTGCCCAGTAGCGCCGCTGGCAAGTAAGATAGCCGCTGCAGATCAAATTCATCGCACACATTGCACAGGGAGAAGAATCATGCCTGAAGTTTATGGGCAGGGAGATTTTCAGTACACCTTCGTTGAGGACTGGCTGAAGCTGCCGGACGGAATGAAGCTGCTTGAGTGTCCCGGCGTGGCCGTGGACGGGAACGACCGCGTGTTCATTCTGACGCGGGGCGAGCATCCCATCATGGTGTTTGACAAGGACGGGAACTTCGAGCGTTCCTTCGGTCAGGGGCACTTCAGCGAGAACCGGACGCACGGGCTGTATTACAGCGATGCGGACGACACCCTGCTGGCTGCGGACGATGGCATCCACACCATTCAGAAGTTCAGCGTGACGGGCGAGAAGCTGATGGAGATCGGCGAGAAGAACCATCCGGCGCCGCGGTGGAGCGGGCAGCCCTTCAACCGGCCCACGTCGGCGGCGATCCGTCCGAGCAACGGGGACATCTACATTTCCGACGGGTACGGGAACTCACGCATCCACGTGTACAGCGCCGAGGGGGACTACAAGTTCTCGTGGGGCGAGCCGGGGATTGACGCCGGCCAGTTCATCCGTCCGCACAACATTGCCTTTGACGAGGACGAGCGGGTGTACGTGGTTGACCGCGAGTGCCACCGCATCCAGTTGTTTGACACCGACGGCACCTTCCTGGAGATGTGGAGCAACATCCACCGGCCGGACTCGATGGTGTACTGGCAGGGCCACATTTACGTGGGTGAGCTGAACGGCATGGGCGGAGTGGACGACGCGCCGGGCCTGGGCCACCGGGTGACGATCTACGACCGCGACGGCAACCGGGTCTGCGTGTTCGGATCGCCGGAGGAGGGCGAGGGTCCCGGGCAGTTCATCGCGCCCCACGGGATCGCGGTGGACAGCACCGGAGCGGTGTACGTATCCGAGGTGTCGTACACGATTCGGGGCAGCCACATGGACCCGCCGCGGGAGCTGCGGAGCTTCTCGAAGTACGCGCGGGTGTAGAGACTGAAACCGCATGGGCGACCGTGTGGGGGTGAATCCGCCTGGGGTGGATTCGCCCCTACTCGTCAACGGGTGCTAGAACTCATGAGTACCCAGTTTGTCATTGCGAGTCCGCCACAGGCGGACGTGGCAATCTCGTTGAGGTGCTAACGACTACGACCAACTGCCCGCGCCAGGCGGATGGGATTGCCATCCGCCTGTGGCGGACTCGCAATGACAGATTATCAAAGTGGGTACGCGTGAGGTGCTAGAATCATATTCATCGCTGGATCAGGACAGACTCGGCAAGTGGGAGCGTGCGAAATGACCGCCGCAGAAACGGACCAGACCGTGAAAATCAACCGCCAGGTCAAGGCGCACCTGGACGCGGCCGACCGGGAGTTGATGGTGTTGGACACCGTGAAAAGCTCCAAGGAGCTGTGGGCCGCGGTGCGGTTGGCCGCCGTGCTGACGCTGAAACAGCGGGGGCTGCCGCATGAGACGGATAGCGACATTCTCGAATCGATCCAAGCGCTGGATGAACAGGAAAAGGCCAAAGGGACAATCCTGCTGAAATACGGCGCCGCGAGTTCGTTCCGCGACAACGCCAGCCACGACTACATGGATCTTGAAGAGTTCCTGTTTTGCCGTCCGTCCGCAACCGAGTTTGCCGACTGTATGCAAGACGTTCTGGAAGGCGGGACGCAGTGCTGACTGCCGAGGAACACTACAACGAAGCACTGGACTGCCTGGACATCAGCCAACAGCTTATCGCGAACCACAGGTTACGGCCGGCATCAGACATTCTTTGGCTGGCGGTTAAGCATTCCATCAGCGCGATCGGGCTTGCGACGGGCGAAGATCATGGCAAGTATCAACACAAGAGGGCAATCGTCCGACGGCTGGCCGCGGATCACGATGACGAGCGACTTGGCGATGCGCTAAACGTGGCCATGAAAATACATGCAGACGCCGACCAGGGATTTCTGACGGTCGCGGAATTGACCAATTGGCAACGCCAGACTCGCATTTTCGTGGAACGCCTGTTGAATATCGCCAGCCAAATCAACACCACCCCGAGGCAACTAAATTGACCACTTCCTTCACCGACACCACAACCACCACCTGGGATGACGCTCTCTCCGCCGTTGAGAAGGGCTACGAGTTGGGCTGGGGCGACGGCCTGCCCATTGTTCCGCCGACCGTTGGGCGGGTTGCCGAGTTCATCGGTTACGCCGGACGCGCGCCCGATGAGGTGCTTGGCGAGCTGCCCGAACGCCGCCGGGTCATCACCGTGGAGAAGGCGGCTGCCAACGCCGTGATGGCGGGCTGCCTGCCGGAGTATTTTCCCGTCGTGCTGGCGGCCACGGAGGCGATGCTGGACCCGGTGTTCAACCTAGTCGGGCCGTCTTCGAGCATGGGCGGTTCGGCGGTGCTGTGCATCGTCAACGGGCCGATACGCGAGCAGATTGGCCTGAACAGCCGGAACAACCTGTTTGGCCCGGGCAACCGCGCCAACGGGACCATCGGCCGTTCGATCCGGCTGATCCTGATGAACGCGTGCGCGGCCATCCCGGGGCTGTTTGACCGCAGCGTCATTGGGCATCCCGGCAAGTACACCTACTGCATCGCCGAGGCGGAGGGCGACACCCACTGGACTCCGCTGCACGTTGACCGGGGCTTTGACGCGGGCGACAGCGCCGTTACCGTTTTTGCGGGCGAGAGTCCGCGGCAGATCCGGGCGGTGGGCCGTCCGGAGGCGATTCTGTACACGATGGCCGACGTGGCGTCCACGCTGGGGACGTCGATGTCCACCTCCGGTTCGGTGGGGGATGTTTCGGTTGGAATCCGGCAGGGGCAGATTGTGGTAACATTCGCCGGCAACAGCAACCTGTGGCGTGACTGGACCAAGGATGGCATCCGCGAGTATCTGCACGCCAACATTCACCGCTCGGTGGCCGACCTGAAACGGGCGCAGGTGCTGACCGGCGACGTGGAGAGCGACGACGAGGCGACGATGGTGCCGCTGATTCCCGAACCGGAGGACATTCTGGTAGTATTCGCCGGCGGCGAGGAGTCGAACATGGCCTCGGTGATACCGAGCTGGGGTCCCAAGGTTGGTTCGACGGCCGTTACCAAGGCCATCCAAATACCGTAGGCACGAGACATTCAACGGCAGGGCCGAATGATCATTCGCCCCCATATTGACGACCACACAGACACGGGACGACCGCACAGACACGGGAGGGAGCAAATGGCAACCCAACAGTACACTCTGGTGAATCCGGTTACGGAGCCGGTTATTGCGCCTTTTGACGGGGCGCCGCGCCTGCCCTCGCTGGCCGGCACCCGCGTGGGCCTGATTGACGACAGCAAGCGCAACGCCGACGTCCTGCTGGAAGAGCTGGCCGAAGTGCTTCGAAATCGCTACGAGATTCGGGAGGTACGCTGGCTGCGCAAGCCGAGCGCATCGCGGCCCGCCGACCCTCAGGAGCTGGAGGAGTTAGTGTCCAGCGTCGATTCGGTGGTGGTTGCCATCGGAGATTGAGGGAGCTGCAGCGCGTGCAGTGTGCACGACGGAATCCACGTTGAGAAGGCCGGCCTCCCCTCCGCCACGATTTGCACCGACCGGTTCATTCCCACCGCGAAGGGCATGGCCAAGATGTGGGGCGCGGAAGACTACCCCACCATCTTCACGCAGCATCCCATCGAGAACCTGGACCGCCCGGCGCTCCGCGAGCGAGCCGAGGGTCTGGCCACCGAGGTCGCAGCCATCCTAACCGGCGGCTGATCGATCTCGACGTTCGGACGGTGTGGGGGCGGGTTTGAAACCCGCCCCTGCGATTTTAAGTCACCCCACGGGAGAAATGACATGGCTCAAGAAACACCCGCGCAAACCGCGCCGACGGTTGCCGCGCCGATCCGTTCTCAACCGACGACTCTTGAAAAAATCCGCACCATATTCGCCATCATCACCATGGCGGTGGTGTGCATAGCGGTTATATTCCTGGTTCTAATTGTTTTGTATGTGTTCCCTGCATTTAATGACACGGTTCGGAATATGGAAAGGGCGAGCAGAGACCTGGCCAGGATAGCCGATGATTATGGCGCGGTGTCGGAGGAGACCTCGGAGAACATTTCCGAAACGTCGGCCAATTTCCTGGAGACGTCGGAGAACTTCAGGAGGCACTCGGTCAACGAGGGAGTGGCGCAGACGATCATCCGGCTGCTGCAGCAGGACCAGCAGAGCCGCTAGCGTCCGGCGGCTATTTCGGCGTCGCGCAGGTCGGGCGGCAGCAGGTTTGGGATGCCGCCGGCGATGGGGTATTGCTCGTTGCAGGGGGCGCAGGTGAGCGTGCCGGTGAGCACCTCGCCGGCGTCTGCCGCGTCGTTGGATGCGATTTCGTCGGCCCGCAGCGTCAGCGGGCCTTTGCAGACGGGGCAGGCCAGGATGTCGAGCAGGTCGGTGCGCATGTGGTGTTTGGGGCTCGGCGATTGATCAGGCGGATATCTCGCCGGTCATGTTACCACCGTTGGGTCGCAAGCAGCCAATCTCCGGCGCATTGGGTAACTGTTCAGAGTTCAGGGGTTTGTCATTGCGAGTCTGCCGCTGGCGGACGGCAATCCCGTTGGCGCAGGGGAGTCTTCAGGGCAAACGCTACTGCTACGGCATCGAGATTGCCACGTCCGCCGGCGGGCGGACTCGCAATGACACTTCCCTTCAACTCTGAACACTTGCGCGCATGGGGCAGGGCAATCGCGTTTTGGTGAACGGCTGCAACGGGAGTTGGAATTGGGGGTAGGGGACGGTTGGGTTTTCATGGATAAACAGGATGAACGGGATATTTTGATTTGGGATTTTGAGGGTATGCACTGATTTGCAGGACTTCCAGATTTGCAGGACTTCCGGATTTGCAGGACTGCTGACGCCGAGTGGGGAGCGCACTATGACTCGTGGGGATTCAATCCAGCATGGGGATTCAATCCAGGCTCCGGCATCGATTGTTTTGAAGTCGGGATTGCCCTGGCGCATTGGGTCCTGACCAACTCTGAACGGTTGCGCGTATCTGATTAGCCCAGCAGGCCGCGCTCGAATAGCCAGGTCAGGACGTCGGCGAGGCCGATGACCAGCACGCCGGCGATGGTCAATGCTACCGGGCCGAGGAGGGCGCCCAGGATTCCGCCGGAGCGGCGGCCCGGTCGCCGGGGCAGCAGCAGGGCGACGCCGAAAGCGTACACCGCCAGCACGATCTTGGCGATCAGCACGGCGGTGTAGGCGATGCCCGCCGCCTGGGAGGTCAAGCGGTCAACGGTGAGGATCACGCCGCTGACGATCAGCACGGCGATGGCGGTGGTGACGACGGGCCGGAACTCGACGGCCAGGGCGCGACCCACGAGGCCGCCGGAGTCGCCCAGGTCGCGGCGCAGGGAGCGTATCGCCGGGCGGCCGGCGAGGAGCATGAACAGGCTGCCGCCGATCCAGGCGACGGCGGCCAGCGCGTGCGCCCAGCGGATGATCAGCATGATGATGTCCTGCGCGTCCATGGTTCAGCCCAGGAGGTCGTCGATTATATCGGTGAGGCG
>CAZCZB010000049.1:0-21885 GCA_964502995.1 uncultured Dehalococcoidia bacterium
ATAGTTCGTGGCGATTTTGCCGATTACTGGTACATAGTTCGTGGCGTTCTACAGCCTGCCAGATGGCGATGCGTCCGTCGTGCAGGAAGTACCACCCCAGGCCCAGCGTAACGGCCCAGATGAAAAACCCCATGATCAAAGGCGCAATCCCGATGAGCAGGTGCCTGCCCACGCCCGGCGGCCCCTGGTGCAGCACGTAGCCGGCCAGCGTGGGGTCGTCGCGCACCATGTAGCGCACCTCCAGCACCTTGTGCCCCACCAGGTAGCACGCCAGTTGATGCGCCAACTCGTGAAAGAACGAGCCCGGTATGGTGATGTAGTGCATCACATATCCGGCGGTCCAGACCACCTGCCGCAGATATAGCAGAATACCCATCTCCGGCCTCCCTACATGGAGATGCGAGACACGGCCATTGGCGCCGACCGGGCCGTCGGCAATGCTCGCACCGCCTCGCCGCACTGCTCTTCCGCCAGAACCAGATCGTATTGGGTCTGTAGATTCATCCAGAATTGCGGGTCAACGCCAAACCAGTGTCCGAACCGCAATGCGCTGTCACCGGTTATCGACCGCTTGCCCGCAATGATCTGGCTGATGCGGTTGGGAGGAACTGCGATCTGACGAGCAAATTCCGTGGGCGTTACACCAATCTCAGCAAGCTCATCTTTGAGGATCGCCCCTGGATGAACAGCCCGTTTAAACAAAACCACCGTCGCGCTCCCTGGTGATAGTCCACCATCTCAACATCGGTCGGCCCAGGGTTCCCTTCCGGCCAATTGAAACAGATCCGCCATGGCTGGTTGATCCTTATGGAAAACTGCCCGGCGCGATTGCCCCGGAGCGTTTCCAGGCGATTGCCGGGCAGTTGCCGGAGCATCTCCAGCGATGTCGCCGCGTTCAACATTGCCAGCCGGCGAGACACCTGCTCTTCGAATCCCTGAAACGCGGATACGAACCCACCGGACGCGAATGACGCCGTTCGCCTGTCGCCGAACCCCAGGATCATTCAGCCACAATGTAGCGGCGATTGACGTGATGCGTCAACAGTCACTCCAGTGCGTAACTGTTCAGAGTTATTGAGGTTGTCATTGCGAGTCCGCTCGCGGCGGGCGTGGCAATCCCGATGCCGTAGCAGTAGCGTTTACCCTAAAGGACCCCCGGTGCCAACGGGATTGCCGCGCTGCGCTCGCAATGACATTTCCCCTCAACTCTGAACGGTCACTCCAGCGCGCCGGCCTCCTCAAGCGTCCGGTATTCGTCGGCGCTCAGGCCGACGATTTCGCGCAGCGCGTACTCGGTGTCCTGCCCCAGCAGCGGCGCCGGGCGATCCAGACGGCCGGGCGTGGCTGACAGGTGCGACTCGGTGTAGTCGGTGGCGTAGGGACCCATCTCGGGGTGGTCCAGCCAGGTAAAATGCTCACGGTGCTGCAACTGCGCGTCCTCGAACAGGTCGCGGGTGTCGTTCACCACGCCGGCCGGGACTCCCGCGGACTGCAATCGTCGCATCAACTCGTGCCGGTCGTGGTTGGCCGTCCAACCGGCGATGATGCCGTCCAACTTGTCCTCGTGGGCCTTGCGGACGCGGAAGGTGCGGAACTCGCCGGACTGCACATCGGTTATACCGTCGGACGCCATCACGTCGCGCAGGGCGGCCCACTGTTCGTCGTTGAACACCGCGATGGTGATCCAGCGGTCGGATTCGCCGTTGCCGTCGGGAGCGCACGGGTAGGCTCCGTGGGGCGACGCGGCGGGATGGCGGTTGCCCACCAGTTCGGGCTCGCGGCCGTTGACGGCGGCGTCCAGCAGCATGGGCCCGCCGAAGTGCAGGCTGGTTTCCAGTTGCGACATATCCAGGTGCGTGCCGCGTCCGGTGGCCCGCTGCCGGTCAACCGCCGCCAGGATCGCCGCCACCGCGAACTTGGGACACACGAAGTCGGTGTACGCGCCATAGGGGTTCACCGGCCCGCGATCCGGCCAGCCGATGATGTTGGTGTAGCCCGCCAGCGACGACAGCACCGCGCCGAATCCCGGCTGCGTCTGCATCGGCCCGCCGCGTCCCAGCATGGACGCGCTGAACAGCACGATGCGGGGGTTGACCCGGCTGAGTTCGTCGTAGCCCAGGCCCCAGCGTTCCAGCGTGCCCGGCGTGAAGTTCTCGGTGACCACGTCCGCCCACTCCGCGATTCGCAGGATCAACTCCGGCGCGCTGGGATGGCTCATGTCGATGGACAGGCCGTACTTGTTGGCGTTGTAGTTGGCGAAGTAGCCGGAGCGGTTGATGCCCGACTCGCCGCCGGCGAAGGGGCCGGCCCGCCGCAGCGTCTCGGGACGCTTGCCCGACTCCACTCGCAGCACCGTCGCGCCATACTCGGACAGGTACTTGGTGGTCATCGGCCCGACGGCCACCCAGCAGAAATCCAGAACCTTCAACCCTTCCAGCGGCAACCCGGCCATCAACTCAACTCCAAACAAGTTTTTCATGGATGTACAGGATGCAAGGGATTGGGTTCGCTTTATCCTGTAAATCCTGTGCATCCATGAGAATTAAATTGCGCCCAGCTCGGTCAGGCGGGCCAGGTCGCGGTCGTTCAGGCCCAGTTCGCCGCCCAGGATTTCGCGGTTGTGCTCCCCGACGCGGGGCGCGCGGCGGCGGATGCCGACCCGTTTGGCGTCCTGCATGTCCTTCACGAAATGGCCGGGATAGGTGACCGTCTCGCCGATGTCGTCGTGGTAGATGCGGTCGTAGTAGTCCCGCGCCGCCAGTTGGCGGTGGGCCAGGATGTCCGACGGCGTCGCCACCGGAAACAGCAGGATGCGACGCTCCAGCGCGCCGTCGGCCAGTTCGTTGCGGGTGTGGGTCATGAAGAACGGCGCGACGGCGGCAACGGTCATTTCCATGATCTCCGCGCGGGCGGTGCCGTAGCCGAGTTCCTCCCAGTTGACGGCGTCCAGTTCGGGACTGCCCATGCCCTCCTCGGTCATCCACGCCAGCATCGAGCGGACGCTGCGGGCCGCTCCGGCGGTGCCGCCGCCCGGCTGGAAGTTCACGTAACCGTCCTTGCAGGGCCAGTTGATGCGGGTGAACGTGCCGCCGGCCGACTCGCGGTAGGCGCCCATGCGGCGCAGGATGGTCTGCTCCAGGTCCCAGTACTGCGGGGCGTGGGCCAGCGTCCGCGCCACCGCCTGCTGGCAGGACACGTCCACGTGCTGGCCCTCGCCGGTGAGTTGCCGGTGGGTGTGGGCGATCATGGCGGCGGCGGCTCCGGCGGCGCTGCCGTGCTGGTAAAACTGCGGCATGCTCACGCGCAGCGGCGGACGGTCGCCGTCGCCCGTCAGGTGCATGAATCCGCCCAGCGCCATGCCCACGATGTCCGATGCCTGGTAGTCGGCATACGGCCCGTCCTGGCCAAACGCGGTGATGGACACCATGACCAGCCGGGGGTTGATGGCCTGCAAGTCGTCGTAGCCCAACCCCAGCGACCCCATGCGTCCCGGGTCACCCGACTCGACGAGGAAGTCGGCGTTGGCGACCAGACGGCGGAGCAGGGCCGCGCCGTCCGCGCTGGCAATGTCCAGCGTGATGCCGCGCTTGTTGGCGCACCAGGCCCACCAGAACAGGCTGCGCTCGCGTCCCGGTTCGTCCTGGTAGAAGGGGCCGATGGCGCGAGCGGGACTGCCGCCGGGCGGTTCCACCTGCACCACGTCCGCGCCCAGGTCGGCCAGCATCTTGCCGCAAAGCAGGCCGCGCCCGTCGGTGAGATCGAGTACCCGGTAGGGAGCCAGCAGGCCGGGGCCGTAGTCATCGCGAGAGGTCATGGTAATTCCGTAGCGTAGCGGCGCCAGAAAAGACTGCCGCGCGAAAATGCACGGCAATCTTACCAGATTGTTTTCGCCGCGCCGCTTACGGATCAACAAGCAGCGACGGCGGCGCGGCGTCCAGGATGTCGGCGATCAGGCGGGCCACATCCGACGGTGCCATGATGGCTCCTCGCATTGGCGAGGAATCATAATCCCACATGCCAATAGGGCAACCCGACAGGAGCACCAGGCTCCATTCCTCCTCCTCAGCCATGTCCGCAACTGTAACCCTGTCGACGTCATGAAGACGGTTTTCATAAGGGGCCGCGCTCTGTGCGGACCGGGCCGCCACCAGCACGCGGTTGCGAATCCTCTCCGGCAACTCGGCAGGGTCGAACGTGCGGGGGTCGTTGCGCAGACCGTAGCATCCGCCCAGGATTGCGTCCTCCACTTCCTCCTGGTACTCGTACTCGTCGCTGGCGTTCACATCTTCGCTGAGCGGCCAATGTTCAAAGACCAGGGTTGTTCCCACCTCCCAGGGGTCGCGGCACTGTTGCAGGCTGCCGTCGCCAATGGGCACCGTGGCCCAATCGGGACGGCGCAGCCAATCCGACCAGACCTTGCGATTGGCGGCGGGATCGTTGGCCGCCAGAACAGGCAATTCCAATTGAATTTCTTCCTGTCAGAAAGTCGCGTCAGAACGTCGCCAGCGGGTTGACGGGCGAGCCGGTGGCGTTGTGCCACCGCAGGGGCGCGACGGTGAACATGAACTCCCAGCGGTTCAGTCGCTGGCACACCGGAGCCACCTCGTCGAAATTGGCGGCGTCGATGAGCCACAGGCCCATGCCCACGATGCCGACCTTGTGGATCGGCAGGCCCACGTAGGGGTACTCGCTGGGCGCAACGTCCCATGATGCGTCGCAGGCGGCGATGGACACGCCCCGCTCGCGCAGCCACGGCAGCGTTTCGGCGTGCAGACCCGGCCGGCCCTCGGCCGCGGTGGGCGGCCCGATCTCCTGCCGCCGCTTGTACCATCCCAGGCGGATGCACAGCGCGTCGCCCTCGGTCACGCGGACGCCCTGGGCTTCCTCGGCGGCCTCCAGGTCGGCGGTGAAGACGGGTTCGCCGGCGTCCAGCCACTCGCGGCCCTTCAGTCCGGCGATGTCCAGCAGCACGCCCCGGGTGATGACGCCGTGCTTGACGGTGTCCACCGCGCCGGCGCCGGCCTTGTTGGCGTTGTTGATCAGGGCGGCGTCCTTGCCGTTGTACATCTTGCCGTTCCAGAACTGGTGGCACAGGCTGTCCAGGTGCGTGACGGTCAGGCCGTGGAACGACACCCCCAGGAAATCGCTGGCGCCGCCGCCGCCCTCCGACGGCGCCGATTCGCCGGTGGACACCATGTAGTGCAGCGGCGGTATGCTGGTGACGTCAGGAGCCATCTCCGGCACCAGCAGCCGCGAGCAGGTGACGCTGATGCCCTCGGTCACCAGTCCGGCGGCCTGCTGCCGCTTGGCGTCGTCGATCAGGTTCAGCGTGCCCAGTTCATCGTCGTCGCCCCAACGACCCCAGTTGCTCAGCGAATCGAACCAGCCCAGGACCTGTTCCTCAGTGGGGATAACCGGCGTAGTCATAGCGTTCCCTCCGTATGCGTCTGCCGTATCGAGTAAGACATTTCCGAGTCAGCCCGATTCTATGGCCCAGTGGCCGGCAGGGTCAAACGGGGGATCGACTCGTAACCGTTCAAAGTTAAAAGTTGTCATTGCGAGTCCGCCTGTGGTCCGCCGGTGGCGGATGGCAATCTCGTTGATGCTGGGGATCCCTTTGGGGCAGACGTTCCTGCTACGGCGTCGATGTTGCCGCGTCGCTTCGCTCCTCGCAATGACAGTTTTTGACGAAAGTGGGTACGCATGGGAAACGCCGCGGAATTGCAAACCGCTCGCAGATCGCGAATCATGCCGGTTGCTCACCGATCAGTCGTCCTAATACACTCCGGAACCAGAGGTTCATAGGACAGAGTCGTCGGCATGGCACAGGCATCGACGGAAATGGCAACAATGGCGGAGGCCGCGTCGTCCTACCGCTGGGTGGTCATGGGCATCTGGGTTTCCGCCACCGTCGTCGCCTTCATGATCATCTCGACCATCGGCATCCTGATGCCCGCCATCAGCGAGGAGCTGGGGCTGTCGCCATTCCAGCAGGGCGTGCTGGGGTCCGCCGCCTACTGGGGCAACCTGACGCTGGCCATCCCCATGGGCTGGTGGGCGTCCCGCTTCGCCCCCAAGATCCTGACCACCGTGACGATGCTGCTGGGCGCGCTCTGCCTGCTGGCCCAGGCGCTATCGCCCGGATTCGCCCTGCTGATCCTGGGACGGGTGGCTTTCGGAATCACCATCGTGGCCCGCCAGCCGGCCCGCGCGTTTTTGACCCAGCAGTGGTTTCCGTCGCGCCAGGTGGTGCTGCTCAACAGCATTTCCAACGCCATGTTCGGGCTGGTGGTGGGCGGCGGCATCGCCGCGTCGCCGTTCATATTCGCGGCCCTGGGCGACAACTGGAGAACCACCCTGCTGGCCTTCGTCGCCGTGTTCGCGGTTATGACGGTGGCATGGATGATATTCGGACGCGAGCGGGAAACCACCGAGTACCGTGGACGCATGAGCGCACAGGACACCAACGTCCTCAAAGGAACCCTGCGCCACCGCGACCTGTGGATCGGCGGCGTCGGGTTCGTGGGCGCGACCAACGCGATGTCCGCCTTCCTCAGCTTCTACCCCACGTACATGCTGGACACTCACCGGACGCCGCTGGTCTGGTCGGGCGCGATTCTCGGATTGGGCATATTCGCCGGCGGGATCTGCGGCCTCGGCCTGGGATGGGTGTCGACGACCTATGATCGGGGACGCGCCATACTGCTGGTCAACGGCGTGATCATAACCGCCACGTTCGTCGCCATGACCCTGACGGGATCGATGCCGCTGCTGCTGATGCTGACCTTCGTGAACGGGGCGGCCTTCGGGTTCTGGCCGGTGCTGTATTCGGCGCCGTTCCACCTGCCGGGCATCCGGCCCCGCGAGATCGCGGTGGCGCTGGCCTTCGTCCAGATGTCCAGTTCCGGAGGCATCGCCCTGGGGCCGCTGATCGCCGGAGCCGTCCAGCAACTCACCGGCGACCTGCAGTTGGCGCTGATCGTCGCCAGTTTCGCCGGCCTGGCCCTCAGCGGCGCGGGCCTGTTCATGCGCCACGGCCTGTCGAGCCGGTCAATGGAAACAGCGTGATAAAATCCGGCCTATGACCATGCCCACCGCCATCGCGCCCAACTTCGCCGACCAGACCGTTTGGATGGGCGTAGCATCTCACCCGAGGCGGCGGAACCGACCACATCGATAACATGTGACCGCTTTGCGCCAACTGTTACCGGTTCAAAGGCGAGCCCCCCAGAAATATCTGGCAGCAAGGTTCCAAGAGATGGGCATGGCGGCGTGATAGAGGAATTGGACGATGACTATCACCAGTGAAAGCGACGACCTGTTCCCGGGTCTCAATACCATGCAAGACCGACTGAGAATTGCCAGGAAAGATGCCGAGGAGTATTTGGCAGACCCTCTGGACGTTGACAAAGCGGAAGCGTTTGCACGCTCTACACATATACTATTCGATTGGGTGACCGATGAGTATTCCGACCTAGGATATGGTGATAAAGAGAGTTGCAGCGAAAGCATTTACCGTAGCTGCCCAAACCTCAAGGCAATACGTGATTTCAGCAACCGTGCGAAACACGGTGGCAGATTATACGAAAATCGAAAACCCTACCTCAAAAATGGAAAACGACGAGGTGGTTTCAGTCGGGCTTTCAGTCGAGGTTTCCAGTGGGCACGACTACAGCTTGTGCTGAAAGACGGAACGGTGCTCAACTACGAGGATGTCGTTGATGAGGTCATCCGCTTCTGGGAAGATTTTTTCGTACAGCACAATCTATAACGGCAACTCCGGCAAAAGTTCATGCTATGCAGTGGAGAATGCAAGATGAAAACCGCGGCCGAAATCCAGAAGGCCATTTTAGAGTTGACGGAATCAGGCTATGTTCAACTTCGCCGCTGGATTCACGAACTGGATCGGGAACAGTGGGACGCGGAAATTGAGCAAGACTCCCGTGACGGCAATCTGGACTTCCTGCTTGGACAAGCCGCCAAAGCCAAAGATGACGGCACACTGAGGGAACTCTAACGCAGTCACCCCGTCCATCCATGCAAACCCCTACGCCTCGCGCAGACGGCGCGACAGCAGGCACAGGAATACTGCCACCGAGCCGGCGATGCCCAGCGAAAGCGCCGTTATTGGCGCGCCGATTTGCGTGACCATCCAGCCGTTGAGCGCGCTGGCGGGGAAATGCGCCTGAATCGCCAGCACGCGCATCCCGCCCATGCGTCCGCGAAACTCGGCGTCCGAGTTGCCCATCAGCACCGTCATCACCAGCACCAGCGATACCGAGCGGCCGATGCCGGTGATCACCTTGATGGCCATTGCAATCGCCAGCACCGCCGCGTAGGGCAGCAGGCCGGGCAGAGTCATCAGGGCAACGGCGAACAGGATCATCGAGCCGTGCCATCCGCCGTTGACCGCCCACACCAGCCACCAGCCCTGCCGCCGCAGGTTGCCCATTCCGGCCACCACCAGGGATCCCACCACTGCGCCCGCCCCCATTGCTCCGTTGAGCAGGCCCAGCGCTTCGACGCCGCCCATGAGCGTATCGTGGGCGAATATCGGCATCAGCGCGGAGGTGAACGGGAATCCGGTTACGTTGTACATGGCGGCGATGAGCAGCGCCATAAACAGTTCCTTGCGCTGCCAAACGTGCTGCAGGCCGGCGGCGACTCCGATCAGCACCTGTCGGGGCGTGGTCCCGCCGATGGTCAGGTTGCGCGTGCGCACCAGCAGCGCCAGTATGCCGCCGACGGCATAGAGCGCGCCGATCAGCCCGAACAGGCCGCCCGGCGTCAGCGGCGTGAACAGGAACCCGGCGACTATCGGCCCGATGAACTGGGTGAGGTTCTGCCCGAACCCCAGCATCGCCACCGCGTTGGTCAGGCGGTCGCGGGCCACCGTGTCGATCAGCAGGGCGTTGGTGACGGGAAGCTCAAAGGTGCGGAAAACGCCGCCGCCGATGATGATGACGAAGATCATCCACACCTTGAGGGTGCCCATGATCAGCAGCGTCATCAGGACGAACGCCAGCCCCGCTGCGATGAACTGCATCACCGCCAGCAGCAACCGGCGGGGCAGGCGGTCCACCACCGCGCCCGCGAATACTGAGAGGAACGCCAGGCTCAGCGGCGCGGCGCCGGCCAACCCCACCATCACGGCGTTGTTGGTCAGTTCCAGCACCAGCCACAGCACGGCGATGACTTCCATCTGCCGCCCCACCATGGCGATGTTCGCCGACACCCAGACCAGCGAAAAGTCGCGGTGCCGGAACGAGCCGAAGGTGTCGCTCGCCCGTCCGCCGAGCCTGCTGCTGCCGACCAATCGGACCAACTGCCAAACCCTCCCTCGCAAAACGCCGCCGATTATAGCACCGGGATTTCCCGCACCATGGACATTCCGGCGAAATCCGGGTCCAGAGCAGGGGCGAATAATTATTCGCCCCTACACAGTCGAAGAGTCGTTGCCGAAACGCGTATCATTGTAGATGTGAAGGGACGGAGGAACGAATAATGTCGCAAACCACTCCGATCCATCCCGGGGAACACTTGCTGGAGATACTCGATGAACTCGGAATCACGCAGTATCGTCTGGCCAAAGCCATCGGCGCGCCGCCGCGCCGCATTAACGAAATAGTGCGCGGCAACCGCTCTGTCACGGCGGATACTGCACTAAGAATCGGGAAGGCATTGGGAATGGCGCCGGAGCATTGGCTGAATCTCCAGAAAATATACGATCTCGACGTGGCCAGGGAAGTTACCGACGTCAGCGCCGTCGAGCCGTTGATAAGGTACGGAACATCCCACCGCCGATGATGATCACGAACATCATCCACACCATGGAGGCAGACGTTCCCGCTGCGGCGTGGAGATTGCCATCCGCCACCGGCGGACCACAGGCAGGCTCGCAATGACAACCTCCGACTTTCTGAACAGTTATGAGACAGCAAACCATTTGACTTAACGCACAACAGGAGACTATTCACATGAACATACAGACAATCGATCGTTGTCCGCAGAACCACCGGGGCGGGCAGGTGTCGCACCTGCTGCTGGCCGCCGGCCAGTTCGGATCGCAGAACCTTGCCGTAACGTGGGTGGAGGGCGAACCCGGCAGCGAGCAGGCCGTCCACTCCCACCAGGGCCGCGAGCAGGTGTACGTCATAGTGCAGGGACGCGGCGCAATGCGCGTCGGCGACGAGGTGGAGGAGGTTGGCCCCGGCACCCTGGTAATGGTTCCGCCCGAAACCGACCATTCCATCCGCAACATCGGCGACGACAACCTGATCTACGTCTCTTCCACCTCGCCGCCCTTCGCCATGCAGGAGGGCAACACCGCCTGGTCAACACCGGCGCAGGGCTAGAGTACGAGGACAGGCTGAATAGCGCTCCGTCATTGCAATTCAAATGACCGTTGCGGCATAGGGGCAACCCTTGTGGCTGCCCCTGCGACTCGCACGCCATGATTTCCCTTCTCCCCGAAACGCAGCCTCAACGGGCTTTCGATAATTCCTGAGCAAGTCCGGTGTGCGCCTTTGGCGTGCGGGAGTGCCAACGCGGCCGGACGACCCGGCGGCGATGCAGTCCGTTTCCACCGGCTTGCGGCTCCCGCGTCCGTCGCCATGCCGGTTTCCGTTCCCTCCACTATCCGGCAGGGCCGCAAGACCCGTTGGCGGCGGTGCGAACACCCGGCGGCCCGCTGGGTCAGTCGCCGCGCAGCACGGCCCGGCGGCCCCTGCGTGATACAATCGTGCGCAAATTCGCGCGTATTTGACCCCCGCAGGAGGAACCCCCAATGGAAATCGGCGTCGGACTTGACCACACCCTGGGCATGAACTGGGACGACCAGGCCAACCTGGCCCGCGAGGCCGCGGAGTTGGGTTACGAAAGCATCTGGACACCCGAGAACATCGGCACCGATTCATTCCAGGTGTGCGCCCGTCGCTGGCAGGCCAGTTGCGACGTCGTTGAGGGCGGCCTGACCACCGGCATCGGCGTGTCGCCGGTGATGTACCGCACGCCCATCGGGTTCGCCATGTCCGGCGGCACCCTGAGCCAGCAGACCGGCGGCAAGTTCATCATGGGCATCGGCGCCGGCAGCGCGTACCGTCCCGCCAACCGCCGCGACCTGGGATTCCCCCGCGTGTCCGCCCTGAACCTCATGCGCGACTACCTCACCACCATCAAGGGACTGGTGAACGGAGAGCGCGTATCCCACCAGGGCGAGTACATCAACTACAACAACATCCGCATGGCCATCCGGCCCGCGCCCAACACGCCGGTGTACCTGGGCACCCTGGGCCCCGAGATGCTGCGACTGGCCGGCGAAATCGCCGACGGCGTGTGCCTCAACTGGTGCGACGCGAAACAGATCGCCTGGAGCCGCGAGCGCATCGCCGAGGGCGCCGAGCGCGTGGGCCGCGACCCATCCGAGGTCAAGGTCGTCGAGTACATCCGCATCTGCGTTGACGACGACGAGGACGTGGCCCGCCGCGCCTTCGCCAAGAACTGCCTGGGCTATCCGCTGGGCGCGTCGGTGCCCACCGACCGCGAGCGGCAGTTCGGATACCGCGCCCACTTCGAGCGCATGGGCTACACCGAGGAACTGGCCGGCGCCGACGCCATCCGCCGCGACGGCGGCGACATGGACGCCGTGGCCGACGCCTACCCGTCCGATGCGCTGCTGGCCGTCGGCTACTACGGCAAGCCCGACGGAGCGGCCGCCGCCTTTGCCACGCTGGCAGAGGGATTGGACGTGGCCCTGGTTCGCGTCATTTCCGCCCGCCCCGAAATCGCCTCCACCCAGGCCGTAATGCACGCCTGCGCCCCCGAGAGGGTGCGTGCGGCGATGTGAAACGATTTGCAATAAAATCACTGAAGTTCTGCGCGTTCGGTGGGATTTTCGGAACGCTGTTTTGGTATGCGACTAACACGGTCGGTGATCTGGATAACTTCGACAGATTGATAATCGGCCTGACCGTATTTGGCGTAACCTATGGAATATCCAAACCATTATTCGATGGAATTGCAGAACTTGTTGGAGGGATGATGGTGATCGCTGAATTCTTGAACCGACACCTGCTGGAACCACAGAAGCAACGCTTGCTGGAGGAAGGCCGGAAAGAGGGCCGCAAGGAGGGTTTGGAAGAAGGACGCGCACAAGAACGCGCCGAGATTCGCGCTCGTTTGGAAGAGTGTGGTATGAACCCGGACGAGATTTTGCCGGCCGAATCACCTGAACATGGTAATGGCGAAGGGTAGAGGGACCATCATGCACGTAGGCGCCGCCACCATCTTCCAGAACCCGGGCAAGTTCACCTCCGACTACAACGTGTACCGCGAGGAGTTGCGCCTGGCCGACCTTGCGGAGCCGCTGGGCTTCCAGTCCATCTGGGGCGTGGAACACCACTTCACCGACTACACCATGTGCCCCGACGTGCTCCAGTTCCTCACCTACATGGCGGGACGCACCACGGATATGCAGTTGGGCAGCATGGTCTGCGTCCTGCCGTGGCACGACCCCATGCGCGTCGCCGAGCAGGTGTCGATGCTGGACAACCTCAGCGACGGCCGGTTCATCCTCGGCGTCGGGCGGGGCCTGGCCAAGGTGGAATACGACGGTTTCAGCATCGACATGAACGAGTCCCGTACCCGCTTCGTCGAGTCCGCCGAGTGCATCCTGGCCGGCCTGGAGTCGGGATTCTGCGAGTTCGACGGCGAATACATCAAGCAGCCGCGCCGGGAGATCCGGCCCAATCCATTCCGCACCTTCCGCGACCGCACCTACGCCGCCGCGATCTCACCCGAGAGCAGCCGCATCATGGCCCAGCTTGGCGTGGGTATGCTGGTGATACCGCAAAAACCGTGGGACGAGGTGGAGAGCGACCTGTCCAACTACCGCAACTCCTGGCGCGAGAGCC
The DNA here is from genome assembly GCA_964502995.1 of uncultured Dehalococcoidia bacterium. Taxonomy (GTDB): domain Bacteria; phylum Chloroflexota; class Dehalococcoidia; order Lucifugimonadales; family UBA3495; genus Bin87. Next base: position 12,912 of record CAZCZB010000049.1, read on the forward strand.
ACGGCAACGCCCCCGACGCCAGCGGCCCGCCGGCTCCCGTCGTCGCCTGCTGGACCTTCTGCCACGAGGACGCCGACCACGCCCGCGACATGGCCCGACGCTACATCGGCGGCTATTGGCATACCGTCATGGACCACTACCAGTTCAAGGCCGACCACCACAGGGATATTCGCGGCTACGAATACTACGGCAAGGTTGCCGAGAAAATGATCGACTATGGCGACGATGAGGTGGTGGACTTCTTCGTGAACCTGCAGGTGTGGGGCACGCCCGAGCAGTGCTACGACAAGATCCTGCAGATCCGCGAACGCACCGGCCACGACACCTACGTCGGCGCGTTCAGCTACGCCGCCATGCCCTACGACGAGGCCGAGGCCAGCATGCGCCTCTTCGCCGCCCAGGTGATGCCGGAGCTGAAGGCGCTCGCCCCAGCAAGGTAGGGGCGAATAATCATTCGCCCGCTCTCCGTAACACCGACAGATCGAGAATGACCGACGATTCGCGCATCATCTGGGCATACACCGAAGGCCATCTGCGGGAGTGGATGCGGGGTCTGCACGAATACTATAGGGATGAGCCCATCTATTGCTTCCCCGATCCGGCAACCTTGTCTTCGGAACAAGTTGATGAACTGTACCGGCGCATAAAGCATATCCTGGATATCCACATGGATTTTCCCGACCAGGGGATTGAGGAATACGCCTGGCAATCATTGGCAGCTATGGGACTCATCACGAGGCCGTAGATTTGTGAAATGGATGGGGCCGCGTTCATTCCGTAGGCAACCGCGTAGTTTCCCAGCAAACTTTGACACGCCTGGGCGCCATACTTGGACCACCGTAGCTTCGCCGCAACGCCAGCCATGGATTGGATTTGGGATCCGGATAAAAACCGCGCGAACCGGGACAAGCATCGAATCAGCTTCGAGACCGCTCAGGGTGTGTTTGACGATCCGCTGGCTCTAACGTACCCCGACCCATACCCATACGAATCGCGCTGGCGCATCATAGGCGTCGTGCATTCACTGACCTTGATGGTAGTTTATACTTGGCCTGATGGCGACCTACCGACTGGCCAACCAACTGGCCCCGGTCGCATCATATCCGCGCGCAGGGCCACCAGGATTGAGCAACGAGATTACGAAGAAGGGTGATTTTATATGACCGATCAGCAAAAAGCCGAGATCGCCGCCCTGGCCGCCATGTCTGACGAAGAGATTGATACCAGCGACATACCGGAAATTCCGACCGACTGGGCCAATGCCAAGCGTGGTGTGTTCTACAATGGCAAGGTTAAGCAACAGGTTACCCTCTGGTTTGAAGACTTGGATGATGATGTAGCAGATTGGCTCATGGCCAATGCACACGACGTGCCGGGCTTTAAGACACTCATCAATCAAGCCCTGCGCGAACACGTCCGGCGGGAAAAGGCCCGCAACGCTGCATAATCCTGACGATTGCCCTCCGCATCAAAGCCAATTCCTGAGGTTCCCACACCATGCCCGACTGGTTTGACAAGCAGACCCTGGGCGACCTGCTGAACCAGGCCGCCGACCGTTTCGGCCCCTCCGAGGCCCTGATGTACGAAGGGCAGCGCTGGACGTTCACCGGGTTCCGCGGCGAGGTGGACCGCGTCGCCCGCGCCCTCATCAACCTGGGCATTCAGCCCGGCGACAAGGTGTCCATCTGGATGCCCAACCGGGCCGAGTGGCTGTTCCTGTTCGGCGCGGTGGCCAAGATTGGCGCGATCCTGGTGCCCATCAACACCCGTTTCCGCACCGGCGACATGGAGTACCTGGTCAACCACTCCGACTCCGCTGCGCTGATCCTCATGGACCGCTCCGGCCCCGTCAACTACCTGGACATGCTGCGCGAGGTCGCGCCGGAGGTCGATTCCGGCGACCCGTCGGCGCTGCGTCCCGCCGCCTTCCCTGCGCTGCGCAACGTCATCATCGTCGGCGACGAGCGTCCCGCCGGCGCTATCGGCTGGGATGCAATGGTCGCGGGAGCCGATGAGGTTCCCGCCAGCGAACTGGCCCAGCGAGAATGCGCCGTCAGCCCCGACGACACCTTCCTGCTCATGTACACGTCGGGCACCACCGGCTTCCCCAAGGGCGTGATGCACTGCCACAACCCCATCCGCACCATCGTCGACGCCGCAAACCGCATGGGTATGTCCTCCCGCGACGTTATCCTGATGTACCTGCCGCTGTTCCACTGCTTCGGGTTGTACGAGGGGCCGCTGATGTCGTGGGTGACGGGCGCGCGCGTCGTGCTGACCACCATGTTCGACGCCGGCGAGACCCTGCGTCTCATCGAGTCGGAGAAAGCCACGGTGATGGACGGCTTCGACGCCCACTTCTACGACCTGTGCCACCATCCCGACGTGGACCGGACCGACCGCAGCAGCCTGCGCACCATCCTGCTGGCCGTCGGCATGGCCAGCAGCGAACCCGTTGCCCGTCTGGCCCAGGAGAAGTTCTGCCCCACCCTGTCGGCCTGGGGAATGACCGAGGTGGGCGTCGGCGCGACCCGCACCTTCCTGGACGCTCCCGTTGACGACCGCTGCGTGGAGAGCGGCCATCCGCTGCCCGGCTATGAGTTCAAGGTGATCGACCCCGACACCGGCGACATGCTGCCCCCGTCCACCATGGGCGAGTTGTGCGTGCGCGGCTACGCCACCATGCAGGGCTACTACAAGCGTCCCGAGGCCTCCGCCGAGGCCATCGACGACGACGGCTGGTTCCACACCGGCGACGTCGCCACCATCCGCGACGACGGCAGCGTGCGCTTCCTGGGCCGCTACAAGGATATGCTCAAGGTGGGCGGCGAAAACGTGGATCCCACCGAGGTTGAGGCGTTCCTGCTGGAGCACCCGGCTATCACCAAGGCCCAGGTTATCGGCGTGCCCGACCCTCGCCTGTCGGAGGTCGCCTGCGCCTGCCTGGTCGTCGAACCGGGCCAGGCCATCACCGACGCCGATCTGGACGCCTTCTGCCGCGGCAAGATGGCCAGCTTCAAAATCCCGCGCCACATGCTGGTGGTGGATGACTACCCCATGACCTCCAGCGGCAAGGTGCAGAAGTACCTGCTGCGCCAGATGGCCGCCGAAAAGCTGGGCCTGGCGGGCTGACCGCCGACGATTTGGTTATCGAACATCGGGGTAGGGGCGAATAATTGTTCGCCCCCACGTGCCAAACACCCTGTCATTCTGCGGAACGTCCGCCACAGGCGGACGTCTGTCGCAGGTCGTTCTGTCGGGGCGGCAGGGGCGACGCATGCGTCGCCCCTACACCGCAACGGTTCCGGCGCCTGCCGCAACCGCATCCACTCCTTTGCGTCTCTGCGCTTTTGCGATAATCACTACCCGGCAAGTCCAACGGACAAATCCGAATCTTCTGCCAGGATAACGTGTCAAACACCCTATCATGCTGAGCCAGCCGCACGTCGCTCAGTCGGGCCGGTAGGGGCGACGCATGCGTCGCCCCTACACCGCAACGGTTCCGGCGCCTGCCGCAACCGCATCCACCTCTTCGCGTGTCTGCGCTTTTGCGATAATCACTACCCTGAAAAGCCAGCAAACAAGCCCAAACCTCATGCGAGGATAACGTGCCAAACCCAACAACAACCCCCTACATCGGCATCACCGGATTCACCACGCCCGACGAGGTGGCCGCCGTATTGTCAACGCTCCCTGATTCGCCGTCGCGCCTGCTGATGTGCGGGGCGCTGCTCAGCAACGCCCTGCTGTCCGGCGATGCCAGCGACGCGCCCAACCGCTGCCCGCATCCCGATGCCATCGCCGGCATATTCTCCGACGACCCGCGCTGCGTGAACCTCGTCCACTACCGGCCGCAGCCGGGGGCAAACCTGGCGGATGCCCTCACCCACGCCAGCGAGGTCGGCGGTCCCAACTGCCACGGCGTGCAGATCAACGCCACCAGGGGCGTGCCGTGGCCGGACCCCGCCGACCTGATCGAATACCGCAACCGCGCCCAGCCTCGCCGCATCGTGTTGCAGGTCGGCCGAGAGGCGATGGCATCGGTTGACGGCGACCCCGCCAGACTCGCCCAGCGGTGCGTCCCCTACGCCGGCATCGTGACCGACGCCCTCGTTGACGCCTCCGAAGGCCTGGGCCGCCCGCTGGACGCGACCCTGTCCGCCCGATACCTGGAAGCCGTCGCCGAAGCCACGCCCGACCTGGGACTGGTGGTAGCCGGCGGCCTGTGCGCCGACAACATCAACGAACTGCTCTCGCCCCTGCTGCCCCGCTGGGCCAACGCCAGCATCGACGCCGAGGGCCGCCTGCGGGACGCGGATGACGTGCTGGACGTGGGAGAGGCGGCGGCGTATCTGGCTGCCGCGTTCGAGATGTTGAGTTGACGCATGGCCTTGCACAAGAGAGAATCAGACCAGTTGGCAAATGAATCGAAATGACACCCATGGACATTGTTGGCCAGATCGAACGCGTCGAAACCATTGCAGTTGGCCGCTCGATCAGGGAATACGACCGTTTGGTGGAAGCGTATGGTCAGGGAAGATGGCGCAAGCTAAAGGGATTCGCATCCGTCACGCTACCCGATGGTATAATCGAGCGCGCCGAAGTCCATTGGTACGAAGCACACGGTCTGGGCAGAAAAGAAATCAAAATTAAGCGCATTTTGAGATAGGCTTCATGGACACCGAGAGAATGGTAACTTGCATCAACAGCGATGGCTACGAAGCCTCGTTGATTGCGCATAAGGCCTATCGAACCCTGCCAGATCCTGACGCCGAGCGCCATGGCTTGATTCGCGTGATCGATGAGACTGAAGAGGATTACCTCTACCCTGCGGCACACTTCACAGACGCCGAGTCCGAGCAGGAAGCGGAGAACCAGTCCCACGCTGCCGCCTGACAACACCTGATTTCAAAGTCAGTTGACGGGAGGCATAAAGGTGGAGCCGCTAACCTACCCGTATCGTCCTGATTACGCTACCCCTCCGGGGTATGTCCTGCAAGATCATATTGACGCCCAGGGACTGACCCGTGCGGAATTCGCCCGGCGCAATTCCCTGTCCACCGAGCTTATCGAAGGTGTCATATCGGGCGCTGCTCCCATTGATGCGGAACTGGCCGGTATATTTGGACGCGAGTTCAGCCTGGAAGCAGGCGTTTGGCTCAATATGGAAGCGATCTACCGTCGCCGATTGAAACAAAAATCGGCTGCCGATGCGGACAATTAGCGTAGGAAAAGCGACCCATCCCCGTGCTTGCGGCAAGTGTAGAATTATGCGTTCAGTGATTCGGGGTTCCGCTCAAACAAGGCGATTGACCTCATGAACCTCTACACCATCGGTTTTACCCGCAAGTCCGCGTCCCAGTTCTTTGGGCTGCTGCGCGAGTCGGGGGCCCGGCGCGTGGTGGATATCCGCCGGCGCAACACGTCGGGTCTCGCGGGATTTTCCAAGAAGGACGACCTGGCGTGGTTCCTGCGGGAACTCTGCGGCATGGACTACATCCACCTGCCCAAGTTGGCTCCCTCCGACGAATTGCTCGACGCCTACCGTGGCAAGCGGATCACCTGGGACCAATACGTGCCCATATTCACCCGCCAGATTGAACGCCGCCTCATCCACGCGGCCATCCCCCGGGATATAATCGCGGACAGTTGCCTGCTGTGCAGCGAGCACACCGCCGACCGCTGCCACCGCCGGCTCGTCGCCGAATACCTGCAGCAGCACTGGGGCGACGTCGAAATCACCCACCTCTCCTGAATCGCACCCATTCGCGGCCGGCAGATTTTCGCAACCCGCCTCCCCGAATCGCAAATCCCGTCCAGCCTGTAACCTGTCCGTCCTGAAACCTGTCCATCCTGTAAATCGTTGCAACAACACCCGGAGGGAACCGGCTATGTCGCAAGTCAACACCGTCCTCGGCCCCGTCGATTCCGCCGACCTGGGGTTCACCCTCAGCCACGAGCACATCACCCTGGGCGCGGCCGGCACCGCCGCCGCCTACCCCGGCTTCCAGGATCTTGACGCCATCAAGGATGCTGCGACCGCCGCGCTGGCCGAGGCATACGCCGGCGGAGTCCGCACCATCATCGACGTCACCACCCTCGACCTGGGTCGCGACATCCCGCTGATGCAGGAGGTCAGCCGCCGCTCGGGAGTCCACGCCATCCCATGCACCGGCAATCACCTGGCCATCCCCCGCATCTTCTGGGGCGCGCCCGTGGACAAGGTGGCCGCCCTGTTCATCAAGGAGATTGAGGAGGGCATTGAGGAAACCGGCGTCAGGGCGGGCATCATCAAGGTTGCCAGCGACCGGGGCGGCGTCACCGAGAACGAGGAGACCGTGCTGCGCGCCGCCGCCCGCGCCTGCAACGCCACCGGAACCCGCATCAGCACCCACACCTGGTCGCCCGACCGCGTGGGCGAGGAGCAGGTGCGCATCCTCAGGGACGAGGGCGTGGATCTCAACCGCGTGTACATCGGCCACAGCAACGACGACACCGATGTAAGCTACCTCATCGGTCTGCTGGAGGAGGGCGTCTGGCTCGGCCTCGACCGCTACCCCGGCGGGCGGACTCCCGAGACTCCGAAGTGGGAGGCCCGCACCGAGGTCGTCAAGCAGCTCATCGATGCCGGCTGGGCCCACCGCCTCATGCTCTCCCACGACCACTCGACTCCGGTGGTGCAGCCCTCCGAGGAATTGCGCCGGGAGCGCGAGGAGTTCAACCCCGACGGCTACCTGTTCATCAGCCGCAACGTACTGCCCCGCCTGCTCGAACTCGGCGCCACCGACGACGACGTCAACACCATAATGGTGGACAACCCCCGCCGCTTCTTCGAGGACTGACTCTCCGGTTCTCCCTCCCCCGGCGGCAGACTCTGGCGAAGCGCAGCGGATGCGGCGCCCGTGCCATCGTTCGATGCGCGGCCGGCTCCCCGGTTGCCCATATTCTGCTATCATCCGCGCAGACGGCGGATGTTTCGCCGTACCGTCGCAATGATAACGATGGATGGAGGAAGATGACGATGGCCCTCACGATTGACTGTCAGGTACATGCCTACCGGCGGAACACGCCGGAGAATCCCTGGGTCGGGTTTCTGACCGGGCCGGAGGAGGTTACCGGCGACGACATGGTGGCGGCGATGGACGCCGTCGGTGTCGATGGCGCGATTCTGATCTCGCCCTTCTCGATCTACGGGTACGACGCCAGCTATGCGCTGGAGGTGTACGCGCAGCATCCCACCAAGTTCGGGCTGGTGCGGCCCTTCGATCCCAACTCGGACACCATCGACGCCGACGTGGAGGAATGGACGTCCACCCCGGGCGTGGTGGGTTGTCGCATCATGCTGGCCAACTCGGACTTCGAGGCCGACCACCCCGGGCTCAACGCCATCCTGGCGGCCGGCGGCCGGGCCGGCGTGCCGGTGAACATCATGGCGGCGGGCCGGCTGCCCCTGCTGCGTCAACTGGCCGAGCGCAACCCGAACACGCAGATCATCATCGACCACCTGGGCCTCGCGCAGCCCTTCGAGCCGCCGCCGCCGGACGAACCCTTCGCCGACCTGCCCAACGTGCTGTCGTGCGCGGAGCTGAGCAACGTGGCGATCAAGATTTCGGGGGCCGGCACGCTGTCGCACGCGGGGTTCCCCTACCCCGACATCTGGGAGTCGGTGCATCGCATCTTCGACGCATACGGCCTGGACCGGTGCCTGTGGGGCACGGACTGGACCCGCGCCGTGAACCTGCTCACCTACGAGCAGGGCGTGGAGGCGTTCCGGCTGACGGATACGCTGTCGGATTCGGACCGGGAGGTGCTGATGGGCGGGTCGCTGGCGAACATCTACAAGTGGTCGCCCGGGGACAACGGTTAGTTAGCGCCGGAACGGTGTGGGGTCGAGGCATGCCTCGCCCCTACCGTGCGGTGGTTGCGTTCGGGTAGGGGCGAATGATTATTCGCCCCTACGCGATGAAGTTGGGCGATGTTATCGCGCCGTTGGTTTGCCCCTGCGCGGGGGCTGTGATAGCCTTCGCGGCGATATTTCCGCGTCGGGATCGGGTTGGAATTGATGATCACTTTTAACTGCACCGTTCAGGAAGGGATTGTTCCCGACGAATTGAGGGCGGCGCTGGCCTCGGAGTTGGCGCGCATCAGCACCGACATACTTGGCGGCAACCCCATGGATGTTACGGTCCAGTGGATCGATATTCCCCACGGCTTTGGCTTCCGCGGGGGCAAGTTGTCCACCACGTCGGCGGTGCGCGGCGAGATACCGCCCGGATGCCAGCAGGACACCCGCGTCCGGCTCATGCAGTCCATACAGGACCGTTGGATGGAGATCACCGGCTGCACCACCGACGAGTTGGTCGTGTCGGCCCGCGACCGGCGCGAGTCCTGACGCTGTCCATAAAAACCAGCACGTTACAGACCATCTGACTCTCAGACCTGTCCAGATCGAGGAGCGAGACCATGCCGTACTACCGCTGCATCATTCCCAAGGACGCGCTGACCTTCGAGCAGCGCCAGGAAATCGCCCTGGCCTTCACCGACATCCACTGCGACAGCACCGGCGCGCCGCGCAGCTTCGTGTCCGTTGCGTTCTTCGAGACGCCGGAGGGTGAGCAGTCCGAGTTCGGGACGGATTACTACCTGGACGGCGGGAACCGCGCCGGCCGGTCGGAAGAGGTCAAGCAGCAGTTGCTGTCCGACCTGACCCAGGCCTTCAGCGACGTATCCGGCGTGCCGGCGGAGCGGATTCCCGGCCGCATCCGCGAGAATCCGGCGTCGTGGACGATGGAAGGCGGCTTCGTGCTGCCCGAGCCGGGAGAGGAAGGGCCGGAGTGGTATGCGGCCGCCGCCGCTGCTGCCGCCGACTGATCGCGTCCGCATACGCATCTCATGCGTACCCAGTTTGTCATTGCGAGCCCGCCACAGGCGGATGGCAATCCCATCCGCCTTGCGCGGGCAGTTGGTCGTAGTC
>CAZCZB010000050.1:0-18656 GCA_964502995.1 uncultured Dehalococcoidia bacterium
TCCATCCCAAGAACATCCCATGCCAGTTTAGCCCATTGTCACACACCCTCTAAGAAGTCTTGGAGAGATATTCCGTAGGCAACGTCAAGCCAACTGTTTGAACAAACGAAGACGTGAATTCCTCCTGATTTCAGCAACTGCAAGCCACGAATGTAGAAGTAGCAATAAAGGTCAGCATTGCCTGCTACATTCCCTTTGTAGAGGTTCTTCAAGGCAGGCAGCGTGGCGCCGATGTTTTGGTATCGGACGTAAGGTGGGTTGCTCACCACAACGTCGAAACCGCCGTTCAGGACCACGTCGGCAAAGTCAATCCGCCACTCCACCTCACCGGCTGGCGCGTGCCCTCGCATTCGGTCTCGAAGCTGCTGCTTTGTATCATCCACCTTCTGCTTGAGCGTCGTCTTTCGCTGTCCCTGGGCAATGGTGTATGCGGCGATGTCCTCACGCAGGCCGCTGTTGACGATGCTCGCCAAGGTCAGGTCGTACTGCTGTGGGTCCGGGCCGGCGATGGTGTCCCCTACGACCATTTTCAGGTCCAAGTTAGGCAGAGGTTCCGGCGGGCCATCGCCTTCGTAGTCCACTGCGAGGCTGAGCCAGAGGCGTAGCATGGCGGTGTTGACGGCCAGTTCGTCCTTGTCGGCTCCGTAGATGTTGTTGCTGATAATGTCCAACTTCTGCCGGTACAGGCTCTCCGGAGTGTGGCCGGCGCGGAACAGGGTCTCGTTGAGGACCAGGATCTCCTGGAGCATTCCCAGCAGGAAGGCGCCGGATCCACAGGCGGGGTCAACGGCTTTCAGACCGGCCACCGCGTTGGCAACCTCCAGTGCCTGGGCAATGGTGATCGCCTGCGGGTTGGCGTTGTCCACCAGGTCGTCGATCTGATCCTCCGCGAGGCCGTCAATGCCCTGGCCGGCCAGGTAACCCTTGATGGCTTCCCGGCACATGAATGCCACCACCGGCCTTGGGGTGTAGTAGGCGCCGTTGGAGTGCCGTTCGTTGACGGTTTCCTCGAACAGCTTGCCCAGCATCTCCGGGTCAACCGCCACCTCTGTGTCCAGAGGCGTGGACTCCGAGACCGTGAAGTTGTAACGGTTGAACAGACCGCTCCTTTCTCCATCACCCAGCAACGCTTTGATGACGTCGTCAGGCACAGCGTTCGCAGCCCTTTTGTCGATGTCTGTCTCCTCGAACAGGCCTCCGTTGAGGAACGGCACTTCGCCAATGAGCGGCTGCACGCCGTTGCTAAGGTTCTGCGACTGAGGATTGTTAAGTCCGGCGAAGAACAGTGTGGACAACCGACTGGTGTAGAAATTCTTGGTCTTGGCGTCAGCCTGATAGTCTCGCCAAAGTGCGTTGAGGTAGTCAGCGTCGCCGTGCAAACGCAGCCAGCCCTTGCGGCTGACGAAGTGGACGAACAACAAGCGGTTGAACAGCGTTTGGGTGAACTGCTCGGCATCGCCTTGTCCCACTTTGGCCGCGATCAGTCTCACAGCGTCGTCGTAGGCGTCCTTGTAATCTCTGAAGAACGCGCTGGTCACGGGCTCAACGTTGAACGCATTGCTAAACGCGGCGCCCATGGTCGTTCCCAACTCGCCGTAATCGTGCCACAGGTTGGCGATCTGCTGGACGACAGTACGCCCCGGTTGTCCCCGATGCGCTACCATGCGCTGTAGTCGCGGCCGGCTACCGGACAGATCAGGGTAGATGACGTGCAATTGGTCGCAGTCCCGGTTGGTGAACAGAAGCAAGGGTTCATCGGCGATGATGTCGCCGATGACTTTGGCCGCCGCCGAGGCGGTGATCGTGTTCACTCGGGTATTTTCAGCGTCGTCCATAGGGATGTACAGAACGCTGAATCCGCTGCGGCTCGCCAGCAGACGGGCGTCCGTAGGTAAATTGGTGTCTTTGGCGGCTTCCAAGGAGACCAACCGGTCCATCTGGTCGAAGTCCAAAGTCTCGACGAACAGTGAGCGGATGGCTCGCGCTCGGTCGTCGGCATTGGTAGCGTCGAAAATCGCTCGCAGGCCACGTTCGACTTCACGGGCGTCCTGGATGTTTGCGATGGGCATCTGTGGCTCCTGTGGTCCCGAGGGTTTGCTAGCCGTGCTCTGCGGAGCATCAAGTTGCTGAGCGCCCGTTTTCAGACTCGCCCTACGATGTCGATTGTAACGGATTCTTGGCTGCACTGGTAATGTCGTTGACAGCATCGGACTTGGTCGTCTAACCTGAACGCTATAGCTCCGGAACGGAGGCGGCAACCATGGCTACAAGAAGCAACTGGCAGACCGAAGCGCCCGATCTCATCCAGATGGAACTACAGAACCAACTGCGCGACGACTTCGCCGTCGCTAAGGTCGAACCTGATTCATTTTTCCATGAAGGGCAGGAAATTCGCTACGTGACCGTAACATTCAAAAAGGGGCACCCTCGCATCGACACTCGGCGATTCAACCAAATCGAATTCGCAATTTACAACCTCCTGGAAGAACGGGGTTTCGATCCCGTGCCCACTATCGACTACAGAGACGAAGGCCCGGACGGCAGATGACGAACCCACACCAAGCGCCTGTACCACTAGACTGGCACGACCTCATCGATAGCGTTCGTCTTCACCTGGCCAATCAACAGCCTCCATCCCGAGCCGCCAACCACCGAGCAATAAGCACAGCCTATTATGCTGCCTACGATGCCCTCTGCGAAAGCAATGCCTCGGTATTGGTCGGTCAGGCGACCAGCCAAGCAGGCGTCGCCGCCTGGACCCGGGTGTATCGGGGTTCCTCGCACCGACACGCGGTTAGCAACCTCTTGCGCCACCGAATACTATTGTCGCCGGATGGGCAGCATTTCGCCTTGGCATTAAACGCCCTGTACCAAGCAAGGATAAGGGCGGACTACCACCCGAGTAGCGTATTCGACACGCAAGCCGCCGAACATCGTTTGGACCAAGCGGAAGATGCCATTAACCGATTCGTGAATCTAACTGTCCAAGAACGAATAACGATGGCAACTATCACTCTTCTGCGAGACCGCTGACTGCAGCCGGAAACAGCATCGACCCCAACGCCGAGCCACCGGAAGTGGTGCTGTCTGAACTGATAGCTCCGGCAAGCTTACAATCCGATCCACATCTCAAATATGGTACTGTCTACCGTCAAGTCAGGCCCACCACGCTGGACAAAATCAAGAACCTTCACGATGCGCTTCACCATTGAGTGGTAATTGGCATCGCATGTTGCCCGATGCCAAAGCGTCGGGCAACATTGTTGATGGGCCTTGGGTAGGTCGTGGCGTTTTCGGAGTCGGCCACATCGGTTCCGCATTGTCTGGGAGATTCCTTGCTATTGGGAATGTGGCTTGCCGACGTGTGTTATCATGCGTCCCGCAGCGACGGATTGACTGAGGGAAGTGGGGTGCGCGGAGCGCCCTTAGTCATTCGCTGACCTCAGCGGTCAAAGCCGGTGTTAGAGCCGCCCTGCGGCGGGTTCGAGGGACACAGGAGCGTGCGAGCCAATGCGATTACCCCCCCCCCTATTGCTATTGGCGATAATCATTATCGCTAGTATGGCGGCAGCGCCGGCTCAGTTGGCAACACCGGACGCGCCGCGGGTGCATGCTACTGCCAACGCCGGCGAAATGGTGATCGTCTGGGACCCGGTGCCGGGAGCACAGTACTACACGGTAGGGTGGGTCAATTGGGCCGAGGCCAAGCCGCTATCCGACTCGGGCGAGGATTGGCTGCACCTGTTCACCTACACCACGGTCCCCGGCAACGTAGCCAGCCACGTCGTGAAGGGGTTGGAGGGCGGCGCAGACCACTACGCGATCATACGGGCAACCGGCGTTGCGGGTACGGAGGGCCGCTTCGGCGGCGGGTGGTCGGCGTGGTCGGGATGGTCGCCACCAGTGCAACCGGCCGGTCAGCACGGCGACGGCTATTGCCCGATAACGGGGTTGCCGATAGCGGATGGCGGATACCTGGACATTGGAGACACGGTGGGCTCTGATTATGACGGAAACTCCTTTACGCTCAACAGCGCATCCGCCCCGGAGAGGATAACGATTGACTTTCCGGACAATGGGTCTCAGCTCGTGCTGCCACGCACCGGCCAACGCTTCGTCCAGGTGTGCGGAACCTTCCGGCATGACGAGAGCTTCGGGGTTGCATTGGCTTTTGGCCATAGCACCGTAATGGACAGCGACGCCGGAGTTGGTCTTGCGGTACACACCACCCACGAAAACGTGCCAGCGCAGACGGACGGATTTGGCTGTGAGGTTTGGGAAGTCCCGGCGGCCGCCCGGATCGTGGTCTACGTGGTGAGCGTGGGTTCATACTACGTGCCGGTCGGACCACAATATCTTCACATCGGAGAGTTGGGTCTGTATCGCATAGACCTGTCCGCTGTTCCGACTACCTTCACCCCCACGCTCACTGGCACGCCAACGCCCGCCGCCACGACTCTCGCCCCGCTCACCAGCGAGGAGCTGACCCGACTGGTCAAACCCGCGTTGGCCCAGATAGTCGCCACCAACGCCCGGGGCGAAACTCGCGGCGGGACGGGCTTTGTGGTGGGGTCGGACGGATTGATGGTCACCAACCGCCACGTGGTTGACGACGCCGACACCGTAACCGTTCACATGCAGGACCTGGACGGTGAGGTCTTCGAGTACGCCGGCGAGGTGTTGGGACGGGGCATACTCGCCGACCTGGCGGTGGTGCAACTGCCTGGGAGTCGGACCTACGACACCCTGGAACTGGCCGATTCCGACGACGTTTCCGGCGGGGATGAAGTGACCGCGTGGGGCTACCCAGCCGGCAGCATATCGGGAACGTATCCCACCATCACCCGGGGGATCATATCGTCCAAGGGCGTCTACGGAGACGTGGACTTCCTGCAGACCGACGCGGCCCTCAACCCGGGCAACTCCGGTGGGCCGCTGGTGGACCGATACGGAAGGGTGGTGGGGGTCAACACGCTGAAGAACGTGCACGAAGCGCTGGAGAACCAGGGATTCGCCATCGCCGGCAACGAGGTCAGAGCGCGCCTCAACGCCCTGATCGACGGAGGCGGTTCTGCCGCAAGGTACACCAACCGAAATTACCATTACGGCTACAGCTTGATCATCCCGGCCGGATGGTATCTGCACCGGGAAAATGCAGACTGCACCCTTTTCCATTCCTACGAGGGATTGTATACGGGCGCCAGTCTGTGTACTTGGGCCATCGAACCAACCGCTTCGCGTACCAACGACCTGGACCGACTCGCTGACGACGTATGGGACGATTGGAGATACCTAGCCGTGGACGAGGGTTGGCTGCTGGCGCAGCGAACCTCGCGTCAGAGGGTGGGAACTGAGGGGCAGGAGCATTATCGCATCGAGTGGCGTCGTCAGACCGACCCGGAGGCCTGCGTCTCCGAGGAAACGCTGATCGTCGCCCTATCGTCGTCGTACCCCACCGCCGCGCGGGGATTTGAGTTGAACGCGGGAGTGTGCCAGGGCGCGCCGGCGGCGCTGTATTCGGCAAGGGACGACATCTTGAACAGCTTTTCGCCCTAGTTGCTCGCCGGTTCAGACCGCATTGCGCAGATGCAGAGGTTGGGTGGCCTTGAACTTCCCACAAATCGACGCGCGGCGCTTGAAGCCATGCTCGCACCAGCTCTTCGGCTGGTGGCTGCGACTGCGCGTCTACGCTCTGCTCCTTTTGGCGCTCGGTGGCATGGCCTGCATCGTGAGCATCGACCTCGCCACTTCGATTCGAGACGTGCATGACGTCACCCACGACCTGAACTACGCCTTCCCGCTCCCCGACGACGGGGGCGAACCGCACGAAGCCGGCGCCGACGATTTGGGGATGTTCGACACCGCGTACTGCGACACGAGTGATGATTTCTATAATCGCATCGCTACCTGCGTCGGTTTGCCGCATGGCCTGGTGATTCAACACGCGGCTTCGGGTGCGGCTGAGTTAATAGATATTGACGTGAGCCGGACGGACCTGGGCGACCAGTGGGGATTTCGCTTGGAGATGCTCAATCCCTTCACCGATGTGCGTGATGAGATCTATGCGGGGGGAATGGCCTGGGTCGTATACATGCCGGGAGTTATCGACCAATCCAACGGGGACTGGGTCTCCGAGGACGACGGTCGGGTGGAGTTTCGCGTTGACCTTGATGATGCTCGGGAAACGTTCTTTGCCGTGAGCTTGCAGGACAAGCAACCGACGCTCGCGACAACTGAGCCGAGTTCGCCCTACCTGTGCGACAACGGCGTGGCGGTCCCGCAGCCGGCCAACAACCCAGGGCTGGTCCAGGACTGTGAGGCGTTGTTGGAATTACGGGACGGCCTGTCAGGGGAGGTTTCGCTGAATTGGCACCCCAACCGGCCCATGTCGATGTGGGAGGGTGTGGCCATCGACGGACTCACGAAAAGGGTGACAGGGCTGTACCTGTACGACCGGGGTTTGACTGGCACGCTGCCGTCCCAGTTGGGCGAGATGTCCGCACTGGAGCATCTCTGGCTGCACAACAATCGTTTGTCCGGAGAGATTCCGCCCGCCTTGGATCAACTGGTCGGGCTGAAGGAACTCCTGCTTGGCGGAAATCGTTTGACCGGAAGCATACCCGCCGAGTTTGGTAGAGTTTCCAGCTTGGAATACTTGTCCCTCAGCCGAAATCAGTTGACTGGGCAGTTGCCTGCGGAGTTGAGCCGCCTGTCCCAACTTCGGGAATTGTGGCTGTACGACAACGCGCTGACGGGCGAGATTCCCGCCGAACTGGGGGAGTTGCGGAGCCTCACGCACCTATCGCTCAGCAACAACCAGTTGACGGGAAGCATACCCGCGGAATTCGGCGACCTGTACCGTCTCCGGCAACTGTGGCTCTACGGAAACGACCTGACAGGCGCCGTACCCGTCAAAATTGCCCACCTGTCCCAACTTCGGGAACTGTGGCTGTACGACAACGCGCTGACGGGCGAGATACCCGCCGAACTGGGATATTTGCGGAGCCTCACCCATTTTTCCATAAGTGCCAACGAGTTGAGCGGAGAGATACCGGCGGAACTGGGCGAGCTGTTCAGCCTGGAAGTGCTGGACCTGTCCGCCAACGAGTTGAGCGGAGAGATACCGCCGGAACTGGGCGGCCTCGACTACCTGGAGTTATTGGACCTGTCTGACAACGAGTTGAGCGGGGGGATACACCCGTCTCTGGGTGCCCTGTACTCTCTCGGAAAGCTGTACTTGTGTGGCAACATGCTGACCGGCACCCTTCCGACCGAGTTTGGGGATCTATCCGATCTTGAAACGGATGGCTGCATCCCGCCGAGTCCGGCTTCGGCGGTCCCACCCGAGCTCAATCGGGAAGTACTGGTTGCACTCTACCATGCTACCGACGGCCCAAACTGGACGGACAACACAAACTGGCTGACCGACGCGCCATTGGACGAATGGTACGGCGTCTACACTCACAGGTCGGGCCGGGTGGCCGTGTTGGACCTCTCATTCAACGAGTTGAGCGGTGAGATACCGGCGGAGCTGGGGAATCTGGGTAGCTCATGGGGGATGGACCTGTCCGGCAACGAGTTGAGCGGTGAGATACCGCCGGAGTTGGGGAATCTGGCCGAACTGGGAAGTCTGGACCTCAACGGCAGTCGGCTGAGTGGTGAGATACCGCCGGAACTGGGGAACCTCTACTACCTGTGGCTATTGGACCTGTCCGATAACCGGTTGAGCGGTGAGATAGCATCCTCCCTGGGCAGCCTCGCCAACCTGGAGGAGCTGTACCTCAGCAGCAATCAGTTATCCGGCTCGCTCCCTTCGAGCTTCACACAATTAACTGCCCTTGAAGGGTTCGCCTTTGGCCACAACGCCGGGCTCTGCGCTCCCACGGACGCGGCCTTTCAGAAGTGGCTGACGGCCATCCCCAACAACAACCTGCCCGCTCGGGTCGCGCCCCTTGGCCCGGACTGTGGCGCGGCAACCTCCATTGTTGATGACGTCGAGCCGGGGGATCTCGCACCGGTCAGTCCCGGGTATCTCCTCAGCGCCGGATATCACCACACCTGTATGGTTGAGACTGACGACTCCGTGTCTTGTTGGGGCTCTAACTTTGACGGCGAGGCCGTGCCGCCTGATGGTGAGTTCGCCTCGGTCAGCGTAGGGGCACTCTACGCCTGCGGAGTTAAGATCGACGGGTCCGTGGCCTGCTGGGGCGATGACGATAATGGCGAGACCATGCCGTCTGATGGTGAGTTCGCCTCGGTCAGCGCGGGAAATCCGGGTGCCTGCGGGGTCAGGACCGACGGGTCCGTGGCCTGCTGGGGCGATGATCGCCTCGGCCAAGCCACACCGCCCGAGGGCAGTTTCACCTCAGTCAGCGTAGGGGCAGGAGGCTACGCTTGCGGAGTCAGAACCGACGGGTCCGTGGTCTGCTGGGGCGATCACCGCTTCGGCAACGCCACGCCGCCCGAGGGCAGGTTCACCTCGGTTAGCGCGGGGATTGACGGTCTTGGTGGATCCTACGCTTGCGGAGTCGGGACCGACGGGTCTGTGGCCTGCTGGGGCGATGACTATGCCGGCGAAGCCACGCCGCCCGATGGTAGGTTCACCTCGGTCAGCGCTGGGGAAAGACACACCTGCGGGGTCAGGACCGACGGCTCCTTGGCCTGCTGGGGCGATGACCGCTTCGGACAGGCGACGCCCCCCGAGGGTAGCTTCGCCTCAGTCAGCTCGGGATATTGGCACACCTGCGGGGCCAGGACCGACGGCTCCTTGGCCTGCTGGGGCTATGACGATTTCGGGGAAGCGACGCCCCCCGAGGGCGAGTTCTCTTCGGTCAGCGCGGGGATCAGCGGTTCTGATGGTCCAACCCGCACCTGCGGGGTCAGGACCGATGGCTCCGTGACCTGCTGGGGCAATGACGATTACGGGCAGGCCACGCCCCCCGAAGACGAGTTCACCTCGGTCAGCGCCGGGTCGGCACACACCTGCGGGATCAGGACCGATGGCTCCGTGGCCTGTTGGGGCAATGACGATTACGGGCAGGCCACGCCGCCCGAGGGCGAGTTCACCTCGGTCAGCGCTGGGGGTATTCACACCTGCGGAGTCAGTGCCGACGGTTCCGTGGCCTGCTGGGGTGGTGACGATTACGGCGAAGCCACGCCGCCCGATGGTAGGTTCATCTCGGTCAGTGCGGGGCCTGCACACACCTGCGGAGTCAGGACCGACGGGTCCGTGGCCTGCTTGGGCAATGACGGTAGTGGGGAGGCCACGCCGGCCAACGGCGAGTTCGCCTCGGTCAGCGCCGGGTGGGCACACACCTGCGGGGTCAGGATCGATGGCTCCGTGGCCTGCTGGGGCGATGACGATTACGGGGAGGCGACGCCCCCCAAGGGTAGCTTCGCCTCAGTCAGCGCGGGAATTTGGCACACCTGCGGCGTCAGGACCGACGGGTCCGTGGCCTGCTGGGGCGATGACGATTACGGGCAGGCGACGCCCCCCGAGGACGAGTTCACCTCGGTCAGCGCGGGGCCTGCGCACACCTGCGGGGTCACGACCGATGGCTACGTGGCCTGCTGGGGCATACTGGCTCGAGGCCTCAGCGCGCTATCATTCATCAGCGCGCTATCATTCAACTGAGGTAAACTCAGGCGCCACCTATCCAGACGCGGAGGTTAGCGAATGGTCCTCAAGAAGGGGACGATGGTCTCCCCATGGGTGGAGTTCATCCCAAGGAGATCCCGATGCACGCCGCGTGAAGCTTTCCACGTGAGGAGGTAACCGACCATGCACAAACCATTCCGATTCACCCCCCTATTGCTATTCGCGATAATCATTATGGCCAGTATCGCGGCTGCGCCGGCGACGTTGGCAAAACCCGAGGCGCCGACGGTCAGTGCGACCGCCAACGGCGGGGAGGTGGTGATTGCCTGGACAGCGGTGCCGGGAGCGCAGTACTACACGGTTGGGTGGGTGAACTGGACCGAAGCCAAACCGCTGTCCGACGCGGGAGAGGACTGGTTGTCTCTGTTCCACTACACCACTGTTCCCGGAGACCGGACCAGTTACACGGTGAAGGGACTCAACGGAGGTGAAGACTACTACGCCATCATACGGGCGACGGACGTTGCGGGCACGAAGGGCAGATTCGGGGGTGGATATTCACCGTTCTCGGCGTGGTCGTCATCTGCTGCGCAGCCGGCGGGGGAGCATGGGGATGGATTCTGTCCGATAACGGGCCTGCCGCTGGGAGAGGATGGTTATCTTGGTCTTGGCGATACGGCGACTTTCGGCGAGTACACAGTGACCGTGCAACGGGTTGAGACGCCGGAATCCGTAACGCTCACGTCGTCCGATGGCACCAAGACCGAAAGGAAGGCTCCGGCGGGGAGGAGGTGGCTCCGGTTCTACACGCGGTTGGCGAATGAGGAGGACTTCACCGTCACTCTGACGCGTGGGAATAACTACGTTCTGAGCACCGATGCCGGAGACGGGTTCTCGTGGTCTAGCAACCGCGCTGTAGAATCTG
Source organism: uncultured Dehalococcoidia bacterium (assembly GCA_964502995.1). Classification (GTDB taxonomy): domain Bacteria; phylum Chloroflexota; class Dehalococcoidia; order Lucifugimonadales; family UBA3495; genus Bin87. The sequence goes on from CAZCZB010000050.1 coordinate 10,524, forward strand.
GCCAACAGAGGGACGCGTCCCTCCTCTTCGACATACCGATTGGAGCTACTACGGTGGTGTGGGCGGTGCGTCCGTACACCAGGTACGAGGGCGGAGACAACGCGCCGCAACTATTCCGACTTTCGGTTCCCGAACCACCTACGGCGAAGGTGGTGTTTGGCGATCTGAATTGGGAGAGCGCGCTGATACAGACCAGGGTAGCCCAGTACCTGGTGGAGAAGGGCTACGGTTACCCAACGGAAACGCGATTTGGAACGACATCGGCGCTATTCCAAAGTCTGCGGAGCGGTGACGTCCACGTTCTGATGGAGCTGTGGCTGCCCGCGCAAGAGGAGGCTTATGAGGCGGGATTGGCTGCGGGAGAGGTGTACTCGCAGGGTGAGAGCCTGGGCAGGGACTGGCAATCGGCCTTCGTGATCCCGGCGTACTTGCAAGAGCGGCATCCTGGGTTGGACCACGTGGAAGACCTGAAGGACCCGCAGTACCGCCAATTGTTTGCGACTGCGGAAACGGATGGCAAAGCGCGCTTGGTTTCTTGTGTCGTCGGCTGGGCCTGCGAAAGAGTCAACGCCGCGCAAATCGAGGGGTACGGACTTGCTGAGCACGTTCAGGTGGTGAACCCGTCTGACGGCGCCGCGTTGAACGCCGACCTGGAAGCCGCATACGAGCGTGGCGATCCATGGCTGGGATACCAGTGGGGCACCAACGGTCCCGCGCTCGAGTTGGACCTGGTGCGTTTGGAGGAGCCGCCGTACAGCGACGAATGCTGGTCAACCACCATGGCCTGCGCCTACGAGGATGCGACCGTCCTGATTGCGGCGGGCAGCGGGTTGCCGGATATTGCGCCGGAAGTGGCCGCCATGCTGGTCGAATGGGATTTCAGCGTGGATGCAATCTATAAGGAAATTGCCAGGTGGTCGGCTGCCAATCCGGAGGCTGGGATAAACGACACCGCCCTGTGGTGGTTGGAAGAACGAGGGGACGTATGGGAGCAGTGGGTGACCGATGAGGCGGCATCAGCGGTCCGAAGCGCCCTGGCCGCTGGCGAGTTGCCCGAAGGCTGGCCTGATCCTTAGCCCGAATCCACGCCGGGTGGTTGTCGCGGTGGAAGCCCGTGGCCCGAATGTGGACTGTGATGGCGTAAACGGAAAGCTTTGCTCCGGGGATTGTGTTTCGCGATTTGGTTATGGTTCGTTCGGGAGACCCTTGTGCCGGAGGAGGGTTCAAATGTAGGTGGGGCCAAAAGTGTTTCTCCGTACGCTGAGGTTGGCAGGTCTGGTTGTTGGGTGCTGTCTTGCCACGGTTGCCTGGTCGAATGGCGACGCGGCGTCCTCAATCGCGCCCTCTGCCGCTGCCCCGCATTCAGTAGCGCATGCACACACAACCGGCCGGCAATCCGATGATTGGGGTGGATTGTCGTGGCAGCGACGGCATGACGCGGACGGAGACGGCTTGATTGAAGTATCTAGTCTGGAGCAGTTGGACGCCATCCGACACGATCTCAACGGCGATGGCTGGGCCGATGAGGATTCCAAACTGGCCGCTTATGCTCTGGCCTTTCCGGAGATGGAATCAGGGGAACCCTGCCAGGATTGCCGGGGATACGAACTGATTGTCTCTCTGGACTTCGAAGACACCGGTAGCTACGCCGCCGGCGAGGTGACTGGAGAGTGGACCTCGGGGGCGGGATGGCTGCCCATCGGGACCGCGGAAAATCCGTATGACGCCGTATTCGAAGGCAATGGTCACTCCATCAGCAGCCTGTTCATCAACCGGGTAAGCGACGGGGAATACTCCCGTGGCGTGGGACTTTTCGGACACGTTGGCCCGGGGGCTGCCATTCGGGCAATCGGGCTGTTTGGTGTAAACGTGAGCGGAACGGAGGCGGTCGGGAGCATCGCCGGGCAAAATCTCGGGACGGTCGAAGCCAGCTACGCCACCGGCAGCGTGATCGGAGGTAGTCGGGTGGGAGGACTGGTCGGCGAAAATGGGCGAATTGGTCAGCATGTCGGCGTGATCTCCAGCAGCAGTTCAGCAGGCCGGACACTGGGAGGACGTGACGTGGGAGGACTTGCCGGGGCAAATTGGGGTTCGGTGGAAGGCAGCAACTCCAGTGGGGGGACGTCGGGACACCATACGGTTGGGGGATTGATCGGCGAGAATCAGGGAACAGTCTATGACGGCTACGCGACCGGCAGCGTGTCCGCTCGCCAGGATGTCGGAGGCTTGACTGGCCAGAACTGGGGCGTCGTGGTCAAGAGCTACGCGACCGGCAGCGTATCCGGCGAGCAGTCGGTTGGCGGACTGGCAGGTTCAAACGATGGCGTCATCTCGGTGGGTTATTCGGTCGGTCGCGTATCCGGAAGGTCCGAAGTGGGCGGAAGTGTTGGCACCAACCAGGGAACCATTGGCCTCGTATTCTCCGTTGGGCGTGTCGAGGGCGTTTCGGAGGTTGGCGGGCTGGTGGGATGGAACGTTTCGCCGCGCGATGGCGAGCCCGCCACGATTGCAGACAGCTATTGGGACGTGGCGGTGTCCGGTCGGGAGAACGGCGTGGGATACGGCGCCGCGTCAGGCGCAACCGGAGCGACGACTCTCGAACTCCAGGGAACCACAGGCTACGCCGGTGTATACGCCAACTGGCGCATAGACCTTGACAATGTCGACGGCGATGATGATCCCAATACCGGCCGGGATGAGCCATGGGATTTTGGCTCATCGAACCAATATCCTGCCCTGAAGGCGGACTTGAACGGAGACGGCGCTGAAACCTGGCAAGAGTTCGGGAACCAGCCCAGGGCCATACCCACGTGGGAAAGCAACGGAAGATACGATGCCGACCTCGATGGGCTGATCGAAGTATCCAGCCTGGAGCAATTGGCGGCCATCATTCACGATAGCGATGGCAATGGTCGTCCTGCTTGGGATGGGTTTCCGAACGAATTCTACGCCGCCTATCCAGTGGAGGAAGGCGAAGAGGTCTGCCAGGTCTGTCAGGGATACGAGTTGACTCGCAACCTGGATTTCAAAGATCCCGACAGCTATGCCTCGGGGGAGGTCAAAGCCGATTGGAATCGGGGAGCGGGATGGACGCCGCTCAATCTGACCCGGTTCGCGGTGTTCGACGGAAACGGACACACCATCAGCAATCTCTATTTGAACAACGAGGACGAGGGGTTGTACCTCCACAGGTACGATACCTACACCGGTCTCTTCGCTCTTATCCGTGAGACCAACGCCATCCGACGCGTCAACCTGGCCGACGCCAACGTAACCGGCTCTTACAACACCGGTGGACTGGTCGGACACAGCTGGGGCGAGATATCCGACTCCTCCGTGACCGGTACGGTATCGGGTGAGGAGCACGTGGGCGGCCTAGTGGGATGGAACAAAGGCCGCATCATCCGAGGCCACTCCACAGCCACCGTAAAGGGCCACGGCGCGGCGGGTGGTCTGGTCGGGTGGAATGAAGGCGACTCGCGCTTTCCCGGCGCGGTTGAGTACAGTCACGCTTCCGGCGCCGTGTCCGGAGGCTTGCAGGTTGGCGGTCTCGTTGGACGTAATGAAGACGGTCGTGTGAGGTCCAGCTATGCCACGGGCGACGCGGCTGGAGTCTCCGGCGTGGGCGGGCTGGTTGGGGTCAACACGGAAGGGTTCTACCACGGCATCATTATTGGCGGTTACTCCTCCGGCGCCGTGTCGGGAGAGAGCGTGGTTGGCGGATTGGTGGGCGGGAACGCCGGCACAATTGCCGCTTGCTACGCTACGGGAAGGGTATCTGGCGAGACCGTTGTCGGGGGGTTGGTCGGCGACAATTCGATGCCCTACGTGAGCGTCTATGAAACCGGCGGTGTGGGAACGGTATTGGCCAGCTACGCCGTGGGCGCGGTATTCGGCGACAACGTTGCCGGCGGCCTGGTGGGCAAGAATCCCGGTCGTTTCATGTTTAGCTTCTGGAACACCGACACCGCCGGGTCAATCGCTGGCGCCGGCAGGGGATCCTCCGCTGGGGCGGTGGGCAGGAACACCGCCGAATTGCAGACGCCCACCGGTTTCACTGGGATGTATGCCCCTTGGAACATTGACCTCGACAACGCTGACGGAGATTTTACCTTCGAAACCGGCGCCGGGCGACTGTGGGACTTTGGGACCAGCGCTGAGTACCCTGCCCTGAAAGCAGACGTCAACGCTGACGGTAATCCGACCTGGCAGGAGTTCGGCAGTCAGGGCCGAGACCTGTCGCTGCCCCGGAGCGCCGCCACTCCGGCGCCCGTTCCCGCGACTGATTCGGAGCCTCTGGCCCTGGATGTGGACGGCCATGATCTCGACGGCGACGGTCTCATAGAAATCACGTACCTGGAGCAACTGAACGCCGTTCGCTACGACCTTGACGGCGATGGAAAGTCCGACCATAGCTCGGGCGCCCGGGGATACGCCCAGGCGTTTCCGCTTTCGGCTTCCGAAGAGCCTTGCAAACCTTGCCGAGGTTATGAGCTGACCCGTTCGTTGGACTTCAACGACCCGGACAGCTACGCGGCCGGCGTGGTCAAGCGCGCTTGGACTGAAGGCAGCGGATGGCTACCTATTGGCCTGTACGAAACGGACCCGTGGCGAGGCTCTTTCAACGGCAACGGCCATACGTTGGCCAACCTTTACATAGACCGCGAGACCGTACTGGACTCCCCCGCTGCGGTGGGCCTCTTTGGATATACTGGCGCTGACAGCGCCATAGTTGGCGTCGAGTTGCTGGAGGTTCGAATCCATAGCATCGAGTCAACCGGGAGTCTGGTGGGTCGGAACCTCGGCGCCATCGGCAGTATCCGTGTCGGCGGAGTCGTCTCGAGTACCGACATCGCAGGTGGTATGGTGGGGTGGAATGATGGAGGAGAGGTCCGCCGCGGCGATTCGACTGCCGCAGTGTCGAGCGGTGGCCACGCGGGCGGTCTGATCGGCCTGAATCGTGGCCTGGTCGCGGCCAGCTACGCGACCGGTAACGTTTCGGGAAATTGGTACGTTGGGGGCTTGGTTGGGTCCAATCTCGGCGACGTCAACGGAAGCTACGCCACCGGCGATGTATCGGGCAACGAGTTGGTGGGAGCGTTCGTTGGATACAATGGAGGGCGCGTCAGTGCCGGTTACTCCAGTGGGGACGTATCCGGCGGCGTGTCGGTCGGAGGCTTCACCGGTAAAAACGTCGGCGTAATCAGCAACTGCTACGCTACGGGCAATGTATCCGGGCGAGAGTACGTGGGGGGACTCGTGGGCTCTCAGCAGGGCGCGGGCGATCCGCCGGCGCTGTTCAATTGCTACGGTACCGGTAGTGTGGTTGGCGACTATATCGCCGGTGGATTGATGGGATTCAACAACTCGTCCGTATTCGGCGCGGTCTGGGACACTGAGACCTCAGGAACTCAGATCGGCATAGCGGTGAACGTTCCGCGTATCGATTGGCGTCACAGCGAGTGGTGGGCCGGACACGCGGAATTTCGGGGCGGCACCACTGCCGAGTTGCAGGAACCAACCGGATACGCGGGGATCTACCAGGCTTGGCGGGAGCATCTAGGCGCCGGAGTGTCCGAAGATCTCTGGGACTTTGGCGCGCCCAATCAGTATCCGGCCCTCAGGTTTGACGTTGACGGCGACGGAATCGCGACGTGGCAGGAGTTCGGGAACCAGCATCGGATTGCTCGGCCCCCGGCCAGGGAGGAAACGCCGCCTGCGACCCAGAAGTACGATGCTGATGGCAACCGACTAATCGAGGTGGCCACTCTGGAGCAGCTGAACGCGGTTAGATTCGACGCCGATGCCAACGGCAGGCCGGATTCCGAGGCGTCCGCGACGCATCACGCCGCTGCGTTTCCGGTCGTCGACGGGGAGGTCATCTGCATTGATTGCAGGGGTTACGAGCTGACCCGATCCCTGGACTTTCATGACTCGGACAGCTATGCGTCAGGAGAAGTTCACACCGATTGGACTACGAACCTGGGATGGCTGCCCATGAGGTGGTCGGGCAGCGTTTTCGAGGGAAACGGGCATACGATATCCAATCTGTACTCCAATCGCAAGGGACTCGTCGAGGCGTGGGATGATCGCCGCGGACTCGGCCTGTTCGCTCGAAATGGGGGCCATGCCGTCATTCGAAGGATCGGGTTGGTTGACGTCGATCTCTCGGGCAATGGGAACGTGGGAGGTCTGGTGGGCGTAAACGAGGGTATTTTGGAGTTAAGCTATGTGACCGGCATCGTGACCGGCGGGTATCAAGTTGGGGGGTTGGCCGGCAAAAACGATGGTCGCGGCGGAAAGGGAATTGTCCACAGCGGCTATTTTGTCGGCGAAGTCACCGGTGAAGGGAAGGCGACCGGGGGGCTGGTCGGCTACAATCTCGCCGGCGCCATCGCCGGCAGCTACTTTTCGGGCAGCGTCTCCGGCGAAGAAAATGTCGGTGGGTTGGTGGGTTGGAACGAATCCGAACGATATGATCGAACATTCGGCCACCATGCTACCTCAAGAAGTGAAGACGCCATCGTGGGAGCCGCCTACGCCCGGGGAGATATCCTTGGCGCCAAGAGTGTGGGAGGTCTGGTCGGATTCAACAGCGGAGGCACGGTTGGCGCAAGTTACTTCAGCGGCCGTGTTTCCGGAGACGCCGATGTCGGTGGACTGGTGGGCGTGAATGACCCAATCGGAGGGGCCGGAGGCGAGATTGTCGACAGCTATTGGGATGTTGAAACCTCGAGCCATGCTCAAGCTGTCGGCGCCGGGCCCGCTGGTGGCGCTCGGGGCGTGCCTGCCTTCGAGTTGCAGTTACCAACCGAATATGCCGGGATCTACGCGAACTGGAACGTAAACACGGATTGGGTTGCCGAAGATCGTGCTCTGATTCCCGGTTGGGGAGATCCCTGGGACTTCGGCACAGAGGATCAATATCCCGCCTTGAGAGCCGATTTTGACGGCGACGGCGTGTCGACCTGGCGGGAGTTCGGCGGCCAAGGTCGGGAAACGCCGCTCGCCGGTTCCGGACCTTAGATCAAGGGCCTATGCCATTATTCCGGTATCAGCGTGTGGGCAACCAAGGGCGCCTGATGGTCTCGGTATTGGACGAACAAATGCAGTCCACGCATGTTGGCGCATCCTTTCCCGCACCATTCCAAGTACATTTTCGCCGACGTGGGTACACCTGATCGGTACGGTGGCGTTAGCCGCGACGCCAGATGAGGTAGGCGAATACGAGGATGACCAGCGCGCCCACCACGGCCAGGATGATGATGAGCGTGTTGCGCAGCCGGGGTGAACTGGCCAAGTTTTCCAGGGCGTTGCGGACGCGGGGGATGACGTCGCTGATGATGGGTACGTCGGGTCCCTCCAGGTCGGCGGCGTCTTCTTCCGCCAGTGGCGTCGGCGTCGGAGCCGGCGTGGGCGCAGTCGTGGATTCCGGCGTTGTAACGGGCATGCGTGTGGAAGCGACCGTCGCGACGATGAGAGCCGGCGTGGGTTCCGGCGTCGGCGCCGGCCTGCGCGTAGCGGTGGGCGTGGGAGCGTGAGCAGCCATGACCATGAGCGTGGGTGTCGGGCGGTCGCCACCGACCCCTCCCGCACCGGGTGGTATTGCGGCAGGCGTAGGCGTTGGCGTGGCGGTGGGGGTAAGAGTGGGCGGCGCCGTCCCCGTTGGCGACGCGGTAGGTTGCATCGTGGGCTGTGGGACGCCGGAGTCCCCGGCCCCACCGCCTTCGTCACCCGCATGAACGATGTCGATGGCAGCGGAAACGGCGGTGGCCCTGCCATCGACGCACTGTGCCAGGTAATTGACGGTAACCGTGCCGGGGCTGGTGCCGGTAACGGTGTAGGTCCACCGCTGGCCGCCGGCATTCACGTCCACCACGGTGGCGCGTTCATACCGCACCGCGCCATCGCCGGAGAAGGAGAGCTTTCCAACGTCGGAAATTCCGACCCGGGTCAGAACCAGTATGGTACTGGACCCCACGTGAATCAGGGACCTACCGAATGACAGAGACACCCTACAGGCCACGGCTGGCGTAGGCGTGGCTGTCGGCGTAGGCGTGGCTGTCGGCGTAGGCGTGGCTGTCGGTGTAGGCGTGGCTGTCGGTGTAGGCGTGGCTGTCGGTGTAGGCGTGG
>CAZCZB010000050.1:18756-21260 GCA_964502995.1 uncultured Dehalococcoidia bacterium
GCGGGCGTAGACGTAGGGGCGGGCGTGGGCGCGGGCGTAGACGTAGGGGCGGGCGTGGGCGCGGGCGTAGACGTAGGGGCGGGCGCGGGCGTTGCTCCAGGACACGACCAGTGTTCGCTGTCCTTCGTTACCGGACGGTGACCCTTATCCTCGTGATGGTCGACGTGTTTGGGAGTGTAGCCGACCCTATTATTGTTGGCTGGGTCTGGATGGAATTCATGGAATTCTAGGGATTTCGGGTCTTCCGCCCACAACCTGGAACAAAAGCCCCCGACCTCATTGACTTCTTCCTCGGTAAATCCGCGGGTATGAGTAATATAGCTGCTACCTTCATCATCAAAATGGTGGGTGTGCCCATACCAAATATGGGTGTGATCAGGCGATTCGTGAGCCTGGGACAGTGATGGCACAACCAGTACCACGGCGGCAGCGAGCAACGCGACGCCGAGGCAGGTAATGAACGCGGCAAAGAGGGCAGGTTTGGAGGTCATGTACGGTGTTTCGACAGCCCGGCCATATGGTTCACTTTTCGAATCACCAATTGCTCAGCCAGCAAGATGACCGTATCGTTTGCCGTAGCTGCAAGCGCTATGCAGGGGCGGATTCAGGGTCCGTCTGAGACAACGGGTGCAGAATGTATGTACGCGTCGAGGAGAAGGTGCCAGAGCCATCGCCCGTGTTGGCAGTATTCCAAGCACCATAGATATCATACCTATTGGGAGTGCTCTAGGCAACATTTCGATGGAAAGCCGCACGCTTTATCATGGAAAACGCTTGCGCTACTCCGTACTAGTACTCAGCATTGTTATGCCCGAAATTGGGCCGTGCAGAGGTTAGTAACTGGATAGGCGGCGGTAGGGTAGGATGGTGGCAAGGCGTGCTGACCAGGTGAATACCGACTTGACAGTGGTGCGAGTTGCCCGTTACTCAGCATGGTCTGGGCGTCCTACGGCGGCATCATTGGTGACGCCCCTCCGGAGGCACTCCCGTTCGATAGATTGTGACTTGCTGGCGGCGCCCCCTGGCCACACCCCTACACGCCAACAGGGAGTGACGATGAGGGCGCATAAAGATGAGGGCGCATAAAGAGGTGGACAAGACTACAGTCAAGGCAGCAGGCCAGAGGGGTAAACTTCCGACGGAGCTATCCAGGGTGAATTTAAACGCGGCCGGAGTGGACGTTGGGGCCAGCAGCCACTTCGTGGCGGTGCCGGAAGGCCGTTGCGATGCCCTCGTTCGCGAGTTTGCCTCCTTCACGGCGGACCTGTACCGGATGGCCGACTGGTTGCAGGAGTGCGGGGTGGAGACGGTGGCCATGGAGTCCACGGGGGTGTATTGGATACCTCTCTTCGGAGTCCTGGAAGAGCGGGGGTTCCAGGTGCTGCTGGTGGACCCCAGGAGGATCAAGAACGTGCCGGGCCGCAAGACCGATGTGCTGGACTGCCAGTGGCTACAGCAGCTTCACACCTACGGGCTACTGTCGGCGGCCTTCCGGCCCGAGGCCGACATCCGGCGGCTGAGAAGCTACCTGCGGCAACGGGCCATGCTGGTGGACTATGCGAGCCAGCACGTGCAGCATATGCAGAAAGCGCTCACCCAGATGAACGTGAAGCTCCAGCACGTCATCAGCGACATTACCGGCAAGACCGGCATGGACATCATCGAAGCTATTGTGGGTGGACAGCGGGACCCCCGTAAGCTGGCGGAACTCCGGGATCCCAGGACCAGGGCCGACGAGAAGACCATAGCCCTGTCCCTGGAGGGACACTGGCGAGAGGAGCACATCTTCGAGTTGACCCAGGCCCTGGAGCTTTATCGGACCTACCAGGCCAAGATTGCCCAGTGCGACTGTGAAATAGAGGCTCAGATGGAGCGATTCGCCGACCGCAGCGGCGGAACTTCACCAGGGGATCAGCCCAGGAGGAATCGCGTCCAGAGCAACGCGCCGCGCTTTAACCCGAATCCACCGAAGGGAAACGAGGGCGGCGGTCAGACGAGGGATGGAGGACCAGGGGTCGGGCTGGCGAGGACCTGATGCCGATGAAATGGACGACGCGGGGCGTCGATGCCGCGCCAGAGGGATGTTGACGGCCCGTGGTAGCGGCGCTGGGAGCGATTTTCAGACCAGATTGCGGAGGAAGGCCGTCCGGAACTCAGCCTGGCCGAGCAGCGCCCAGGCTGGCATCATCGTGGACAGATCAAACGCCGAGGGCGTGGTCAAGCAGGGAGTGGCAGCGTGCGCAATCGTGCCAGTGCGCTGCCGAACTGGTTTTGCCAGGGCCAGCCCTGGGGGAGATGCAAGGTGATGCGACGCGCCTTGCGGGTGAGGCGTCCGGCGAGAGAGAAGAGGCGTCGTCGCAGGGTCTTGGTGGTTGCCACCGGCTCGCCCAAACCGATGCGCGTGGTCCAGCGGGCCAGGTTGTGGGCCATGACTTGTACGGCCAGCCAGGCGGCGTTGGCGGGGAAACATCCCGAGGGAAGATGGTTGAGCCCCACGCCGTACT
>CAZCZB010000051.1:0-1397 GCA_964502995.1 uncultured Dehalococcoidia bacterium
GGATGAAACGGTCTGCCGCGTCTTGTGTCTTCAAGATACAAGGATGAACGGGATGGACAGGATATTCTGGCCCGGGAGATTTGGGGTTTTGGAACGGACTGGGAGACTTTCAGACACCAACATGTGCAGGTATCATCAACCGTCGGGATGCAATCCGTGCGCCGGCATACAATGTGCTGACGAACACGCTGGACAGGGTGGCGCTTTGCGACGTCATTGAGTTTATCACCGCGCGTGTTATTATTTTTTTGATGCCTGCTGCCATTCGCAAAGCCGTTATTCCTGCCGCTGGTTTGGGGACCCGGTTCCTGCCCGTGACCCGGTCGGTTCCCAAGGAACTGCTGCCGATTCTGGACCGGCCGATGCTGCAGTACGTGGTTGCGGAGGCGGCCGAGGCGGGCATTACCGACGTGATCGTCGTGACGTCGCAGGGCAAGGAGGGGATCGCCGAGTATTTCCGGTCGCGTCCCGACCTGGAGGAACGGCTGGCCGACGACGCGGCGCTGCTGGAAAAGGCGCTGTCGGGGTCGCGCCTGGCGGACGTGTCGTTCGTGATACAGGAGGAGCCGCTGGGTCTGGGCCACGCTGTGCTGACGGCGCGGGAGGCCGTGGGGGATGAGCCGTTTGCGGTCATTCTGCCCGACGACATCATCGCCCATACGCCGGGCGTACTGTCGCAGATGATGGCGGGGATGGCCGACGCCGGGGACGCGGCCGCCGTGGCCGTGGAGCGCGTGCCCTGGGAACTGGTGCATAACTATGGCGTGGTGGACGCCGAGCCGGTGGGAGGCGGAGGCCATCGGGTGCGCGGGCTGGTGGAGAAACCGCCGCCGGGGACTGCGCCGTCGAACCTGTCCATCGTGGGGCGCTACCTGCTGCCGGGGTCGGTTTTCGACTGCCTGGCACGGACGCCGCCGGGAGCGCGGAACGAGATTCAGTTGACCGACGGGCTGGCGCTGCTGATGGAAGACACGCCGCTGTATGCCTGCGAGTTTGAGGGCATCCGGTACGACGGCGGCAATCCCATGGGGCTGCTGCGGGCATCGCTGGAACACGCGCTGCGCCGGGACGACACGCGAGAGGCGGCGGTTGAGTTGATCAAGGGGTTGGCGGCCGGGTTGTGATTGGTGTGGATGAGCGGTTTCGCGTACAGGGCAACGGCGTTTTGCATTGGCGACCGCGCCTTTGTTGGAATTGGCATTGACGGACGGCGACGTTTACCGGGATGAACCGGATCGACAGGATGTTTTTATCCGGTGGTTCGGGAATTGGACGAAATGTTGCCGGCCGGGTTTGGGCGAATGATTATTCGCCCCTACGATCGCGGCGGTGAACCGGGCAGGGGTTGCCCTCGCCCCTGCGTTGGCGACGGTGCGGCGGTGAACCGCGGCGGTAGC
>CAZCZB010000051.1:1497-20028 GCA_964502995.1 uncultured Dehalococcoidia bacterium
GTTGGCGAATTTTGGGTCGCCACTGCGACCGTTGAATGTTGGAGCGAACGCGGGCACGGCATGCCTCGCCCCTGCGTTGGAGACGGCGCGGCGGTCAACCGCGGCGGTAGCGTTGGCGAATTTTGGGTCACCACTGCAACCGTTGAGTGTTGGAGCGAGCGCGGGTGGGGCATGCCTCGCCTCTGGGTTGGCGACGGCGCGGCGGTGGAACGGGTGGTAGCGTTGGCGAATTTTGGGTCGCCACTGCGACCGTTGAATGTTGGAGCGAACGCGGGCGGGGTATGCCTCGCCTCTGCGTGGATGGCAAACTATCTGGATGGCGGGTTGATGTTATGAAAGTTGCGGTTATGGGCGCGGGGAGCATCGGCGGGTATTTTGGCGGGATGCTGGCGCGGGACGGGCATGATGTGACGCTGATCGCGCGGGGCGAGTATCTGGGCGCGATACGGGCGAACGGGCTGCAGATGCACACCGAGGCGGGCGATTTTACGGCGGCCTGCTCGGCGACCGCCGATCCGGATGACGTTGGGCCGGTGGACCTGGCGCTGCTGACGACCAAGACCTATCACAACGTGGACGCGGTGCCGGCGATGGCTCCGATGATCGGGCCCGACACCGCCGTGCTGTGCTTGCAGAACGGCATTGACTCCTTTCAGCCGCTGCTGGATGCCTACCCGGACGCCATCGTGCTGCCCGGCGCGGCCTACATTGAGGCGAGCCGGTTGGGTCCGGGCGTGGTGCGGCAGGCGGGGCCGGTGGTGCGCATCGTAACCGGTGGCGCTCGCGGTTCGGACGCGTCGCATGGGGCGCGGGCGGTTGAAATCTGCGGAGCGTTTCAGGCGGCCGGGGTTCCGGCGGAGGCGTCGGACGACATTGCGGTTACGCTGTGGACCAAGTTTTTGTTCATCGCGACGATGGCGGGCACGAGTTCGCTGGCCCGGGAGTACATCAAGGAGTTGCTGACCCGTGCGGAGTGGCACAAGATAATCGTGGGGTGCATGGAGGAGATCGAGCGGGTGGGTCGGGCCAACGAGGTGGATCTGGCGCCGAACATCGTCACGGACACGCTGAGCTACATTGTGGCCGGCGGCGGGGCGATGCGGGCATCGATGCACGCCGATCTGATGGCGGGCCGGCCGATGGAACTGGAGGCGCTGACCGGCGCGGTGATCCGGGCCGGCGATGCGGTTGGCGTGCCGACGCCGATCAACGACGTGATCTACGCGGCGCTGAAACCGTATGCCGGGGGCCAGGGCGGGTAATTGTCTGAATCAGGATTTACAGGACGAGCAAGATAGGAAATCCATCAGCCAAATCCCTGAATCAAGCCAATAGCAGTTCAGACGATGACCCTGGAAAAACCAGACCTTTTGTCGCGGTCAGATGGAGTAGGCGCTGAACAGTTGGCGGGCGGCGAGTTTGTCTTCCAGGGAGCCGAAGGCCATGGTGTAGTAACCGTCGTATCCCTCGGACTCGATGCGGCGGAAGGTGGCCTCGAAATCGATGTTGCCCTGGCCGGGGGGCAGGTGTATCTCGACCTCGCCGGTGTTGTCGGCCAGGCGCACCTCGCCGATGCGGCTGACGCCGAAGGCGTCGAGGAAGCCGTCGATTCCCTCGGGCACCAGGTTGGCGTGGTTGACGGTGAACGCCCAGCCGAACCGGTCGGACGCGATGGCGTCGACGAAGTAGCGACACTCCTCGATGGTGTGGCCCAGGTAGTGGACCTCGGCGGCGTCGGGTTCCCAGTTCAGGTTTTCGAAGAACAGGGACACGCCGCTGTTTTCCGCGTAGTCGGTGGCACGGAGCAGGCGGTCGCGGGCGGCTGCCATGCGTTCGGGGATGGCGGAACTGAAGTGCATACCGGCGTGTACGACGACACCGTGGGCGGTGATGCGACGGGCGAGGTCGATGTTGCCGCGCAGGTAGGCGTCCACGGCGTCGGCGACGTGGGGCGCGAACTCGGCGACGTTGACGGAGGACGAGGTATGGACGGTGACGGCGATCTGGTGGTTTTCCATCATGGCGCGGGCGGCGCGCAGGCGGTCGTCGGGCCAGTTGTCGACGCGGTTGGGGCCGGTGTCTGCGGAGAAGTCCAGGTAGTGGAATCCGTGTTCGGCGGCGGTGGCCAGGGATTCTTCCAGGCGGGTGGCGCCGGCGTCGTATCCGATGCGGTCTATGAAGTTCATTGCGTGCCTCTTCCGGTCAGGGCCTTTCGGTTATCGCTCCGCCTTTCCGCTCGTGCTGATTTTGTTGGGGGATGGGGTTCATGGTTCGACCCTCCACAGGCGGACCTACGGCAGGCTCCCGCCAAAGGCGGACGTTCCGCACCATGAGCGGACTGATGGGCAGGGTGGCAATACATGAGCGGACTGTGCGGGACGGGGCGGCGTTGCGACGAGGCGGGGCGATGTTGCGCGGGGCGGGCGGCTTTGCGGGGCGGGGCGCCCACGAGGGTTGACCCTATGTGGCGGCGGTTGTTTTTGTGGGGATGACGGTTGGGGATCCGGGTGGTCACCCCGGTTCGGAACCGTTGCCGGCGGCGGGAGCGAGTTTTTCGGGGATCCAGTTCCTGAGGAGGGTCATCAAATCGTCGCGGCACTCGTCGAGGCGGTGTTCCGCGCCTTCGTACAGCACGAGTTCGCGGGGGTCTTTGGCCCAGTCGTGGATGGCGACGGCGCATGAGAAGGGCAGACGGGTGTCGGCCTTGCCGTGAACGACGAGCAGCGGGGTGGGCGAGAGCATACCCGCGCCCTGGGCGCCGTAGGTCTGCGGCGACAGGGAAACCACCCCGGCGACGTGGTCGCTGAAAGCGGCGGCGGCGATGACGACCGCGCCGCCGAAGGAATGGCCCACAACTATGACCGGGCCGTACTCCATGGCGCGCAGGAAGTTGATGCCGGCGAGTAGGTCAAGGGCGCACTCCTGGATTTCGTTGGGGTGGCGGTAGTCCATGCGCAGGGAGGTGATGCCGCTGCCGGTGAATTCCTGCGAGAGATCGGCATACATGCCGTTGGCGGGGCCGCCGAAACCACCGCGCGCACCGCAGACCCAGATGACCGCACGCTGAGATTCGGGAGCGGCGTGGAGGATGGCAGGGATGTCGCCGCGGTTGGTGCGCATGACGATGCCCTCGCCGGCGTCGCCCTCGTGGGGCGGCCCGACGAGAACCTGCTCGATGCGGATTCCCAGGCGGTTTTCGGCTTCCGACGGCTCCCCGGCGGGGGGTTGATTGGTCATGGTCTAATCTCCGTCGCCGGCGCGGGTCGCGTCGTCCGGGACGGCGCCGGCCAACTCCTCGTTGGCGTCCTCCCGGCCGTTGGCCGAAACCGCGATCAGTTCGTCGCCGTCGTCATCGTCATAGTCGTCGAGAGCGGCGTCCGTGTGTTCATGGTGCAGGTCGGGGACTTCGGGGGCTTCCAGTGGAATGTCGACGATCATTTCGGTGAACTCGCCGGGTTCGGAGACGACGTTGATTGTGCCGCCGTGCTCTCGGACGATGTCGTTGCAGATTGACAACCCGAGGCCGGTGCCCTGGCCGGTGGGTTTGGTGGTGAAGAAGGGATTGAATATCTGCTCGACGACTTCGGGAGGCATTCCGTTGCCGTTGTCGCGGATGCGCACCTCGACGTGTTCGTCCATGCGGCGGGTGGTGAGCAGGAGGATGGGCATGTAGGCGTCGGGGTTACCGGCTTCCTCGAACTCGCGGCGCTTCTCGTCGGTGGCGTAGCAGGCGTTGCTGACCATGTTGAGGAAAACGCGCCCGATGTCGCGGGGGTTGACCTCGATGTCGTCCATCTCTTCGAAGTCGTACTGCAGGTCGAGTTGGAAGCCGGAATCCATGGCTCGGGCGCTGTGGTAGGCCAGTCGGGCGTGCTCGTCCAGCAGGTTGTTGATGCTGCTCATCTGGTGGGTGACGGATTCGCGGCCCATGAGGAGCATGTCCTGAACGATGCGGTTGGCGCGGTCGCCGTGCATGCGGATGCGTTCGAGGTTTTCGGTGAGGTCGGAGAAGATGTCGTCGATGAGCGACTGCGTGTCGTCGTCGAGATGGCCGTTGCCCTTTTCCTCGAGGGTTTCGCGCATTTCTTCGAGCAACTCCTCGGACGATTCGGAGAAGTTCTTGACGAAGTTGAGGGGGTTTCTGATTTCGTGGGCGACGCCGGCGGTCAGTTGACCGAGGGAAGCCAGTTTTTCCTGGGCCACGATGCGGTCCTGGGCGGCGGTGAGGCTGTCCAAAGCCTCTTCCAGCTGGTGGTTTTTGCCATCGAGTTCGGCGTTGATGCCCTCCAGTTGAACGTTCTTGCCTTCCAGTTCTTCGGCCAGTTGCTCCACGAGGTTGAGGCGGATGGCTTCCTGGGCGTGGTGTCGGAACACTTCCAGGGCGGCGGCCATGTCGGCCACCTCGTCGCGTCCGCCGATTTCGACCCGGGTGTCCAGGTCGCCGCCGGCCATGCGCTGCATCCAGCCGGAGAGCATTTCGAGGCGGCGGAGGAGGACGCGCCCGACGAAGAGCCAGGCGATGAGCAGGGCGCCGCCGATGCTCACGAGGCTGATGGCGAGGAGGAGGGTGCGGCCGGTGAGGATCGCCTGATCGGACGCATGGGTGGCGGCCTGGGCGCCCATTTCGGCGCCGATGACCAGGGCGTCGACCTCCTCGATCAACAGGGTGGCGATAAGCTGGTTGTTTTCCAGGAGGAGTTGCTGGCGTTCGGCCAGGTTCAACTGCTCGGACCGCACGTTGAAACCGTTGTCGTCGCCCTGCCCCAACTCGAGCAGGCGATTGAAGAGAGGCTCAAGCTCGTCGTGGAGAGGGGTGCCACCGAGGTAAATCAGGTTGCTCTGGATGTGGTGCGAGGAGGATTCGAAGCGTTCACGCAGGGGTTCGATGAGCGAGGGTTCGGAGATGATGGACGCGCTGGCCAGAAGCTGGGTCGCGATGTTGGCGTTGGAGCGCAGTTCGGCCAGGTGTCGGTACCGGGCCAGCTCGGCTTCGGAGAGATGCTCGGCTACGTCGGCCGGTGGAGAGCCGAGATCCTGGTAGCCGGTGGCGGTGAAGAAGAGCTGGTCGTCCAGTTCCTCCACGATTTTGCCGTTCAGTTCGAAGCGGAGGGCCTCCAGTTCCGTGCTGATTGACTCCAGGCGCTCGTTGAGGGTGAAACTGGACCAGATGCTGTTGTTGATGCCGGCAATGTTGTCGATCAACGCATCGGCGTAAGCGTGGATGCGGTCGAAACGGTCTTCCTCGCCGCCGCGGCTTTCCAGGATCGCCAACTGTTCTTTGAAAGATTGGTTGGCGACGGAGATCTGGTCGCCGACGCGGGCGACCTCCTCGGGAGTGGAGGACACCGTGAGTTCGGCGGCGGCGGTCACCAGATCGCCGCTGTATTGAGCGACGCCGAAAGCGGCGGCGAGTTCGGGCACGCTGCCCTCGTTGACGCGGTTTTGAGCCGAGGCGACCTGGTCGAAAGAGAACCAGCCCACCAGACTGGCGGCGAAGGTCAGCGCGACCGCGCCGCCGATGGCCAGGTAGAGTTGAGCGGATATCCGGAAACGCAGTTCGAGTAGCCGGTCCAGCTTCTCCTTCATCGTGATGCCCTCCGCCGCGGGTTGAGGGTTTCGATGGGGACGTACTTGCCGTCCTCGTCAATCATCGTCAAGAATACGGTATCCGATCCCTGGTTGTCGTTTGCGCCGTATTGCAGTTTGAATCCGTTGAGATCGATGGGTTCGGGAGCGCTCAATTGCTCCAGGAAGCATTCACGGTTGACGTCGCGGCCGCAGCGGTCCAGACCGGCGATGGCGAGCCGACCGGCCAGGTATCCCTCGAAAGAAACGAAACCGGGGGTTGCGTCGGGGTCGAATTTTGCCAGCGCGTCCAGGTAGGCGGCCACGACGGGAACGGAGTCGTCGGTGGGGAAGGGAACGACCTGGGTGACGAACACGCCGGCGCCGCCCGGGCCCAATTCCTCGGCCAGGGCGTTGCTGCCGACGAAGGAGATGGTGATGAACTCCCAGTCCAACCCGATGTGGCGGGCCCAGGCGATGAGCGATGCGACGGGGCGGTAGGCGCCGACAAGGATTACGGCCTCGGGCTTGCTGCGCCGGAGGTCGAGGAGACCGGTTTTGACGGCGGTGGTGTTGCGGGGGTACAACCCCACGCCGGCGGGCTGCATGCCGCGGCGGTCCAGGGCCTCGCGCACGCCCTGGTATCCGGCGCGTCCGAATGAGTCGTCCTGGTACATCACGGCGATGCGGGAGATGCCGAGGTCCTGGGTCAACCGGGCGACCATTTCTTCGGTTTCCTGATTGTAGGAGGAGCGCATGTTGACCACGTTGGGCAACTGGCTGGCGTCGCGGAGGAACTCGGCGCCGGTGAACGGGGCGACGTAGGGGATTTTGGCGTCCCTGGCGACGGGGGTGGCGGACCTGGAGGTGGGGGTGCCAACGGCGCCGATGAGGGCGAAGACACCCTCTTCGATCAATGCGGAGGTGTTGGCGATGGCGAGTTCGGGTTCGTAGGTGTCGTCGAGGGAGGTGAGTTCGAGCGTGCGGCCGTGGACGCCGCCGCTGCGATTGGCTTCGGCGAACGCGGCTTCGATGCCGAGTTTCATTCCCAGGCCGAGTTGGCTGGCGGGGCCGCTGAAAGCGGCGGACTGGCCGAAGATGATGCGGTCTTCATAGACGCCCGGGGATCGATCTGACGTGGGCATGGCGGCGGGTCGCCCGGTTCCGGCGTCTTCTGCGGCCGCACCAATTGATTCGCCCTGGGATTCAGGGCCGCAGCCCGCCAAACCCAAGGCGACGGTAACGATCAGGAGGGCGGCAAGCAAGAGTCGCAAACCCGGAAGTTGATCGATTGATTTGCTCATCCGTCTTTACGCTTGACCATCGCCAGTCGATTCTTGCCGTCTTCGCGACGGTAATGGAGTTCGTCCATCATTTCGCGCACGAGGTGGATTCCCAGTCCGCCGATGGGCCTGTCTTCCAGGGGGGCGTCCAGGTCGGGTTCGGCGGCGTCGTGGAGGGGGTCGAAAGGCAGGCCGTCGTCGGAGATTTCGACGCGGACTTCGTCGGCATCGGCGGCCAGGGAGACTTCAATCTCGCTGGCTGCGCCGCCGTAGTTGACGATATTGACGCTCAGTTCGTCGAGGACGAGGTTGACCTTGAATATGAGGTCCGGAGGCCAATTGTCCTGTTCTCCCAGTTCCTCCACTACTGTGGTGATCCTCTCCAACTGGTCGAGGGTGGGAGGAATTTTAAGAGTCGCCGACGCAGTCATCACGCACCGTCGCTGCACCTGAGCGCCAGGCATGTGATGTCGTCGAACTGGGGCGCATCGCCGGCGAAATCGGTGACGGCGTCGAAAATAGCCTCGATGGTTTCGCGGCAGTTGCCGGGCGGGACGTGGAAGATGCCGAGGAGGCGGTCCAGGCCGAACTCTTCGCCCTCGTCGTTGAAGGCTTCGGTTACGCCATCGGAGTAGAAGATGATGGTATCGCCGGGGGAGCAAGAGACGGTGGCCTGTTCGAACTCGGCGCCGTCGAGGACTCCGAGGGCGATGCCGTTGGTGCTGGGCAGCACGGTGTGGCTGCCGTCGGAGTGGACCAGCACGGGCAGGCAGTGTCCGCCGTTGGCGTAGGTGAGAGTTCTGGCTTCGGGGTCATAGACCGCGTACACGAGGGTGACGAACATCATCGCCTCGTTGTCTTCGTACAGCAGTTGATTGACCTCGGCAAGGACCTTGCCGGGTTCGTTGAGTCCGATGGCGGTGCCCTTGAGGAGAGTGCGGCTGGCCATCATGAACAGCGCGGCGGGGACGCCCTTGCCGGAAACGTCGGCGACGGCCATCCCGACCTTGTCGTTTTCGAGGTTGAATATGTCGAAGAAGTCTCCGCCGACTTCACGCGCGGGGGTCATGTTTCCGCAGATTTCGTAATGGGGAGATTTGGGGAACTCGGTGGGCAGGATGCTCTGCTGCATCTTGCTGGCGATGTCGAGTTCGCTTTCGATGGCGGCGAGGCGAAGGCGGGAGGATTCGGCCTGCCGCCAGGCTTCGAGGTTGTTCAACGTGCGTTCGATGGTAACGCGGAGGTCGTCGAAATCCAGGGGTTTGGTCACGAAATCGAACGCGCCGCGGTTCATGGCAGCCCGGATATTTTTCATGTCGCCGTAGGCTGAGATGATCACGGACCGAGTGTCGGGTGCGACCTCGGGAATGTGTTCGAGGAGAGACAGGCCGTCCATCTGCGGCATATTGATGTCGGACAGCACCATGTCGATATCCTGGTCCTGTCCCAATTTTTGCAGGGCTTCCACCCCGTTCTGAGCGAACACGAACTGGTACTGTCCGGACCTGATACTCCGCCGCATCCTTTGGAGGACCAGCGGTTCGAGGTCCGGCTCGTCATCAACTACCAGTATGCGATATGCTCCTACGTTATCGTCCATAGCTGCATCCTCCACGGTTATCCCGTGTGGCAGTGGCACCCTGCGCCAGGCGCCGAAATGCCCACTTCTTCACCCAGAAACCACCGATCTATCACCCCGTCACCGCAGCAATGGCTTCCTCCTGGGAACCGTGGATATCAATTACCCGGTCGAATCCACTGATTTCGAACACTTCCCTTACGGTTCCTGAAAGCGAACAGATTGCGAATTTTGCGTTTTGCTGTTGGAGCTTTCGCGCTGTTTGCAAAATCACTCTGAGGCCAGCACTACTGATGTACGCCAACCGTTCCATATCCATTACAACGGCCCGATCATCGGATTCAATGGTGGAGTCCAGTTCCTGGTAGAACGCCTGCGCGTTGGCGCTGTCGACGCGTTCCTCAGTTTGAATGATGAGAGTTCCGTTGTCTCGTCGTGATTCAATCGGCATAATGTTTGTCCTTCGGTGCTCTGGAAGATAAGTTTGACTCGAAATTGTTTGTTTTGATCATGTTTGGGCCACAGTTGTCGGTGTGCCTATTCGATGTGCGCACACCTGGCTCAGGCCAACTGCGATTGTAAGCGCAATTGCCTATCCTGTACAGTGGCATCTGCCTGTCGGCAGGTGTTTTTCAAAGCTCAACAGGTTCAACCTCTGCGCTCATCCTGCCGAATGTCCGCCTGTGGCGGGGGATTGTTTAATGATGGTACGGATGGTTGGATCCTCCACAGGCGGGGTCATGGTTCGACAGGCTCACCATGAGCGGATGGTTGGTTGGCGGATGGTTGGTTGGTTCGACAGGCTCACCATGAGCGGATGGTTGGTTGGCGGGCTGTCGGTTGAGGGTTTATGGCGGCACGGGTTGACAGGCGATCAACTTCGGGATGGCCACACCGGTTCGTGGTAACCCAGGGGAACGGTGGGCCTGGCCCAGTGTGGTTGGGTTTCGGAAAGCTGCAGGGTGGGGGCGAGGTGCTGCAGGCGGCCGTCGGGGATATCGCTGGCGGTGGACCATTTTGCGATTTCGTCGGCGGTGAAGTCTGACGGCACGTCGCGGAGTTGCTCGTCGGGAACCTGGCCTTGATCCACGAGCCACTTGCCGATTTGCGCCAGCGAGATGCGCACCAGCCAACTGCCGCCTTCGCGCACACGGCGGGCCAGCGCGAGCATCGTGCCGAAGGCCATGAGGTATCCGGTGAGGTAATCGATGGCCGAAACCGGGTAGAACTGGGGGCCCGGCTCGGCTCCGGGGAACACCTGGCCCTGGCGGTTGGTGATGCCGCTGACGGTCTGCACGACGGTGTCGAAGCCGCGACGTTCGGCCCACGGGCCGACGCGTCCGAAGGCGGAGAGGGACACGCACACGATGCCCGGGCGCAGTTCGGCCAACGCCTGGGGCGAGAGACCGCGAGAGGCCAGCGTACCGGGACGGTATCCCTGGGAGAACACATCGGCCTCGCGCACCAGACCCTGGATGGTTGCCACGTCCTGCGGGTCGCGGAGGTCGATGAAGGCGGACAGCTTGCCGTGTCCGGTGTCGTATTCCTGGGAGCGGCTGCTGGGCAGGTGGCTGGCGGAGATCTTCATCACGTCGGCGCCGTGTTCCGCCAGGGTGCGGGCACAGGTGGGGCCGGCCAGGACGCGGGTGAGGTCGAGGACGCGGACGCCGGACAGGGGCCGGGATCCTTCGGGCAGCGGTTCCGGAGGGCTGTCGCCGATGCGCTCGATCTCCAGCAGCGGCAGCGAGGCGACGGCGGCGGACTGCGGGTGTTCCGCCCATTCTGCCATGGAACGGACCATGCCGCCGGCTCCTTTGGCGGCAATGATCGCCTCTTCGAGTTCCAGGGCGTCCCACTGGGCGACGGCGCGGCGGACGGCATCGCGATCTTCCTCCACGCCCAGCACGCCCAGGGCGGCCTCGCGATGGTTGGGGAAGTTGCAGTGCAGGTAGCTCCAACGGCCGTTTTTGGCCGGGTACACGCCCATGACGGAGGGGCGCTCGCCGGCGGCCGGCTCGCCG
Source organism: uncultured Dehalococcoidia bacterium (assembly GCA_964502995.1). Taxonomy (GTDB): domain Bacteria; phylum Chloroflexota; class Dehalococcoidia; order Lucifugimonadales; family UBA3495; genus Bin87. The sequence goes on from CAZCZB010000051.1 coordinate 11,946, forward strand.
TTCAATTTGAGGTAGCGGCTGCTGCGGAGGGACGCGGTGGCGTGGCGGGCATCGACGGCGATTTCCTGGCGTTTTCCGGTGCGCAGTTCCCACAGGTCGGAAACTGCGAGGCCGACGGCCGCGAGGCTCGCCGCCGCAGTCTCACCGATGCGGAACGGCGTGGGCAGGATGGGGTCGCTGCCGCCGGTGAACTGCACGGCTGCGATGCGGTCGCGGTCCCATCCGGGCACCGCGAAAATTGCGTCAAATACTTTCTCGTTCAATTCGAAGACCGTCCTTCGTCGGTGGGGGATCCGACGCTGGCGTCGGCGAGGGGTCCGACGCTGGTTTGTGCGTTTGGGAGATAGTACCGCAAGCGTTCCGTCGATTCAATTTGCCGGCGTCACCGGCAGGGCAATCGCGTCAGAATCGGCGACGGCGCGGGGCGTTGGAATTGGCGGTGGATGACGGTGGATTTGACCGGGATATAGATGAACGGTTTGAACGGTATTTTGGGTTGGGGAATTTGGGATTGTGTGTGGGGATCGAGCGCGCGAGACGTGGGCGGTACTGTTACAAATGAGATGCGATCAGGGGGCGGGTTCTGGATGCTTTAAAAATATGGTTGGGCCGCAATCAACACGGTTGGGCTGCAATTAACGCTGACATTTGTGGGCGGCATGTGCTTTCGTGATAACATTGAAGCATCAGTAGATCGAGTGCGCACACATCAATTGACCTAAAACTAAAAATGGGAGGACAGCAATGTCAAACGGTGAAATTGTAGCGGCCGAGGTGTTCCACCCGGAAGCGTTTCCTTTTTCCACCGACAACCCCAGCGGGGTACCCGGGGACACGAAGATCGAGGCCAATGTGGTGGCAGCGATCGTTGGGCACGTAGTTGGCAGCGTTTCTGGCGTTGACCGGCTGGGCAATCCCGGCGGCATCCTGCGGGCGGTGGCGGACACGGTGCGCTCCACCGCGTCGGCAAGGGCCACCGGAGTGGGCGTTGAGGCGGGCCAGAAAGAGGCCATCATCGACCTGGACGTGGTGATGGTGTATGGCCATCGCATCCCCAGCGTGGTGCAGGAAATCCGCGAAACCGTGGCCCAGGAGTTGTTTGATCAGATCGGCCTGGTGGCCAAGGAGATCAACGTGGGCGTGGTGGGTATCGAATTTCCCGCCGGCTCGTCCAATCGCGGCGTGCTGTAGCGTCGCCGCGCATGAACGCAATCAACCGGTTGCTGGTAACGTTGGGCGCCCTGGCGAGCGTAGCCGTCGGGGTGCTCATTCTGCTGGTCGCGACGCAAACGCTGGCGGCGGAGGCCATACCGGTTCCCATTCTGCAGCAGCAGTTGGCGGGAATGGCCGGCGACGCCGGCGGGGCATTGTGGCGAGACGCGGGAATCGCCGTGGCGTTCATGGTCGTTGGATTGATCATACTGGCGCTGGAGGCCAGATCGCTGACGCGCGCCGCCTCTCCGGGGATGGTGCTGGTGAGTTCGCAGTCCGACGGTGTTGTGCGGATGTCGGTGGAAAGCATCGCCCAACTGGCGCAGCGGACGGCGCAGGGCAACCGGGACGTGCGGAGCTTCCGCTGCCGGGTCAGGGTTGCGCCGGGCGGTCTGGCGATTCACTGCGTGGCCGGCCTGCGCATGGGAGCCGACGTGGTGGCGGTGACGACGGGCGTGCAGGAGGATATTCGTGAAGTGGTCGAACGCCTCACCGGCCTGCAGGTGATTGACGTGCCGATAAGGACACGGTACCAGGGCGATCGCGACCAACCGGTTCTGACGAGGTGAATTGATGCCGGGTTTTTTGGTAGCTGGACTGGTTGGCGGCCTGATATTCGGCGTGGTCCTGGTATGGCAGGGGGCCGGCGCGGCCGGGCTGGTGCTTCTCTTCGCCCTGATCGGCTGGCTGATCGGAGTGGTGGTGTGGGTGATCTGGAGGGCGTACACCGGGCAGTTGGACGTACAGACGGTCAGGACGTTGTTCGAGATATTGTTCTCGAACCGGTCGCGTTGACGGCGGCGCATCGTCGGGGGTCGTTGGTTGATTTGCAGGATGGGGGCGAATGATTATTCGCCCCTACATTTGTTGCGGTGGATGGGGTGAGGGCGTTTGGCGCGACGCGGGCGGGGTGATCCGGTTTCGATGTGGTTGCCCCGTTTCGATGTGATTGCCAGGGTCGGGCAGGTTTCAAACCTGCCCCTGCGTGGCGGAAGGCTTGGGTCGGTTACGGACGTTGGGGCCAGGATGGGGCGAATGATTATTCGCCCCTACGTTTGTTGCGGTGGATGGGGTGATGGCGTTTGGCGCGACGCGGGTGGGGTGATCCGGTTTCGATGTGGCTGCCCGGTTTCGGTGTGGTTGCCGGGGTCGGGCAGGTTTGCAACCTGCGCCTGCGTGGCGGGCAGGGCCTTTCGATTATCGCTCCGCCTACCCGCTCATCCTGCGGCACGTCCGCCTGTGGCGGGAGCTTGTCGAAGGATGGAGTTCATGGTTCGACCCTCCACGGGCGGGCCTACGGCAGGCTCCCGCCAAAGGCGGACGTTTCGCACCATGAGCGGAATACCGGCCAGTGCAGCAATAATCGAAAGGCCCCTGCGTGGCGGAGGGGCGGCGTTGACGCTGTTCCGCGCCCGGTGCTACATTGGCGGTTAAACGAAAGCAGCGACGAATCCACGCCAGGGAGGGACCAAAATGGCCAAAATGGACTTTGGATTGTTCACCACTTGGAACGCCGTTTATGAAGGTGACAAGGTTCCCTGGGACCCTGAATACGCCGGCGGCAAACTGCTGGAAGCCGAAGCCTACAAGCAGAACTTCAAAGAGATTGATCACATTGAGGACGCCGGATGGGACTACGTATGGTTTGGCGGCGGCCACTTCTCCATCCAGGGCAGCATGGATCCGCAGTCGCTCATGCTGTCGGCCGTGATCGCCAACCACACTAAGAACATCAGGATTGGCACGTCGATCCACCGCCCGACGCTGCGTCTGCCCGGCGAGACGGTATCGGAGCGGGCGCTGCCCCACGAACGGTACGCCTTTGACAACCTGCAACTGGAGGACCCCTTCCAGGTTGCGGAGCAGGTCGCCATCGTTGACCAGGTGAGCGAGGGCCGGTTCATCTACGGGCCCGGGGCCCGCACACGCGGTTCCGAGGAACGCCGGGAGTATTTCTACGAGTACCTGGAACTGCTCAAGCAGCTCTGGGACGAGGACAACTTCTCGGGGTTCGAGGGCAAGTACTTCAACTATCCGGCGTTCTACGAGAGCTACATGAGCATTCCCAAGCCGGTGCAGAAGCCGATGCCCATGCTGCTGCCTGTGGACAGCCAGGAGAGCTTCGTGCCCATGGGCGAGCATGGTTACCGCATCGCGATTGGAGCCGGCAGTTCGCCGCACAACCTGCGGGGCTCCGCCATTTTGCGACAGGACGTGCAGGCGTATCGACAGGCGTATATTGACGCCGGGCATGAGGGCGAGCCGTCCACGGTGGTGCGCGTGCCGACGCTGGTCGCCAGCACGCAGGAGAAGGCCGACCGGCGGGTGGAGGACCTGATGAACCTCGCCCGCATCTACTACGCGGGGCGCGTTGCCATCGGCAGCACGGACGCGGGGAGCGCCGGCCCCGAGGCCACCGAGGAGGTGAACCTGTTCGGCACGCCGGAGGAAGTGGTCGACAAGATTCACATGTTCCGGGAGGCGTTCACGACGGACGAGATCATGTTCGAGTGCAACTGGACTTCATCGGTGCCGCGCGAGGTGGTGATGGAGACGCTGCAGTGCCTCAGCGATGACGTAATACCGCACTTCAAGTAGGCGCAGGTTACCCCCAACGGTTTCACAGGCCGGGCGCCGGTTGGCGTCCGGCCTTCGTATGGGATCGTTCGGGGGCTGATCGGGACGGTGGCATGGTTCGACAGGCTCACCATGAGCGGCTCTTGGGCTGGTGCGGCTCTTGGGCTTGAGCGGCTCTTGGCGTGGTGCGTACTAACGATGCGCGGCCTGGTTTTTCAGGGTTAATATGCCAACGCCCATTCATCAGCTAACGGCGGGGATAAAGTCGGCGACCGCCAGCGTTGCGTCGGGGAACGCCCGGGGGCTCACCGTGCCGTCCAGCGGAACGACGCGGACGTTGGCGTATGCGGCACCATCCGGGTCGGTGTTGACGACCAACTCACCGGCGCGCAAGTTGGCAACCCACACTTCGGGGATACCGGCGGCGGCGTAGCGGGCCAGCTTTTCGCCCAGGTCGAACTCCAGGGAGCTGTCGGCTACCTCGACCAGCAAATAGACGTCGGACGGCAGCACCGGCCCAATGTCGTTGATGGAACCTCGCCGGATGATAGCGACGTCGGGCTGTGGGGCGCTGGCATCGTCCAACTGGATTGAACCCTGCACCTGCACCATGCCCCTGGGTCCGACGTTATTGCGCATCATGTCTGCCAGCCAGTTCACGCTGTTCCGGTGGCGGTTGCCGATGGGCGCCATTTGGATTATCTCTCCGTCCAGCAGTTCAACCCGTTCCTCTTTCGCCAGGATTCCGGCGGCGGCCAGGGCCAGGTATTCGTCCACGGTGAAACGACGGCCAGCGTCCACGGCGGCGCGCTCGCTGGCCGGCACGATGCCGGCGGCGATCATGGCGTCAGTTTCGGCGGTGGTGAAACGGCGGATTGCGTTGGCGCGTGTAGTTGTCATCACAGTCCTCGCAACGCTCGGCAGTCGTTGTGGCGGTAGTCATTGGGAGTTTGTATGGTTTTTTCAATGTCATCCGTATTCCGGTTATGGTAAACCCGTCGAACCATGAACCTTATCCTTCGACAAGCTCCCGCCACAGGCGGACGTGCCGCAGGATGAGCGGATACGCGGGAGGGTGACCGGACGGCCCTGGGGGTTTCGTCCATTTTACACCCGACGGTCACCCCATGTGCTAAACTACGGCCATCACCACTCCATGGAGTATTGACGGAGTATTGACGCCATGACCAGCACCACTAAAGATCCGATTCTCGTCGTCATTCAGCTTACCGGCGGCAATGATTACATGAACACCGTCATTCCCTATTCCGACGGGCGTTATCATGACAACCGGCCCACCGTGGGCATTCCGGCCGATCAGGCGCTGCCCATTGACGACAACTTTGGCTTCAATCCGGCCCTGCCCGAACTCAAAGCGCTGTACGATGCCGGCAAGGTGGCCGTGATCAACGGCGTGGGCTATCCGACGCCGAACCGGTCGCACTTCCGCAGCATGGACATCTGGCACACGTGCGAGCCGGAAAAGGTGGGCACGGAGGGCTGGCTGGGTCGCGTGATTCGCGATATTGACCCGCACGCCGAGAACGTGCTGACGGGCGTCAACTTCGGGCGCGGCCTGCCTCGCGCGATGGCGCTGTCGGGCGTGCCCGTGGCATCGGTGGCCGTGCTGGAGACCTACGGCGTGCTGACCGGCATCACCGGCGAGCCGGAGCGTTCACAAGCGCTGGACATTTTCTCGCGGATGTATTCGCCGACGGTTGGCCTGGGCGCGACCATGGACTACCTGGGGCAGACGGGACTGGACGCGCTGAAGGGCGCGGACATTCTCAAGGCCGCTCCCGACATGTACACGTCGAGCGTGGAGTATGCCGACACTGGCATCGCCCGCAACCTGCAGGGCATTGCCAAGGTGCTGACCGCCAACCTGGGCACGCGGGTCTTCTACACTCAGCAGGGCGGGTACGACACCCACGCCAGCGAGGCGGACGTGCATCCCAGGCTGCTGGGCGACCTGAGCCGGGCCGTCAGCGATTTTTACGCGGACCTGCGGGAGCATGACGCCGCCGACAACGTGGTGATGTTCGCGTTCACCGAGTTCGGCCGCCGGGTCAAGGACAACGGCAGCGGCACCGACCACGGCAGCGGCGGCGTGGCGTTCGCCATCGGCGATCCGGTGCGCGGCGGCATGTACGGCGACTACCCGTCGCTGGCCGAGGGCGACCTGGTGGAGGGCGACCTGGCCTTCCACACCGATTTCCGCGGGGTGTACGGCACGCTGGTGGAGCAATGGCTGGGCCTGGACGCCAAGCCGGTGGTCGGCGGCGCGTTTGAGCAGCCGAGGTTTGTTTAGGGGTAGGCGTCCGGTGGCTCAGATTCAGCACAAATCCGAGCAATGGATCATCCTGCCCGGCTCGACCGTGGGAGGTGAAGTGGGTGTCTTCAGTGTCGATTTCAGCATCCGGCACAAGAGCGGCATGGAACGTCGCGAGCTGAATGGTGTCGTCGATACCGGCTCATCGTTCGTCATAGTGCCCGCGCAGGTTCTGGACGACATGGGTGTCGAAAAGGACGAGGAGGCCCTGTTCCGGTTGGCTGACGGTTCGGTTCGGGAAATGTTTTTGGGAGAGACGCTCCTCGATCTACAGGGGCGAACCAAAACCGTGCAGGTTGTGTTCGGCCCCGACACTCGGAAGGTACTGCTGGGAGCCATGGCGCTGGAGGCTTTCGGATTAGCTGCGGATGCCAAAAATCACCGCCTTATCCCAGCCGAATTGACCTTGTAACATCAACAACGCCAAATGACGACGCGCGGCAATGGCAATGGCTCCGGGCCCCATGGGTTGGGCGCCGGCATCTACGTGGATACGGAGAACCTGCGGGATCCGGACCACGCGCAGAATATCGTCGGACAGGTGATTGGCAACTGGCCGGCTGAACATCCCGCTATTGTCGGTCTTTCGCTGTACGTGCGCGCGGACAAGGAGGCGCTGTGGAGGCTGTGGGCCGAGGCCGAATATCCGCAGTTTCGGGTGCGAGTCCGTGGCATCCAGCATTTCAGCACGCACCGGGCGAAGAACTCGGCGGACCTGGCCATCACGGGAGACGCGGTTGACGATCTGATCACGGGCAAGGCGACGTTCATTGCCGTGGCCAGCAACGACAGCGATTTCGGCGCGCTGTTTGTCAAGATCGGAGAGATCGCCAGGGACGCCGGCGCGGACGCCACACCGTTCCTGTGGATAACGGCGCCGGACGCCGGCGGGATTTCCGCCGAGATCGAGCAGTTCATACCCGCGCGTTTCCGGTGGGATCTGTCCGACGCTCTGGCCGCGTCGTCGCCGGCCGCGCCGGAACCATCACCGGCCACGGAGCCATCGCCGGCGCCAGCACGAACGGCGCCCACACGGGCGGCGCAGGCGACCAGGCCATCGCCGCCGCCGCCGATGACTCCCGCCACCGGGAACGCCGAGGTTCCGAAGGACGCGATTGCGGAGGAACTGATACGGCGGTTGCCGGTGGGACGATTCAAGGTGTCGGACGCCCACCAGGTGGTGCAGGCGAGATGGCCGAGGCATCCTGCGGCCGGCGACGCGGCCAAGATGGGGCAGTTTCTGCTGAACGAACTGTGGCCCATCCTGGAGAAACGCGGGGTCACGATGCCGCGCAGGAGTTCGCCGCGCACCTACGAGATTACGGGGGCGGCCAAGGATTCGCTGGCCGGGTCCCAGTCGAGGGCCACGGCCAGGGTAGCGGACAAACCGGCTGCTCTCGCGAGCGAACCGACTGCCGCGAGCGAACCGACGGCTCCTGCGAGCGAACCGGCTGCTGCGAGCGAACCGACAGCGGCGCAGTTGGCCGCGTCGGCTGCGGCCGGAATCGCCGACGACATTTTCAAGTCGTCCGACGCCCAGGGGGCGATTCGGGAACAGTGGCCCGGGCATCCGGCGGCGTCGTACACCGCCGCGCAGTTTGGGGTGTGGTTCTCCAAGCAACTGTGGCCCATCATGGAGGAGAACGGGGTTGTGCTGGCCACCGAAAGACCGCGCCGCTACGAGATTACGCCCGACGCCCGGCACCGGCTGACTTCGCTGGCATAAGCGCCGGTTTCAAGGGGTCGATGCCGAATCCGGAGGCGTCGTCGTTTGACGCGAGGGGATCATCCCGGCGAGGGTGCATCCTTCGACAGACTCAGGATGAGCGGGGTTTGGGCACCAACAGGCTCAGGATGAGCGGGGTTTGGGCACCAACAGGCTCAGGGTGAGCGGGGTTTGGACTCCGACAGGCTCAGGGTGAGCGGGGTTTGGACTCCGACAGGCTCAGGGTGAGCGGGGTT
>CAZCZB010000052.1:0-19899 GCA_964502995.1 uncultured Dehalococcoidia bacterium
AATGCCTGACGGCATTCTCGCAATGACAGATTATCAAAGTGGGTACGCGTGAGGCGTTGCATTGGAGAGACGATTCCGGCCTCTGGCCGTTCAACCGATTGCCAAGCCAAAGAAAAGCCCAGGGGTCAGACCCCGCTGGGCTGTGAACGCGGTTATCGCCGAATCACGATAACAGGGGTTCCAAAGCATCCACCAAGCGTTCTACGTCATTCAGCCCTTCCTCGATGCTGCCGGATTCTTCCCAGTTCTCGTGAAAATTCGTGTGCAGGCTTCCGGCCACTTGAAACCATCGCCGGATGTCTTCGTTCCGATGGTTGACCCTCAACCGCCGAATTGTCGAATACAAAGCGGCGTGCGACTGATGTTCCCAACCGCGCTGCTCCGCCACCGCTTTGACCATTTGCGCGGCAGCTTCCCATCCCTTCTCGGATGCCTGACGCAAGTCTCCCGACGCTAATTCTGCTCTGGCTTGGGCAAGCAGATGCCGGCTTGCTGATTGATAGGTGGTTTCTGTGGTCATCTGAATTTTCCTGCGCGTAGCCTGGGTTGATGCAACCTGCCAGAACCGACTTTTCACTACATGCCATTATATCTAGCCGGTGTGCTTTGTCGATTGATAACACGGCTGAGGTCTGTTCAGACGGGCGATCTTTTATGCTTCTACGGAGGGTCATTCGCTGAGGAGGAAGCAGGAGGATGCCTTGAAGATGGCCCACAACGGCAGGCCGGTTTCGATGCCCATTGCCTCCAGCGATGCGCCGGTGATGTGGCAGCGCAGCGCCGTGCCGCCGCAGTCCAGTTCGACCTGGTACCCGGGGGGTCGGAGGTCCACGGACGTGACCACACCGGCCCAGGTGTTGCGGGCGGATGATTGCGGCAGCGGCCCCGACGCCAGGATGATGTCGGAGGCGCGCACACCGACGGTTACCGCGTCGCCCACCGCGCATCCGTCGGCCAGCGGGGTTTCCAGCGAACGCTCGCCGGCCGCGCAGATCATGGTGCCGTCCTGCGGCAGACGCGCCGTTACCCGCATCTTGAGCAGGTTCTCGACGCCGACCAGTCGCGCGACGCGACCCTGCCCCGGCTGTTCGAGCACCGCCAGGGGGTTGCCCTGCGCGACGGTTCTGCCGTCGTCGATCACCTGCACCGCGTCGCCCAGCGCCAAGGCCTCCTCGCGGCTGTGGGTCACCATGATGGCGGGCACCCTGAACTGCTGCACGGTGGCGAGCAACCGGGCGCCCAACTCGCGGCGCAGTTCCATGTCCAGCGCGCTGAAGGGTTCGTCCAGCAGCAGCAGGTCGGGCGAGGGCGCAAGCGCGCGGGCCAACGCGGCGCGCTGCTGCTGACCGCCGGATAGCTGCGAGACGCGACGGTGTTCCAGGCCGTCGAGTTGCAGGCGTTCGATCAGTTCGGACACGCGCCGGCCGGCCGGTTCGCTGCGACGCCTGGCGAGTCCATAGGCGATGTTCTGCCGCACGGTGAGATGGGGGAACAGGTGGTTCCGCTGGGTGACGTATCCGACGCCACGGAGATGCGGCGGCACCCATACCGTCGCCTGGCCGTCGCCGTGGGCGAACACGGTACGGCCGGCGATGTCGATGCGGCCGGATTCGGGTCGGGCCAGGCCGGCTATGGTGCGCAGGGCGGTGGACTTGCCCGCGCCGGAGGGGCCGAACAGCACCAGGATGTTGCCGGCCGCGACCTCAAACGCCAACTCCAGCCGGAAACTGCCGGCGTGAACGCGGAAATGCCCGCCGGCCGCCGGACCGCTCATCGCCGGTCCTCCGCGCTGCGGCGCAGGAGCAGACCCAGCGCCGCCAGCGTCAGCGCCGACATCACCAGCATCAGCGCGGACAGGGCCAGCGCCGCGCCCAGGCTGGATTCCATGGTGGTCATGATCGCCAGCGGCATGGTCTGCGTGCGTCCGGTGAGGTTGCCGGCGAACATGATGGTCGCGCCGAACTCGGACACGGCCCGCGCCCACGCCAGAGTCGCGCCGGTGAGCAGGGAGGGCCAGGCCAGGGGCAGCGTCAAACGCCAGAAGGTGGCCCACGGCGACACTCCCAAAGTCTGCGACACGTCCTCGTAGGTGGGATCGACGCCGGCGAATCCGATGCGGGCGGCGCGGATGTAGAAGGGCGCGGCCACGAATATCTGCGCGAATATCACGGCGGCGGTGGTGAACGGCAGCGAAATGCCGGCCGCGCCCAGGGCAGGCCCCAGCAGTCCGTTGCGTCCGAACGCCATCAGCATCGCGACGCCGGCGACCACGGGCGGCAGCACCAGGGGCAGTTCGACGAAGGTGTCCACGACGCGGAGCAGCCGGCTGGTGGGGGCGCGTCGCGCCAGCAACAGGGCGAATGGCGTGCCGACGACGATGACGATCACCAGGCTGACAACGCTGGTGATGACGGTGAGGCGCAAAGCCTGGAGCACCAGCGGCCCGGTGATTCCGGCGAGGAATCCGTCCTGCTGGCCGGCCCGAACCAGCAACGCCAGGATGGGCAGGCCGATGAACAGAACATAGACGACGGTGGCGACGACGCCGGCGGGGGCCAACGCGCCCAGGGAGGCCATCCGGTTGCCGTCGCGGGCGGGCAGGAACATCATTCAGCCTGCTGAGACGGGAGCATTTGGGGTCACCAGAACGTGCTGAGCCACGGGAACCTGTGGGGTCACAAGAGCGGGCAGAATCACGGAGCGGACGCGGCGGGCGTCGGCGTCGGGACCTGGTGGCAGGGACACGCTACGTTGGCCGGCGGCACGAATCCGTAGTCTCGCAGGATGCGTTGGCCGGCATCGCCCTGCACGAAATCTATGAACTCGACGGCCATCTCGCGCTGGGAGCCATCGGACAGCGAGGCGATGGGATATTGGGCCGCCGGGTTGTACTGCAACGGAATCTCGATGATGCGGAACGCGCCTTGATACTGGGCCGCCGATGCGTCCGTCTCGTAGATCAGGCCGGCGTCAACCTCGCCGAGGGCGACTTTCTGGGCGACGCCGCGCACGCTGGTCTCGTTGGTAACCACGTTGGCCAGGACGCCGGCTGCGAACCCGTCGGGGAACTCCGCGCTCTCCCCGAGCAGATTCAGCACCTGGCGGGAATACGCGCCGGCGGGCACTTCCTCGGCAGCGACGGCGATGCTGACGCCGGGGCGGGTCAGGTCTTCCAGGGATTGCACGGCGTCGGATCCGGCGGGGGTTGCCACCGCCAGGCGATTTGCCGCGAAATACTCGGGCACGTTGCCTAGGAGGCCGGCCTGCTGGACCGCTTCCATCTGCTGCCAGTTGGCCGATGCGAATACGTCGGCGGCGGCGCCGTTTTGCAACTGCGTCCGGAGCGTCTGGCTGCCGGCGAAGTTGAACCTGACCCGCGAGTCGGGATGCTCGGCCTCGAAGGCTTCTCCCAGAGCCCGGAATGACTCGGCCAGCGATGCGGCGGCAAACACGGTCATGGTTGATTCGGCGGCGTCGGAGGCGGGAGCGGTGGGCGCGCAGCCGTTGAGGAGGGTTGCAAAAATCAGGATGGAGGCAACCGGCAGCGCGACGCGAACGTTCATAACCGCCGCATTATACCAACCGCTCACCCGTACTCGCTTTCACCGGTGCTGTCATGGCGAGTCCGCCTGCGGTCTGCCGGTGGCGGATGGCAATCTCGCAAGGTCGGCAGGGCCGTATTTCACCCAATTGGATTTGGGCGAATGATCATTCGCCCCTACACTGCTTGAACGAGCGGTCAGTCGTCCTGGACGGGGCGCACCACTATCTGGCGGGCCACGTTGTAGCCGATGGAGACGCGGTCGACCTCGGTTTCGACGTGCATGACTCCCACCGACGGCATGGCTTCGGCCAGGGTCATTCTGCCGCCGGGGACAAGGTTGGCCTGATCGAGGAACCGGAGCAGTTCGATGTTTTCCTCGGGAACCCGGTCAACCACATACGTCCCGCCGTTCACGGCCTGATCAAGCGACACCGCGTCGGGCGACACGGCCGGCGCGCCGCTGCCGGGTATGGGCCACCCGAAGGGCGAATGAGTGGGATTGCCCAGCCTTTCCATGAGCTTGGCTTCCAGCGTCGGCGACATTCCGTGCTCGAGTTGGTGCGCCTCGATGTGGGCCTCGTGCAGTTCCATTCCGAGCATCCGCACCACCAGCCATTCCGCAAGCCGGTGGCGACGGGCGATGCTTTCACCCTCCGTCTTGCCCCGTTCGGTCATGCGGATACGCTTGTCTTTGCCGATGTCCACCAACCCCTGCTTTTCCATGCGGCGCAGCATTCCGGACACCGACGGCACCGACGTGCCCAATCCCTCGGTGGGCGGCAGTTGCCGGAGCGCTTCGGTAAGCTGGGTGAGGGTGGGCAACTCGGAGGCCTCCCACATCTTGTACAGCGAGAGCAGGTAGTTTTCGGTGACCGACGAAAGCCTTTCACCCAGGGCGGATTCCTGGGGGGCGTCGGTTGGCGTTTTGCGAGGTCGGGGCACAGGGTTCCTTGCCATTTCGGACGAATATGCCCGAATTATACCGCAACCGCAAGGGACGTGCCCGGCGGGTCGCCATCGAACGACGAATTTTGCCGGGATAACGAGGATGAGCGGGGTGGACAGGATATTGGCCGGTGGGGGATTCCGGATTGCCGGGCGCAGGCGGCGGGCGTGGTTGCACGGGTAGGGGCGGGTCTGAGACCCGCCCCTACGATTTTGCGTTTTGGTGGGGTGTCGCCGGGTTGGGATGGTTGCGGGCGATTGATTATTCGCCCCCACAACCGTTGTGCTCACGCCCTCGGGGTCACTGGCCCTGGCGGATGAAATCGGCGGCGCGTTCGGCCATCATGATGATGGTGGCGTTGGTGTTGGCGCGGACTATGTCGGGCATCACGGCGGCGTCGATGACGCGCAGGTTGCGCAGGCCGTGGACGTTGCAATACTGGTCCACCACGGCCATTGGATCCGACGTTGGCCCCATCTTGCAGGTGACCGAGGTGTGGCCGGCGATGCCGGAGTTCTGCTGCAGCCAGGCGTCCAGCGCGTCGTCGTCGGCAAGGTCGGCGTCGGTGGGCGACCGCCGCTCGGCCAGCAGTCCGTTGAACGCGGGATGCTCGAATACGGCAACGGTGCGGCGCACAGCATCGCGGAACCGGTCGAGGTCGCGCGGGTCGGTGAGGAACCGGAAATCGAGGTTGGGCTGCACGTCAACGTCGGCGGACGCCAGGGTCAGCGCTCCCTCGCTGTAGGGGTACTCCAGACGGCACCCGACGCGAATGTCGGGCGCGGTGCGACTCTCCGGGTAGGACGTGGTGGGCTGCACCTGGATGTCGTTGCGCTCGGTGGAGCCGGTGGCGGTGAACCGCAGGCCCACCTGGTTCCGCGGCGCGTCGGGGTCCAGGTGATGCTCGGGCTCGGAGCGGAACACGATGGACACCGACGGGTGGTTTTTCATGCTGCGGCCCACGCCGGGCAGGTCGTGGACGGGTTCGATTCCCACCGCTTTCAATTCATCGGCGGGGCCGACGCCGGACAGCATGAGCAGTTGGGGCGACGCGAGGGCGCCGGCGCTGAGGATGATCTGGTCGCCCTCCAGTGTGAACGTTTCACCGCCGCTCTGGACCTCGACGCCAATTGCTCGTGGTTCGACAGGCTCACCATGAGCGGTTGGGGTGGCAACGTGCTCCGTTGGGGTGGCGCCATGCTCCGTTGGCGTGGAACCATGCTCCGTTGGGGTGGCACCATGCTCCGTTGGGGTGGAACCGTGCTCCGTTGGAGTGGAACCGTGCTCCGTTGGAGTGGAACCATGCTCCGTTGGGGTGGCGCCATGCTCCGTCGGGGTGAAACCATCGTCGAACAGGACGCGCCGGACGGTGACGTTGGGGCGGATGGTGAGGTTCAGGCGATGCCGGCAGGCGTCCAGGTAGGTGATGGCGGCGCTCATGCGGATGCCGCCGGGGTTGTTCAGCGGCACCTGGCCCACGCCGGTGGCATCGGGATGGTTCATGTCGGGGTCGTCGGGGAACCCGGCGTCGCGGCAGGCCTGGTAGAACGCGGCGTGCAGGGGCAGCCAGTCCTCGCGGGCGTGTCGCCAGATGGGGATAGGGCCGTCGCTGCCGTGGAAGTCGTCGCGGATGTCGGCGTCGCTTTCCAGGCGGCGGAAGTAGGGCAGCGTCTTTTCGTAGCTCCACTCGTCGTTGCCGGCGGCGGCCCAGGCGTCGAAGTCTTCGGGAGCGCCGCGCAGCATGATCTGGTGGTTGATGGCGCTGCTGCCTCCGGTGACCCTGCCGCGGGCGACGTGGAGTTGCCGCGACTGCTGGGGTGTGGACTGCCCGACGAACGACCAGTTGTGGGGCCTTCCTTCCTCGGATGCCGCCTGGTTCATGTCGTATTTCAGCTCATCGGGCAGTTGGTCGAAGGTGTAGTCCGGCCCTGCCTCCAGCAGCAGCACGGAGCGGTCGGGGTCCTGGGACAGGCGGTTGGCAAGCACGCAGCCGGCGGAACCGGCGCCGATGATGATGACGTCGTATTTCATGACAGGGTGGACTCCGTTGCGTGGGGCGAATGATTATTCGCCCCTACCGGCAGATTGGTGAGCGGGGTTTTCAACGCAAAGGCGCAAAGACACCAAGAGGGGACGGCTTGTCGGTGGGTTGTCTTGCGTGGGGGCGAATGATTATTCGCCCCTACCGGCAGAGGTTGTACGGTTCGTCGACAGGGACACCGGCGGGTCGATCACTGCGGCAGCAGCGGATCCAACTTATTCACGAGCGACTCCACTCGGTCCAGACCCTCTTCGACGTCGGCGCGGGTGAATTCGTCCTCGTAGAAGTTTTCGTGGAGCAGGTTGGCTCTTGCGAAATCGTCCATGATGCCGCCGTCGCCCAGTTCGGCCCGGAGGCGTCCGACCGTGCGAAAGTGGTGGCGATGCCGGTCATGCTCCCAGCCGCGTTCTTCGGCGACGGCCTTCAGCATGAGCGCCGCGGCACCCCAGCCCTTCTCCGAAGCCTGCCGCACATCGCCGGCGGCGAGTTCGGCCCGCGCTTGGGCCAGAAGGTGGTGGCTTGATTCCCGGTACTTCTGAGTGGTCATGGCCGGCCCATTCTATCACCGAGTTGATGCTTGCCCGGTCAGCACGGAATGACAGGCGCGAGCGGTCAGGTCTGGATGCGGTAGGCGCGGGTTGCCGTGTCGTGGAGGAGGTTGGCGCGTTCGGTGGGGCTGTATGCTGCCGAGAGGCGCTTGAAAGCGTTGTACATGACGTTGTAGGAGAATGACACCTTGTCGGGCGGGAAGTTGCTCTCGAACATGCAGCGGTCGGGACTGAACTGCTCGATGCAGTAGTTCATCCACGGCGCCATCGCCTCGGCCAGTTCCTCGGAGCCGATGGGTACGGCGCGGGCGTGCCAGCCGAACCCCCAGCGCGGCATCCCCAGGCCGCCCAGCTTGCAGACCACGTTGGGACACTGGGCGACGGCGGCAATGCCCTCGCGCCACGCCGGGATCACCTCGTCGTCCTTGCCAGCGTAGATTCCGGTGCGACTGACGCCGCCGACGTGGTTGAGGATGATGGACACCTCGGGCACGGCGCGGGCGAACTCGGCGACCTCGTTCAACTGGGGGAATGACAGCATTATGTCCAGCGACAGGCCCATGCCGGCCAGCACGCGGGCGCCGGCGCGGAAGGTGTCGTTGGCGAGGATGCCCTCGGTCTCGCGGTTTTCGATTGAAGGGTCGGGACTCCACGTGACGTTGTGGCGGATGCCGCGGAACCGGTTGGGGCTGGCGGCCTGCAAGGCTTCCAGCGCCGGGGCCACGTTGTCGCCCAGCTTCAGGTCGGCGTGTCCGACGATGGCGGCGGCGGCGCGGGATTCGCCGTAGGTTCCGCTGGCGCTGGCGGCGGCGAGACCCTGCACAAATTCCACCTCGCCCACGGGCTTGAGTTCCTCCGGGCCGTCGGCGCGGTACATGGAGCGGGCCTCGACGAACACGGTGGAGCGGACGTTGTGTCCGGAATCGAGATCACCCATCAGTTCGTGGAGCAGGTAGCGGTGGTAGGGGACGCTCTGCATGCGCCCATCCCAGAAATGATGGTGCGGGTCGCAGAGGGGGATTTCGGGTTCGATGGTGTCTTCCTGGGTCAGGGCCAGCCAGTCGTTGTTTCCAAAAGGCATATTCGATTCCTCCGGGTGGGTTGATGTGGGAGCGAACTCGGCTCATAGTCGCACAGGATCACCATGACGAGCGGTGGGCTACGATTCGCGAAGACGCCGGAGTTCCTCTTCCAGTTCGTCAACCCGGGTTTCGGCCTCGATGCGGGCCGCTCGTTCATCTTCGAGGGTGGCGATTTGGCGTCCGGTGTCAGGGTCATGCCATTCCAGGCGCCCGCGATTCCAACGGAGGTTGAGGTTGAGGACTGCGCTGTACCCCTGCAGCGCGCCATCTGAAAGTTCGCGGATCGGCAATGCCTCGTACTTGCCATCGACGAGTCGGTCGCCAGCCAGGCGCGCTCCATGAAATTCGCCCGTTTCGTCGAAGCGCCAGTATTCCAGGATCCCCAGCCCAGCGTAGTGGTCGCGCTTTTCGACCACGTCGGTCCGCCCCGTGCTCCTGGACGCGATCTCCATCACAAAGTCCGGCGGCTTGCCCTGGTCCGAGATGAAGTAGGCGTTGCTCTGATAGTAAGCCGCCGGGTCTGCGTCAAAGGCGACAAACAGGTCGGGGAAATGCAGTCCGGTGATGTCATTGGTCGGCGCCGGGGCGATGAAGTGCTCACCGCCGACCAGGGTGGTTTCCGGGTTCCCAAGGTGCTGGACCAGAAGGTACGCGCTGCCGGTGATGGCCAGGTGGTTGAAGGCGGTCATATCGTCGGGCTGACGCTCGGGCGGATCCGGCAGTTGGTGATGACCTGTTGATTTGGGCACTTTGGTAGTCATGCTGAACCTCAGTGGCTGGCGCAGGGGGCGGATGCAACTGGGCGAGCCGGAGCACCAGATTGTAACCGAACCGAGCAGCGTTGCCCTGAGGTCATCATACCATCGAAAAGCGGCACGTCGGGCACCGGGTGTTTCCGGCGGTGAGGGTGTATCATCCGCCAATTGTGAAGGTGTTCGGGCAATCGTGAAGGTATTCGGGACGTGGTCGGCCTCGCTGGGGTACCGGGATTTCCGCCTGCTGTGGGTATCGACGCTGCTCTATTCGCTGGCGACGGGGATGGAGCAGGTGTCGGTGGGCTGGCTCATCCTGGAACTGACCGACTCCGAGTTTATGGTCGGCCTGGGCGCGGCGGCGCGGATGCTGCCGTTCTTCGTGCTGGGCATGATCTCCGGCGCGGTGGCCGACAAGTGGCCGCGCCGGACGCTGCTGCGGCTGGGCACGCTGGGGGCGTCGGTGGCCGCGCTGGCGATGGCCGCGCTGCTGCTGCTGGACCTGGCCAACGTGTGGGCGATCATCGGGCTGGTGCTGTGCCTGGGCAGCGCGCTGGCGTTCACCATCACGGTGCGGCAAACCTTCACCTACGACATCGTGGGGCCGAACCTGGCGCTGAACGGGCTGGCGCTGGGCGCGATGGCGATGCAGGGCGGCGGCATCGTGGGGTCGCTGGTGTCGGGAGCCGTCATCGAGTTTGTGGGACCGGGCTGGCAGTTCCTGGCGTCGGCGGGGTGTTACGCGGGTTCGGCGGCAACAACGCTGCTGATGCTCAACCCGGGCCGCTCCCTGCGGGCGTCCACGGAAACGGTGCTGCAGAATCTTGCCGGCTATGCCCGGCTGGTGCGCGAGCATCGCCTGATCCTGGCTCTGATGATCCTGACGGCCACCACCGAGGTGCTGGGCTTCACCCACATGACCCTGCTGCCGGTGTTCGCCAAGGACGTGCTGCACGTCGGCCCCGCCGGATTGGGCGTCATGACGGCGGGACGGCAGGCGGGCGGCCTCCTGGGCCTGTGGATTCTGGCCGCGCTGGGGAACTACCGGCACAAGGGTCTGCTGACGTTTGCCACGGCCATCGGGTTCGGGGTGGGACTGATGGCGTTCTCGCTCACCAACAACATCTACACGTTCCTGTTGGTGCTGCTGTTCGTGAACGCCTGCGCGATGGCGGTGGACACGCTGTACAAGGCGTTGATGCAGGACCTGGTGCCCGATGAGGAACGGGGCCGCGCCATGGGTTCGTGGGTGCTGAGCGTGGGGTTTGCGCCGGTGGGCCACGTTGGAGTCGGCGCGCTGGCCGGCGTGGTGGGCGCGCCGATGGCGCTGTTCATCAACGGCGCGGTGCTGGCCGGGTTGAACGTGGTATCGGTGCTGGGCCTGCCGCGCATCCGGCGGCTGGAGTGATCATCGCCGGACGGGTACACTGTGCGCTCACGCGTACCCATTTTGTTGAACTGTCATTGCGAGCGCAGCGCGGCAATCCCGCCGAAGGGAGGAGCGTCCGCCAGTCAACGAGATTGCCATCCGCCACCGGCGGACCGCAGGCGGACTCGCAATGACAAAGTGGGTACGCATGAGACACTGTGCGGGCCTGCATACCTGGTTACGATTGGGAATGTTTTTACCGGGATGCAGGGGATAAACGGGATGTACCGGATGATTGACGAATTATTTTCAGGGCGGTTACGGAATAATCATGCTTGAACGACCGAACACGACCCTGCTGCGTCGCCTCGCCCTGGAATCGGGCGATCAGGAGGACGTGCCGCAGACCGAGGTGGCGAGCAGCACGGTTGACGTCCTGCTGCCGCTGTTGGAGCGCGGGCTTTCCGGCGAGGACATGGTGCGGATCGCGCCGACGGATTACTGGTTCAGGGTGACCGAGGTGTCGCCGGACACGGCGGGCGAGTACCTGCGGGCCGAGTTCGGCACGGCGGTTGCCGGCGAGTCCGCCATCGTGGAGATGACGCTGCGTCCACCCCAATCCGAGGGCGAACCGGCGATCCTGATGACCAGCGTCGGCGGATGGCTGGACGCGGTGAACGCCGGCGCGCTGGGCGACCGGGCCGCCGCCGACCGGGTCGCGCTGGAAATCTCCGACCTGGAAAAGTGCATCGCGTGGACGTGGCTGGAGATTCGCGGGTATGCCACCCGCCTGCGCAACCTGGGCAGTCCGCTGGAGGTGCTGTTTGCCGCCGGCGGCGGGATGCTGACCGCCATCGTCAACGAGCCGGGCCAGGATCCGGAGGTGTGCTTCCTGGCGCTGAACGAGCCGGAGGCGGTGCGACGCCTGCCGCCTACGCCGAACGTGTCGTTGCGGGCGCGGCTGTTTCACATCGACGGGGTGTACCTGGTGGGTACTGCTTCACTTTGAAATCCTGCCCCAGCTCACAACCCAACCCACACTAAACCCCTTAATACCCGCCCCTAAAGTCAGCCCTACCCATTCCGCCCAACCTCTGCTAGTCTTTACCTTGCCTCACTACTAGACCGGCAACACTCAATAGTATAGGGAGATAATACTATGACCGACACCACCATACCGCAAACCATAAATATTAAATCCATGGATGCTGTTGTTGAAATTGTGCGTGAGCATAAATGTGAGATCATTGACTATACGGATAACCAAATTAGATTTCGCAGTACTAGAGAAACCGCTCTTATCATATCAGTTAAATGCCGATATCAGTTAACCGATGTGTATGAACATTGGCTCTTCAAAGATGGTAAGCGGGAACGCTCATATTGGTGGATGATTTTCAATTTACCGGAATCGTCAGAGTAATGCCGGTCCCATCGTCAAGCAGGCATTTACAGTGCTCGCATAGCAGATCTTCCTCACCTGCGTAGGAATTGTCGATCCACAAGTCGTTTATTATTTCTTGCTCCTTCCCTGCCACTAAATTCTCACGTAGGATCAGGTGGTTGTGGCGGCAATTCTGGCACAGGTGGTAAACATCACGTTCTGCGTTAGAGTACCACGCGATTCGTACATCTGCCATCATCATCGTCCTCCTGCTTGAATTTTAGCGAACTTTATCAAATCCCTAAAGTCAGCCCTACCCATTCCGCCTAACCTGTGCTAGTCTCTCCCCTGCCTACCTACCCGACCCGCAACTAACCGACTAGCGCACTCAATATACAAAGGAGAAAAACCATGCCTACCGGACCCAACGGAGAACGCAGGCCAGCAAATACCATCGAAGCCGCAATCCAAGTGGCCCGGATAGCGGTAGGCGATATTGATGAGGATTACGGTGAGAAGCCTGAAACGAAATCGGCTCAAAATAAAAAGTCAAAAAAGCAGGCCCAAAAGAAAGAATAGACTTTAAAATCAGCCTGTGCTATAATATATAAAGGCAGGAGGTAAAAATCCTGTCGACGATGGCCCTCCGGGAGGGACTCGAACCCTTCATTACCAGCTTAGCCAAAACCGGATTTTATCCATAAACCGGAGGGCGCATCGCCTATTATACTACGGCGACGCAAAAAAAGACCCGGCCTGTAATTGTGCCGGGTCTTCTCTTATCTCCCTTCGCAGTAATCCCGTGTTTTCTCTGGTCCTTGGTGGTCGGTGTGAATGCTGGCGGCTACCTCCATTGTGCGACCACCGACCGACAGCACATCCAGTTGCCAATAGTCGTAGCCAACTCGGGACAGGGCAGCGCAAGCAGTGTCCAGTTCAGCGTCGGTGGCATTGGTAATTTCGGTGCTGGACGGAACGCAAGCGAGGGCGATGATTCCAGCGAAGAGCAGGGTTGAGAGGGCTTTACGCATGGCTGACCTCCCATCAAAACTCGCTCAAAGCTGCGCCTACGAGTACCGTCCAAATGAAGACGATCACCAAAGCGACAACATTTGTAGCCATGCCTGCGATAGCCATGCCGTTACCTCGACCTGCTTTGCGATTGAGGTAGAAACCGACCCCTGAGAGCGGTAAGCCCACGGCGATACACGGCCAGGCTATGAATGCCCCGACGACCGGAACGAAAGCGAACACCACGGCGACAATACCGAGGATCATACCTGATATACCCATGCTTGGAACCTCCTAGCGGTGTGCGGGTACGACTTCCTGCCACAGACGCCGTGGTTCCCAAAAACACGTTCCCCGCTAGAAGGCGCGTAGGAACGTCGCCCCGGTAGAGGGAACATGTGCGAACCTGTTGTGATCCGCTTGGCAGTGAGAAAATCCACTGCGTCTGTGGCAGGTCTGACGTTAGCCGAGGTTCCGGGGATTGTCAAGTCCGGGTAGCAAGTCCGTAAATCCCAAACTCGTCTAGTCTACAATTCGCGGCACATTAATAACACTTGACCAATAACCGTGAACATGTAACGGATTTTACGACACTCATGCTTGACTTATAGTGCCTTTAGTGCTATACTGGTACCTATGGTAAACCGCATCGCCCCAGATAGGCAGGCCCGCATCCTTAACATGTTGGTGGAGGGCAGCTCAATGCGGTCTATAACTCGGATAGAAAAGTGCGCTTATAATACGGTACAGAGATGTTTGATCGACGCCGGTAAAGCCTGTTGGGATTATCATGACCGGCACGTGAGAGGAATACCGGCGCAATTGATCCAGTGTGATGAGATCTGGGCTTTCCTCTACGCCAAATCAAAGAACGTAGAATTTGCCGTCCGTGCCCCGAAGGAAGCCGGCGATGTTTGGACTTGGACCGCCATCGATTCAGATTCCAAATTGATGATTTCCTGGGCCGTAAGCACCTCTCGGGACGGCGAAACAGCACTGGACTTGATGGATGACTTGCGAGCCCGAACAGCCGGCAGGTTCCAACTCACCACGGACGGACTAAATGCTTATCCGGGAGCCGTCGAAGGTGCTTTTGGCGGTAACGTGGATTTCGCGCAGTTGATAAAGATCTACGCCGAAACGCCACCGGAAGAAGCCACCCGTTATTCGCCTTCGGAATGGGTCGCCAGCCGCAAGGAGGTCATAGTCGGCGATCCAGATGAGAGATTTATCAGTACCTCTCACGTGGAACGGCACAACCTCACCATGCGAATGAGTATGCGACGGTTTACCAGGCTGACCAACGGCTTCAGCAAGAAATTCGAGCACCACTGCTATTCGCTGGCCATGTATTTCACGTACTACAATTTCTGCCGGGTGCACACCACGTTGACCAAGCGCAATAACGGCTACCAGACCACCCCTGCTATGGCCGCTGGTTTGACGGACCGAGTTTACGATATGGACTGGCTGGTAGAGATGGTGAACGCGACGCTGCCTAAACCGGGAAAGCGTGGGCCGTACAAGAAACGGAGCAGCTCTGGGGATTAGCCGTGTTTATTCTCGGTTTACAGGTTCCGTGTGATTTAGGTTCCGTTCCTGGGTGCTAATACCGGCAGCCTCCAGCACAAGATTTTGCAAAGCCGGGTTGCTATTCACTCGCTGAACGGCTCTCTGGTCGTTTTCTTCCTTGATTTTGCGAATTGCTTTTCCGATCATGTACATAGTGTAAAACATAACGCTACCTCCAATAGTTTCGGCGATTACAGCGAACATGCCATAAATTACCGCGCTGATACTTGCAAAATGCGCCATCTCGCCAAAGTGATCAATCGGTGGACGGTAATTCAGGTAGTACGTTACCGCCAAAGTTATCAACGCAATTCCGAACGGTGATGCCATAAAATGCCTACGTTGCCAATTGTCCTTCGCCAGCCACGCTCCGAGCCGGCTCCATTTTGATGATTGATTGGGATTATCACGTTTCATTATAGCAGAACTGCCTCCTTTCCCGGTTCAATTTCAAGCGTAAGGCAAGGCAGTCGCAAGAGCAAATTTAACTTTAGACGGGGCGAGGCATCCTAAATTGTGTGACCGGGCATCGTTAGTCCCCATCAAAAGGCAGCACAAAATATGCCCGCCCGTCCTCGGTGTGGGTGTGATTGGCCAGTGCTACCAGAATCCGGTTAGTCTTGCGCTGCTCATCCCGCATTTCCCGTACTTCGTCGGTAAGGCTGCTAATATCGGAAGAGAGCCCGTCAACCTGCGCTGCCATCCGACCCAGCCAAACGCTCCCGCCGACAATGGCCACTATCAGCATTATTGCCAGTGTGCCTACTCCGATTGTATTCGCCCATGTTGCGGTACTCATAGCGTCTCCTCCATTATGCCGATTGATGTTGATTATTGCGTTTAATTATAGCAGGATTCGGCGTTAGGTCATGCCCCTTCCCCGTGTTCATTTCCAAGCGTAGGGCATAGCGGCGGCATTGGCAAATTTAACTTTAGATTGGTGTCAAGTTTAAATATTAAGGGGTTTAGTCATAGGGCATGGGCGGCGGGTAGCTGGGCGGGATTGGCAAGGCTGGATTTCAAAGTGAAGCACTACCACCTGGTGCCGCTGGTGGCGCTGGTGGGCGACACGTGGTATGAGTCGTGGATCAACGCCGGCGCGGACGACGGCCGGGGCATCGAGGAACTGGAGGTGCTGGCCGGGCAGGATCGCATCGTGTTCCTGGTGTACGACGGCACGTCATTCGACCCGGAACGCACGGTGCAGATTCCCAACCCGCTGTCCGAGCAGGTGGCGCAGATGCGGCGGGTGTTGCAGGACGTGCCGCCGTGGACGATGGAGGCGTTCGCCGACGCCCGGGAGCAACTGTACGCGGCCTACCCGACGCCGCAGGATTTAATTGAGGGACCGGATATATCGGGGCGGTAGTTGTGGAGAGGGCCGGCGGGCGTTTGGGCGTGGGGGTTGTTTTGACATCGATGAACAGGATGGACAGGATGTTGGGTGGTGGGGCGATATGGTTGCCGGGTTTAGATGGCGATGGCAGTTGCGTGGGTGGGGGCGAATGATTATTCGCCCCTACGGGTGGGACGGGCTACGGCTGCCGGTTCAGGTAGTCGGTGTCGTAGTCAACGGTCCAGCCCAGTTCCACCTGGCGGTCGAGGGGGACGGAGGATGGGGTTTGGGCACCGGCGAGTTTCCGGCCGATGGCGTCTGATGCCTCCAGTTCGGCGATGCGGGCGTCGCTGAGACCCAGCACCTGCGACAGCACATAGCGGTTGTCCTCGCCCAGCAGCGGCGCAGACTTGTGGATGCGCACCCTGCTGTCCGACATTCGCCAGCCACGGCTGACGTACTCGCGCCGGCCCAATCCCGTGGACGGGTCGTGATCAACGGCCTCGAAATAGCCACGGGCGCGGAAATGCTCGTCGTTGAGCATGTCGCGGCCGTCCTGCACCGGGCCGCAGGGGACGCCAGCGGCCTGCAGCAGGTTCATCACCTCGTACTTGTCCCGCTCGCCTGTCCAGCCGGCGATGATGGCGTCCAGTTCGTCCTGATTCTGGTGGCGCGGCACGGGGTTGGCGAACCGGGGATCGTCTGCCAACGCGGGCATTCCGAGCGCTGAGCAGAAGGCGCGCCAGTCCTCGTCGCTGCGGACGGCAATCACCGCCCATTGGTCGTTGCCGCGGCACGGATAGCAGCCGTGGGGCGACAGGGTCTCGTGGCGGTTGCCCAGACGCCGGGTGCGCCGGCCGTTGTAGGCGTAGTCCAGCAGTCCCTCGCCCAGGAACGAGACGCCGACCTGGTACATGGCGAGGTCGATCCACATGCCCCGGCCGGTGCGGGCCCGGTGGATCAGGGAGGACATTACGGCCAGTTGCGCCGTCCAACTGGCGAGGAAGTCGGTGTAGGAGTTGGCGATCTTGTTGGGGACGGCGCCGGCGGATCTGCGTCCGTCGTCGTCAACGTCCAGGTATCCCATGAACGCGCCGGTGCCGTGGGTTGGCTCCAGCGCCGTCGCCATCGCGCCGAAGTTGGTCCAGGGACCCGAGTGGCCGTAGCCGGTGTTGGACACCATGATCAGGTCGGGTTTGACAGCCTTCAGGTTGGGGTAGTCCAGCCCGAAGCGGCGCATGACGCGGGGCGTGAAGTTTTCCAGCACCACGTCGGACACGGCCACCAGTTGCCGCAGCACTTCCAGCGCATCCTGCGAGCGCAGGTCGAGGGTTACGCTCAGCTTGCCCCGGTTCAGGGTGTGGAAAGTGCCGCCGCGCTCGTAGTAGAGATCGCCGGGTTCGTTGTCGGGATAGGGGCCGTTGAGGGTGCGGGTGGTGTCCACAAACTGGTTGTGGTGGGTCTCCACCTTGATGACCTCGGCGCCCATGTCGGCCAGGTACGCGCCGCAGTAGGGCATGGCGAACACCCGGCTGAGGTCGAGGACCCGTATACCGGTCAATGGCAATTGAGCATCCGGTGGCAATTGAGCATCGGGCGGCGATGGAACATTCGGCGTCGTCATATTGCCCCCAGGGTCCGCATTTGGGCCAGTTCGTCGGCGGAACATCCAAGTTCGTCGCCGTAGATTTCGCGGTTGTGTTGTCCTGCCAGGGGGGCCGGCCGGCGCACGTCGTACTGCATACCCGACAGCCGAGGCCCCATGCCGGGGTAGTCGATTTCGGGGGCCACGGGATGGCTGACGGTGCGGAAGAATTCGCGCTCGCGCAGGTGGGGGCAGTCGTTCAGATCGCCGGCGTCCTGCGCCATGCCGAACACGAGGCGGCGCTCGCCCGACGCCTGGTGCAGCGCCTTGCGGTCCCACTGAGCCAGGCCCTCGATCAGCAGGTCATAGATTTCCTCGCCATACTCGATGCGTCCTGAGCCGGAGGCGAAACGCTCGTCGTGCAGTTCCTCTACGCCGATGAGATCGGCCACCGTTGACCAGGGCTGCGAACCCTGCACCGAGGGAATCACGTAACCGTCGCGGGCTGGCATCAGTTCCTCGAAACCGGACCCGCGCACCGGGCGGCGTCCCTTGATGGCCCCCATGTAGCTGTAGTAGGGGACGGCCTGGACGAGGTGGGAGGCGAGACATTCCACGGTGGACACGTCGATGGCCTGGCCCCGGCCGGTGCTCATGCGCTGGAACAACGCCGCCGTGGTCGCCACCGCCGCGTTGATGCCGGCCACGTAGAAGGACTGGTTGAGCGCGTTGCGCAGCGGTTCCTGGTCGGAGTCGCCGGAGTGATACATCAGGCCGCTGATGGCGGTGGTGACGATGTCGGTGGCGGCAAAGTCGCGGTACGGGCCGGTCTGTCCGAATGGGGTGATGGACGTGGCGATGAGGGTGGGATAATGCTCGGCCAGGTAGCCGGGTTCGAGGATGGGGCTGGGTTTCTCGCCGGGCGGGTAGTTTTCCACCAGCACGTCCGCATCTTTGAGCAGATCGTGGAGGAGTTTCGCGCCGGCGGTGGTGGCCGGGTCCAGCGTGACGCTCCGCTTGTTGGTGTTCAGGTAGAGGAACGGGATGCTTTTTTCGGGGTGCGGATCATCGCCCACGAAGGGACCCATGCGTCGGGCTTCGTCGCCCTCGGGCGGTTCCGCCTTGATCACGTCGGCGCCATAGTCGGCCAGCAGCCGGGCGCAGAACGGAGCGGACACGTGCCCGCCCATTTCCAGCACTCGAAATCCCGATAACATTCGTTTCAATCTCCCGAACGTAGAGTTTTAACCGCCCCAACGGCCGCAACCGCATCGAATATCGTCATTGCCATCTGCCTACCATTCGATGTCCCCGCATTGTAGGGGCGAGGCATGCCTCGCCCCTGCCCACGTTTGGCAACCCCGGTTGTCACCCGTCTGGCATCGGCGGCACTGCCTCGCCGCTACGCACGTTTGGCAGATCGCTGGCAAACGGCTACCAGGTTTCCACTTCCCAGTCGAGGGGCAGGGTCTGGCCGCGCCTGGGCAGGACGACGGTTGCCGTGCCCGCCGCCGTCTGGTCGCCCCGGTCGTTGCGGAGCGCGACGGCGCAGTCCACGTAGCCGAAATCGCCGACCTCGCGCTTGCCGGTGACGATTCCGCCCGCGGTCAACGTGTCGCCGGGGAAATCCATTCCGCGATGTTCGACGTAGAACCGCCTGAACCATCCCTGCTCGCCGGCGAAATCCAGCAGCAGTTGGCCGAGGTACTGATTTTTGAGCGAACCGTTGACCACCACGTTGGGCAGTCCCTGGCGCAGTTGGGCAAAGGGCAGATCCCAGTGAATCCGGGCGTAGTTACCGTTGGCGGCGGCCCAACGGATCAGGTGCGTGGTGGTCATGGGGCCCTTGACCACCGGGGGCAGGTCGTCGCCCTCCGACACGTCCTCGAAGTATCGCTGCTCGGCGGACGCCGGTTCCGGCTTGGCAAGGATCACCTCCGGGTTGGGCGGCGCGACGGACACGGTGGTGAGATCGTCGGCGACCTGGGCGACATCGGTGGGCTGCTCGCCGGCGGGCAGGGCGCGGTGGATGCTGACGCGCTTGGCGACGCTGAGTTGGCGGCCGTTCTGGTCGCGCTGCGTTTCCTCGCGGACGATGAACACCAGCGCGCCGGAGCGTCCCTGTTTCTCGAATATGTCCAGGACGCGGAACTGGCGGGTGATCCAGGCGCCCACGTTCACGGGGGCGAGGAACTGCCAGTCGCTGCCGCCGTTGAGTCCGTAGCTGTTGAAGGGCAGGGGAACCTCGAAGTGCCACTCCTGGCCGGCGCCGAAGTATCCGATGGGCGGCGCGATGTCCTTCCAGGCGGCCAGGGGCGGGCAGAGCAGGCTGCCGAAACGGCTGCGTTCCGCGTAGTCGGGGTCAACGTACAGCGGGTTGTAGTCCTCAATGGCGTCGGCCACGTCGTAGGCCATTTCGGCGCTGATGGGGAACCGGTTGCGCTCCGGTTCCGATTCCATGCCGATGATGGCTTTGACCTCGTCGGTGATCAGGCTGTCGGGCATCGATGCTGCTCCTTGCCGGATGGTGTGGTAATAACCCGAAAGATTGTAGCCAACCGGGTGGGATTCCACAAACGGAACTGTTGGATATCAGGGTATTTCGATTATCACTCCACCTGTCCGCTCACGCCCCACCTGTCCGCTCATCCTGCGACGCGTCCGCCGGTGGCGGGAGCTTGTCGAAGGATGGGATTCATGGTTCGACCCTCCACGGGCGGGCCTACGGC
>CAZCZB010000053.1:0-19769 GCA_964502995.1 uncultured Dehalococcoidia bacterium
AGGGTGGCGCGCGGAGGGCTGAGGCTCCCGTCCACCTTGTGCTCGGAGCCCACGCTGGGTTTTCCGTGGTTGAGGTTGGCGTTCCGGTTGGTCGTGTAATGCCTGATGGTGCCGCCATGCAGTCGTAGTTGGTTGGCGCTGACCGCGAGTCCTGAGTTGTCGTGGTCAGCGGACTGCACGACATACTCGAAGGTCAGGGTATCGGTGCCCGACCCGCCCACGTAGGCCAAGTCCTTGTCCCGAGTTCTGGCGCCGGGATGCCAGAGCCTCATTCTCAGGGCGGGAGTGCCACCGGAGGTGTCCACCACCACCACGGAGTCGAAGGTTATGGTGAAGGAGATGGTTTCTCCGGCACCGTAGGTGTCAGATGTGGCGATGGGAGTGGAGGTGATGACAACGCCGTCGGATATTACTTCGGGGATTCTGTTCACCCTGTGGTTAGACTGGTCGTCCAGGGCGTCGTGATCCAGGATCGCATCCTCGTCGGTGGCCATGTCCTTGATTGAGCCGCCGTTCAGGGATAGCGAGTTGGCCCGTATCGAGATACCGCTCTGGTCGTGGTCCGCGGACACCACGGTGTAGGAGAAGGTGAGGATTTTGTTTGTGGCGTCGATGGAGGAGAATCCGACATTCCGGTTTTTGCTGCCCGACCTGATGGTCAAATAGGGGGTGCCGTCGGCAGTGTCCACGGAGACGGGGCGGTCGAAAGTCGCGCTCAGGGTGATCACATCATTCGTGGCATAGGTCGCGTCGGTTCCCGCGTCGCTGGTGACGGCTACGGACTGGACCGACGCCGCACCAAAGGAAATGATGATCGTGTAAGTGGTGTCCAGCTGATTGGTTGCAGAGGTAGTGATCGTGATTTCGATGCCGTGGGTGACGTCCACCTGGTGTCCGTCGGTTAGGTCGTCAACGTCGGTCGGTGAAATGGTCGCCGTCGTTCCCGACTCATGGGTAGCAGAAACGGTCGTTTGCGTGGTCCCTGAGGCAGCCATTCCGACATAGTCGGTGGTTCCGGACTCGAACGCGGGGGACAGCGTGATGCCGGTAAGCGCCAGCGTGGACAATGCCGACGGAGTGGATTGCGCTGCAGCGGGCTGCGGCCAGAGCCACCACGTAGAACACACCGCCAATGTCGTGAGCAAAGACGCCAGGACCAGAATCGAAAGACCCCGCCCCCCTGGGCCATGGCCGTTTCTGAACCAGTGAGTCCTGGCCTCCGCAGTTTCACCAAGTACGTTGCTAACCAAATTGTCCAGCATTTCAGTTGTTTCTTATGGAGACGCGAGTTGTGAGGTGAATGTGCCGCAGCCTCTGGAGCCGCGTTAAAATTCGCCGCTGAAGGGGCAAATAGCTATGTCGGATGGCTTTTGCCAGTGCCAGACCGCATTCGTTCCATTCGATCCGAGGAACACCAACAGGGCAGGTTGCACACTGACACCGCGACACCGCGCGATTATGTCGCCGGTACAGGCATTTGTCTGTGCAATCTTCTAAACGGCCATACCACTCATTAGCCGTGCAGGATTGCGCTCATATGAGTACCGCGCACGCACATCAAACAGAATGTGAGCGCTGATCCAACCGCCCGACTCTGGAAGCTGGCACCTCTGGGATTGGCGTCGTCGACGTGCAAGAGAAAGAGCTAACCTCATGTAAGGAGGGTGTGAATGAACAGCTAAATTACGCACATAGCTCACACCATGTGCGCATCACACGCATCCGCCCGAACGGAGCCAATGCTGGCGTTCCTGAGGCTGCGGCGCCGGCGCGGCTACCAGTGAAACGGCACTTTACGCTCAGTCGGTCAGCGTAAATTGCTGAGGCCGAGCCAATCAGCGTATCGGTTCAGAGTTGAGGGGAGGCGAGGAGTAATTGGCAAGCGGTGAGTGGGTTGGGGTTTGTGGGCGTCAGGCGCCTAAGCCTGAATCCCCCGCAGGGTTACGGTGGCGGTGGTCATACGAAGGATGAGGTGTCAGGAAACAGGCAGGCGGCGACATGATTGCGGTGATATGAAAGCCGCAGAGTGAGGCTGCCACGTCACCGGGATGTTTGCGGGGTTACGTCCCGACCAGCAGTGTAAAAATCGTCATCCTTGTTGATGTTGTTCAGGCAGCCGCCTCCAGGACGTTGCCGGCGGGTAGGGTGTCGGCGTCGAGATCGTCGTTGGCGGTGAGGTAACGGCGGCCCCCGGCCCACTCGTCGTGCTGCTCGGCCACCGCAGCAACCAACCGGTCCACACTCACGCCGGATTGCCTGGCCAGGTAGGCCAATGTGCGGTCTTCTTCGGCCATCCATTCCAGAACCTTCTGAGCGTCCATTTACATTTGCCTCCGGCGAGCCCTTCAGCTTCACGACGCCAACGGCGCCCGTACTCCGAACTCGCGATGAGGTCATTATGTCCCCAGGCTGAACCCAGGGTTTATTGGTAAGCCGGAAACGCGTACCGCCGTCGTACCGAAGCAACCTGCAAGGTTTCCGTGCGCCGGTCGTCGCTCGTAAGCAGCGGGGGTAAGTTGGACCGCGCGGGCGGCTCCATCGTGTCGACGCCCTTTACAGAGCACCGACGCGCATTACGTTGGTGTCCCCCGCGCAATGATTGTGGGGACAGAACCGCCGGTGCGTGTCCTATGAGCGAGGAACTGGGCGCGGCTAAAAATCGACCACGGATACATCCGTGGCCGATGATGGTCGGTGCGATCATTCAGGCTCAGCGGAGCCACGACGATTTTGTCTGCTTCTCGGGGTCGCTCCGACACAGAATGCCCAGCACAAACCGTCTGCGGTACCTCGAACACAATAAGTTCCGCGGAACGGGATGAAACCCCAGATTTGCGACTGGTGGTCCATCTCGGCAACGACACCCCCTTCTCATGGCGGCGCTATAAAGGCAAAGTGCGGCCCACTTCCCTGAGTTTCCGCCGCCGTTCCTGCGCGTCCGGGATTACCCGGTTCACCAACTGCCAATATTCATCCGAGTGGTTGCGCACTGTGAGGTGCGCCAGTTCGTGGACGATAACGTAATCGACCAGCGCAGGTTCAAGCATCACGATGCGCCAATTGAAACGCAAGGTGCCGTCTGGAGCACAACTTCCCCAGCGTTGCCGCTGGTCGCGGATCAAAACGTCCGGTGGTTCTCCTCCACTGAATCTTGGCAACCATTTCTTCACGCCGGTTTGTAGCCGTGCGGCCGCTCGTCCGCGATACCACGTGACCAAGGCTTTGCGAATGTGCTCGTTCCGTTTGCCGTCGAGAAGATGCTCGGGCACCCTGATGCTGAACCGCCAGTGGTCGAAACGGACCTCAGGTTTCCGCACGTCGGCGGTCTCGAACACCATGCGCACGTTGCGCCCCAGGTAGGGCAGGGTTTCGCCGCTGACGAAACGCTTCGGCGCGACGGTCAGCAATCCGTCGGTGGCGTGGTTGAGGATCCACGGGGCTCGCCGACGAACCAGGGCTTGCAGATCCTCGGGTGGCGTGTCGACCGGCGCGGCAACCTGGGCGCCGCCGCCGTCCACGGTAAACTCTACGGTCTTTTTGCGTCGGTCGCTGCGGCGCACCTGGTATTCGATGGTGGAGTCACCGTAGCGGATGCTGTCCCGTTCCATCATCTGGTGCCACGGCTCCGGAACGCATCCACGATGCGGTTGGCCAGATCGTCGAGTTCGGCCTCTGTGTATTTGTCGTCGTCCCGGAGCACGCGCTTGATGTCGCGGCGCTTGAGGCGTTGGACTTCAACATTGGTCTGCCAGTCCACCACAGTGCGATGTTGGGACAGCGCGGATACCACCTTTTCGGTGACCTCCTTCTGCTCCTCGTCCATTCGCACGTGATAGTCCGACCTGTCGCCTTCCGAGATCATTGACGTTCCGCCCTGGCCGATGATTTCGTAGATGGCGAAGGACTCCGAAGACAGGCCCATTTGCGCCGCGATGTCTTCCTCGGCGTCGAGTTGGGCTTTCAGGGCAGCCTGCAGCTTGGCAGCATCGGCGGCGTCGATGACCTTGTTGCGCAGGTCCTGGATGATGCGCTCCAGTTGCTCGGACAACTTGCCGTAGAAAACCGGGTTGTCGGCAAGCTTTTCGTTGATGTACGCGCGTATGGTGTGCTCCATCACCGAGGCACGGGCCTCGTCGTGGGGCAGGGCGGCGATCTTCTGGTCGAAATCCTGGTCCAGCACCGAAACCGGTTTCATCAATTCGCGCACTTCGGCGTCGATGCGCTCGTCGATGAGCTTCTTGACCTTCGCGCCGATGTCCGTCCAGTCCAGCAGCGCGTCCTCCTGGAGGAAGTGCGCCCGGGCGTAGGAACGGATCTCGGTGAGGCACTTGAACCGGTCCAAATAGGGCAGCGCTTTGGGATTGGGAATGGCCCGGTCCAGGTACAGCACCTGCTCGACGGGAGCGTCGAACCCGGTGAGCAGCATGTCCACGACAACCAGCACCTCGGGCTCGCCGTCGGGGTCCTTGAAACTGCCGGTTACCTGGTCCTGGTTCAGTTCCATGGCCGCCTTGAACTCGTTGCCGTCGTTGGAGCGGGCGGCGTCGGTTGATTCCTGGGTGGCCTGGGTAGCCAGACGATAGCCCGCGTCGGCGACGGCGCGGGCCAGGTCATCGAGCGGCGGGTCTGCGGCCGCGGTGGTGTCGAGGTTCACCGTGGCCCTGGATGCTGCCTAGTTCACCGAGACGTTGGACACGCCCGGTACGGTACGAATCGCTTCTCCGACGTGGTGAACGCATGCCGCGCAGGTCATCCCCGACACGGGGAGGATAAGAGTGGACGAATTGGGCTGATCCATACAGCCCAATTATCGCAACAGAAGACCGCTATGCAGAGCGGAACATGGGCAGGGAGATATTGTCCTAGATGCCCTCAAAGTCGACCTCCACCGCCATCCCCCACTGGACGGAGTCGGGGCGAATCTCCCCCTCGGCGAAATCGATGCCCACCAGCCAGGTTGGGATGCGAGGACCATCTTCAGGTTCGACCACCGCGGCGATGTAGGGAACCTTGTCGCGGAAGGCCGGAACCGGCGCCCGGTGAACGATGGCGAAAGTATGCAACGTGCCGCGGCCGCTGCTCTGGATCCAATCGGTATCGGGGCAAAAGCAATCGGGGAACGGGAACATGTCCCGGGGATAGAAAAAGGCCTGGTCGCAGGGGATGCAGCGACGCAGCCACAACTCGTGCTCCTTGCACTTCTCCCAGTAGAAATCGGATTCCGGTTGTGGAACCGGCAGTGGAATCTGGGGGGACGGCGGTCGTCGTCTCGCGAAACTCCGGTTGAGGGATTGGACGGCGGCAAGCATAGCGCAGACAAGCGCAGGCACAAAGAATCACGCCAGGGGCGGCGCCGAGCGGCCGATCCCGGTGTATTCGAACCCTAAAGCCAGCATGTCGGCCATGTCCAGAGCATTGCGCCCGTCGAATACGAAACGGGGCGGACGCATGGAGCGGGCGATGTCCCTCCAGTCGGCGTTGACGAACTGTTCCCATTCCGTAATCAGGACGACGGCCTGGGCCTGATTGGCTGCTTCCAGGGCGTTATCGGCGAGCCGCACCGTGGACGGCAGTTGCGGCCGGGCGCTGTCCATCGCCACCGGGTCGTAGGCGCTCACCACGGCGCCGTCGTCCACCAGGGCCCGGATCAGGTCCAGAGACGGGGCGTCGCGAATGTCATCGGTGTCGGGCTTGAACGCCAGCCCCAGAACTGCGACTCGCAACCCCGCCATGTTGGAGTCGAAGCGTTCCCGAAGGGCAAAGAGCGGCAGCAGACGCTGCCGGTTATTGATGTTGATGACCGAGCGCAGCAGCTCCACGTTGGCGCCGCTGGTGAGGCCCAGGTGATCCAGCGCGCGCACGTCCTTGGGGAAGCACGAGCCGCCGTAGCCCACGCCGGCATAGATCCGCCCGCCGGTGCGGTGGTCCATGCCCATACCCTGGCTGACGGCGTCGATGGACGCTCCCACCCGGTCGCACAGGGCAGCGATTTCGTTGATGAAGGAGATGCGCGTGGCCAAAAAAGCGTTGCTGGCGTACTTGATCATCTCGGCGCTGGTGATGTCGGTGACGATGCAGGGGGCTTCGACGCCGGCGTGCATGGCCTTCACCGTGGCAATGGCGTCAGCGTGGGCGGGGCTGGCGCCGATTACGATGCGGTCCGGGTTTTGCCAGTCCTCCACGGCCCGCCCTTCACGCAGAAACTCGGGGTTCGCGGCGTAGGAGAGGCCCGAGTTCCGTAGCTCGCGATCAATGATTCGCTGGCCAGTTCCGGGAGGAACGGTGCTTTTCATGACGACCGTGGTGTTCTGGGACGGTTGCGACTGTATCCAGGACAGGGCCGAGCGCACCTGGCTCAGGTCGGCGGCTCCGCTTTCGGTTTGCGGAGTGCCGGTGGCGATCAGGGCGATCTCGCCCAGTGGATCGTCCGCCTCGTCCCGGTGAGCGAACCGCAGGCGACCGGTAGGCATGGTGGACTGGAGAATCTCGTCCAAACCCGGCTCGTGGAATGGTATGACGCCGCACTGCATTGAAGTCGTGCGGCGCCGGTCAATGTCCACACCCAGCACCTGGTGCCCGGCCGCGGCCAGACCGGCGGCGGCCACCGTGCCCACGTAACCCAGGCCGATTACCGTAATGTCCACGTCGTGTTGCCCCCTGCGGCTTGGCTCCACCCTGCCTGAAACACCAATAATTTTCAGCCCGTCAACATCCGCAGTCAAGACAGCCGGCGGCGGTTTGATGTGACTGTTCAGAGTTGAGGGGGTTGCCATTGCGAGTCCGCCCCTGGCGGACGTGACAATGACAGAGCGCTGAGCGTCCCCGCAACTCTGAACAGTTACGGTTAGATCAGGGCAATCGCATTTGGAATTTACAGACCCGTCGCTCCGGCGGAAGCCGGAGTCCCGTAGCCGCAGGATGAAGTCAACGGTTGCGAAACAGCCGATTCCAGGCGCCGGGCACCGGCTTTTGCGGTATGACGGCAGCCGGGAATGCCGGACCATAGGGCCAACGATTGAACTGCGATTGCCCTGGAGGTTTGATAATCCTGGGCGTGCATTATTGAATACTCGTGGTACGATTAAGTACGGTTCAAAACTGCTCAGCGCCACCGACACAGGAGGCAGTAGTGACGACGACAGTGCAGGATTATCGGGCCGTTTTCATCAGCGACATACATCTCGGATTCAAAGGGTCCAAAGCAAGACAATTATCGAATTTCCTTGACAGCCATCACAGCGAACACCTTTATCTCGTCGGCGACGTGGTTGACGGATGGAGGATGAACCGGCGCATTCACTGGCCGGAGGAGCATACCAAAGTAGTTCACCAACTGTTAGCAAAGTCAAATAACGGCACTGAGGTGCATTACATCGTCGGCAATCACGACGAGGTGTTCCGGTCCTGGCTCGATTGGGAATTGAGCTTCGGCCGGATTAAATTTTGCAATCAGCGCGACCACTACGGCGCTGATGGCAAGCGCTACCTGGTCACCCACGGAGACCTTTTCGACGACCTGATGTACAGCAGCATGGGCCGTACTCTAATGTTCGTGGGGTCCTACGGCTACGACGCCCTCCTCCAGTTGAACTCCGCCAGCGACTGGCTGCTGCGCAAATTCAGGCTGCCGCCGGTCAGCCTGACCGGCTTCGCCAAACGCCAGACCAAGGCCGCGGTGTCGTACATCCTCAGGTTTGAGTCCCTGCTGGCCGAGCACGCACGCGAGCACGACTATGACGGCGTCATCTGCGGGCACATCCACACGCCGGAGATGCGTAGCATTGACGAAATCGCCTACCTGAACTGCGGCGACTGGGTGGATAACTGCAGCGCCATCGTGGAACATCACGACGGGCGTTGGGAATTGCTGAGGTGGAGGCGCACCGATGACTGAACGACCCCGGTTGGTCCTGGTGACCGACGCCTGGGCGCCCCAAATCAACGGTGTCGTCACTACCTTCAACCACGTCATCGCCCAGCTTGAGGCGCAGGGTCTCAGCGTGGCCGTGGTGGAACCATCGCTGTTTCGCACGGTGCGACTGCCCAGATATTCGGAGGTGCGGCTTGCGATATCGCCGGTCAGCGTGTACCGGAAGCTGGACTACAATGACCCCGACTACGTACATATTGCCACCGAAGGACCGTTGGGCACGGTGGCGCGCGTCTGGTGTCGCCGGCGGGGGATTCGTTTCACCACCAGCTACCACACCCGATTCCCTGAGTACGTGAAGGAGATGTACGGGTTTCCATCCGGCCCGGTCACTCGCTACATGCGCTGGTTCCACGGCGCCGCCGAGAATACCCTGGTGCCCACGCAGAGCGTGAAGGACGACCTGGAACAGTCCGGTTTCAGGAACCTCCTGGTTTGGGCTCGCGGTGTGGATTCCTGCCTCTTTCACCCCTCGGCGCGAACCGAAGGCTGGTATCCAAAAGCGGCATCGGAAGAAGCCGCCCTGGTGTACGTGGGACGAGTGAGCAGGGAAAAGAGCGTGGCCGAGTTTTGCGAACTTGCCGCCATTCCCGGATACCGGTGCTGGGTAGTTGGCGACGGCCCTCACCGGGAAGAGCTTGAGCAGCGCTACGGGGAACGCGTCGTCTTTGTCGGCTTCAAGGGGGGCCGCGAACTGGCGCAGTTTTACGCATCGGCGGACGTGATGGTGTTTCCCAGCCGCACCGACACCTTCGGCAACGTCATCACCGAAAGCATGGCCTGCGGCACGCCCGTAGCGGCGTATCCGGTAACCGGCCCGCGGGACGTCATCGCCGACGGGGTTTCAGGCGCACTGGAACATGACCTGGCAACGGCGGTGCAACGGGCGCTGGAATGCGACCGGGAGAAGGTGCGGGAGTACGCCCTCAACTTCTCGTGGGAGGCTTGCGCCGAAATCTTCCTCGACTCGCTGACGCCGGCGCGGTGAGCGGTCGGCGTCAATCACACCCACACCCAACGCGATACGCCGGTCAGAGTCAGCATTCAAAGAAGCGGCGGGGATTATCGACCATCATGGCGTTGATGTCGGCGTCCGTTGCTCCCAATTCAAGCAGGCGTGGCAGCACGTTGCCGGTGCCTTCACCATCAGCGGCGAAGTTGGCATCCCGCAGGTCCAGGTCGTTGAAGTGGTTGAGCAGGCTGCGGATGATGCGCTCGCGATTGGCCGGACTGCCCAGTTTTGACTCGTCGTTCCAGTTCGTGTTGGTGAGTACCCTGTCGATCCGCCCGGCGTTGGCGTCCTCGATCTCGTGGCTCGCCACGTTGAGCATTTCGCCCAGATTCATGGTTGCCTTGACGATCTGGTCCCAATGCGCGGCCTCCGGCACGGCAAACTGGTGCTCGTCAGGATCGGCAACGGCAGCGGCCCGGGGAACGCCGTCGGCGACGGCTATCGCCACCTCATCATCGAACCGGTCCGACAACCGTTTCAGGAACAGCATCGAGAAGATGTAGTTCTTGTAGTCCGACGAGTCGATCTGGCCGCGCAGGATGTCGGCGGCCTGCCATAGCTTCGATTGCAGTTCCTGGCTGGTGAGTGGCATGGCGTCCCTCGGATCACGCACCCGGACCGGGGCACGGGATTTTGGTGCGCGATCTTGCCGATCAGTCTCACCGAGTGGAACACCGTCGGTCAATCTCGGTGCGCATCACCTGATACGGCCGCTACGGTGCGCATGGTCGCTCGCGGGCCTCCGCCCTCACTTGGTGCCGCGCGGAACCCGTCGCCGATCAGCTTGTTCAGCGCGCAAGGTAGAGCGAAGTTCCAGACAACTTGATCCCGTTATCGCGGAATCGCCGCTACACGCGTCGGCGTTCTGTTGGTCAGGAGCGCGGGGCCGGAAAGCACGGGCATGGCCGCGATCGCGCCGTCCCTGAGTCGCCACCGAAGACTGCGTCCTAATTTCGTGGTGGCGTGGAACCCGGCGCGCTGGGCGATCGGACACAGTCCGTTGCAGTAGGATCGGGTGCGTTTTGGGCCGAAATTCAGCGGTGCCGCCGCAAATGGCGGCGAAATGGCGGCATTTCTGCCGCCATTACGCTTATTGATATCCTCTGCGAACGGGGATGTGTCCTTATCGAGAGTTTGGTACCGAAGGTCAGACTCGTAAAGTACACCCCGTGGGCTGTTGGTTCAACCAGTTTTCCTACTCAAATCTGGTGTCGACAGCGGGGCGTTCCGGGCAGTTCCGGTGACTTTGGTCGACAAACGGTCGACAAGATTGGTCTTGCAGTATCAATAAGGCCAACGCGTATCGTCTCAGTAGCCGCGGCGATCTGAGCGATCAAGTGTGCGTTCATCTTCGGGTGTTTCCGAGCTCGGGTCCAGTCGGAAATCCGCCATGGCGGCGTCGATGGCATCCGGCGTGGCCGGCTTCGCGCCCGGCAGCAGATGAGCGTATACCCTCCAGGTGATGGACGGGTCCGAGTGCCCGGCGCGGGCGGATGTTTCGGCGATGGGAACGCCCAGTTCCAGCGATTGGGAGATATGAAAGTGTCTCAGGTCATGATTGCGCATATTCGGGTGGCCGACCCGTTGCGCCAGCGTCTTCACGGCGCGGGTGAGGTTAATGGGTTTGATGAACCTGCCGAACTCGTCGGCGAAGACCAGATTGTTGTCCTCGTAGATCTCCCGGTACCGGTCTATGTGATCGGCCTGTTTTTGTTGGTGCCGGCGCAGCACGTCAACGGCGACCACCGGCAGTTTGATTGTGCGCCGGCCGCGTTCGGTTTTTGGCGGATCGACCACGAGGCCGGTGGAACGACGCCCCAGGGAGCGTTCGATGCGGATTTCCCGGTTGTCCAGGTCCACGTTGTCCCAGGTGAGGGCGAGGATTTCGCCCCGGCGGACGCCGGTGCACACCTGCACGAAGATTGGGGGGAACAGCGGATGCTCCTCACGTTCGGCGAGCTTCAGCATGGCGGACACCGTTTCTGCTGACGGAGGTTTGATCTCCTTTCGGGGGATCGCCGGCGGTTTCACGCCCCTGACGGCGTTGTGACGGGCGTATCCCATTTCGATGGCGTAGTTGATGGCGCCCGAGAGAGCCGTCCTGACCAGTTGAACGCCCTTGGGGTCCATTCCGTCCCGAAGCAGTGTCATCTGCAGGCGCTGGACCCGTCGCGGCGACACCTCGTCAACGTAGAGGTCACCCAATTGGGGGATGAGATGTTCCTTGACTATGCTTTCGTAGCGATCGATGGTGGATTGTCGCCACCGCTGGATTGTCCCGTATTCTTCGATCCACCGGGGGAACCAATCGCGTAGATTGATGCGCTCTGCGACCGGCATGGGGGCAACCTCTAACTCGGCCAGCAGGCGTCTGAGTTCCCGCTCGGCATCGCGTTTGGTGCCCTTGAAGGTGTAGTACCGCCGGATGCGCTTGCCGTTTTGGTCGCGGCCCAGGCTGATGGTCAGACCCCAGGTGCCGCGCCCTCGGTTTCGGATGCTTCCTGTCATGTTCCTCCGCGGATATCAGCGAGTTTTGTTGATTGACGAGCGAGAGTGTCGGGGCAATCGCAACTGGCCAAATGGGGGTGCGGCCCGATGGGATCGTTCCCATGTCCCAATCACGCCCGCCAAGCGGGTTCCTCAGGCGGCCTACTGATCCCACGTTGATGCGTCCACGTCGGCGCTGGGGCGCGGATTTAGGAATTCATGAAGGGCCGCCGTGGGGATGATCAGGCGTTGCCCCACTTTCAGTGACCTGAGCTGCTTCGTGTAGCAAAGTTCTCGTACTTTCCACTCGCTGAGTCCCAGCATTGCGGCGGCTTCCTTGGCGGAGTGTGCGAGCTTGGCTTCCATGGTCATCCTCCTTTGATGTGCCTGACTGCGGACTCTGTGCCCAGGAGGGGCAGGGTTGACCGTCAGGCGATCTGTCGCATGACCCGATGTTATTTGACGGATCAGCCCCAAATTAGTGACTAACCCGCCGGTGCCGAAATCCAACCCGACCGGGCGCCGGCAACGGTCCGAATGCAGAGCAGGCCGGACACTCGGCGCGAGTGAGCCGGTGTCCACGACGGCGCCCGATTGGTGGTGGGGAATACGCTCATAGCGTGGGTCGGTTGGAACCTGCGGCGAATGGGCGAGGACCGCGCTAGCCGGCCGGTCGGTCGGAATACTCATTCGCGCCGAGCACACTATCGGGCTTGGTCGGAGCGCGGGGAGTCTTCGCCATACCCGGCGCCACCGGGCGCAACGGCAACGTAGATGTTGACCACGTCGACCCTCTGGATCACCACCGATGCGCCGTCGGGCAGGGCCAGGGTCATGTGCGCCTTCGACTCCCCGGATGGGGGAGTTTCCTGCGTCAGCGCGTCGACCTGCCTCTGGATGAACCGGCTGCTGAGGCCGGGATAGAGGTCATTGGGAGTGGGCAGCTCGATGAGCCGCTCCACCAGATCGTCTGTGCCCCACAGGACGCGGACCTTGCGCCCGCGCAGTTCGTTGAGGATATCGTCGTGGGGTTCCATGTCGGCGAACACCACCACGGGGATGAAGAATGCGCCGATGTCCAGCGTCTCCCGCATTTTGTCCTTGGCCGCCATGGTGCGCTCCCAGGCATCCTCCAGGGGGTTTGCCACCGGCGCCGGGAAATCGTCCTCGCTGGCGCGGCGGTACCACTGCCCGTCGTGTACCGAGTAGAGGCCGTCGTGGAGCATCAGACCGAAGCGGCAGATGCCCTCCAGGAAGACCAGGCAGTCCGGCGTGGGATCGCCGGCGGATTTCGCCATGGGGCGCAGGAGTGCCTGGCCCGCCCGGTCGCTGCCTTCGAACTGCCGGACGGCCGCCACCTGGGCCAGGGTCAGGGGCAGATGGTC
Source organism: uncultured Dehalococcoidia bacterium (assembly GCA_964502995.1). Taxonomy (GTDB): domain Bacteria; phylum Chloroflexota; class Dehalococcoidia; order Lucifugimonadales; family UBA3495; genus Bin87. The sequence continues at coordinate 12,815 of CAZCZB010000053.1, forward strand.
TTTGCTGTTGTCGTCGTTGCCTGCGGGTGCGTTGATTACTTTCATCTCTGGGCTCCTTTTTGGGTTTGTTTCTGTCGGGCTGGGATGGTCGCCGCGGGCTTTGCAGATTCCGCGCGGGGTCTCGGGTTCGACGGTTACCAGGGCCTGCTCGGAAGAGATTGGCGGTCCCCCCGACCACAGGGTGGGTGGCGCCGCAATGCTCACCGATGTATCGAGCCGCCACCGAGGCGGATGTCCAGACGGCGCGCGTGGGGAATCACCTGCGGCGCACGCGCCGAACCATCCACCGCCGCAAACCGATCTGGCCCGGGGGCGTTGAACCGCTGGTTGCCCAACGCTGCCAGCATCCGCCGGTCCAGCGCGCTCCACCGGGGCAGCCGTTCCCACGCATCCTGGAAGCGGGGATGGACCTGTCCAGCGGCGGTGAGCGCCAGCAGGCGTCTGGCCCGGGAGAAGGCCACGTAGTGCTGGCGGGCGTGGTCGAAGTCGCCCACGCGGTCGTGGGGTTCAGGGAGCGAACGGGACAGGTATGGCAGCAGTTCGCGCCCCACCGGATCCGCATCGGGGTTGCTGAAACCCAGCGAGCCGACGATCACCACGTCCCACTCCCTCCCCTTGGCCTGGTGTATCGTGGTCACCGTGAGCGCTGGCCGGTGTCTTCGATGCGGACCGCCGCCATCTTGACCGGCTGAAACCCGCCGCACGGGGACGCCGCCCTGCTCCAGGGCGTCCAGGTAGGGGCGGACCGCCGGTTCCCGCACCGAGTGAAGGAGCAGGGCCGCCTGATCATAGCCGGCGATCACGCCGCGCCGCTTGAGAAATCGCAGCAGCTCGGCCAGCTGCCTCCCCTCGTCCGCCTCGCCTCTGCCGGCCACGGCGATCACCGCGGGATGGTCGTCCCGGCCGTCGACACGATGTGGCGCGACGGTCTTGGCATAGCGAAAGGGCAGACCTCCTTGTACACCCGACCAGTCGGCGGCGGTTGCCATCCAGCCGTCGTAGAAATCCACGATGCCGGGGTGGCTGCGGTAGTTCACGGTGAGCGCCGCCGTGTGGCAGCGATTGAAACTGTAAGGGAATTGCAGGAGACTTCCGGCGCTGGCCCCGCGGAAGCGGTAGAGGGACTGGTCGTCGTCGCCCACCACGCAGACGTTGCCGCGGGCCTGGGCCAGCCGCAGCAGCAGGCGCTCCTGGACGTGGCTCACGTCCTGATACTCGTCGCAGATGAGGTACCGGATGCGCCGGCCGATGCGGTCCGCGACGCCGTCATCGGCGAGCAGGTCGTGGGCCCAGACCTGCAGGTGCTCGAAATCGGCCAGGTTCTCCCGGAGCAGCAGGAACCGGTAGCGCATCACGCACCGGCCCAGGGCGGCGTGGAAGGGGTCGGCGGACCACTCGAGTCCTCGGGGTCGATGAGTTCGTTGCAGACGCGCTCGGCGAACTTCCGGAAGCTGCGCACCACCAGGCGGGGCTCCCGCCAGCGCCAGCCGCGTTGCTCCAGGTCGATGAGATCGGGGTGGAAGACCTCTTCGAAATGGCGGGACAGGAAATCACGCTGATCCTACTCGTTGAGGATGCCGAGGCCGGTGCGCAGGCCCGCCCGCTCCGGCTGCTCGCGCAGCAGCGATCCGCACAGGGAGTGGATGGTGGCGATACGCACCCGGGAGGGGTCGCCCGGATAGCCCGCTGCGGTGGCCACCGCGGTGAAACGCTGCCGGAGTTCGCGGGCGGCGGCCCGGTTGTAGGTGCAGAGCGCCAGCTCATCGTTTTTGCTCCTGCCGTGATGCGAAGCACGACCCGGTCGTTCACGGAGATGGTGACCGTGGAGAACGGTCCGTCCTCGGGATGAGGGTCCGGGCGCTCCACCCTCCCAACCCCCTCCAGCCGGATCAGGCCGTCGGTCACGGCGCGTACTTCCCGGGCGATGCGTTCCATCGGCAGCGCGTCGGCCACGCTGCGGCCACGCACGATCCGCTCCAGGTCAGAAAGCAGGTTCTCCACACCCCAGATCACGTACACGCCCTTGCGCCTCGCCAGGCGTTCGATGGCCGCGTCGGGCTCCATGTCCGGGAACGCCAGCGCCGGAATGACGTAGGTGTTGTACGGGGTGCACGCACGTTCCTCGATATCGTCGTGCAGGTCCAGGGCGGCCAGCTTGGCCTCGTCCAGCGGGCATGACCTGACCGGTTGGGGGCCGTCACGGCTTGCCAGATGCCAATCGCCGTCGCTGAGCCGGTAGCGCCCGCCCTTCACCTGCAGGGCGAAGCGGCCCAGACCCTCAATCCACGCAGCGAAGTCCAGCTCGATGCGCTCGTAGCCCTTGCGCCACTCGTAATAGACGAAGCCCCGGCGGTTGATGTTCGCCAGGGCTTCGTAGACCAGTTGCTCCGCCCGCCGTTTCGGTTTGCCGCGGCGGGTCGGCGGGAACTCTCTCGGGTACATTCTCATGGGTATCGCTTCTCTCCTTGGCGCATTTCGCAGGGTTGACGATGTTGGCGCGCACGCCAGTGAGCCACTCCAATCGCCGGATCAGGCCCCTCAATGCGGACGAGCCAGCGTGGTCAAATGGCCTGAGCGTTTTCGTTTCGCTACAATCGCGGAGATGTCGGATCAGCATGACAACCGCGCGGGTGCGTGCGGACTCCTATTCATTGGAAACTGCGGACACCGCTCACTGCTACCGGGTTTTTGAAGTTGACGACAATCTCCAATTCCATGGCGGTGTCGCAATGTTCCGAAATTGCGTCAATTGCAGGCGGTGTTATGATATTATTATGAACTATAATTCAAATTTACCAACGCCATCAATTTAAAAACTGGTTTTATAACCAAAAATAATGTAGAATATCTTTGGAGCATCAGACATCGAATCTTGTGTATGCTGCGATCCCTGCATCCTGCAAACCATAAAATTCTAAAATGCACGGCCAAACTGCACGATTATCACCCATACATCCCTGTGCCGACGGGCGTCTCACGCGGCAATACTGACGAGTTTACACGCGAGACGTCCCACCAGACATTATTTCCTGCCCCTCCGCGGTCAATTTTGCAAACCGCGGACCGGTGTCTGAGTGCTCTGGATCCCGCAAACAGCGGGACCAGGCCAACCGGCGCGTGCCACATCCGACACGCCGGTTGACGTAGATCGACACTGATAGGAGGTAATATCAATGCGTTTGCGTACACTGATACCAAGGGGTCGGCTCGCCCGATGCGTCATACGAGGCTTGCTTGCGGCATCTTCGGCGCTGGCAATCATCGCAATTGTGTCGGATTCTTCGACGATCCCGGCCCTGGCCGGCAACGACGGAATATCCAGGGTCAGCAACCAGGGACAGAACCGGAGTGAGGATATAAAACTGGCAAATGACACCCTGCCGGTCGGCCACATATTCACCACCGGCAGCGATCCTGGCATATACGAACTCACGGAAATTACCGGCAGGATCGGCAGCACCGACGGCAGCCACCATTTCGACCCGAAGGCCGCTCTGCATCTGGCTACCAATGATGACAAACCGGGCGACAAAGTAATCGCATTGGAGAGCCGCCACCGGGGTAACGCGGCCCGTCACGGACCCACCGGAATAAAGATCCAGAGCCAAAACGCCGGAGCTCCGTACATCGTCAACAACGGAGTACGGATGTACGAGGTGAGCCCCAGCGAATCCGGCGGATGGCCGACGCGCGTCAAGGGTGATGACACCTACGGCAACGGCGAACTCCTGGCGGTTTCGGTGCAATTCAGCGAATCGGTTGTTGCCGATTACAGCATGACCTTTCGCGTTCGCATCGGCTCCTCCACCAGGGACCTGTCCCCCGTGAACACCAAGGACGACACGGTTATATTCGCGACTCTGATCCGTTCCTCGGACCGCGACACCGACGGCATCTGGATCGGCGACAACACCGCGACCCTGAACCACAACGACGCAGGCTCCATTACCAGCACGGGCGCCTCGCCGCGCAACGCAAACTGGACCCATTCCAGTTTGGGTACCCAGTCGAGCCACAAGGTAAAGGGAAACGCGTATCGCCCCAAGGTCACCGACGTTCGCATCGCCTCCACGCCTCAGTACGGGAACACATACGTCCGCAACGAGGCGATCAAGATTGAAGCCAGGTTCAACCGATCCGTTAGAACCAGCGGACACGTGACCGCAAGAGTCGATTCGGAGGCTCTAGGTTCGAACGCGCAGCGCTACGTTCAGTATGCCGAAGGAAATGGAACGTCCAGGCTGGTGTTCGAGTACACCCCGCTCCTGGACATCGATCCGGACGGCATCGCAATCCCCCGCAATGCCCTGGCCAAAAACGGCGACGTAATCCAGGGCGCCTCAGGCGGCGGCAAGATCGTCGGCGCGTCGGGAGGGTTGCACGCCAACCTGACCAGCGGGGCCAAGGGCGAGAACTCGAACCACAGGATCGACGTCCGGCTGGTCGGCGTGCCGGAGGTGATCGCTTCGGTCAACTGGGATTGGGAAGAGGACTCATCGGCCAGCGATGAACTCAAGATTGACTTCAGCATCAATGACGATCCCGGGCACTTCTCGGAAGATCATTCCCTCGTCCTGGTGATGGGATGGGGACACATTTCGGACCAACGTTTCGCGGTCGGTTTGCGCACCGACGTGGACAAGCCGGGCACGGACGGCTCCCAGGGTAAAGGGATCATTTTCAACCGCTGGGGCACGACGGACACGTCCAGATTCTCCCGTACCACCGGAGACGGATGGACCGAAACCGGCACGTTGGGCGGAGATTTCATCAGCGTCCGACGGACTTTCGACTGGGATACAGGGAATTACTCGGTTCGCGTTGCCCAGGATGGCGAGGACGACGATGCCGACGACGCGGGAGGAGCCGGCCGCTGGTTCGGGATGTGGATCACCGACAAGTCAAACGGCAACGAAACCAAGATGGGATCCCTCAAGTTCCCGTACACCGATGGAAACGCTCCATCCATACGGGCCCGGGGGCTGGGTCTCGGCTCTTTGGTCGCCATCACGGGGGAGAGCGCCATAAACGCCACCAACATCCCGGTGTTCGAAGCCGCCCTGGCGTTGCCCGATGATTCCGCCGGAGACGAACCCAACGCAGCCACCGTGAACTATTCCCTGCTGGGCCGCGGCATTGCCAACGCCAACGTCAGCCACGACGAGGACACCGGAAAACTGGTCATGCGCGTCGGCGGTTCCACCCGCAAGTCCACCGCGGGCGGCACCACCCTTACGGGGCTGGAAACGCCGCCGTTGACGGCCTCGTACCTGCGCATCCCGTCGTCCCACAACGGGTCGAGTCAGTTCGTTTTCAGGCTGCACTTCAGCGAGGAATTACCCCTCAGTTACAAGACTTTGAGGGACCGCGCCTTCACCGTTGACGGGGGCAGGGTGGTCAAAGCCAAGCGCGTGTACACTTCCAGCAACATGAGATGGGAGATTCGGATACAGCCGGAATCCGACGCCGATGTCACCGTTGTCCTGCCCGCCACCACTAATTGTTGGGACTCTGGCGGAATCTGCACGGCGGATGGCAGGGAGTTGTCCGGACCCACAACGGTAACCATCCCGGGGCCGGGCGCCGGCAATTAGGAGGAACGAACCGGCTGAAACCCACCGCCCGGCAGGCGCCGTCGTCGCACGTCCCAAATGTGCTGATGCGTTCGGCGGCGCCTGCCGTCAATCTAGATCCAGTCCCCAAGCGTACCCAGTTTGTCATCGTGAGGAGCAATGCTGCATGGTGATCTCGTTCCCTCGGTTGGGGATGTTGTCTCCGGAGATGTAGGTCGATGCCAGCCTGGTCAAGGCCAACGTGAGCGGGTATGGACTGCAGCCCAGTGGCATTACCGTGGATGACGATGGCGTCGAACAGGAGAGTGTCAGGTACTTCCAGAGTCCGGAAGGCCGGTTGCCGCTGAACCCAGTGGACACCGACGCTCGCTGGAAGACCACCAGGGCACGCCAGGCGTCGGGATTGCAGTACCAGGAGAACGTCATCGTCGACCTGGGCGGGTTCATCCTCTCCCGAGGGGTAACCCACGCCTCGGAGCGAGAGTCAAAAGCGGTTCCCGATTTGCTGGAACGGCTACCGTTGACGCCGGTGTCCTTGGTTGGGGATACCGGATACAGCGAGGGCTCCCTGCGCGAACTGCTGGAGGAACGGAACATCACGGCCTACATTCCCATCCACACCAAGCAGAAAAACAGCATGGTGGCAAAGGGCGGGTTCGTCTATCACGGCGACCTTCTGATCTGTCCCCAGGGCAAGGTCCTGCGCCGGGCCACTTTCCAACAACGAACCGGCACCTATCAGTACGTGGCGCGGACGCGAGACTGTCAGGCGTGTCCCGTCAAAGACACCTGCCTCCCACCCCGTCAGAAACGACGCTTCTTCACCCTGACGATGTACCATCCGGTATACCTGCGCGCCAGGGAACGGAACCGGACCGCCGCTTACCCCCAATCCACCGAAGGGATGGATGTGGCGGTGCGGTGAAGGGATGAAAAAGTGCTCCCGGCTTCGGGGATAATGGTTTTTGATACAGAAAACCAACCCGAGACAAGGAGCACCCATCGGATGCTACCACGCGAGCAGCTCGACCGCATCCAAATTGCCTTCGACGATCAGCGACTGGTGGCCAACGCGGGGCTGATCCTGCCGGTCACTTTGGCCCATCATCTGGGACTGGGCGAGTTGGTGGACCGCCATGTTCACCTGGGAGATGCGCCGGGTCGTGCCAACGCGGGCGACAAGGTGCTGACGCTGGTGGCATCGGCGCTGGCCGGTGGGGACTGCATTGACGATGCCGACGCGCTGCGCGCTGGCGAGACGGAGCAGGTGCTGGGCTGCGCGGTCAAGGCGCCGTCCACGTTGGGGACGTTCCTACGGAGTTTCCAGTGGGGCCACGTGCGCCAACTGGATCGGGTGAGCCGTGAGGCGCTGGCCCGAGCCT
>CAZCZB010000054.1:0-19531 GCA_964502995.1 uncultured Dehalococcoidia bacterium
AGGCGGACGTTCCGCACCATGAGCGGACTGCTGGCCAGTGTGGCAATAATCGAAAAGCGCCGAACGTGTGGGCACAGCTCACACGTACCCAGTTTGTCATTGCGAGGAGCAAAGCGACGCGGCAATCCCGTTGGCTGGCGGGCAATTCTTCCTTCGGCGAGATTGCCGCGTCCGCCACCGGCGGACTCGCAATGACAGTTCTGACGAAAGTGGGTACGCATGAGGTGGGCACAACGATTGACAGGCTTGCACCCGGCGTATAACATGATTACCCGTTTCGGTTGGTATGATGCATGATAACTAAAATTCGGGCCGCATTGGTGGCTCTGACGGGATGGTACGTATTGGTGCCGGTCGCCGTCATCGCAGGATTGGTAGTCGGCGCGGTGGTTCTGGTGAACACCGTCCCGACGAAATCCAACATTGGCGTAATCGACATACCGTTTACGGTTATCAGCGACAATTCCGCCTACGTAATCTCCCGATACCTCGAGTATGCCCGTGAGGACGACTCGATCAAGGCGGTGGTCATACGCATCTCAAGCCCGGGCGGCGGCGCGGCCTCCAGCGAACGGTTGTACCTGGCGACCCGCAAGCTCAGGGAGGAGAAGCCGGTCGTCATGGTGATGAACGGCATGGTTGCCAGCGGCGGCTACATGATGGCGATGGGGGTGAACCACTCCTTTGCCCAAACCTCGTCCCTGGTCGGCAACGTTGGCGTGATCACCACAGCAGGGGCCCTGGTGCCAAGGCCGCTGCCCGAGAGCCTCGTGGTGACCGGCCCCCAAAAGCTCTTTGGATCCTCACGGCGGGACTGGATCGGACTGGCGGAAGACCTGAAGGACGAATTCGCCGCCATGGTGATTCGGGAACGCGGCGACCGCCTCAAGATCACCAAGGCCGAACTTACCGAGGGGCGTCTGTACGCCGGCGTCGAAGCCGTGCGCCTGGGTCTGGTTGACGAACTGGGCAGCGACGCGGACGGTTTCGCAAAGGCCGCGGAACTGGCCGGCATCTCCAATTACGGGTTTGTGGATGTGAACGAGAAGGTGCTGCGGGAATCCATCCTGAGAACGCGCCGCATCTTCAGCTCGGAAGTCACTGAGTTGCCGGAACTGGACGACGCGACCTCGGCCGCCTACGAAGAGGCCCTGCCGTCCCTGCTGCTGGACAACATAGACCGGGAAAACCCGCTGCCCGAGTTCCCACTGGACATCAACGGCCCCAACATCTACTACCTGTACACGGGAAATGACTACTAGACTGCTGGCGTCACTGGGCGTGCTGATTGCCTGTGTGGCGATCGCTTTCGGTGTTGGGTACCTGATATTCAACCTCGACAGCTACGATGCGCCGCCCTCGGCAAAGATTTTACCGGCTCCCCAGAGCGGGCCACCACTGCGCGTCAGCGAGGTGGAGGACTACAGGGCCGCCCCGTCCAAGAACGGGCTGATGGTCATAGATGCGCTGCACCGCAACTCCTTCCGCGAGAACGAGATTTCGGCGCTCCGGTCCCGGTTTGCCAGCCGCGGCTACAACGTGGAGTTCCTGGGCAGCTTCCGCACCACGGCAGAAGCCGACCGGCTCAAGATCATGGACGAGAAGCTGCGCCGGGCCGACACCCTGCTGGTGGTAGTGCCCCGCGACGACTACACGGACGCCGAAGCCAGCCTGGTGGAGCGGTTCGTGCGCAAGGGCGGCAAGCTGCTGCTCATTGCGGACCCAACGCGCATCCATTACATCAACACGCTGGCCGAGCGGTTCGGCATCAACTTCCAGCCGGACTACCTGTACAACCAGCAGGAAAGCGACCTGAACTTCCAGAACATTTTCATACGGGATTTCCAGCCGGAGGCGCTGACCGCCGGCGTGAACGGCATCACGATGTACACCACCAGTTCCATCGTGTCCGCCGGGCCCGGCGTGGCGTTCACCGACGCCAACACCGAGTCATCGATATTCTCCAGCGGCGCGGGCCTCACCACCATCGCGTGGGGCACCTCGCGCAACGTGCTGGCGGTGGCCGATTTCACCTTCGTGATTCCGCCGCAGAACAGCATCATGGACAACGACCAACTGCTGTCGAACATCGCCGATTACTTCACGGTCAGCACGCGGGAGTACGAACTGGCCGACTTCCCGCACTTTTACCGCAGCGGCGCCGACAACGACGTGGACATCGTGATTGCGCAACCGTCGCTGCTGGCCAGCGGAACGGCCCTGAAAAACGGCCTGGCCGAATCGGGCATTTTCTCCAACATACGCAGCGACCAGGACACCAGCCGTGACACCGTATTCCTGGGTCTGCACGAGGACGCGCTCCAGGTGAGCGGATACCTGCAGGCCGCCGGCATCCGTGTGGACGAAACGCTGGGCGGCCCCTTTGGAGACGACCTGGCGCTGGAGGGAACCACGGTAACGGTGCTGGACCGGAACCAGGACCGGCACACCCTGATGATCCTGGCGGATACGCCGGAAAACCTGGACAAAGCAGTCGCGGCCCTTCTCAAGGGCGACTACCGGCAGCACCTGGTGAGCGACTTCGCATCAGTCAGCATGTTCGAGACCGCAAGCAAAGCGAGCAAATAGCCCATGACAACCAACATCCGACGTTTTCTCCTCCCACTCATGGCCCTGTTGTCGCTGGCGTTGATCGGTCTGATCGCCTGCACCCCGCAGGACACCGCCGCGCCGGCCGAGGAAAACGCGGCCGCCTCCGAGTCCCAGAACCCCGCCGACGCGATGGCCGCCATGCAGCCGGCAACCTCGCCGGCGACCATCAACGATTTCGTGGGACAGCACGAGGAGATTTCCAGCGCGTGGGACCAGCTTCACGATGACTTTGACCAGTGGAGCGCGGGGCTGAACGCCTGCCATCCCAACGCCATGCACGAGGCGCTCAACGGATTCGCCGCATCCTTCAACGACGTGACCCAGGAGGCTCAGAACCTGAGCCGGGGCAAGACCAGCGGAGAACTGGCCGACCTGCTCATCGTGGCCGCGCAGGAGGAGGAAACCGCGCTGCGACAACTGCGCGACCGGTGGCAGCCCGGCAACGTCTCCCTTTTTGAAAACGTGGAACAGGCGCGGGCCAAATCGGCGCTGGCGCAGAAGAGCGCCCAGGACAAGGCCATTGAACTGTGCGACGGGTTCAGCGACACCGCCGACCCGGAAGCCGTGGAAGAATTCCAGGCGGCCCTTGAACCCATTGAGACCGACTGGAAAGCGCTGCACGACGAATACGAAGCCCTGCAAAAGGACGCCGACACATCGGGCGCAGCCGCTGTCGTGACGGGCCTGAAAGCCCACCTGACGGGTCTGGAGGCCATCGCCGGAGCCCTCGAGGAACTTCCCGAACTGGAAGGAACCGAGGAAACGGTGGAGGCTCTGGTCGGCGCGGTTGAAGCAGAGGTGGAGGCCTTTGAGGCCGCCATCAAGGAATCCGAAGCGGCCGAAACGTCCACGACCACCGAGGCCGCCGAATCGACGGAGTCCACCGAGTCCACAGAATCCACCACCGACGCGTCCGCCGCCAACGGCAACGGATCGTCGGGCGGCGCAGCGCTTCCCGACTTCGAGAAGCTGGGCGCCAGCGTGGAGGCCAGCGCCGACGCCCTGAAGGCCGCCGGCCGCACGATCAAAGACCTGGCCGACCCCGACGTGGGCAAAAGCATCGCCGAACTGGACACGTTCAGCAACGAATACGCGACGGTGGTGAACGCCTGGGACGACTTCCACGACGACTTCAGCGAATGGCGCGGCGACGGCGCCGGGTGCGACAGCGGCGGCGTGGTGCAGGACCTTGACGATTTCAGCGTGCGCATGGGTCAACTGGCCCGGAACGTGCGCGACCTGCCCAGCGCCGGATACCTGCTGCCCATCTACGACCTGCTGACCGAGGCGGCCGCGCGGGACGAAAACGCCGTGCGCAGCCTGCGCTACACCTGGCAGCCCTTCACCCTCGACGCTTTCAAGGCCGTTGACCAGGAGCGCATCGACACCAACGACCTGCGCCGGCGGGCCGACATCGCGGTCCAGGAGTTGCAGAACCGGTCCTGACACACCCGAAACCCAGGAGGCATGAGCCATGGCGTTGCCGCCAGACCGCATCGACTACCTGCCCATCACCGACCGGCCCGTGATCAAGTGGCCCAACGACGCCCGCGTCGCCCTGTGGATTTCGCCCAACGTCGAGCATTACGAGTACACGCCGGTCAACGAGGGGGTCCGCAACCCGTGGCCGCGCATGCCCTACCCCGACGTCCAGCAGTACACCTATCGGGACTATGGGAACCGGGTGGGATTCTGGCGGATGCTGGAACCGCTGGACAAGCACGGCATCCGGTGCTGCATCTCGCTTAACCTGGCGGTGCTGGAGCATTTTCCGGAGATTGCCGAGGCCATGATCGAGCGCGATTATGACTTCATGAGCCACGGCATCTACAACACCCGCTACCTGTACACCTGCACCGAGGACGAGGAGCGGGAGTTCTACCGCGACTGCATCGAAACCCTCCGGCGGCACACCGGCAAGCAGCTCAAGGGGATGCTGGGCCCCGCCATATCCGGCAGCGTCAGCACGCCCGACCTGATGGCCGAGGCCGGCCTGATCTATCACACCGACTGGTTCCACGACGACCAGCCCACGCCCATCAAGGTGAACAACGGGGGCAAGCTGGTTTCGGTGCCCTATTCCATCGAGCTGAACGACTCGTCGGTGCTGCGGGACAACCACTACACCGCCGAGTATTTCGCGGACATCTGCAAGGCGCAGTTCGACCGACTCTATGAGGAGGGCGCGGAGAGCGGGCGCGTGATGTGCATCGCGCTGCACCCGTTCCTGATCGGGCAGCCCCACCGGATCAAGTACCTGGACGACGCGCTGTCCTACATCATGTCCCACGACGGCGTATGGCAGACCACCGCCGACGAGATCGCGGAATACTACATCGCCAACTACTACGACCAATTCACCGAACACGCGCGGCAGTTCGCCGGGTAGGTATCGACCACCGTGGGGGCGGGTTTGAAACCCGCCCCTACACCGACAACCTATGGGGCGGACGATTGTTCACCCCTGCGAGCAGATTTGGCACGCGCCTTCACCGCCCGAGTAACGACGGGCGAATAATTATTCGCCCCTACGCAAACCAGGAGTTCTCCAGATATGCCTGCCCAACGTACTTTTGGCATGGACCACCCGCACCACGAATGGTCGCCGATCATATCGCGTCCCGCGCTGCGCTGGCCCAACGATGCCCGGGTGGCCCTGTGCGTGGTACTGGTGCTGGAACACATGGAATGGCAGGTCCCGGAGGGCAGTTTCCAGGTTGAGGGACTCTCCGGCGGCTCCGCGCCCCGGGCGTTTCCCGACTACGCCCGACTGTCGCACCGGGAGTACGGCCACCGGGTGGGCATCTTTCGGCTGCTGGACATACTGGAAAAGCACGGCGTCACCGCCACCATCGCGATGGACGCCATCACCGCCGAGAACTACCCGTACCTGGTGCGCCATTGCCTCGACCGGGGCTGCGAGATCATCGGGCACGGGATTTCGGTGAGCCGCACGATTTCCAGCAGGATGTCGGAGGCCGAGGAGCGAGATTACATCCGTTCATCCATAGACTCGCTGAGCCGGGCCACCGGCCAGACGCCGAAGGGTTGGTTCGGGCCGGAGTACGGCGAGTCCGAGCGCACGCCGCAACTGCTGGCCGAGGCCGGCCTGAGCTACGTGTGCGACTGGGCCAACGACGAGCAGCCCTATCCCATGACCACCGGCGACAATCCCTTCTTCGCGCTGCCGCTGCTGTATGAGTTGGACGACGTGGCGTCGATGGCGCAGCGCAAGGTTACGGTGGCCGACTACCAGCGTCGCCTGACTGAGAGTTTCGACGTGCTGCACGACGACGGCGCGTCCACCGGCCGGGTGATGGCCCTCAACTGGCACCCGTGGATGGTGGGCCAGCCCTTCCGGGCCGGCGCGGCGGACGCGGCCCTGGGCTACATGATGGAACGGGGCGGCGTGTGGCCGGCCACCGGTTCGCAGATCATCGAGTGGTATCGGGCGCAATAGGGCGCCGATACACGAGCGCCGAACGGGCAGACGATTGCAGGGGGGAATGATCATTCGCCCCCACGCGATTCAAGACGTACCGAACCGAACGGCGAGGGCCCTTTCAAAGCCTCCGAGCGTCCCGCTCATGGTGAGCCTGTCGAACCAGGAGCATGTCCTTCGACAGGCTCAGGACGAGCGGATGCAAGAAGATCGCGCAACTTTGAAAAGGCCCTGAACCGAACGGCGAGGGGATGGCCCGTGGAGACGGCGCGGTTATCGGTTATCAGGACGCCGCGCTGGACGCGATGATCGAACGAACGGGATGCTACCCCTATTTCCTGCAGGAATGGGGCAAGCACGTTTGGGACGTTGCAGAGCGTTCCCCAATAACGGCCGACAATGTTGATGTCGCCTCCCGGGTCGCAACCGCCGCCCTGGACGAAAGCTTCTTCCTGGTCAGGTTCGACCGGCTCACGCCCCGTGAGAAGCAGTATATTCGGGCCATGTCGCAACTTGGAGTCGGGCCGCACCGTTCCGGCGATATTGCGGCGGAATTGGACCGGAGCGTCAACTCGCTGGCTCCGCTTCGCGCTCAGTTGATCAACAAGGGGGTGATTTGGAGTCCCAGTCACGGCGACACCGCATTTACCGTGCCCATGTTCGACGAATTCATGGCGCGCATCATGCCGGGAGACGACTGGCGCTCCACCTCCTGACGCTGTAGGTTGGGGGCAACTATCGGCGCACGACCCAACGGATTTGAGAGGTGAAACAATGGCTTCATCACTGATTCGCGGCAAGCACGTGATCACGGCGACCGGTTCCGGCGATTTTGTCGCGCTGGACGACGGCGCGATCTACCAGGAAAACGGGGCCATCGTGGAGGTGGGCAGATACTCCGACCTCCGGGCGAAGTACAACCCGGACGCGGAACTGGGCGGCGCGAATTACGCCGTTATCCCCGGGCTGGTGAACTCGCACCACCACGGACGCGGCGTGACCACCCTGCAGATGGGCACCTGCGACGACTGCCTGGAAACCTGGATCCTGGCCGGCTGGGGGCGGCGTCCCTACGACCACTACCTGATGACGCTGTACACCGCGCTGAACATGCTGGAATCGGGCACCACCACCGTGATGTACAACCATCCGCAGACGGCGGCGGCCACCCTCAAGGAGGATGTGGACGCCGTGCTGCGCGGGTTCCTGGACGCCGGGATGCGGGTCGCGTTCTCCTGCTACCTGCGCAACCAGAACCGCGTGGTGTACGCCGACGACGCCGACTTTCTGGGCGGACTGCCGAATGATCTGGCCGAGGATGTGCGCCGTTATCTCGCCGTTGCCGACATGAGCGACGACGACTATTTCGCCTTCAGCAACGAGATGCACCGCCAGTATCACGGCGACGCGTCGGGCGGGCGGGTGCGAGTGCTTTTGAGTCCGGCCAACGCTCAGTGGAACTCGGACGACTTCCTGCTGCGCTGCAAGGAACAGGCGGCCAGCCTCGGCACCGGCATCCACATGCACCTGGTGGAGAGCGCGTACCAGAAGGACTACGGCATCCGGACGTGGGGCAAAACGCCCGTTGAGCATCTGCAGGACCTGGAGTTCCTGGGGCCGGAGGTGTCCTTCGCCCACGCCGTCTGGCTCACCGAGCGGGACATTGACCTGCTGGCCGACACCGGAACGACGGTGTGCCACAACGCAAGCTCGAACCTGCGCCTCAAGAACGGCATTGCGCCGGTGAATCCCATGCTGGCGCGCGGGGTCAACGTGGCGATGGGCACGGACAGCACGGCCATCAACGATGACGACGACCTGCTGCAGGAGATGCGACTGGTGAGCAAACTGCACCGGCAGCCCGGCCTGGACGAACCGGCCATCACCGTCGAGCAGGTGCTGACGATGGCCACGGCAAACGCCGCCGGGCCCACGGGATTCGGAGACGCCATCGGCGTGCTGGAACCCGGCCGCCGGGCCGATATGGTTCTGATCAATCTGGACGCGCTGGCCGACCCGTACCTGGACGCGGACCTGCCGCCGGCCGAGTTGGTGCTGGGACGGGCAAAATCGCGCGACATCGCCGCCGTCATCGTGGATGGCGAGGTGGTATTGCAGGACGGCCGGCACCGGGGCGCGAACAAGGCGGAGGTGGCCAGGGAACTGCGCGAGCAACTGTCCCTCCCGGTGGATGCGCAGACGCTGGCAACCCGGCGGATGGCCGGCCGGCTGTCGCCCTACGTGGAACAGTTCTACCGGAGCCATCCGCCGGCCATGGGAACGCCGCATTACATTTACAACAGCCGCACGTAGGGGCGCATCCTTCGACAGGCTCAGGATGAGCGGTTGGGGCGGCAGGATGACCGGTTGGGGTGGTGTGCGCGATGTGGGCCGTATTTATCGTGGGCACGAGCGACGGTGAAGTGCCCACCGTAGGGGCGAATGATTATTCGCCCCTACCCCGTGGTTATGAGCGCCGGTGGCATAACTGCCGTAGGGGCGCGGTTTTCCGACGCCATTTGCTGGTTCGGACCGGGCTTTACCGGAGGTTACCGATGGCGCAAAAAGTGCGCGTTTGCGGGCTCTCAAACTTGTTGACAGGCACTATTGAATGTGATAATTTTCACCAGCCCAAAACGGGCGGCGATTTTTACGACCGGTGACAATCGCATTTCCGTGGGGCATACAACCAGCGAACAGCATATTTCAGCACAGGTTCACGAGCCAAATGCCGCAAACTGACCCCAACGCGATGAACGCGATTTTCTGGGCGGATGTCAGCCAGTGGTTGACCTACCTGTGGATATATTTTCCGCTCATCATCATCTTCGCGTTCAGTATGCTCATTGCTCACGGGATGATCCCTTCGGGCGTGCAGACCGGCACCTACCCGGCGGCGTTCAGCAAGTTGCGCATCCCGATCACCATCATCGGCGTGGCGGCCCTGGCCGGCGCGGTGGTGATGATGTACCTGACCGTTGTCCAGAGCCCCATCACCCTCCTGAACGTCTGGGATCGGCTGTTCGTATAAAGACCCGGCCAACAATGCCGGAACAATCCGGTTTGCCGGCGCAGCGTTCCAGACATCACTTCCAAACACACGACTGATCACCTATGCCGCCTCTGCCGCCAACCCGACAACTCATCCCCTTGGCCCTGGCAGGGCTGCTGACAACAGCAATCGTAGCGTTCATCGTGGTGGTGCTGTTCATGTCCTGGTTCTCCAACCCTCCCTTCGGTTGGGGCAACGCGCCAGACCAGCCGATACCCTTCCCGCACACCGTCCACGCGGGCGAGGTTGAGGACGGCGGACACGGCATCCAGTGCGAGTTCTGCCATCGCAACGTGACCACCGGCGCCGCCGCCACCGTGCCGGCCGTCGAGGTCTGCGTCATCTGCCACAAGCAGATCAACGGTGGCAACGCCAAGCCCGACGTCTTCGATACCGAATCCCTGATCAACATCCAGCGCGTTCTGGACAAGCACCAGGACGAGCGGCCCATCGACTGGGAGCGCGTCCACCGGATGCCCGACCACGTCCGTTTCGTTCACGAGGCGCACCTGCGGTTCCTGACCCAGGGCGAGCAGCGCACCGTTACGCTGCCCATCGGGGACGAGACGCCGATGAATCTGCCGGTGCCGGTGCAGGAAGCGTGTTCGGTATGCCACGGCGACGTGGCGCAGATGGAAGTGGTACAGCCCCAGGAAGGCCAGTCGCTCAAGATGGGCACCTGCCTGGACTGCCACCGCGAAAACAACGTAAGCACAGACTGCACCGTCTGTCACAAGTAACCAGCATCCCGGCGACGAAACACCGAAACCCCGGAACTATTTGCCCCGGAACCTTCCTACCCCGGAACCTTTTTACCAATGAAACTTAGCCGCCGAAATTTCCTGGCCTGGGCCGGTATCGCCGCTACCGGGGCCATCGCATGCGACCTGTTCGACGATGAGCTCAAGGTGCAAAGCCCGGCGCTCATCCCGGAGGACCTGGTCAGCGGCCGCGACAACTGGTACGCCACCTACGACACCTCCACACCCGGCGGCGAGGGCATCCTGGTGCGCGTGATGGAAGGCCGCGCCAAGAAGGTGCGCGGCAACCCCAGGTTCCCCACCAACCAGGGCAAGCAATCGGCCGCCGCCGACGCACTGATCCAGGCGGCGTACCACCCCGACCGCATCGCCGGCCCCATGCTCCGCACCGGCCCCCGCGGGTCCGGGCAGTTCCGCCCGATATCGTGGGAGGAAGCGCTGGACCGCTTCAGCGCCGCGGTGGACGCCAACGGCGACCGGATGGTGCTGTTGACCGATTCCCGATGCGCCAGTTTCGCGCGGACATGCACCGCTTTCACCGACGCTTTTGGCGGCCGCCACGTTGCGTTCGCCGGCGCGGCCGACGACGCGGCGTACCGCGCGGCGGTGAAGGACGTGATGGGCAACGGCAATTTGCCGTTCCATGACATCGCCAACGCTGAATCACTGTTCAGTTTCGGTTCCGATTTCCTTTCCACCTGGGGCAGCCCCACGACCTATTCAGTGGCCTATGGCAAGTTCCGCTCGGAATATCACGGACACCGGGGCACTCACTTCCACTTCGGCTCTCGCTACTCGTTCACCGCCGCCAACGCCGACAAGTGGATTCCCATCGCGCCCGGCGCGGAGGGTTATGCCGCCATGGCGATGGCCTGGGCGGTCGCTGATTCGCACCCCGAATCGTCCCACGTGCAAGCGATCACCGGCGAAGCCGGTCCCGGCGCTCTCAGCGGGTTCGCTCCCGACGCCAACGCCGGCATCCTGCAGATACCCGAAGCCGTGCTGGACGGCAAATCGCTCAACGATTTCTTCCACGGTCTCGCCCACGACTACATGGCCCACGGCGGGCTTGCCATCGGCGGTGGCGGAGAGGCCGCGGCCTACAGCAACGGCAAGTTCAACGCATCCGCCGTGTTGATGCTGAATTTCATCATCGGGAGCGTGGGACACGAGGGCGGCCTGCTGCCCAACGCCGACAGTCCGGTGCCCAATCCGGCGCCGGTTCCCCTGCTCTCCCTGGACGAATGGCGCCTGGTCGCCGCCGACATCGGCAGCGGAGCGACGGGTCTGGTGGTGATCAACGGCGCCGACCCGGTACACGGACTGCCGGCCGGCGTGGGCATGGCTGACGCGCTGCGCAACGAGAACGTCGCGATAATCAGCGCCAGCCCATTCATTGACGACACGACGGCGATGGCCGATCTCCTGATCCCCGACCGCACGGCGCTTGAGGACTGGGGAGACGACACGCCCGATCCTGCGCCCGGTTACCAGGTGTACGCGGTGCAGCAACCGGTAATCAACCCGCTGCCCGACCTGGACCCGCGCAGTTTCCCCGACGTTCTGATCAACGCCGCCACCGACCTGGGGCGCGGCGACGCGATGCCCGGAACGAGCTACGAGGCGATTATCCGCGCCAACGTTGAGGAAACGCTGGGCGCCGATTTCAACGAAACGCTGAAGAACGGCGGATGGTGGGACGAAAACGCGACCGGCAGCGTACCGTCGCCGCCGGCCAACCTGCTGGGCGACATCGTCAGCATGGCGGCCCCCGCGGACACCCACGGCTCCGGCGATTTCCAACTGGCCCCCTTCGCGCACCACACCGTCCTGGACGGTCGCAACGCTCACCTGCCCTGGGCGCAGAACGCCCCGGACCCGGTCACCACCGTCGCGTGGCAGACCTGGGTGGAGATCAACGAGAAGCAGGCGCGCGACATGAACATACGCGAGGGCGACGTGATCAACGTCAGCACCGGGTCGGGAACGATCCAGGCCCTGGCGTACCTCAACCCCGGCGCGCCCCCGGGAATCGCCGCCGTGCCGATGGGCGGAGGACGGCAGTCCGGTTCTGAATTCGCCACCGGGCGTGATTCGCGCGAGAGCGGGAACGTCGTTTCCATCCTGTCGGTGTCCGCCAACGAAAGCGGCGGAGTAACCTGGAGCGGAAACCGTTGCGTCATCAGCGCAACCGGCGACAGCATGGCCGTGTCCAAGATGGAAGGCGGCTACACATCCCGCGAAGTCGGGGAACACCCCGCCGAGCAGGTATTCAAGACCGTCAGTGAGGAGGGAGGCCACTAGGGACTGGAGAATCACCCGCCCATGGTGAGCGCGTCGAACCAATATCCTTCGACAAGCTCAGAATGAGGGAGTGGCAGAGGCCCTGGGGATAGCTGAGAGATGCCGAACGCTCAACACGAACATAAATGGGGAATGGTCGCCGACCTGGACAAGTGTACGGGCTGCCAGGCCTGCGTGATCGCCTGCCAGGCCGAGAACAACATCCCCATCAATACGAAGGACTACTTCCTCCAGCGGCGGGCCTACGAGTGGATCCGCATCGAGCGCTACTGGGAGGGCGAGTATCCCAACGTCAAGGCGCGGTTTATTCCCGTGATGTGCCAGCACTGCGAAAATGCCCCGTGCGAGCCGGTGTGTCCGGTGTTTGCCACCTACCACAACGATGAGGGCCTGAACGTCCAGATTTACAACCGCTGCGTCGGCACCCGCTATTGCATCAACAACTGCCCCTACCAGGTGCGGATGTTCAACTACTGGCATCCCAACTGGCCGGCGCGGATGGAAAACCAGCTCAACCCCGACGTGACCGTCCGGTCCCGGGGCATCACCGAGAAATGCACGTTCTGCGTCCAGCGCATCCGCCGCGGCGAGTTGCAGGTGGAGGCGAGGGACGGCAACCGCCTGAACGACGAGACCATCTCCGGCGGCAACTACGACCCTGCGTGCGTGCAGGCCTGCCCCACCAACGCGCTGATGTTCGGCGACCTGATGGATCCCAACGCGGCGATCAAGCCGTACTTCGACGACGTGAACGCCAACCCCGGACACGGCGAGCACGACCGCGTGACCAGGGGCTACCGTCTGCTGGAAGAAATGAACACGCGCCCCAGCGTCATCTACCTCAAGAAGATCGACCCATACCCGCTGCAAGGTAAGGGTGGACACTGATGGCCAGCGAAACACAAGCGCATCCTCCTGCGGCAGACCACGGGAACGGGCACGATTCCCACGAACACGGCCACTTCGGGCCGGAAATGTGGGTTATCCCCGAGGCTTCGGGGCTGGTTGCCGAGGTCAATGAGAAGCAGCGGTCCACGCCGGGCATCTTCCGCCTGGTGCTGTTCGGCGGCCTGATTCTGACCATCCTTGGCATCGTGGGGTTCGTCCTCAAGATGGTGACGGTCGGGTTTTCCGACCACCGCATGTGGGGATTCTACGTCGCCGCGTTCGCCTTCGTGTTCACGCTGACGGCGTCCGCGCCACTGGCGGCGTGCGCCTTCCGGTTCACCAAGAGCCACTGGCGGCGGCCGCTTTCTCGCATCGCCGAGATATTCTCGCTGGTCAGCATCGTCAACATTCTGCTGTTCATTCCCGCGCTCATTGCGCTGCCCGAGATCGGCGTCATGACCGAGAGCGGCGAGCAGATGGTGCGCCGGTCAATCTGGTTCCAGGAACTCACCAACCCCGCTGGCTGGCTGCTGGCCAGCATGATCGGGTTGTCCTTCTGCTCGGTTGCCATCCTGTGGCTGTCCGCAATGCCGGACATGGCGCAGAGCCGGCATCACGTGTCCGGTTTCCGCGCCTCCCTGTACGGACGGCTGGCCGGAGGCTGGTACGGCACCAAGCGGCAGTGGCAGATACAGAAGGGCGGATTGGCCATTCTGGGCGCCCTGTATTTCATGATGGTCGTGTTCGTCCAGTTCCTGGTCGTCAGCGACTTCGCAATGGCGATGATCCCCGGCTGGAAGGATTCGATCCTGCCGCCGTTCTACACCGTGATCAGCTTCCAGGGCGGACTGGCGACGATTCTGCTGGTTGCCTACGCCATGCGGCGCTGGGGCGGATACCGCGAAATGATCGGGCAGGCTCCCTTCTGGGCCGCCAGCAAGGTGCTGCTGGGATTGACCCTGCTGCACACCTATCACCTGTTTGCGTTCTTCATCACCTACTGGTACGGCCGCCTGGAAGTTGAGCAGGCGATCCTGAACTATCTGATGTTCGATTCGTACATCGGCATATTCTGGGCGCAGTTGTTCTTCACATTCTTCATCCCGTTCCCGATCCTGGTTTCGAACCATGCCCGGCGCGAGGGATGGGGAGCGCCCCTGGCCGCCATATTCATCGTAATCGGGCTGATGCTGTGGCACATCCGCATCTTCGCGGCTGCGTTCGCAGCGGCGCCGGCGGAACTGGGCGGACTGTATTACCTGCCGTCCAACGCCTTCTCGTTCCCGGCCCTGCTGCTGCCGGTGCCGGCCGCGATGTTCCCCGACCTCTGGGACATCTTCATGATACTCGGAGGAGTGGGCATCATCCTGCTGGTGTTCCGCATCGGCATGATGATCCTGCCGCCAATGTCCCTTTGGGAAATGAAGGAAGGCTCCATGTACCAGCGCGTTGATACCCTGATTCGCGGGCGGTACCTGGTGCTGGGCAAGCCCGAATAGCCGCGGCGGCAATCGAAGCTCAACCACCACAACCATTGAACAGATAGCAAACCGAGCGTCACAGGCAGAGTAAGCAACATGCAGGAAGGCAAAGTCCTACCCGCAGCGCAGATCAACCGGGACCTGCTGCGGTCCATAATGGAAACGCCCCGCTGGTTCTGGCCGGTGGTGACGTTGCTGGGCGCAATCGTCCTGGCGGCAGCCATTACCATCGGCATCATGATCAACACCGGTCTGGGAATCACCGGGTTGAACTACAAGGTGGTATGGGGATTCTTCATCACCAACTTCGTGTTCTGGATCGGTATCAGCCACGCCGGCGTGATGCTCTCCGCGATCCTGCGTCTTGCCAAGGCCGAGTGGCGTCGCCCGGCGACCCGCGCCGCCGAGGTGCTGACCATCTTCTCGCTGATGACCGCGATGATCATGCCGATCATCCACACCGGTCGGCCCTGGCGCATCCTTTACTGGGCATTCCCCTACGACTTCGCCCGCGGCATCTGGCCCAACATCCGCACGCCGCTCGTGTGGGACCCATCCGCGATCCTGACCTACCTGACCTCCTCCACCATGTTCGTGGCCATCGCGCTGGTGCCCGACTTCGCCGTGCTGCGCGACCGGACCACGGGCTGGCCCAAGGTGGTCTATACCATCCTGGCCATGGGCTGGGAGGGCAACCCCCGCCAGTGGAAACTGCAGATCATAGCGGGGGTGCTGCTCTCCGCGCTGATTCTGCCGGTGTTCGTCTCCGTTCACTCCATCGTGTCCTGGGACTTCGGCATGGCCGTGGCCATCAAGTCGTGGCACAGCACCGTGTTCGCGCCCTACTTCGTGGTCGGCGCGGTCCACTCCGGCGTCTCCGCCGTGGTGTTCGCCATGATCCTGCTGCGCTGGGCCTACGGCTGGCAGGACTACATCCGCCACGAGCACATTGACGCGCTGGGCCGCCTGCTCATCGTGGTCGCCACCGGGTGGTTCTACTTCCTGGTCATGGAGATCATCTTCGGAATCTACGGACTGGAAGGCGACGAGCTGGCGGTGCGCGCGTTGCAATTCCTGCCCACCGATCATGGCGTTGCCTACAACGTCTGGATGATCATATTCGTCGGAATCACCTACTTCCTGCCGGTGATACTGTGGCTGCCCAAGGCGTGGCGCCGGAACCTGTGGATCATGTCCGCCGCGTGTATCTCAGTGAACGTGGGTATGTGGCTGGAGCGCTACCTGCTGTTCGTGCCCGGCCAGGCCAACAAACAGTTCCAGACGTTCACCTGGAACGACTACCTGCCCCAGTGGCCGGAGGCCCTCATCGTGGGCGCGACCTTCGCCTTCGTTTCCATGCTGATGCTGCTGTTCAGCCGGGTGTTCCCGCTGGTGCCGCTCTACGACATCAAGGAAGGCGACATTCTTAAGACCGACATCAAGGTGGGCCGCCGCTCCGTGCCGGCCTCCTTCCGGGAAGACTAGGGGATTATTGCCATGGCAAAGGAAGCCATACTGGGAGTGTTCCAGGACGCCGAGTCCGCCGCCTCTGCCGGCGACGCGCTCAAGGACGCCGGCATTCCCGATACCGATTACGACTTCCTCACCGACTCACCCTATCCCGAAGGGGCACTGGGCGAGCGGGAGGAGAAGCACCGGATTTACCTGTACCCATTCATCGGCGCGCTGCTGGGCCTGTCGTCGGGTATCATGATCACCGCGATGACGCAGGTGGCCTACCCGCTGGTCACCGGCGGCAAGCCGGTGCTGTCGCTGCCGCCCATGGCCATCGTTTGCTACGAGGGCACCATGCTGGGAGCGATCCTTTTCACCGTCATCGGCATCATCTTCGAATCGCGACTGCCCAAGTTCCAGCTCGGGATTTACGACAACCGCATCACCCAGGGGTTCCTCGGCCTGCGGGTCAACACCGAGTCCGAGCAGCGCTACGAGGTGATGGAAATAATGAACTCCGCCGGCGCGGTGGACGTGAAGACCGAGCAGTAACGCAACGAGCGGACTTATCAATGGCAACGCAAGCAATTCTGGGAGTGTTCGACGACGCATCGGCTGCGGCTGACGCGGGCGACGCGCTGAAGTCGGCGGGCATTCCGGAATCGGACTACGACTTCCTCACCGACGTGCCCTATCCCGAGGGCGCGCTGGGCGAGGGCATGGAACGGCACAAGCTGTACCTTTGGCCGTTGATCGGCGGCCTGATCGGGCTGATCATCTCGCTGGTGGTCGCCGAACTGACGCCGATGGCCGTGCCCATGACCATCGCCGAAAAACCGATTTTGGCCATGCCTCCGCTGGCCGTCATCTGCTACACCGGCGCACTGCTGGGCGCCATCCTGTTCAGCGTGGTCGGCATCGCAATGGCCCTGCGACCCAAACGCAGCGCCCTGATGTCCGACGACCGCATCAGCACCGGCATGATCGGCCTCCTGGTCAACGCCGGCGCCGACCAGAGTCCCAGGGTAACCGAGATACTGAACGAGGCGGGAGCCGTGGACGTTACCACCGGATGATCCGGCCCCCGGAGCCTGTCCAATCACCAACCTTGCGATTGATATGAGAACTTTGATGACACGAATTAAACTGATGCGCGGGCGACTGGCGCCGTTGGTCGGGTTGGCCATCGTGGCCGGTTTACTGGCCGTCGGGTGTGCGCAAGGTTCGTATCCCCTGGACATCTTCTACGAGATGCACTACCAGCCGTCGTACAAGTCGCAAGAGCCGCCGCGGCTGAGTCCGCCGGCGTCTGCGGTGCCATGGTACGGTTCCGCGCCGGTGCGGCCAACATCGTTCGCCGGGTCCGGAGAGCATATCTTCATGACCAACTGCGCGATGTGCCACGGCGTCACCGGAGAGGGCGACGGGCAGGTGCTGGGCCGTATGATCGTGGATTACGGCTACGTCGCCACCGACGCCGCGCTGTTGAACCCCAACCTCAAGTCCGAGGCGGCCAAAGGGCTGGACCGGGACGCGCTGCGCGGTGTCCTGACCGGCGGCGTCAACGTGATGCCCAGCTTCTCCAAGCTGCTGACCGAGGAACAGATTGAGCTGGTGCTGGACTACGTGGAAGGCTGCATACAGGACGGCGACCAGGCCGCGTGCCAGTAACCGCGATCTCCGCGCAACTCCCCGACGAAACGTCGCTCAGAGTGTTACCATTACGGTAGCACTCATTTCTATGGGGAGGCGCAGCGATGACAGACACCATAGCAGTGAGGGTTGATTCCGATGTGGCCGAATATTATCGCTCGGCTTCGGACATGGACCACCGCAAGGTCGAGTTTCTTCTGAACTCGTTCCTGCGCGATATGATGACGCTCGCCCAAAAGCGGCAAGAGGCGGAGGCGGCGCGTGGCCCTTGCCGGGAGACTGACCTTGAGCGTCGCCGAACTGAGTTGATCGCCGATTTGGGCTTGCAGGACGTGCCGGAAAGCGGTAAGACGCTGTCGGAGTTAATGGACGAAATCAGCCACAACGCGCAACAGCGCGGTCTGACGTGGGAAATCCTGCAATCCATACTGAACGAATGAGGCCCCTGGCGCCACGGTACGTATTCGATACGAATACCGTCGTAAGTGCGTTACTGTTCGCTCGTTCCGTGCCCAGACGAGCCTTATCACGAGCTTTGCAAGTTGGCGCCCTTTTAATGTCACAGGCGTTGTCCGAAGAATTAAATGATGTGCTCAGCCGACATCGGTTTGACCGCTACGTGCCCAGACCAGAACGGAGAGCGTTCCTCCGTTATTTGCTACGCATGGCGCTGTCAGTGCAAATCACCGAAACGGTGCAGGCCTGCCGCGATCCCGACGATGACAAAATCCTCGAATTGGCCGTCAACGGCGGCGGCGACTACATCGTAACCGGTGATGATGACCTGCCGGTGTTGAACCCTTTTCGCGGCATAGCGATAGTCAGTCCCGCCGAATTGCTGGCGATCGCCAGCACCGTAGATCAATGAACCGGTTCGTAACTGTCGTCTCTATTGTTATCGCCTCGGGCTTGCTGCTCTCCGGCGTCGCTCACGCTCAATCCGGCGAGACCGGCGGCGCGTATGACGAGGCGGAGGCCCAGGCCATTGACCGGATGCTGATGTGTCCGGTGTGCCCGGCCCAGACCATCGATCAGACCGAGGTGCCGTTGGCCAAGCAGATGCGCGCGCAGGTGCGGGAACTGCTGTCCGAGGGATCGACCCGCAGGGAGGTGCTCGACTGGTTCTCCGCGCCGGAGCGATACGGACCCGGCGTGCTGGCCGAGCCGCCGCGCTCCGGAGTGAACCTGATCGCCTGGATCGTCCCCGGCGTGGTCGTGGTCGCTGCGCTGGCCGGCGGAGTGCTGACCCTGCGGGCCATGCGCCGCACGCCGGCGACCGCAACACCAACCGCCGCCGCCGCCCAATCCGACGATCTCCAGCCCTATCTGGACACGGTGGACCGGGACCTGTCCCTGGAATCCAACGGAGGTACGGGTACGGACACGGAGCGCAGAGATGGCTGACCTGGGAGCCGCCTGCCTCTGGATGGCGCTGGCCCTGGCCATCTATTCCACGCTGGCGTCCGCGCTGGGGCAGGTGCGCGGATCAGTGGCCCTGATGGACAGCGGACGCAAGGCGTCCTACGTGCTGGTGGTGGTGCTGCTGGTATCCACGCTGTCGCTGGTGCAGTCGTTCATCACCCGAGACTTTTCGCTGGCCTACGTTGCCGCGCACAGCAACATCGCCATGCCCAACATCTACACCTGGGTGGCCTTCTACGCCGGCAACGAGGGGTCGCTGCTGTACATCGCGTTCGCCCTGTCCGCGATGTCGGCGGTGGCAATCTGGCTGGCGCCGGCGTCCACACGGCCCACGCTGGCGTGGACGGTGGCCACCCTCATGCTCATCGAGGTGTTCTTCCTGGCGGTGATGGGTTTCATGGCCAGGAAGAACACCTCGATGAGCATGAGGGTGGCCACCGTCATGCTCATCGAGGTGTTC
>CAZCZB010000055.1:0-19229 GCA_964502995.1 uncultured Dehalococcoidia bacterium
CTTCAACCGCTCAGCACCAAGACCTTCTAATACTGATTTGAGACGATACTAGAATCGTCTCTTTCCACGATCAAGCTCCCGGAACCCGGCGGGTGCCACCACCGCTCCGTGTCGCGGTCTCCCGGTCTCAGTGGCCGGCGGACTGCGGGACATGGAAGCCTAGGGCGATATCATTCTGCGCAAGCAAAAACAGCGTTGGCCGTGCTCCGACAAGCAACCCGAACCCCAAATCTGACGCCAAAATCGCAAAACCCAAACCATCACCCAAAAGGAGAAACCCACCGAAACAACCAGGAAATACCCCGCGTCGTAGGGGCGAATGACCATTCGCCCCGTAATCGTCACGTGCGCCCGATCCGCCATCGCCGAACGTCCGCCTCCGGCGGATGGCGATCTCCACCACTGCCCATCGTCTCCTCATTCCGGGACGGGTTTCAAACCCGCCACGTCAACTTGACACGCCGGCCGTTCCCGCATAATCTTTGCCTCACAAAATCATCCGATCCCGGAGCATTTCCCGGCTGAGAACGCCGGGATTTGTGGGCATCGAGGGGGAAACCATGGTCAAACAGGGTGTCGTGCCCGACGATTTCAACAAACCTTTCTTTGACGCCGCCAATGA
The DNA here is from genome assembly GCA_964502995.1 of uncultured Dehalococcoidia bacterium. Lineage (GTDB taxonomy): Bacteria > Chloroflexota > Dehalococcoidia > Lucifugimonadales > UBA3495 > Bin87. The sequence goes on from CAZCZB010000055.1 coordinate 623, forward strand.
AGGCCGTCTGGTGGTGCAGTCCTGCACCAACAGCGACCGCCTGTATTTCCCGCCTCGTCCCGCCAGTGAAATCTGCGGCGAGGGTGAGAGCGTCGTCTGGAAGGAAATGAGCGGCAGAGGCACCATCTACAACTACTGCGTGGTGTACGACTGCCCGGTGGCGTCCCTGAAAGAAGACCTCCCCTTCAACCTGGCCGTCATCATGCTGGAGGAAGACCCCGGCATCCTGATGTACTCCCACCTGCCGGGCACCGCGCCCGATGAGGTTCCCGTTGGCGCCGCCGTGCGCGTCATCTTCGAAGAGACCGCCAACGGCCAGAAGGTTCCCGAGTGGGTGCTGGACGAATAGGCGGCCTCGCCGCCGACCCGTCCGCTCGTGAGAGACTGCAAATCGTCGGTACGCATTGCGTACCCAAGGAGTGAGATATGACCACTCAAATGGCGCCAGAATCAATGTACCGCTCCACCGAGGGCATGGGAGTCTGGGAACACCGGGGCAAGGTCGCCGCCGTTGGCATCGGCCACTCTCCCACCGCACGCCGCTGGGACGGCCGCGCCGAAACCTCCGTGGGCGCGCAGAGCATCCTCGCCTGCCGTCAGGCCATCGCGGATGCCGGCGTTGACCCCGCCGAGGTTGACGGCATCGTCCTGGTTCCCGTCACCACCACGGGCGCCCACTGGGACGCCGACACACCCGTCCCCATGGACGTGGTCAACGCCTTCAACCAAACCGACGACCCGTTGGACGGCATCGGCCAGCTCAGCGCCGAGTGGCTGATCAAGAACATGCCCGAGCTGACCAACGTCAAGTTCACCATGTATGCCCCCGGCTGCATGTCCGCCGCCATCGTGGTGGCCGCCCAGGCCGTCGGTGATGGCCTCACCAGCAACTGCCTGGTGCTGAAGGGCTGGCACAACCTGGAGGGCCGCTACAATCACGGCGGCATCTCCGCGGCTCACGAGGTGCCCGGCTCGTTTGCGCTGAGCCCCGGCCGCACACTGTGGGGCGCCCCCGGATGCTACGGCACCGCCCTCCAGTTCGCGCAATACTGCACCAAGTACGGCAAGAATCACGACATGATGGCCCCCTTCATGGAGAACTCGCGGCGCAACGGGCTGCTGTTCCCAGAGGGCTACTGGGCGCAGCACCGTCCCGAGCAGCTGCCTCCGGAGGACTACCTGTCCGCCCGCTGGATTGCAAAGCCGGCCAACCTGTTCGACAACGACATCCCGATCATGGCGTCGGCTGCCTACCTGTTCACCACCGCCGACCGGGCGCAGAACATGGCGCAGAAACCGGTGTACATCCTGGGCCACGCCTCCAGCCGTGGCGTCGCCCGCAGCATCGTCCCCACGCTCGAGGAGGTGGAAGCCGAAACCGCGTCCACGGGTCGCAAGATCTACGAGAGCGCAGGCATCACGGCCGACGATCTGTCCTTCGAGAACATGTACGACGGGTTCGCCGAGTTCCACCAGTTCCATGTTGAGGGACTGCGGTATCGCGGCATGCAGCCCGGCGACGCGCTGGACTTCTACCAGACCGACATCAGCATCGAGGGGCCGAACCCCATTCTGCCCAGCGGCGGCAACATCGGCAGCGGCCGCAGCCGCTTCTGGATGCACACCGACTGCATGCAGCAGATCCAGGGTCGGGCCGGCGCCCGCGCCGTTACCGGTGTGAAGCCCGAGGTTGCAGTATCCGGTGGCCCCATGCCCATGGGCGGCAACTTCACCGTGTGGAGCGCAACGCCAAACTAACTCATCTGTCATTGCGAGCGCAGCGTGGCAATCTCGAAGAGACGCCCCACCTCTCGCAACATTAGCAACAACTCCGGGCGTCCCACGGGGCGCCCGTAATTCGGAACCAACCATCCCAACCGAGGCATAAATATGGCGATCCTGATCAGCTTTGATATCGACGGCACCCTTGAGGTTGGCGACCCGCCCGGCCCCCTCACCATGGAAATGGTGCGTATCGTCAAGAACAAGGGATTCCTGGTTGGCAGCTGCTCAGACCGCCCGCCCAGCAGCCAGCGTTCGATGTGGGAGGAATACGACATCAGCGTTGATTTCACCGTTGCCAAGCACCTGCTGGCCGACGTCAAGTCGGGGTTCGAGGCCGACGAGTATTACCACATCGGCGACCGGGAGGATCTGGACCGGCAGAACGCGCTGCGCAACGGTTTCGACTTCCTGTGGCCGGATGAGGCCGCGGAGAAATCCTGGTTCGACGCTGAAGAATAGAGGCAGCGGGGTCGGGCCACGGAAGTCATTAACGACGTAGGGGCGAATGATTATTCGCCCCTACGCTCATAAAAATGCCAACGATGTAGGGACTGTAGGGGCGGGTCTCAGACCCGCCCCTACCCGTTCATCCGAGTCCGTAACGGCGAATCGCCCCTCGGCGTTCGCCCCTCGGCGTTCCGTAGAGGCCAGGCCTGCCTCGCCCCTGCCAGCCCTCGACAATCAGTAGGGGCGGGTCTCAGACCCGCCCCTGCGCGTGACACTACCGTGTCGCCAGCGATCCCATCGGATCCCACGGGGGCAGGATGATGGGTTCGGTGTCCAGCGCCCGCTGCAACTCCTCGGGCAGGTAGCTCCTGGGCGCGGCGATCTCGAACATGTACTCGGCGAACCAGGAGTCGTTCATCAGGAAGAACCCCTTGTCGCCCACCTTGTCGTCCCAGCTGTTTTCCACCCGCCAGCGGCGCGGTTTGCCGTCCACCACGTCCACGCCGGTGAACAGCATGGCGTGGGTCATGGCCGTCTGGTGGTACTCCAGTCGCTCCGCCTTGTCCATCTCGAAATCGGCGTTGTACACGCTGCCATAGTCGAACAGTTCGGCGTCCCACAGGCCCTTGTCCCGGTGCATCTGCTTGCCGGTGTCGCAGCCCATCCACACGGGGAGGCCGTCCTGCAGCATCCGCATGGCAATGTCCTTCATGATCTCGATGTCCACGTTCAGGTACGTGATGCGCGTGCCGTCCACCACGTTGCCCAGGTACTGCACGGTGTAGGTGCGCCCCGGCGGGCTGGACTCGCGCGGGTCGTTGACGAGGCAGACGAAATCCTCCATGGGGGTGGAGATGTACTTCTCTGCAAACTGCAGCGGAGTCATCGCGCCGTCGCGGTGGAACTCGCCGTCCTTGTCCTTCCACTGCCAGTCGAACTCGGCGGGCGGGTTGCCCAGGTGGATGCACAGGATTTGGTAGATGGCCTGGAGCGCCTCCTGTTTGGCCTCTCGCATGGCATCAAGACCGGTCTCGTCGGCGTACAGCTTGCGGATGTTTCGGGCGCCCTGCCGCACCTGGTAGTTGAGGCCGGCGTTCATGCGCATGGAGTTGCCCGAGCTTTCGGTTTCGGGCATCACGGTCTTGGGCACCACGCCGTGCTTGCGGACCAGGCTGACGAACATGTCCCACTGGCCGCCGTCGCCCAGGGGCTGGTTGAGCAGCCACGCCACCACGCGGTCGTCAATGGGACGGTCGGCGGTCTCGATGACGGCTTCCAGGATGTAGTTGGCCCGTTCCATCTTGTCCCAGAACATGACGTAGCTCTGGCTGAACTCGAACTCCTTGACGTTGAGCAGGTTGCGGGTCTCGGAGCGGAACAGGTTGAGGCCGGCGAACATCCAGCAACGGCCCGAGCGGGCCTGGTTGGTCACGCTCCAGTCGTCCAGCACGGTTGAGAACGAGTTGACGGCCTGGGCGACGATGTTGCGGTTGAGCGCGACGTCGTTCACGTCGTGCTGGGTCACCACGTTCTGCATCAACTGGTGGCCCGGGTGCGCCTCGTAGGTTGCCTGAAACTCCGAGAGGGTTGTGGGATCCAATGCGCCGGTGTTGGCTGGTGTTGTCATGCTCTAAATCTCCCAGGTTGCGTTCGTTGATTTGAAAGCCATCGAGATTATCATGGCGAACGTGGCGAGGCAATATCGTGGAGCTAAATGCAGGCGATTTCGCTACTCGCTGCGGCGGCGCGGCCGGGACTACGTCTGGGCCAATAGGGGGCGGAGCTTGCCCAGCAGAGTCTCCACGTCGTCGAGGCTTTCTGCGACCTCGAAAGCCTGCATCGTGTTCTCGCAGAAGTTCTCGTGAAGATCGCTGGCAGCGCGGAACAGGCGGCGGATGTCGCCGTCGCCGGTTTCCGACCTGAGCCTGCTGACTGTAACCAGGTGGTGCCGGTGCCGGCTGTGTTCCCAGCCGCGCCGCTCGGCGACTGCCTTGAGGATTTGGACAGTGGCGCCCCAGCCCTTCTCAGATGCTACCGGGATATCGCCGTCGGCCAGTTCCCGTCGGGCCTGTGCCAGGAAATGCTCGCCAGCTTGTTGGTACTGCTGGGTCGTCATTGGTTGCTCCTCCCACCTCTCTGGCAGGTTAGCGTCTCAAACCTGTTCGGGCAATGTTGCTGACACCGCCATGGTATGTCCGGATCTGAGTGGCGAAATCTCCTCGCTAAATGACCGCTCCCGCCGGCGACAGTCTCCCCACCACCTCCGTTACCTCCGCCACCGCCCGGTCTATCTCATCCTCCGTGGTGAACCGGCCCACGGTGAGGCGCAGCGTGCCCATGGCGTACTCCGTGGGCAGGTTCATGGCCCGCAGCACGTGGGACACCTCCACCTGGTCGCTGTGGCAGGCCGCGCCGGCAGACGCCGCGACGGTGGGCAGATTCGCCAGAACGCCGTCGGCCTCTACCCCGCGGAACGCGATGCTGCACGTGTTGGGAAGCCTGCGGTCGGGGTGCCCGTTGATTTTCGCGTCGTGTCCCGATTCCAGCAGGCCCGATTCCAGCCGGTCGCGCATGGCGCGCATGTGGGCGGCGTACTGGGGCAGGTTCTCGTCGATCAGTTGGCAGGCTTTGCCCAGGCCGGCCATTTCTATCACGTTCTCGGTGCCGGCGCGGCGGTTCTGCTCGTGGCTGGCGCCGTGCATCAGCTTTTCCAGTTCGACGCCGGGACGGATGTACAGCGCGCCGATGCCCTTGGGCGCGTACAGCTTGTGACCGGCCACCGACAGCAGGTCGACGCCCAGGTCGTCCACCTTGACCGGAATCTTGCCGATGGACTGGGCAGCGTCGGCGTGTACCAACGCTCCGCGACGGTGGGCGATTTCCGTGATTTCCGCGATGGGCATGATCGTGCCCACCTCGTTGTTGGCGTGCATGACGGTTACCAGCAGCGTTTCGGGCGTGATGGCGTCCTCAACCTGCTGCGGGTCCACCATGCCGTACTCATCCACCGGGACGTAGGTGGTGCGGATGCCGTACCGTTCCAGGTAGCGGCAGACCTCGGTCACCGCCGGATGCTCCACCGCCGTGGTGACGATGTGGTCGCCCCGATCGCGGTACGCGCTGACGATGCCCCGGATGGCGTGGTTGTTGGCCTCGGTGCCGCCGCTGGTGAATATCAGGTCGTCGACGGCGCAGCCCAGCATGCCGGCCACCTGCCCGCGCGCGCGGTCCACGCCCTCACGAGCCGCGACTCCGAAGTAGTGACCGCTGGACGGGTTGCCGTACAGGCCATGTACGAAGGGCAGCATGGCGTCGGCAACCTGCGGGTCAATGGGCGTGGTGGCGTTGTAGTCCAGGTAAATCGCAGTCATTTGCGCCTCGGCTGTCAGGGCATGGTTGGCTGGGTCGCATTATAGCCGACGAGACTGCGGTTGGATGCAGTCGCCCGGGTAGGGGCGAATAATTATTCGCCCCTACACCGCGATGGTGGCAATGCTCAACCAACGGAGCCTCTTCAATCGGATTTGCCGTCGGCCGACTCCTCCGCCTCCAGGCGCCGTTCCAGTCGTTCCAGGGTGGCGCGGGCGGAGCGCATTTCCTGGAGCAACTGCTCGCGCGTAACCGGTCTGTCGATCTCCGGTGGGCGTTCTCGCTTGGCGTCGTCCAGGCTGTTGATGATGATGGCGATGAACATGTTGATCACCACGAAGGTGCCCACCACCACGAAACTCACGAAATAAATCCATGCCCACGGGTAATGCCGCATCGCGGTGTTCATCACCTGCGTCCACCCGTCCAGCGTGATGATGTTGAACAGGGTCAGCACCGACATGCCCAGGTTGCCCCAGTGGGCCGGGTCGTGTTGGTGGAAAAGGTGGTAGCCCATGATGGCGTAGATGTACACCACGATGCTCATGAGCATGATCACGTGGCCCACGCTGGGGATGGAGCGCACCAGGGCCGCGACGATCAGCCTCAAATCGCGGATGGCCGAGATCAGGCGCACCACCCGCAGCAGCCTCGCCAGCCGGGCGATCATGGCGAACTGTCCCGTCGCCGGCACCAGCGCGAATACGATCACCAGGAAGTCGAAGATGTTCCAGCCATCCTGGAAATAACGGTGGGAACGCGGCGCCAGCGCCAGAATCTTCAGGGCGGCTTCGGCGATGAACACCCACAGAGCAACCTCGTTGCCCAGCCGCAGCAGCGCGCCATATTCCCGTTCGATGGCCGTCGAAGTTTCCAGACCCAGCAGGATGCCGTTCAGGATGATGACGGCAATGATGAAGTATTCGAACCAGGCGGCGTTGACGAGGCGTCCGGCGAAATTGACGACGTGTTGCATGAAGGATCGGCGAGGGCGAAATCAGGCTGCGGGGATTGTAGCGGAGGCGGCGGGCAACCGCCACACCGTCGGCGGCACGACATTGGCACGGTTGCGGGCGTAAAAGAATGGGCAGGTTTCAAACCTGCCCCTACGCGTGGTCGGGCGCATACCGTGGGGCGAATAGTTGTTCGCCCCACGGTGTTGGTGGCTTTTTGGTGGTTTGTTGAACCGGAACCGGTTTCTGCTATCCCCGGAAGATGCTGGTGATGGGTTGGTGGCCGGCGTTGTCCTCGTAGGGTTCCTCGCGGTACAGGGAGAAGTCCTTGAGCACGGGGATGTCCTGGATGGAGAACAGGACGGCGCCTTCGGCTCCCTCGTTGGCGTGCTCGTGCCACACCCACGGCGGAACGACGAAGAAATCGCCCTCGCTCCAGTCGAACCGCTGGCCGTCGATGACGGTGTAGCCCTCGCCCTGGTACACCTGATACACGGCGCAACTGGTCTGGCGGTGCGCCCGCGTGCGGATGCCGGGGCGGATCATCTGCGCCCAGCAGGTCATGGTGCGCAGCACGGGACCGCCGGTGACGGGATCGCTGAACTCCATCGCCACGTCGTCGAAGGGACTGGCGTCCACCTCGGCCAGACGCTGCAACGCCTCATAGGTCTTGTCCCACTTGTAGTGCCACAACGGGGAGTAGTCCACCTTGGGGTCTTCCCACGCCGGCCGCAGCGCGCCTGAGGCGAACTTGCGCTCCGACTCGGCCACGCCGACGATGGGCTGTTGATCCTCGGGGAAGGCCTCGTAGAAGTTGGCTCGCAGGTATCGCACCAACGGCACGTCCAGTCCGTCCAGCCAGATCATTGGCTCGTTGCCCTCGTTGGCGTGGTCGTGCCACGTCCAGGACGGCGTGAGGATCAGGTCGCCCGGTTCCATGTAGCACTTGTCGCCTTCCACGGTGGTGTATGCGCCTTCGCCCTTCAGGATCCAGCGGATGGCCGTCGGCGTGTGCCGGTGGGCCGGCGCGCACTCGCCAGGCAGCAGCAGTTGCAGCGCGGCGGTGATGGTATGGGTGGTGCCCCGGTCAAGTCCGGGGGTGGCCAGACGCAGGGTGCGGCGCTCCACGTCGCGGTCGGGCGTCACCAGTTCGCCGCTCTTGAGTACCAATGGCTCCACCTCGGCCCAGCGCCACAGGTAGGGCTCCATTTCCGGCAGCGGTTGGCCCTCGCCCTGCAGCCAGCCGGGTTTCAGCTGTATCTGATCGGTTACGTCGTAATACTGGCGTTCGTCTTCCGTGCGCACCGTGTCCGGTAGTGCCATGGTATCGCCTCCTAACTTGAGGTGTTCCCCGTTTCCGTCGCATTGCTGGTATGTATTGCCGATTGTAGTCGTGTCGGCGCGATATGTCACGCACGAGGTTTTGGAACCCTTTTCTCGGCCAGTTTGTTTGGGCTGCAAAAAGGCCATAATTGTCGCTTGTAGAGGCGGGGCATATAGAGGCGGGGCACGCCTCGCCCCCGCGCGAACGCATTTTTGCCGCAGATAATTCGTGCCTGTCGATGGTAGAATCGCGCCAGCGCTTCGGCGACTGCACAGTCAGCAACAATTGAAAACCGGAGAGGTGCATCATGGCCCGACTACCCATAGTTACCCGCGACATGGTCCCCGCAGAGTTCCAGGACGCTTTCGACGAATTGACCCGCGACACCGGTGGCACAATCACCGGCGGCCCCTACTCCATCGCCATCAACAGTCCCGAGATGGCGCGCCGGCGCAGCAGCCTGACCAGCTACCTGCGATTTGAAAGCAGCTTTTCCAAGCGCATCCAGGAGTTGGCGATCCTGGTGACGGCGCGCAATTTCGACTGCCCGTACATCTGGAACGCCCACGCTCCGGCCGCTCGCCGGGAGGGTGTAAGCGACGCCTTGGTGGACGCCATTCGCGATGGCAAGCCCCTGCCCGACATGGCCGCCGACGAGCAGGCCATCGTCAACTTCTGCAACGAGTTCTACGCCAACCACCGCATCTCGGCGTCAACCTTCCAGATTGCCCTGGAGCAGTTCGGGGCGCAGCACCTGGTTGAGATCACCGCGCTCATGGGTAACTACGCCCAGACCGCCTTCTTCCTCAACGCTTTCGAGGTGGAGTTGCCGGCAGAGCGCACGGAGGTTGTGCTGCCGGTGAGTTAAGGCGCGGCGGCGTTGGTTGGACGACGCAAACGTCAAACGTAGGGGCGGGTCTCAGACCCGCCCCTACAGGGTTGGCGGTAGGACGGGTCGGAACGCGAACCGCCCATTTATAGCGGATGGTGCGTTGACCACGCAGGGGCGAGGCATGCCTCGCCCCTACACGCGCTACTCGCCCTCAACTGCCCAGCAACTCTTTCAACTGCGCGTCGATAAACGCCGTATCCACCGGGTTGCGGCCAGGGCCGCCGCCGGTGTGGCCCCAGATGGTGGGGATCACCCGCAGTTCCGCGTTGGGCATCTTTGACACCTCGATGCGGTTGTCTTCCGGCGGGAAATACTGGTCGGTTTCAGATGGCATGACGAACGCCCTGGCCTTGATTGATCCCAGCGCCTTCTCGAAGTCGCCGCCATACAGCGGGTTGTCGCTGATGTCGCCGGCCTGCCACGTCGCCACCATCGCCAGGATGTTGTTGGCGTCGTTTTGCAGGTAGCGGCCCTCCCACGAGGTGATCAGGTAGTCCTCCAGCGACGAGTGACCGAGGTCCAGGTACACCTTTTCGCGATAGAACGCCTGGGACGGCGCCCAACCCGCGTACACCCGGGCCATCGCCCGCAGCCCCTTCTCGGGCTGGGACTCATACCAGCCGTCCCGGAAGGCGTCGTCGGCGCACAGGGCGGCCTTGACCCCCTCCAGGAAAACGAAATTGTGCCGGGCGGTGCGCGCCGACCCGCACCACGGCGCGATGCGCTCCACCATGTCGGGATACAGCGCGCCCCAGTGGAACGTCTGCTGCGCCCCCATGGAGAACCCGCACACCAGCGCGATGCGCTCGATGCCGAACTGCTCGGTGACCAGCCGATGCTGAAACCCGATGTTGTCGTAGTACGTCACCTTCGGGAATCTCGCCCTGCCGTATGGCGACGGCGTGTTGCTGGGCGACGACGACAGCCCGTTGCCGAACAGGTTGGGGATGATGATGAAGTACCGCGTTGGGTCCAGCGCCATCCCCGGCCCGATCATGGGCTCGTTGGACGGGTGCTGCGAACCGAAGAAGGTGGGGAAAACGATGACGTTGTCCTTGCGCGCGTTCAGTTCGCCGTAGGTCTGGTAGGCCAGTTTCGCGCCGCGCAGCCGCAGGCCGCATTGCAGGTCAACGTCGCCCAGTTCAAAAATCTTGTGATCGGTCATGTCTCAGCCTCGTCATGTTTGTGCGGCAATTGTGGGTATGCGTAGGGTGGGGGCGAATAATCATTCGCCCCTACGGAGGTTGCGGCGGCGCTTTCCTTCCGCTCATGGTGAGCCTGTCGAACCATGAACCTCGGGGACGGCAAACGTGCGCGTGCGTCATTCGACAGGCTCAGGACGAGCGGACAACAGGAACCGCTCGGTTACCGTAACAGTTTTCAACCAATCCTTGAGGGTTGAATACGGCGCCCAAAAGGAATAGCCTGCGCCCAAGTCTACCAGCGAGGAGGTTCATCATGCTCAACAAGGTGCATCACGTTACCTACGTCGTGGAGAGCGTCGCGGACATGGCCGCATACCTGGAAACCAACTTCGAACTCACCCCCCTTCGATCCGACGAATTCACCGAGCGCGGCTTCAGGTCCATTCTGTACCAGATCGGCGATACGCTGGTGGATTTCTTCGAGCCGCTGCGGGACGACACCCCCATGGCCCGCCAACTGCGCGAGACCGGCCCCGGCGTCATGCAGGTTGCCTGGGGCGTGGACAACATCGGCCAGCTTTTCAACGATCTGCAGGCCAAGGGGAACGAAATGCGCGGCGACGGCCCGTCCACCAGTCCCTTCGGGTACCAGACCGCCAGCATCGAGACGGGCAGTTCCCACGGAATCTACTTCCAATTGGCCGAGGGGGAACACAGCTAGCATGGAATACACGCAATTGGGGCGCACCGGCCTCACCGTGTCCCGCGCCGGATTTGGCGGCGGCGGCATCGGTCAGGTGTGGGGGCCGACCAACGAGCAGGAGGCCATCGCCTCCGTTCACCGTGCGCTGGAGCTGGGCATCACCTTCTTCGACGTGGCGCCGGCCTACGGCGACGGCAAGGCCGAGGAAGCGCTGGGCAAGGCGCTGGAGGGACGCAGCGAGCAGGTGGTGGTCGCCACCAAGGTACGCCTCCAGGCCGACGAGATGGACGACGTGGCCGGGGCCGTGCGCCGCTCAGTGGACACCAGCCTGCGCCGTCTGCGCCGCGATTCGGTGGATGTGCTTCACGTCCACAACCGGTTCACCGCGACGCGGGGCGAGGTTCCCAACTCGCTGTCGGCCGACGACGTGCTGGGGCCGGTACTGGACGCCTACCGCGAGGTGCAGCGAGCCGGCAAGACGCGGTTCATCGGCCTGTCCGCGATGGACCACCACGTGCCCACCATGCGCCGTATCCTCGAAACGGGCGAGTATGACACCGTGCTGGCCTACTACAACCTGCTCAACCGCACGGCGCAGGAACCGCCACCCGCGGGCGCGACCCTGTTCGACAACGGGCAGATCATCCCGCTGGCGAAAAGCCACGGCATGGGAATCATCGGCATCCGTTCCCATGCCGCCGGCGCGCTGACCGATGGACTGGACCGCCCGCCGCGTCCCGGAGACGCCCTGATGGAGAAGGACCTGGCCAGCGCGGCCAAACTGGGTTTCCTGCTGGACGGGCCGATCCGCACGCTGTCGCAGGCGGCGATGGTGTACTGCCTTATGAACCCCGACATACACACCACCGTGCCCGGCGTGAAGAACGTGGCGGAAGCCGAGGAAACTGCGGCGTGCGTTGATCTGCCGCCCATCCCGCCGGAGCATCTCGCGCGGTTGCGGGAACTGTACGACAACGATTTTCGAGACTAACCGTCCGCTCTCTTTATTCCGCTCGGTTTCAGGTAACTGTTCAGAGTCGCAGGGAAAGTGTCATTGCGAGCGAAGCGTGGCAATCCCGTTGGAATAGGGGAGTCCGTTGGGGCAGACATTGCTGCTACAGCGTCGAGATTGCCACGTCCGCCTGAGGCGGACTCGCAATGACAACCTCCGCGACTCTGAACAGTTACGGTTTCATCCTGCGGTTGCGCTCTGCCAATCGCGGGATGTACCCTGTGCTTGGAGAGGTAACGATGGACACTGTTTTATTGTTGACCGGCGCCGGGGTTATCGTCGCGGCCGCCGGCGTGGCTGCCACTGTGGTTATCTGGGTGCTCAGAGGCGTCTTCAATCTGGGCGGTCTGCACATGAAGGTTGATGCCCTGAACGAAAGGGTCGATGCCCTCAATCAGAGGGTTGATGAACTAGCCGAAGGTCAGCGGAGATTGGAGTCCAAGATTGACTCTATGCAGAGTGATGTGAATCGAGTCATTAATATGCTGACTGCCCTTGCGAACCATCGCCACGACGTTGACGGCAACACCATATTCAACCTTCCGCCCAACGCCTGACTGTTTATCGTAACCCTCCCATGAACACGGGCGGCAAGCGCCCCATAAAGGCGGCTGCCCTTGGCCCGAATCGCCAACGTTCCGGCACTGGTTGTCCTTCAGGACCGGAATTTCCAGTACCTGTGGGCGGCCCGCTGGATCCACGAGACCTCCCGGCGCATGGAACTCATTGTGCTGGGGTACCTGATATTTCACCTCACGGACTCGGCGTTCCAGGTGGGGTTGATTTCGGTATTCCTCAACGGGCCCAGGCCGCCGCTGTCGCTGGTGGCGGGCATGGTGGCCGATCGATTCGACCGCTGGCGCATCCTGGTGGGCACGCACACCATCTATCTGATCATCGCTGCCGCCCTGCTGACGCTGCTGACCCTGCGGCTCATCGAACCGTGGCACGTCTTCGTGGCCATACTGCTGCAGGGCACCGCCAAGGTGCTGGACGATCCAACCCGTCGGGCCGCGCTGTTCGATCTGGCCGGACAGGACCGCATCGCCCACGCCATGTCGCTGGAGACGATCACCAACAACGGCGGCAAGATCATCGGGCCGATCATCGGCGGCATGATGGTGCAGTTCTACGGGTTCACCGGCGCGTTCATCGTGCTGGTGGCGCTGGACGTGGTCGCCGTCCTGCTCCTTATGAGGATGAGACTCCCCGACGGCTCCGCTCGGATGGTGAGGGATACCGCGTTCCTGCAGGGCATCAAGTCGGGCATCGGGCATTCCTTCTCCAACAAGTTCGTGCTGGGCGTGCTGACCATCTCGTTGATCATGAACGGCATGATTCTGCCCCTGCAATACTTCATCCCGGTGGTGGCGACGGATGTGCTGAAAGTCGGGCCGGCGCTGGGCGGCGTCCTGGGCGCGGCGGACGGCATCGGCGCGTTTCTCGGCGCAATCGTCCTGGGGATGCGCCGCAGCTACTCGTTCCACGGGCGGTATTTCGTTTTTGGCGCGTTGTTGGTCGGCATCGGCGTGACGATCATCGCATGGTCGCCGTGGTTCATCGTCTCGTTCGTGGTGCTGGTGTGCGCCGGCATGGGTCAGTCGGGATTCAGCGTCATGCAGAGCACGATCCTGCTGCTGTCCTCGCCGGCGGAGATGCGCGGGCGCATCATGGGTTCGCAGGGGCTGGTCAACGGGTTGGGGCACCTGATTGGCGGCGTCGAGATCGGAGCGATCGCGCAGGCGTTCACCATATCGGTGGCCATCGGGTTCAACGCCGGCGTGGGCATCCTGTTCATGCTGCCGGTGATAATCCTGACGCCGCTGGTGTGGCGCGCGGTGGAGTTGTACCAGCGTCCGGACGCTGCCGCGCCGGGCGAACAAAGGTGATACCATTGCGGCATCAAGCACAGGTGTGAATGAGTGTCCACGACATTCGACATCACGGCGGGTTCTGTCTCCGCGAATGATCTGATCAGCCGCGCTTCCGGTCTGGTTCCCTTCCTCAGGGAACGGGCGGCCGAGGCCGAGCGATTGCGTCGCCTGCCCGATGAATCGGCAAACGCCCTGGTGGAGTCGGGACTCTGCCGCATCGCCGTGCCCATCCGGTTTGGCGGTCTGGATGTTGACTATTCGCTGGCGCTGGACGTGGCGGAAGAGTTGTCCCGCGCCTGTCCCGCCACCGGGTGGTGCTACGGACTCTGGGCCGCCCACGCCTGGCTGATCGGATTCTGGCCGCTCCTGGCGCAGGAGGAGGTGCTGGGCGCGAGCCCTGACACGTTGGTGGCGAGTTCCCTCAACACCGGAAAATCCACCTGCATTCCCGTGGGCGGCGGCTACCGCGTATCCGGGCGATGGGAGTTTTCCAGCGGCTGTGATTTCTCCGACTGGGTGATGTTGGGGGTGCCCGGCATTGGCGAGCGCGTCTGGGTTCTGATACCGCGTTCCGACTTTGAGATTGTGGACACCTGGTTCGTGTCCGGATTGTGCGGCAGCGGCAGCAAGGACATTGTGGTCAACGACGCCTTTGTGCCGGCGCACCGTGCGCTGGACGTGACCACCGCCGGCGATGGCGACTGGACCGCTTGGGACCTGCACGGGCAGGCGCAGTATCGCGCGCCCGTTCCGGCGTTGCTGGGCTGGGACCTGGTTGCGCCCATGGTTGGCATCGCTCGCGGCATGATAGACGAGTTCATCTCGCGCTTGACGGGGACCACCGGCGGCGCCCGCTCCGCCGAGTCGCAGGCCGTCCACATCCGCCTGTCGGAAGCGTGCGCGGAGGTGGACGCCGCCCGCGCGCTGATGCACCGAAACGTCCGCGAAATCCTGGACCGCGCCGCGGCCGGCGAAGGGTTTTCAGCGCTGGACCGGGCCAGATACCGCCGCGACCGGGCGTTTGCGATCCAACTGTGTTTGCAGTCGGTCAACCGCATCTTTGACATCAGCGGCGCGCACGCCCTGTTTGATTCGGTGGCCCTCCAACGGTTCCACCGCGACGCCCACGCCGTGGCGCACCGGGACACCCTGATCATGGACTTTGGCGGGCAGCAGTTCGGCCGCGTGGTCCTGGGCCTTGACCCCGACGCCGGCCCGTAGCAATGCAATCCAATCCCCACCCACAAACACCTCATACCCAAGGAGGCGAAAATGGTCATCCGGCGAGCTGAGCACAACCTGGAACAGGGCGACGCTGCCCTGCCCGACACCGGCCGTCCCGTGGTGCGTTCCAACGAGGGCGTCATATCCTCCGGCCACTATCTGACTTCGATGGCCGGCATGCGGATGCTGCTGGCCGGCGGCAACGCCTTCGATGCCATGGTGGCGGCCAGCCTCGCCGCCGCCGTCGTGGAACCCATCGCGTCCTACTCGCTGGCCGCCGAGGGCGTGTTCATGCTCTATGATGCCGAAAGCGGCGATCTGACGTCCCTGAACGGACAGGGCACCGCCCCGGGCGCGGCCACCGCCGATTTCTACCGTTCGCGGGGACACGAGCGGATACCCACCGGCCCGGGCATGGACGCGCCGCTGTCGTTCACGCTGCCCGGCATCGTCGATGCGTTCACCGCCATGCTGGACCGCTACGGTTCCATGAGCTTCGCCGATGTGGTTGCGCCGGCCATCGCCTATGCTGAGGATGGCGTGCCCCACTACGAATACATGCTGGAACGCCTGAAGTCGCGGTCGGGTCAGGAGCAATTCGATAACTTCCCGCCCGGCGGCTGGGACGTTTTCTACGACAACCGGAACGTTCCCCGGCCCGGCGACCCAATGGTTCAGCCCGGCCTGGCCAACACCCTCAAAGCCATGCGCGACGCTTCGGTGGCGGAATCGGGATCCCGCAGCGCCAGCATCCAGGCCGCCCGCGATGCCTTCTACTGCGGCCCCATCGCCAGCCTGATCGTGGATTCCTCGAGGGAGGTTGGCGGCATACTGTCCATGGATGACCTTGCCAATTACCGCAGCCAGTTCGCGGAACCGGTAACCACCACGTTCAACGGTTGCGAGGTCTGGGGTCAGAACACCTGGACCCAGGGCCCGATGCTGATGCAGGCCCTGAACATCCTGGAAAACTTCGATCTGCGCGCCATGGGACACAACAGTCCCGCGTACATTCACACAGTGGCGGAGGCGTTGAAGCTCTGCTTCGGCGACCGCGAGGCGTTCTACGGCGACCCCGACTTCGCCGAAGTGCCCATCGACGGGCTGCTGTCCAAGGAGTACGCCCGCGACCGCGCCCAACTGATCGACCCCGAGGGCGCCTACCCCGCGCAGCCTGAGCCGGGCGACCCGTGGCGGTTCTCGCGCATCAGCGGCAAGACCGCCGCGCCGGTGATGGCCGAGCCCATGTACGCCGGCGCGGACTCGTCGGGCGACGACGGGACGACCCACGTGTCGGTGCTGGACAGGCACGGGAACCTGGTGTGCGGTACGATCAGCGGCGGGTCGTTCTCCAAGTCGGTGTTTTTCCCCGAACTGGGCTGCTGCCTCAGCACCCGCATCGAAATGTTCAACTGCGAACCCGGCCATCCCAACGTGGTGGAACCCGGCAAGCGCCCGCGCACGACGCTGGTCAATTACATCGTGGCCAGGGATGGCAAACCGGTGATGACCGTGGGCTGCCCCGGCGGAGACAACCAGGTGCAGGGAAACCTGCAACTGATGCTCAACTCGCTGGTGTTCGGCATGGATCCGCAGCAGGCCGTGGAGGCTCCGCGTTTCGCCACCGCCAGCAACGTCAACTCCTTCTATCCCCACGTCTATTATCCCGGCCAGTTGGATCTGGAGGAGGGGATTCCGGAATCCACCGCCGACGCGCTCCGTGCCTTCGGCCACCGGATTCATCGCACGGCCAACTGCGGCCTGGGCGCGACCGTATCGGAACGCGACCCCGACACCGGATCGCTCAGCACCGGGGCAGACCCGCGCCGCGCGTGCTACGCCATCGCCCTGTGATCCGTTGGCCATGCACACGTAGGGGCGAATAATCATTCGTCCCTACACCGCAGGCCGCACCTGAATACTCCGCGGCGATTATGCAAGACGGCGGCACCGTTGGTCCCCGGGCGTGGTCCCTCATGCGGGGGCGGCTGGACGGCGAGAACTGGGCCGTGAATTTCGCGCAACCCCACGAGCTGATCGAGTGGGCCGACATCGCCGACTTTGAGCACTACATGGGCCAGATGCCCTTCCCTTACGACAACGCCAGGGCCGTCGAACTCTACGAGGCGGCGCGTTCCGATGCCGAGACCGGCGGCATGGCGTTCAGCCACCGGGAATACGCGGGCGGGTTTTTGCAGGCCGTGTACGAGACGCTGCGGGCGAGGTTGGGGTTGGAACCATAATGGGGGTATGGAAGCCGACGATCAGCCTTCCAAACGACCGATATGATAACGGCAGGGGCGGGTCTCAGACCCGCCCCTGCGCATCGTAGGGACTGTCAAACTACCGGACGCGGCGGTACTCACGGGTAGGGGCGGGTCTCAGACTCGCCCCTGCATCGATGAGGAGACCGAGCGCGGGGTGAGGCATGCCTCGACCCTGCGATTGCCAATCCCACTAAACGGAGGTTGCGTCGGGCGGCGCCGGGCCGCGTTCGAGGAGTTCCAGCCAGTTGCCGTCCGGGTCCTGCATATAGCAGCCCTTGCTGGCGGCGGGATACACCGGGTTGGGCCGAATGGCGGGGCCGCTGACGAACCGGACGCCCTCCGCAGATAGCCTGGCGTGAAATTCGTCCAGGTCGTCCACGATGACGCCCAAGTGCGTCGCGCCGACCTGGTGTCGCTGGGGCAGTTCGACGGCCACGCCCGGCGGGTTGAGGTACTGGATCAACTCCACCGAGTGGCGCAGGTCGCCCGTGCCCAGGTACACGATGTGCAGTCGGGCGTCGGAGTACCCCACCACCTCGGATATGAACTCGCCTTCGAGTATCTGGTCGCGCTCGACGCTCAGGCCCAGCAGGTCCCGGTAGAACGCGACGGAACGCTCCATGTCGCTGACCACGAAACCGGTGTGGTTCATCCATTGCACTTCCATGATTCCGCACTCCTACCCCAGGAAACGGTCAATCAGCACGACAGCGGCGCCTACGGCGACAATCAAGCTGCCCAGTCGGATCAGCAACCGCGTTTCCATATGGGCCAGATCAGCCTTGGTTGCGTAATACTGCAGTTCGTTCCGAAGATTACTCACGTCAGCTTTGGTCGCCGGGCTGTCATCCATCGAAGCCAAGTCTATTCCCCCCTCGGCACATCTATGTCAAACATTATATCAGCCGAATATCGCGGCGGTCCCGCTGCCTGATGGATTGTCTCCAGGCAACGGGACCGCCATTCGCTATGAACCTGTTTGACGCACCAATTTGGCGCTGTTGATGCGCGCTCCGTTTACCGCCCTTCCTTCACGTAATCGGCGCACTTTTCGCCGATCATGATGGTGGTGGCGTTGGTGTTGGCGCGAATGCAGTCGGGCATGATGGATGCGTCGGCGACGCGCAGGCCCTCGATGCCCTTCACTTTCAGGTGCTGGTCAACCACCGCCAGCGAGTCGGAGTCGGGACCCATCTTGCAGGTTCCGGATATGTGGTGCGACGTGCCCGAGTTCTTGCGCAGCCAGTCGTCCAGCAGATCGTCGGACGCCAGTTCCTCGTCGGTTGGCATCAGCCGTTCTTCCAGGAGGTCGGCGAAGGGAGGCTGCTCGGCCATGCGGACGCCCAGGCGGATGGCCTCGCGCATCCGGCGCAGGTCCTCCGGTTCCTGGTAGTAGTTGTAGTTCAGGTGCGGCTGGACGTGAGGGTCGGTGGACTGCAGCGTCAGTTCGCCCTGGCCCAGCGCCAGTTGCAGGCTCGCGCCGATGCCGATGTAGTTCAGGTCCTCGTCGATGGCGACGTGGGCCGGCCGGTGTTCGCTGGTCATCAGGTTGGGGCTCAGTTGCATGTCGTTGCGCAGGTCGGATCCCTCGACGGTGTAGCGCAGGCCCACC
>CAZCZB010000056.1:0-19077 GCA_964502995.1 uncultured Dehalococcoidia bacterium
TTCAAGATGTTCATGACCTACAAGAAGCGCCCCGGCCGGATGTGCGACGACGACTACATCTGCGAGGCGATGGATATGGTGGGCCGCGGCGGCGGCGTGCTGCAACTGCACTGTGAGAGCGGCAACATCATCGAGTACCTGGAAAACAAGCTGATCGGCGAGGGACACATTCATCCCACCGACTTCCCCACGGCCTGCCCCGACTGGGCCGAGGAGGAGGCCATCAACCGCGCCGTCAAGATGTCGGCGGCCACCCGTTGCCCCACCTACGTCGTCCACCTCAGCACGCAGTTGGGTCTGGAGCGCATCAAGCAGGCGCAGAGCCTGGGCCAACGTGTGTGGACCGAGACGTGCCCCCAATACCTGCTGCTCTCCGACGCGCAGATGGCGGAGTTCGGCCCGCTGGCCAAGATCGGCCCGCCGCTGCGTCCCGAGGACGGTCCCGACCGCGACGCGCTGTGGCAGGGTCTGCGCCAGGGCAACGTATCCATCGTCGCCAGCGACCACTCGCCGCATCCGCGCGAACTCAAGGAGCCCGGCTGGGACAACATCTTCGTGGATTCCAACGGCACGTCGGTGCCCTTCGGATCGCCCGGCATCGAGACCATCGTGCCGCTGATGTACAGCGAGGGCGTGGTGAAGCGAGGCATGCCCATCTGGTGGCTGGCCCGCGTCATGGCCGAGAATCCGGCCCGCATCTTTGGCATCTACCCGCGCAAGGGTGTGATACAGGTTGGCTCCGACGCGGACTTCCTTATCCTTGATCCCAACGGCGACCGCATCCTCACGTCGCAGAACCACCACAGCAACGCCGGCTACACGCTGTTCGAGGGATGGCAGGTCAACGGCCGCCCGTGGATGACCATGCTGCGCGGCCAGGTTCTCCTCAAGGACGGCCAGATCCAGCAGAACCCCGGCTACGGCACGTTCCTCGAAAGCGGCGAACCCCGAGCGCCCCTGGGCGGCCCGGTGGCATAGATGCGCATCACCGACGTCAAAGCGGTTTATCCCAACTACCGGCACGTCGTACCCTCCTGGCGCACCCACTTCTGGCAGATCGTCGTGCGGGTGGAGACCGACACGGGAGTCGCCGGCTTCGGATACGGTGGCGGCGGCGTGGCCGGTGTGGATATCGTCAACCGCCACTTCCGTGAGTTGATGATGGGGCGCGAGGTGAACGACGCTGATGATATTGCGGCGACCTGGGACCACCTGTATGCCCAATCACTGCCCTACGGACGCAAGGGGTTGGCAATCATGGCGCTGAGCGGCGTTGACCTGGCCCTCTATGATCTGCTGGGCAGGGCGTACAGCAAGCCGGTGTATGAGGTGCTGGGCGGCGCGAACAAATCCCGCGTGTTTGCCTACGCCACCGGTCCCGATTCGGCGCTGTATCGCGAGCGCGGATTCCTGGCCCACAAATGCCCCCACCGCTGGCAGGGCAACGACGACTACGAAACCGCCGTGACCGCCGCCGCCAACGCCCGCGAGTTGTACGGGCCCGACGCGCGGATTATGGTCGATTGCTACATGTCCTGGGATTCCGACGTGACAACGCGGATGGCCCAGGCGCTGTCGGAGTTCAACCTGTATTGGTACGAGGATGTGCTGACTCCCGACGACCTGCCGGGTCAGGCCGAGTTGCGTGTCGTGGCAGCGCCGGCGCTCATCGCCGGCGGCGAGCACGAGTTCACCCACCATGGTTTCGCCGACATCGCGCGCGCCGATGCTCTGGGCCTGTGGCAGCCTGACATCACATGGTGCGGCGGGATCACCGCCGGACTGCGCATCATCGAATTGGCCCGCAAGGCCGGCGTGCCCGTATCGCCCCATCGCGGCGGCGAGGTCTGGGGACTGCACCTGATCATGGCGTCGGACTGGGCCGATTTCGCCGAGGTACACTCCGACCACATCCGCGACCAACGCGATCTCCTCTGGATCGACGAACCGGAACCTAAGGACGGATTTATCGCAGCGCCAGACCGCCCCGGTTTCGGCGTAACCCTCAACGAGGCAATGTTGTAACCATGCCAGACCCGCTCAACGCATTCTGTCCCGACAGCGACGCCTACCTTGCCGGCGCCCCCGACGGCCCCCTTGCCGGCCTCACGTTTGCCGCCAAGGACATCTTCGACGTGACCGGCCACGTAACCGGTTGCGGCAACCCCCACTGGAAGGCGACTCACGGCCCCGCCGAGGCCACCGCCTGGGTGGGGCGGACCCTGGCGGACGCCGGCGCCACCATGACCGGCAAGACCATCACCGACGAACTGACCCGGGGCATCTTCGGCGAAAACGCCCACTACGGCACTCCGCGCAACCCCCGGGCCGCCGGACGCGTTCCCGGCGGTTCTTCCAGCGGGTCGGCGTCGGCGGTGGCCGGCAAGTTGGTGGACTTTGCGCTGGGCTCGGACACCGGCGGCTCGGTGCGCGTGCCGGCGAGTTTCTGCGGTCTGTACGGATTGCGACCCACCCATGGGCGCATCCCGCTGGACGGTATGCTGCTGCAGGCGCCCACTTTCGACACCATCGGCTGGTTCGCCCGCGACGCCGCGACCTTCGCACGCG
This sequence comes from uncultured Dehalococcoidia bacterium, assembly GCA_964502995.1. GTDB lineage: Bacteria > Chloroflexota > Dehalococcoidia > Lucifugimonadales > UBA3495 > Bin87. Next base: position 2,569 of record CAZCZB010000056.1, read on the forward strand.
TCGCCGGGGTCATCCTGCCGGCGGGCGCGTCATCGTCGCGTCCGCGCCGTTTGGTCGTCGCCGAGGATGCCTTCGATCTTTTGGAACCGGACGTGAGGGAAGCGTTGGAATCCGCGCTGGAAACCGTGGCGGCCATGTTCGGTTCAAAATCGACCGAGCGACTCTCCCCTGTCAGCCTGGAAGAATGGTCCGGCCACCAGCAGATTCTACAGAGTCGCGAGGCGTGGGAATCCATCAGGGAATGGCTCGACGCCGTAAATCCGGCCATGAGCTTCGAGGTATCCGACCGGTACGTCACGGCCCGCGCGGTTACCGACGAGCAGGTGACCGCCGCGCAGGTCGGCCGCGATTCCATCGTCGCCCGGATGAACGAGGTGTTCGCCGGTGGCGATGTTGCGGTCTGCCTGCCCACCACGGTCGGCCCCGCGCCGCCGCTGAGTCAGGCCGTGTCCGCTCGCCATGCGCTGCGCCTCCGCAACAGCGCCCTGACGTCCATCGCCGGCAACACGGGCCGGCCGCAACTCACCATGCCGTTGGGCGAGGTGGACGGCCTGCCCATCGGACTGTCATTGTTGGGCGACTACGGTTCAGACGAGGAACTGATCGCCCTGGCCGGAGAGATCGCAAACCGCTAAACCCCAGGGTGCCCTCATAGGCGGGAGGCCACATCGCCATGCAGAACCCCGATACCGCATACCAGCATAACCGTCCCGGCCCGGCCTTTGGCGGGCGCATCATCGTGCCCGGCCTGTCCACCGGCCATGTGGTGTTCCACTGGATCCTGCAGAGTTTCGTGGTGGCATTGCCCGAGATACAGCGGGGTTTCGGTCTCAACAGCGTGGGTGTCGGCGGCATCCTGTCGGCGCGGGAGTTGGCTGCCGGCCTGGTCGCGCTTCCCGGCGGCGTGGTGGTGGACATCCTCCGCAAGTACTGGGGCCAACTCCTGGCGATATGCCTGGGGGCGTCCGCGCTGGGCTGCCTGGCCATCGGCGTCTCGCCGGTGTACCCGCTGCTGCTGATCGGCATGGCGGTGGTGGCGATATCCCATTCCATCTGGCACCTGCCGGCGTCGGCATCGCTGTCGCACCACTTCCCCGAGCGACGCGGGACGGTGCTGGCCGCCCACGGCGTCGGAGGCAGCGTCGGCGATGTTGCCGGCCCGATGGTGACCGGACTGCTGCTGGCCTTCCTGTCCTGGCGGGAAGTGCTCAGCATTTACGCCGCGGTGCCCTTCTTCTTCGGAGCGTGCGCCGTCTGGGCGTTCCGTCGCATCGGCACGTCGGACGACGAGGAGGAGGACACGATCCCCCTGGCCCAGCGCGTCGAGGCAACCAGGGCCCTGCTCAAAAGCCCGGTACTTTGGGGATTGACGGTGGTGCGCGGTTTCCGCGCGATGGCCCTGGTTGCGCTGGTAACCATCCTGCCTCTGTATCTGGGCAACGATCTGGACATGGGGCCGGTCAACCGGGGATTTCACATCGGCCTGTTGATCGCCGTCGGGTTGGTCGCCAAACCCGGCGCGGGGTGGCTGTCCGACCGGTTCGGACGCAAGCAGGTGCTGGTTCCCGGCCTGATCTGGTCGTGCCTGGCAACGCTGGCGCTGGCCCAGTTCGACACCGGAATCACTTTGACCATCACCATCGCGTTGGTGGGGCTGTTCCTCTATCCCGACCAGCCCATCCTGAACGCGGCGGTGTTAGACGTGGTGGGGCGCCAGGTTGCGTCAACCGGCCTGGGAGTGGTGGCCTGTATCAGCTTCCTGATGGCGATGGTGTCTCCCCTGGTTGCGGGAGCAATCTACGAGTCCGCCGGGTTCCAGCCCACGGTGTACTACATCGCCGCGCTGTTCGTCGTCGCCGCCGTGCTGTTCGCCGTCCTGCCTTTGTCGAGCCGGCCGGAGCAGCCACAGACGGCGTGATACCGAGTTTCGTCGAAGTTCGCTCGTCGGCAACGTAGGGGCGAGTACGGAAATTACCAAGCCACGCCAAAACCGTGGGGGCAGGTTTCAAACCCGCCCCCGCCGTATTGGTGACCGCCCTGCGGCCGTCAAGCCGGCCGGCGCAGCCGCAGACGGCGTGATACCGAGTTTGGTCGGAGTCCGCTTGTTCGCCCCTACCCATGCAACCGCGCACACGGAAATTACCAAGCCACGCCAAAACCGTGGGGGCAGGTTTCAAACCCGCCCTTACACCGTTTGGTGCGCATGACTATCCGGTAGGCATCCCTGCCAGAGCCGTTACTTGTTGAGCGCCACGTCGATCAGCGCGATGCGGCCTTCCTGCACGGCCTGCAGACCGTTGCGCAACGCCTGCGCCAACTGCGCCGGATCCTCCACCCGCTCGCCGTAGCCGCCGAAGGGATCGACCAGCTTGGCATAGTCCGGACCGGGGATGTGGACGCCGTGCCAGATGTTCGCACGGGCCGCGTCGCCGTCGGGATAGTAGGCCAGGTGGTTGCCCTTCATGGCCTCGTAGCAGCCATTGTTGAACAGCACCGTCATGAATGGCAGGTCGGCCTCGCACGCCACGCCGAACGCCTGTGTCACCGGGTTGTAGAGGAACCCGCCGTCGCCCATGAGCGCCACCACCGGCTGGTCCGGCTTGGCGAGCTTGACGCCCAGCGCGAGGCCAAGCCCCTGACCCAATCCGCCGTTGGTTTTGTAGTAGCTCTGGGGGCCGTCCCAGCGCAGGTGCCGGCCCACGGTTCCCCGGTGGGTGGTCACTTCCTCGGCGTACACCACGTCGTCGGGCATCACGTCGCTGAGGACGGCGCACAGCCACGCCGGGTCGATGGGGCTGCTGGCGCTGGCCGCCGATTCCGCTGCGTAGGTGGCCTCTTCCAGATGGTCGTGCTCTTCGGTCCAGGCCTGTCGGCGCGCTTCGATTGCAGGCTCGTGTTGCGACGCCATCGGGCGCAGCGCTTCGACCAGCAGACCCAACGCCAGGGTGATGTCGCCCTCCACGTACCGGTCGGCAAATAGGTTCTGGTACACCATGTAGTCCTTGATGACGGTCTCGCCCATGGCCACGACAGTTGCGTTCTTTGGCCCGTCCTGCGGCGGATACCACGGAGCGCGACTGCTCGCGAGGATCACCAGGTCGGCGTGGGGCAGATACCGCTCGGACTGGCCGCCCAGGTACAGGGGATGGCTCTTGGGGAAGTTGGCGTACAGCGCGGCGCTCTCCACCACCGGAATGGCGAACAACTCGGCCAACGCCACCAGGCTGTTGAAACCGTCGATGTCCCGTCCCGCCGAATCGGTGATGATCAACGGCGACCTGCTCTGGACGATCAGGTCGGCCAGCGCGGCGATGTCCGAGTCCGCCGGCCGGGTCCTGGGGGCATCGGCGATGGCGCGCATCTTGCTGCCCGGCGTCCAGTCGTGGATCATCGTTTCGATGGGAATGTCCAGGAACGTCGGCCCTTGGGGAACCCGCTGGGCCAGTTCGCCGGCGCGCACCAACTGCTCGTAAAGGGTGTGCGGACTGGTGGCGCGGCCGCTCCACTTGGTGAATGCGTTGGCGAAACGGTCGGGCCCGCCCACCACGCTCAGGTTGCGGTACCACTGGGCCTGCGGGTCGATGTCGGGGTTCTCGCCGTAGCTGATGGCCTCGCCGGAGCACACCAGCATGGGCACCTCGCCGACGACCGCTCCCTGGATTCCCATGCTGCCCTGGAGCAGCCCCACGCCGGCGTGGAGCAGCACCGCCTGCATCTTGCCGGTGACGCGGGTGTATCCGCTGGCGACGTTCACCGCCAGCGTTTCGTGCCAGCAGTTGACGTAACGCGGCCCCGGCGTCTCGTTGATCTGCTGGCGGGCCAGCGCCTCCCAAACCGGCGCCCACTCGGAGCCGGGCGATGAAACGATGTAATCGATGCCGAGGTTGCGGAACGCTTCGAGGATGGCCTCGCCGCCGTCCTGCGTGGTAGTGGTGGTTGTCATTGTTCAGTCCTCCTGGCCCTGGCTGGTGGCTGGACGCAATACGGGTTCCGCCGGCGGCTCCGGCGGCGCAGGCACGGTCTGTCCCTCCCGGTGCGTTGGCAGCGCCGAAAGGAACAGCGCGACCAGCAGCGAACCCATCATAGCGAAGAATGCGAATTTCAGTCCGGCGGTGAATGCTGTGCTGACACCTGCCGCCGCGCTGTCTCGCACCGCGTCCAGGCTCGGCTCGTAGCCCAACGACCCCATTGTAGCGGTAACTATCGCGGTTGCCACTGCGATGCTGACCACGTTGCCGGCGTTGCGGATCAGGTTCACCAGTCCGGAGATGACGCCGTGGCTGTCACGCTCCACCGCGCTCAGGATTGAGCTTGAGTTGGGCGAGTAGAACGTGCCCATGCCGCTGCTGGTGAGCATCAGCGCGGGTATCACGTGAAACAGCGACGACTCGGCGGTCACCTGCGAGAGTATCGCGATGCCCGTGCTGGACAGTATCAGTCCTGCGACCGTGAACTTCCGCCAACCGAAACGGTCGGACAGACGCCCGCTCAGCGGCCCCAGGATCGCCATGCACATTGCGCCCGGCACCACCGCCAAACCCGCCACCGATGGCCGGTATCCCAGCACGTTCTGCAGATAGAACGGCGTCATGAACAGCACCGCCGAACTGCCCATGAACATCAGGTAGTTGGCCGAAACCCCCAGGAAAAAGTTGCGGCGGCGGAACAGCCGCAGTTCCAGCATCGGGCTGACGTACCGCAACTCCCACCAGATGAACGCGGCCAATAGCACCACGAAGATGCAGACGGCGGCGATGATGGGCGGCGAAGCCCAGCCGGAACGGTGCGCGTTGGTGATACCCAGCAGCAGCGCCAGCAGCGCGCTGGACGACAGGAACGCCCCCAGCCAGTCGAAACGCGGCCGTTGGGCGTTGCGCGTTGCCGGCAATGGGTCGGTGTTGGTCAGGACCGCCATGCTCATTGCGATGCTGACGGTGACCATGGGCGCGGTGGCGAAGAACACCGAACGCCATCCGAAGGCGTCCACCAGGAATCCGCCCAGCGCCGGCCCTGCCACCGCTCCGGTGCCCACCATGGTCATGATCAGGCCGATGGCCTTGCCCCGCTCGGTGGGCGGAAAGGCGCCGATGATGATGGCCATGCCGGTGCCCTGGGTCATCGCCGCGCCGGCGCCCTGCACGATGCGCGCCAGGATCAGCACTGCCAGGTCGGTTGACGTGCCGGCCGCGATGGATCCGGTGATGATCACCACCGACCCGATGATGTACACCCGCTTGGACCCGATCAGGTCGGCCAGCCGGCCCATTGGCAGCAGCAGCGCGATGATGGTCATGGCGAACCCGATCATCAGCCACTGCACGCTGGGAATGGGCGCCTGGAAATGGGTCGCAATGGACGGCAGGGCGACGCCCACGCTGCCGTGATCGACCACCGAAGCGAACGTGCCCACCGCCATGGCGGCGAACACGTACCACTTCAGGTGCGGACTGCTGGTCAGGGATGCGATCAAGTTGGGGCGATGCCCGGGCGTCCGGAGACTGCCTACTCGCCGGCGAAGAACCGGCGTGGGTTTTCCACCGTTATCTGGTGGATGTCGGCGTCCGATGCGCCCATTTCCTTGAGGCGAGGCAGCACGTATCGCGGAATGAAGTTGTACCCGTCGGGGTTCGCCCGCCGCCGCTGCTCCTGAACCTCCGCGCCGTGCCGCGCCTTGGGCACCGAATAGTCGTGCGACAGGAAGATGCGGTCGGTGAAACCCGCGTCCATCAGCGCCTTGGCAACCTCGGTGCGTTGCTCCCATTTTGGCGTGCCGGGCCTAGTCCCGCCGGGGTAGCGATCCAGTCCCAGCCAGACGCCCTTGTTGAGCAGGCCAAGCAGGTATTCAAGGTCGGTGTCGTCGTTGCTGTGGCCGATGTACACCCGGTCCAGATCAACCCCTTCTTCCTCAAGAATGCGCACCTGGTGATCGCCGATGCGCTCCGGCGACCAGGTGTGCGTTGAGATGGGAACGCCGGTGGCCTTCTGCGTCCGGGCGGCGGCGCGCAGCACCACCTCCTGCGGCGGAGTGATGCCGCCCTCGTCGCTGGCGACCTTGATGATGCCGGCCTTGATGCCCGTGCCCTCGATGCCCTCCTCGATCTCGCGGATGTACAGTTCCGCGATCACGTCGGGCGATACGTCTCCGAATGGACGGGGGACGGCCAGGTGGTTGCCGGTGGCGGCGATGATCTGCATCCCGCTGCCATCCGCCACCTCGCGCATCAGCAGAATGTCGCGGCCCAGGTCGAAGGTGCTGACATCCACGATGGTGCGGACGCCGTCCTCGTACACGGCTTTCATGGCCGCGATGGACTGCTCGCGGATGCCGTCCTTGTCGATGAACTCAGGGTAGGTGTGCCGCAGCCCGGCGGCGTTGGTGCCCACGTGTTCGTGGCTCAACGTGAATCCCAGGTTGTCGGTATCCACCGGCCCGTGAACGCTGTTGACGGTTGCCATTGCCATCCCTCCTGCCCCTTGCGGGTTAACGTATTCTATTATGATTCATCAGATATTGACACTTGACCGGCCGGCCGCAACCTCGAATGTCAATCAATCCGTAGGGGCGAGGCATGCCTCGCCCCTACCCTGGCGCCGGCCATCACGCCTGCGCCAGTCGTCGCGGCGCGTGACCATTGCCCCCGGCAACGCTTGCCGCCGCCGTCCGCCGCGTCTATCATCTGCCAAAACTCAGGGAGGCACACCGTGCGAACACCGATCCTCACCCGCGACCAGGTACCCGAAAATCTGCGCGAGGCCTTCGACCACGAAACCGCCGGTTCCGGCGGCGTGGTGGACAGTGGCCCCGGCTCCGCCATGATCAACAGTCCCGAAATGCGCCGCCGCTCCAACTACCTCGTCAACTATCTGCGCGACGACGGATCGCTGCCCAAGCGTATCCAGGAACTGGTGATGATCCTCACCGCGCGCAACATGGATTGCCAGTACATCTGGCACGCCCACGCCGCCCGCGCCCGCCAGCAGGGCATCAGCGACGAGTTCGTGGACAACCTGCGCGATGGCAAGCCCCTGCCCCAGCTTGAAGACGACCTCCAGATAGTCGTCAACTACGTAACCGAGCTGTTCGACAACCACCGGGTCAGCGAGGCGACGTTCCAGGCGGCCCTCAACCAGTTCGGCGCCCTGAGCCTCACCGAGATCACCACGCTGATGGGCTATTACTCCCTGCTCGCCTTCAACGCCAATTCGTTCGAAATCGACGTACCCGACGGCGACGAACCCAAACTGCCCATCTGACCGTCTGGCGCAGGACGTCTCATCCCTCCCGCCGGGGGATTTTACTGGGGATTCTCCGGGCTTTTCGCCTGGGGAATCGCTGATTATCTGGCCTGTTCCGCCTCGGCCAGAATTGGCAGCGTCAGCACCACGCTGCTGACGCTGGTGATCGGGCTGGCGCTGCCGCTGGCCTTCGTGCTGGCGGACATATCGCGAGGGGGCGCGGCCATAGACTGGCCGGCCCTGGCGATCTGGGCGCCCATCACCGGCGCGGCGCTTGGCATCGCCTACCTGATCTATTACACCGGCCTGGCGCGGGGTGCGGTGACCGTGGTGAGTTCCGCCGCGTCCGCCTGGCTGGCCATCACGATTCTGATCGCCGTCGCGTTGTTCGGCGAGCGTGTCGTCGCGGGACAACTGGTTTTGATGGCGGCCATCCTGGTCGGCATCCTGCTGTTGTCCGCCGGCCGGTTGAGTGGCTCCGACGTCGGTTCGGGGTTGCCCTGGGGGCTGGGAGCGATGCTGTGCATCGGTATCGGGATGGGTTTTTTCGACCGCGTCACCGAGGCATCCGACCCCATGCTGGGGGTGCTGATTGTCCGCGCGTTGTCGGCGTTGCCGGTTTTCGCGTTTTCCCGGGGCCGCGGAGTCCCGGTGCGTCTGCCCAACGACCGCGTCGGTTGGGCGCTGCTGGTGGCGGTGGGCATCGTGGATGCGGCGGGCTACGTGGGTTACAACATCGGGATTGACGCGGCGCCGGTGTCGGTGATCGCCCCGATCTCGGCGGCCCATCCGCTGGTGACGATTGTCCTGGCGGTGGTGATCAACCGGGAACGCCCGCGAGCGTTCCACTGGGCCGGCGCGACCCTGACGATAGCCGCCACCATGGCCCTGAGCATAATGGTCGCGTAAATCCTGACGTATCTGTAAAATCCCGTCATCCTGTCAATCCACTTCATCCATGCCAAACATCGATGCCAAACAAGGAGGCGCGTTTTGAAGTACGACGTTATCGTAATTGGCGCCGGCTCAGCCGGTTCAATCGTAGCGACCCGCTTGAGCGAGGACCCCAACACATCCGTCCTGCTGCTGGAAGCCGGCCCCGACTATCCCGTCTTCGACCATCTGCCCGACGAGGTCAAGTACGGCTACGCCACCGCCACCGACGTGATGACCAGCGACCACAACTGGCAGTTCACCGGCAAGGGCACCGATGAGAACCCCGAGATCATGGTGCCGCGAGGCCGGGTCATGGGTGGGTCCAGCGCCATCAACGGCCAGATGTTCCTGCGCGGCGTGCCCGAGGACTATGACACCTGGGCCGAGATGGGCAACGACCAGTGGAGTTTCCAGAATCTGCTGGGGTGCTTCCGCCGCCTGGAAACCGACACCGATTTCTCCGACGACTTCCACGGCAACGACGGCCCGATCATCGCCCGCCGGTTCAAGCGCGAGGAGTGGCTGCCGGCCCAAAATGCCTTCTACAACGCCTGCCGCGCCTACGGCTTCCCGCACACCGATGACCACAACAGCCCCGATTCCACCGGCATCGGCCCGACGCCCTTCAACAATCCCAACGGCATACGCTGGAGCACCGCCCTGGGCTACCTGGATCCGGCGCGCAACCGGCTGAACCTGACCCTGCGCCCCAACTGCACCGTCCATCGCGTGCTGTTCGACGGCAACCGGGCCACCGGCGTCATGGTCGAGAGTGGCGGTGAGGTATTCACCGTCGAGGCCGACCAGATCATCCTCAGTGGCGGCGCCATTGCATCGCCCCAACTGCTGATGCTGTCCGGCGTCGGCCCCGCCGATCACCTGCGCAGCCTGGGCATCCCGGTGGTTCACGAGCTTCCCGGCGTGGGCCAGAACCTCCGCGACCATCCCATCGTGCCCGTAACCTGGCGCACGGTTCCCGGATTCGAGCTGGACGGGTTCGCGCCCCGGATGCAAACGTGCCTGAAGTACACCGCCGACGGGTCGAACCTCCGCAACGACATGATCATGATCTTCTCCAACTTCGCCACCGAGCAGGTGATACGCGGCGGCGACCGCATGGAACCCATGGGCATCCGCGCGTCGGTGTCGATCTACCTGGCGGTGGGCGCCGGCGAACTCAAACTGGCCTCCACCGACCCCCACCAGCAGCCACTCCTCGACTACAACTACCTGAAGGAGGAGTTTGACCTGCAGCGCCTGCGCGACGGCGTCCGCATCGCCTGCCAACTGGGCGAGCACTCCGATTTCGAAAACATCATCCAGGAACGCATCGAGCCGCTGGATTCCGACCTGGAATCGGATGCGACGCTGGACCACTGGCTGCGCAGCAACGTCTCCACCGCCCAGCACATCTCCTGCACCTGCAAGATGGGGCCGGCGTCAGATCCCATGGCCGTGGTGGACCAGTACGGCAAGGTTCATGGGCTGGAGAACATCCGCGTGGTGGACGCATCCATCATGCCCGACTGCATCCGCGCCAACACCAACGTCACCACGATGATGATCGGCGAGCGCGTGTCGGAGTTCATCCTGCGCGGCGACTAGCCAGCGCCAATTTCCCAACGCACGTATTCACCTTGGGGGCGAATGATTATTCGCCCCTACACTAATCCGAGGGCAACGATGCGGGGGCGGGTCTCAGACCCGCCCCTACGTCCGGCAAATCCATCTGTGCGTGCCGTAGGGCCAATCGGCCACCGTCCTACTGCGACGGAAATTTCACGGCCAGCACGTCCATGATCAGCCGCGCCGCCACCTGCGCCGTCAGGTCCGATACATCGTAGGGCGGCGCGACCTCCACCACGTCGAAGGCCACCAGGTTGGAGCGGGCCACCAGCGTTGTGAGACACCGTCGCGCCTCCTCGTAGAAAAGGCCGCCCACCTCCGGCGTGCCCGTGCCGGGCGCCTGCGTCGGATCCAGCGAGTCCACGTCGAACGTGATGTACAGATTGGAACCCACCGGCACGCTTTCGGCCACCGCCTCCGGCCCCATCTCGCGGAACCGGCGCATGGTGATGATCCCGTTGCCGTGACCAACCGCCTCCTCGAAAGGAGCGCGGCGCACCGAACGGATGCCGATGGACGTGATGCTGCCCACGTGTTCAAGTTCGTGACAGCGGCGGATGGGACTGCCGTGGGTCAACAGCGCGCCGTGGTAGTCGTGGGTGTAGTCCAGGTGGGCGTCGAAGTGGACGATGTCCAGCGGAGCGAACCGGGAAAGGCCGGCCACTGCCGGAAAGGTGATGGCGTGGTCGCCGCCCAGGATCACCGGCATCGCGCCTCGCGCGGCCACCCGTTGCACCACGCCGGCCAGGCGCTCAAAGTTGTGAACCACCTCCGACGGCGCGACCGTAACGTTGCCGCAATCGGCCATGGTGATGCCCCTCAGCAGTTCGTCGCCGGCGTCGGCGTCGAAGAACCCCTCGGCGTCCTTGCCCTGCCCAAAGGGGTCCAGGTAGGAATAGGCCCGCGGCGCGTCGCGGAGGGCGTCGGGGCCATAGCGCGCGCCGGGTCGCCCGAAGGTGCCCTGGTCAAAGGGCATCCCGATGAATGCCACGTCAGCGTCCAACTCGTCGATATTCGCGCACAGTGGCGTTCGAAACATCGTGCGAGGGCGAGGGTCCAGCGCCGCAACGTCCGAAGAGGCCGCGCCCGGGGTGTACTGGGATCCGATGTTGATGTCGCTGTCGCTCATAAAATTAATTCCGAGACCATTTACGTGATTTGCAGCGTTTCCACTGTGGCAATTCCACCGGGCAGCATGTCTGCGGCCAGATGGCATCCGGCCAGCGACCGGGCGCCTGCGAGGCATTTATCTTCGGAGATCAATGCGGTTGCGCCGGTTGCGACGCCGTCCCAAAATATGGCCGCAAAACACTGATCAAATCGGTGAGTTTGCCCGCTTCCCAAGGTGAGCGTATTGGATCCTGGCGATGGCAGGCCCAGCCGCACAACGATCTCTCTGGGCAGCATCAGGTAATGGTCCAGGCCGGTATCTACAACAGCATTGAACTTGTGCAGGCTTCTGCCCATCATATCCGCCAATAAAATAGGGACCTCGATTGCGAAATAATCGTTCACTCTGCCAACGATCATTGTGCCAGCGTCATCCGTTTCCCGTGGAAAACACATCCCGATTGGTCGTATCCGATTCGAAACGAGAACATTTCCGCGTCGGCATGGCGGTCGCGCAAATGGACGGCGCCAACCAGCAGACTGGAATCGACCTCATAATCAAGCGATTTCGCATCAATCACTATGAACTTGCCGCTTTCTCCGGGCTCAAGTTTGCCCCGCAACTCTGTGTTGTAGAACGCTTCAACCTGCGACGCGCCCTCTCCTTGGCTGTTGTCAGTCGTCCCCATGATCCCTCACATTCGTGCGTTGTGATTCGTCGGGGATCGCACCCGAGGAATTTGATTATACTTGACCCGCCACCACCCGCATCGGAAGGAGACTATTATGGCCCGTCTTGAAGACTACAAGGACCGCTTTCAGTTCGCCAAGTTTGAGCGTGAGGAGGGCGTCCTCCAGATGACCCTGCACAGCGACGGCGACACCCTGCAATGGGGCGCCGGCCCGCACACCGAACTGCCCGAGGTTTTCCACACCATCGGCGCCGATACCGAGAACAAGGTCATCATCATGACCGGCGCCGGCGACGGGTTCACCGGCCCCGCCGGCAGCAGCGACACCGTGCCGCGCCGCACCCCCGAACAGTGGGACTCCACCTACTGGGAGGGCAAGCACCTGCTGGGCAACCTGCTCAACATCGAGGTGCCCATCATCGCGGCGATCAACGGCCCCGCGCTGCGTCACTCGGAGTTGCCGCTGCTCAGCGACATCGTGCTGGCCGCGCCCCATACCACCTTCCAGGATTCCGGCCACTTCATGAGCGGCCTCACCCCCGGCGACGGCATGCACATTATCTACCCGCTGCTGCTGGGCATCAACCGGGGCCGCTACTTCCTGCTGACCGGCCAGATGCTCGACGCCGCAAAGGCGCAGGAACTCGGCCTGGTCGCCGAGGTGCTGCCCCAGGATCAACTGCTCCCCCGGGCCTGGGAACTGGCCCGCGATCTGGCCCGTCAGCCGCGCCTCGTGCTGCGCTATTCACGGGTGCTGCTGACCCACAAGCTGAAGGGTGAACTGCACGACCTGCTGGGTTACGGGCTGGCCCTTGAAGGTCTGGGATCCGGCCAGGACTACCTGGACCGCGGTCAGGGTCGCTGAAACCACCGCAACCACTGACGTCGCAACCGGAACGGGGCGAGGATTGCCTCGCCCGGTTCCGGTAACGGCACGCATTTGCCGCGGTCGCCATTGCGTTTGGATCGTGAGGGAACGAAACCCGCCGGGACGCTGGGCATCAACAACGGCGTACACCATCAACAGTGCGGAAAGAACGCATGAGTACGGAAAGAGCACACGGCTTGGTGGGCCGCGGGAGTTCGATGGTGAACCCGAAGGCTCGTCGCATCGTCTCCATTTTCGGGCGTCCGCCGCGCGAACGTCGGCCCGAACCGGTCTCCGCTAGTCCAGACCGACCCGTCTCAGCGTGTACGCTTCGCCGGCCATGATTTCGCCGATTCTGGGCGACAGGCCGCGAAAATCGTCGGTGGCCGCCGAGATCAGCCGTCCGGTGAGCGCGCCGCTTTCGCCTGATGCCAGCCAGACCGCCAACTCGGCGCACTCGTCGATGGATGCGCCGCCTCCCGACGTTACTCGCAGTCCCAACTCGTGGATGAAATCCGCGCCCACGTCGGCGGCCTGCTCGGTCATCTTGTCCCACATGGTGGTGTGGACTGAACCGGGACCCAGGGCGTTCACGGTGATGCCCTTGCCGTCCAGTTCCTGGGCCAGCACTTCGGTCAGCCGCACCACTGCCACCTTGCTGGAACAATAGGCCGACATATTGCTCCAGGCGTTGGTCGCGCCGGCTCCCGACAGGTTGATTATCCTGCCGGATGACCGGTTCAGCATCATCGGGATTACGGCGCGGCAGACGAGGAAAGTGCCGGTGAGGTTGACGTTGATGGTGTTGATCCAGTCGGCTACGTCGTTGTCCTGCAACGAACCCATCGGCCCCGAGATGCCGGCGTTGTTCACCAGCACGTCGATCCGTCCAAACTGTTCCACCGTTCGTTGCGCCAGGCGATCCGTGTCCTGCGGGTCGGTAACGTCGGTTGGCACGGCGATCGCCTCGGCTCCCAGGTCCGACGCGGCGTTAACGACCTCCTGGAGTTCTGACTCGCTGCGGGCGGCCAGCGCCAGCTTCGCGCCTTCCCGGGCATAGGCCAGCGCGATGGCCCGCCCGATGCCTCGGCCTGCGCCTGTGACAATCGCGATCTGACCGTCCAGTTTCATGGCATTACCTCACAGATGGACCCGCGTGGCGGCGAAAAAGTGTAGATTCCCAGAGACGCTAGTCCCGAACGCGCACCAATTTTTGCATCGAGCGGAGTTCGCGCGGCGGGTCCATGTGGCGTCCATAGTCGGTCCAGGATACCTCCGCCACGTACAGGTCGCCCCGCGAGTCGATGGCGATGCCATGGGGCGAATAGAACCGGCCCGTCTGGTCGCCGTAGCTTTCTCGTCCGACCCGGGCCAAAACCTTGCCCCTGGTGTTCATGACCGTAACGCGGGGGCCCAGGTCGGTGCCGATGTCGTTGGTGCCGATGCCGCAGAAATACTCGCCGATGTAGATCAGTTCCTCTCCGGAGCGGTCGTCGATGCAGATGGCGGCGGCGCGGGAGAGGTTGACCCACTGGGTTTCAAACTTGCCCTCCGGACTGAAAACCTGGATGCGGTGGTTTTCCCGGTCGGCGATGTACACCCAGCCGTCGTTATCGACAATGACGTTGTGGACGATGTTGAACTGTCCCTCGCCGGTTCCGGATTCGCCCCAGGAGAATTGCAGCCTGCCGTCCGGCGTGTACTTGTGGACCCTGGCGTTGGAATAGCCGTCGGCGACGTAGAACTCGCCGGTGCGACGGTCGAAACCGACGTGTGCCGGCAGCGAGAAGGGATCGCCGCTCATCTTGGGACTCGGCTGATGGGGAGTGCCGAGAGTCATCAGGAGCTTGCCATCCGGCGTGAACTGTCGGACCGTGCTGTCGCCGTTGTCCACGCAGAAAACGGTATCGTCGGGCGCGATGGTAACGCCGTGGGGATTGGCGAACACGCCGTCGCCCCAGGTGCGCAGCAGGTTGCCGTCGGTGTCGAACACTATCATCGGGATGGTGCCGCGATTGAAGACGTAAACGTGATCCTTGGAGTCGACGGCGACGGAGGTGCCTTCCTTGTACACGCAGCCCTCCGGGAGTTGTCCCCAATTCTCGCCGGACACGCTGTAGTGGAATCCGTTTTCGCCGATGACCACCGGGCCGCCCGCCGTTCCATCGGATTCGTGCCCCTCTACGCGCAGGCCATATTCCCAGTCCTGTTCCCTGTCGACCATGATTTGATCTCCCTGAACTCGCGGTTTCAGTGTCGTTCCTGCGGATGAATATATCACGGGGGTGGTGACGCTTGCGGGTCCCATGGCGGGTTTGCGAGAACGGTATCAACCGCTCGTACCAGCGCCGGTCATCCCAATTTCGCTGGCCGCAGGGCCTTTTCAAAGTCTCCACACTTTCCGTGCATGGTGCGGAACGTCCGCCTTTGGCGGGAGCCTGTCGAGCCACCAGCTTCGTCCTTCGACAGGCTCAGGACGAGCGGAAAATCAGGTATAGGAGAACTTTGGAAAGGCCCTGACCTGGCCTGATTCAATTGACAGGGTTTCTCGCCGAAACCTACAATCGCGTCAGCACAACGATGGTTTCGAGTTTCCTGCCGTACGGGAGGGCAACATGGCTGAATTACTGGGACTGGGATGTTCACACGGCCCGATCATTCTGACCCCGCCGGAGGTGTGGGCCAGGGGCAGGGAGCGCATATTCGCCCGCGTGCCCGACTACGAAGCGCCGGCCGAACTGCTGGCGGAGCTTGGCGACGACAACGGACTGAGCCAGGACGTCAGCGACCAGAAGAAGGTCGTCGAGTCTTTCGAGATCATGCGCCAGCGGCTCCACGAGTGGAATCCGGACGTGGTGATGATCATAGGCGACGACCAGGCGGAGAACTTTCTGCAGGACAACCTGCCGCCATTCTGCCTGTACACCGGGGCTGAGGTGGACGGCTACCCGTTCCAGCGTCCGGCAGCCCGGACCAACCTGTGGGACGCCGCGCCCGAGACCAAGTTCACGTTCCAGTGCCCCAAGCAGTTTTCGCAGGCCATGCGGAACTTCCTGATTCGCGACGGGTTCGATATGGCCTCATCAAGCGCGCTGAAGGGTTGGGATTGGGGATTGGCCCACGCAATCATCAACCCGTTGGTGTTCCTGGACCCCGACGGCAAGTTCCCGCTGCTGCCGCTGTTCGTCAACTGCTACGGCGAGGAGGCAGGGCCCGATTACCCGCCCAGGCCCACGCCGCAGCGATGTTACCAACTGGGCCAGGGCATCCGCAGGTTCCTGGACACGCGGGACGAGCGAGTGGCGGTGGTCGCGTCGTCAAGCTGGTCGCACAGCTTCCTCGCCCACAAGTTCCAGTGCCGGGCAATCGATGTTGAAACCGACCGGCGTTATCTGGAGTTGGTGCGCAAGGGCAAGGGCAGCAAACTGGCGGAACTGACCCCCGAGGAAATACAGGACTCCGGCGACCACGAAATCCTGAACTGGATCATCGCGCTGGGAATCCTGGGCGACGTGCCGGCCGAAATCGTGGACGTGCGAGAGTCGCACACCCAGTTGGCCTACCGGGTGGCGGCCGTCTGGAACTGAACGGCGTCGTACCGTCTGAGAGGGTGAGAGCATGGTAACGGTACTAGAGCCGCGAACGCAGACGGGCCAGGGCACCGGTCACCGACGTTGCGACGGGTGTCCCCGTTGCCAGCGGCCCGACAGCCCGACGTGCAACATCCCGCATCCCAAGTTTGCCAACCGGCACCCGGTGTGCAAAGTATGCGGCCATTGCGTGCTGCGGGGCCAGCACATGGATGACGCGTCGGACCTGGACGATCATCCCGGGTTCGGTTCCGACAACGCGGGCCGGCCGAGCCTGAACTGAACCATCCGATCGGTGAACAAGTCAGTTGCGCGAAACAACGACATTGATGCCGGCGGCCCTGGCATCAAACCCATACCGGAGAGAGACAAGGCCTTTCCAAAGTCGTTACCGGCTCCGCTCATGGTGAGCCTGTCGAACCATGAGCCCCATCCTTCGACAAGCTCAGGA
>CAZCZB010000057.1:0-19058 GCA_964502995.1 uncultured Dehalococcoidia bacterium
CTGGATGCGCGCGCCGGCGATCATGCCGTCCAGGGTGCGGTGGCTGAGTTTGCCGTAGTCATCCTTGCTGGTGACGCGGAAGTACACGTCGCCCGCGGCCGGGTAGGCATGTCCCCGGTCAATCAGGCCGGCGATGGCGTCGAGGATGCGTGGAATCTCTCGCGTTGCCCGTGGGTATTCGTCGGCCCTCTGGATGTTCAGGGCATCCATCGTGTTGAAATAGTCGCCGATGAACTCTTCGACCAGATCGTCCTCGGACACTCCGCTTTCCTGGGCGCGTTGAATGATCTTGTCGTCAACGTCGGTGAAGTTCTGGACGTGGCGCACCCTGTATCCCTTGTACTCAAGGTATCGGCGCAGGGTGTCGAAAACCACGTAGCTGAGGGCGTGCCCGACGTGGGTTGAGGAATAGGGGGTGACGCCGCAGACGTACATTTTGACTTCGTTGGCGTCGGCGGGGACGAATTCTTCGACCTGTCCGCTCAGGGTGTTGTAGAGTTTCATAACCGATGGCGAGTTGGCAGCGGGAACCGTGCCGTTCCCGGGCGAGTGGCTGGCAGAAAATTCACCGGGGGATCACGAACGGGAGAGCAGGGCGACTGCGGTGGCCGCAATGCCTTCCTCGCGTCCGGTGAAGCCCAGGTGGTCGGTGGTGGTGGCTTTGACGCTGATTTGCGGCGGCTCGACGGACAGCGCGGCGGCGATGTTGTTCCGCATATCCGCCACGTGGGGAGACAGCCGGGGCCGCTGCGCCAGCATTGTAGCATCTACGTTGACGATGCACCAACCGTCGGCGGCGATGACGGCGGCGGTTCGCTCCAGCAGCAACAGGCTGCTGATTCCCTCCAGCGTTGGGTCCCCCGGCGGGAAGTGCATGCCGATGTCGCCGGCGCCGGCCGCGCCCAGCAGCGCGTCGATGATGGCGTGGGAAAGTACGTCGCCGTCGCTGTGACCGGCCAGCCCCCTGGGGTGGGGGATGGTGACGCCGCCCAGGATCAGGAGGCGATCTTCGGCCAGCCCGTGGGCGTCCGCTCCGTTTCCGACGCGGTATTCCAAGCTCAGTTCGGGTCGGCGGAGACGGCGGGCGCGGGGGCAGATGCGGCGCGGTGAGCCAGATCAGCCCTTTTCCACGGATTTCAGGGCCCGGTTGGCGTTTTCCAGATCGGAAATCGCGTCGGAGTTGGCGATGATCGGCGCGTATGCAATGGCAACTGCAACGGGGAACGTGATGGCCGAAAGGATAGTGATCGCAACCACCAGGGCGTTTTCCAGTGAGACAAGCTGGAAGTGGAGGGCCTCGGCCCGCGCGCCTATGGACTGCGGCAACGGTATGCCGAACTCCACGGCGGCCAGCATCAGCATCGGCACCAGGCAGGTGACTGCGATCAGCAGCCACACCACCTGCCAGAACAGGAATTTGTTGCGCTCAAGGTTCACCTGGGCCCGAATGCGGTCCAGGCGATCGGGCGCCACCGACGTGGTGACGTAATCGGCGCTCACGCGCAGGTAGTGCGCGTATTCGCGATAACGCTCACGGCTGACGCTGTTGGCAGCCATTTACATCCTCCGGCCGTGCGAAAGCACATTGTGCTGAAACGTCACAACTCGGTGTGTAACGGAAACGTACATGATCTGTGTTAGATGATACATTCATGATGATTTTCGCGCCAGCGTTTCGCGTGTTATTTGTCAAAGATTCCCGCCATTCCCGTCAGCCAGATAGTGGCTGACCACGGCAATATCCTCGGGCGTAGTTACTTTTACGTTATCGTAACTCCCCCGGAAAACCCGCACGGCGTGGCCCATGGCCTCCACCATCGCCGCGTCGTCGGTGTAGTCGGCGCTGGCGGCGCGGTGTGCGCACATCAGCAGGCGGTAATCGAACACCTGCGGAGTTTGCGCCGCCCACAGCGTGGCGCGTTCCGGCGTGTCGGAAATGACGCTGTCGGCGCCCACCACCTTGATGGTGTCCTTGACCGGCACGGCGGCTACGGCGGCGCCCCATTGGCGCACGGCATCCAGGGCGCGGGCCATCATATCGCCGGAGACGCAGGGGCGCGCGCCATCGTGGACGGCCACCCAGCGGCTCTCGCCCAGCGCGAGCATCCCGGCGTACACCGAATCCTGGCGGCGCTCGCCGCCGGCGCAGACCGCAGCGATCTTTTCGATGCGGAGACCATCAATCACCGAGGTGGCGCGGTCAACCGACTCGGCTGCGACCACCAGGGCGATTCTCGACACGGCGTCGCAGTCGGCCAATCTGCTGAGGGTATGCGCGATCAACGGTTTACCGTGGATGTCGGCAAACGTCTTGTCGGTTCCGCCCATTCGGGTACTGCGCCCCGCGGCGACAACCACGACGCCCAGCGAATCCCCCGCGAAACCATTCTCGGGCTCGCCCGTTTTTTCCGAACTCAACACGACTGCGGATGTACCAGTGTACCCGACCGGACCAAGTGCCTGCAGTATACCAGTTGGCCAAATAACTGTCCCAATTCCAAGAAACCATGCTAGTATCATGGTACACAGACCGGCATAATCCGGCTGTGATTTGTGCTTCGGGGATTCTACCACCGGGTCATTCCGGAACCAAGAGTCCGGAACATATCCGCGACTGATTCCGTGATTGATAGGATGTCGCCAGATACCCGCGAGGTCAGCCCACATCTCCGAATCCGGCACAACGATAACCGGCGACACCACACAAGGGAGGTGGCAACATGGCTGCATTGGAAAGAACCTACCGAGTGGAGACGTACAGTTCGGGCACTCACGGCAGGGCCATCTGCAACGCGCGCACCCATCACTGGGTCGCTGACGATGGCGGCGGCGACGCCGTGGGCGCGGGAGAACTGTTCCTGTCCGGCATCACCGCCTGCGCCGTGAACATGGTGGAGCGCATCGCCGTAACGGATGAGTCTCCCGTGGACTTCATGGAAGTGTCCGCCGAGGCCTACCGCGACCCCGACGCCGTTCCCGGCGACATCAGTCTCTACGCAGACGTCCGCATCCACTTCAAGATATGGGGAGTGGACGACGACCAGGGCAACTACCTGGTGGACACCTGGAAAAAGCGTTGACCCCTGTATGGTTCGGTCGCCGTGGCGACCCCCAGCACATCGGTCACCGCCGAATTCGTCGCTGATCCGCGTCAGAAGCACGGCGGTTAGCGTCCGCTCCGGCAACGATGGGGTGTAGGGGCGGATTATCATTCGCCCCTACACTTCGATAGTCCGAACCGGAGTCCGAACCGGTGGCCGGACCAGTCCGGCCGCCTGACACTGCGCGATCAGGAGCATCGCCATCGACATCCTGCTTTCCATATTCGCCGCGGGCCTTTCCGAGGAGGCCGCGCTGCACCTGAAGGACTTCGCCATCGTGATGGCCATTGCGGCCGCCGGGCTGGCGTTCGCCCGCCTGGTGTGGCAGCCGCCGGTGCTTGGTTACCTGGCGGCCGGGCTGCTCATCGGCCCCTTTACGCTGCCGACTCCGGTTATCAGCAACCTGGACACCATCGAGTTGATGGCCGAGCTGGGCCTGGTGCTGCTTCTGTTCGGCATCGGGCTGGAGTTGGGCTGGCGGCGCATCCGGGAAATCGGATTCCTGGTGCTGGTAATCGGCATCGTTGAAATCACCACCCTCACCTTGCTGGGCGTGCTGGTGTCCAACAAGATGCTGGGCGTATCCGGCGCCAGCGGCCTGTACCTGGGCGGCGCAATGGCCATCAGCAGTTCGGCGATTCTGCTGAAAGGTCTGCGCGACACCGGAAACCTGCGTTCCGGCTGGGGCCAGACCATCGTGGGCATCCTGCTGGTGGAGGACTTCGCGGCGGTGATCCTGCTGACGCTGCTCGCCGGAATCGCGACCACCGGTTCCGCCGACATTGTCGATGTGGGCTGGCTGGTGGCAAAGCTGGCGATATTCTCCATCGCGGCGCTGGCCTTTGGCACGCTGCTGGCGCCCCGGCTGATGCGTCTGCTGTCCCGCACCCGCTCCGACGAAACGCTGCTGCTGGCGTCGCTGGGCTGCTGCTTCGGGCTGGCGCTGGGCGCAGAGTTCCTGGGCCTGTCGGCGGCGGCCGGCGCATTCCTCATCGGCGTTGTCATCGGCGACACCGACGCGGCGGGACGCGTAACCCGCCTGGTTAGCCCCGTGCGCGATATGTTCGGCGCGCTGTTCTTCATGTCCATCGGCATGCTGATCGACTACCGCACGCTGGACGATTTCATCCTGCCCGCGCTGGTTGTGGTGGGCGTGTTCATGGCCGGCAAGATGATTGCCAATACCATAGGCTCCATACTGTCGGGGCGCACCACCCGCCAGTCGGTTCAGGTGGGGTTGTCCATGCCGCAGATGGGAGAGTTCTCGCTGGCCATCGGCCGGCTGAGCGCGGCGGATGCGGTGGCCGGCGCGGCCATCGGCCCAATCCTGGCGATAGTCACCGCCATAACGTCGGTGTTGGCGCCGCTGACGTCCCGGGTTGCTCTGCCCCTCTGCGACTGGGTGGGACGCAAAGCGCCGGCCACGCTGATCGAGGTCGATCTGGCCATCCAACTGGGCATCCGCACCTTCTGGTCGGCCTTCTCACTGACGGGCGCCACGGGCCGAGTTCTGAAGAGCCTGGTGCGTCAGATATTGATCAACATCCTGATCATCACCATCCTGACCGCCATCGGCACCATCGCGGTGTACACGCTGCCCGGCTTCCTGGCGGATCTGCTGCCGGTTTCCCAGGACCTGCTCGGACTGATAGTCGGCGGCGCCACCATCGGATTGAGCATACCGCCGGCCATCGCCATCTGGCGTGAGTTGCGCATCCTGGCCCGCCTGACGGTCGGCGCGACCCGGTGGATAAACTCCGGCGATCCGGCCCGTTACACGCTGCGGACGCTGATGCAGGACGGAATGGCCACGGCCCTGCTGATGCTGGCGATCCTGCTGCTGACTCCGCTGCTGATCCGGCTGTTCGCGTTGGGGTCGCTGTCGACGCCCCTGCCGATCCTGCTGCTCATCGCCTCGGCCGCCATGCTGGTGTTCGTCGGAATCCACATCCACCGGGCGCTGGAAATGGCGTTTCACGAGGTTTTCGTTGCGCCGATCGCTCCGCTCAGGGTAACCACGCGGGCCAACGAGGACGACATGTTCGAACCCGTTGACGCGGAGACTCCCGCGCTGCGCGACGGGCATCACGAACCGGTGGGCGGTCAGCCGACTCGCCCCACCGCTTCCACCAACGGCGCGGACCCGCGCGACAGCCAGTCAACCGAAGAGGCCGTGGAGGGTCTGTGGCGCATCCTCGAAGATCGGGTCGCCACGCTGCGCTACCCCAACCGGGATCGCGACCCGGCCAACCGGTCACAGCAGAGATCCGAAGGCGACTAGCCGCCGCCCGCACCCAGCCCAGGGCACGCGCAAACGTCGTAGGGGCGGGTCTCAGACCCGCCCCCACCCATCGAACAATCATCCGATCCGGTCGGACCGCCAACGCAGGTAGGGGCGAATAATCATTCGCCCAGCCCAGGCACCCGCGAACAACGTAGGGGCGGGTCTCAGACCCGCCCCTACCCATGGGCCAATCATACGCTCCGGTCGTGCCGCCAACGCAGATAGGGGCGAATAATCATTCGCCCCTACCCATCGAACAATCATCCGCACCGGTCGTGCCGCCAACGCGGGTAGGGGCGAATAATCATTCGCCCCGTCTGGAATACGTGCAAACAACGTAGGGCCGGGTCTCAGACCCGCCCCCACCCATCGGCTAATCATACGCTCCGGTCGTGCCGCCAACACAGGTAGGGGCGAATAATCATTCGCCCAGCCCGAACCCAGCAAACAACGTAGGGCCGGGTCTCAGACCCGCCCCTGCTCATGATGGGTGGTTTCCACGCAATATCCTCGACGCAATCAAAACCTCCCAATACGGCACGTTGCACGGGCCAGCGGCGGTGAAAGTGCTAAAATGCCGGCGGGATGCCGCGCATCAGGGCGCTGGCGACCCTCGAACCGGCGACCACACCAAGAAGGCTGCACGATGCGTATTTGCTCTTTTCTGCCCTCGGCCACCGAAATTGTGTACTCCCTCGGCCTTGAGGACCAACTCCACGGCGTAACCCACGAATGCGATTATCCCGCCGCCGCGCGCAACAAGCCGTGGGTCGTGCGCAGCGTATTCGAGGGAACCAACCCCAGCAGCGGCGAGATCAGCCGCGTAATCTCCGAACGGCTGGCGGAGGGCCTGGGCATCTACCACATCGACCAGGACATTCTGGACGCTGCCGAGCCCGACCTGCTGCTGACCCAGGCCATCTGCGAGGTTTGAGCGGTGTCCTCTCGGCAGGTTGCCGAGTCCACCGCCAACATGGCCAACCAGCCCGAGGTTATCTCCCTGGACCCGCAGTACCTGGGCGACGTGCTTGAGGACGTGCGACGCGTTGGGCGCGCCACCGGCTCGGAGGCCGTGGCCGACGAGGTCACCGGACGGATGCAGGAGCGCATCGACGCGGTGACCGAGCGGGCTGAACTGGCCGGCGACCGGCCCCGCGTGCTGCACCTGGAATGGACCGACCCCCTGATGTGCGGCGGCCACTGGGTTCCGGAGATGGTGGAAATGGCCGGCGGCGCGAACTGCTTCGGCGACAAGGAGATGGGATCGTTCCCGCTGGAGTGGGACGCCGTCGTCGAGAGCCAGCCCGAGGTCATCGTGCTGATGCCCTGCGGATTTGAGATTCCACGGGCGCTGCAGGACGTGCCGCTGCTCACCGAGAAGGAAGGCTGGGCCTCGCTGCCCGCGGTGAAGAACAACCGCGTTTTCGCCATCGACGCCAGCAACTACACCAGCCGCTCGGGTCCCCGCCTGGTGACCGGCCTGGAAATACTCGCCGAGATGATCCACCCCGAACTGTTCACCGGCATGGTGCCGGAGATGGGCGCGCGCCGCATCTACACGTCGGGCCAGGGAGGTTAGCCATGACCTCCATCAAACGCCCCGCGACAAGTCCGGCCGCGTTTGAACCCATCCGGCTGCCCGACCCTGATCCCTGGGATCTTGATGAGACTACCCATGAGCAAGTTCTGACACCCGGATACCCCGCTGCCCTGATCCATCACCTGGGAAACCCCGAGAGCACCATTGTCATCAGCGAGATCGGGGCCAGCCTGCGTCCCACCACCCGCTACGCCGACGTTCGCTTTCCCGACCTGCTGATCGCATTTGACGTGGATCCCGGGGCTCGTCGGGACAGCAACGGCTACATTGTTTCCGAGCAGGGCAAGCCGCCGGACTTCATCCTGGAGGTGGCATCGTCCAGCACCGGCAAAAACGACGAGACGGTCAAGCGCGACTACTACGCCGCCATGGGCGTGGGCGAATACTGGCGCTTCGACCCGTCGGGCGGCCTATGGCATTCGACGGCGCTGGCCGGCGACCTGCTGGTAAACGGGGAGTACCAACCCATTCCGGTTGAGCAGGGAGCGGACGGCATATACCGCGGCCACTGCGCCGCGTTGAGAATTGAACTGCACTGGGAAGATGGAAATCTGCGCTGGTGGGAACCAGTGGCTGGCCAATACCTGGAAACCCATTTTGAGGTAATCGCGGCGCGCTCGGAAGCGGAAGACCGGGCCGCCACCGCTGAGAATCGCGCCCTCACTGCCGAGGCGCGAGCCGCCGCCGCCGAGGAACGGGTGCGTCAGTTGGAGGATGAATTGCGCCAGCGGTCGGGCCAGGGCTGATCCTCGCGCGTCTAGTTCAGCCGCGGCCCCTTGAACGGGGTGTTCTGCTCCACCTGCTCGGCTACGATGCGATTGGCCTGGCGCATGAGCGTCAGCAGTTTTTCCAACTGTTCGCCGGCGGTGTGAGTCTCCAATAGCGATTGGCGCACGTCGGGCGGCAGGGGCAGGCTCACGGCCAACGCCACCGATGACGTGCGGGCCAGGTCCATGGGTTCGTCGGGCACCGACACCTCGCGATCCCACCCGCCGGCCATGGCGGTCAGATGGCGCTGCAACTGGATGTATTGCTCGCGGACGCCCGCCACGGTGGAGGATGAAACCACACCCTCATCGTCGTCGATGTAGCGCACCAGCCCCACCAGGTGCGGCACGGTCTGCACCGTTTCCAGAAGCTCGAACTTGCGCTCGCCCCGCGTGAGGATGTTCAGGCGTCCCTCTTCCAGCCGCTGAACCTGGGCGATGCGGGCGGTGGTGCCGATCGAGTGGGGCGACGCCGGCTCGCCGACCTCGTTGCCGTCTTTGATCAGCAGCACGCCGAAGGGTTCCTCGCGTTCCACGCAGTTCCCGATCATCGCCTTGTAGCGTTCCTCGAAAATGTGCAATGGCAGCGGCATTCCCGGAAACAACACGACGTTGTTCAACGGAAACAGTGACAGTTCCGTCAGGGTGCCGGGAGGAAAGTCGTCGGGATTGATCGCCATGATGCCGCAGTATAGCGGTGGACGCCGGCCTCAGCAACTTTATGATAACCCCGGCACGAAAATTACCCCCGTCCGCGCTGGAACGGGGGTCTGAATCACAAAACCGTGTGGATGCGTTTACTTTACGGGCTCAGCATCCGGCGGGCGGTTGTGGATAGCCTTGGTGCCCTTCTTGAAGATGCAGGTGCGGATGTTGTTCTCCAGCTCCTTGGGGTCTTCAACGCCAGGGTATCGGGCCTGGGCTTCGGGGCTGCTCAGGTAGGCGTACATCTTCTCCAGGACTTCGTCCTCTGACTCCCCGGTGATAACGGTGCGGTCGCGGGGGTCGGAAAGGAAGTTGCTTGGCCGAGCGTAATAGATGTCAGGCATAATTTCCTCCTCCAAGGCAAGGCTGCCGATTCGCAAATCGGCCGTCTTTCACAGTAGCAGATTGATACACCAAAAAGCGATGGGTTGTCAATGGCGTTTGCCCTTGCATCAGGCCGGCGCGGGCTGGTAGCGCACCGAGTAGCGCCGCTCGCGGATGGTAAAGGCGCTGACGGCTGCCGGATACAGCATCACCGCCGCGATGGTGAACGCCAGGACGTAGTTGCCCGTCATCTCCCGCAGATAGCCGGCCAACAGTACGCTGCTGAACCCTCCCAACTGGTGGAACAGGAACGCCACGCCCGATATGGTCGCCAGCGATTTGAGGCCGTACACTTCGGCGGTCAGCGACGTGGTCAGCGGCGCGGTGGCAATCCACGACAGCCCGGCGACGATGGCGAATATCAGCAGCCCCGCGATCACGGGGATTTCCGGCACCAGGAGCGACGCCACCAGGATCACGTAGCCCGTGCCCCGGCAGAAGTACACCGCCGCCAGCCAGTTCTTGCGTCCGCCGATGCGGTCGGAGATCCAACCGGCGCCGGTGGCTCCCAGCGCGTTGAGGCCCGACATCAGGCCGAAGATCAACGCGGCGGTCTGCTGGCTGATGCCCTCCTCCACCGCCATGGGCACGAAGTGGACCGCCAGCATGAAGGTGGTTGAGCCGCAGATGAAATACGAAAAGCTCATCTGCCAGATGGGGAATGACTTGAACGCCTGCCGCCAGTTCTCGGCGAACAGCGGTTGAGGCGGCGGCGCGGCTGCTCCGGGCGACCCTGCGGGACCGGCCGGCGGCTCAGGATCGCCGTCGGGAGTCAGGCCCTTTTTGGCCGGGTCGTCGTGCAGGAACACGAACGCCAGGGGGATGCCCAGCGTCAGGATCATCACGCCCAGCACGATCCACGACAATCGCCAGTCGATCAGGCTGATCAGGTAGGCGGCAAAGGGCACCAGGATCAGGCCGCCCAGCGACATGCCCGACGCGTTGAGTCCGATGACCAGACCACGGCGGCGGCGGAACCACTTGCTCAGCATCGCGCCGGTGTTGGTGAGGGACGTGCCGCTCTGTCCGATGGCCGAGACCACGCCGAACATGGCGATGAGGAACCACACGCTGCCGGTGGCGGCCATCAGCAGCGTTGACGCGCCGACGACCAGGATGCCGGCCATCACGACGATGCGGACGCCCACCCGGTCGAACAGGTAGCCCATGAAGGGCTGCGTTACTCCGTTGAGCAGCGCCCCCAGCGCGGCGGCCCAGGACACCACGGTGCGGTTCCACTCGAACTCTGCCTCCATGGGCACCACGAACGCGCCGAAAGCGTTGCGCGTTCCCATGGTGAGGAACGCGATGAACATGCAGGTGGCAACAACGAACCACCCGTAGAAGATGCCGGAGCGCGCCGAATTGCTGCCCGCCATAGAGTCCCCCAAACCCGGAATCGCAAGTGGGCCGATTGTATGCCCCGTGGGGCAGGGTGCGCAAGTTGAAAGGTCAGCAACCGTATGCTACCGTCAACAAAACAGCGGGAGTCAACACAATGGGAATCACCTACGCCAGAGGCAGCATTACCGGGAAGTCGGAAAATCGTGAGTACGATTTTCTGGTGGATACGGGCGCAACCTGGGTCGGCATCCCGCAGGCCGACATTGATGCTTTGGGGCTGGATGCCGTACCCAACGCCGGCGCTGCCCTGATGACCGACGACGGCAAAGTCCTGCGCACGCCGATTTACGTAGGCATCGGTATGCTGGAAGGAACAGGCTTTGTCAACGGCGTCGTTCCGGCGGCGGTTCCCCTGGTAGGCTACAAACTGCTGCAGGACCTGGGGTTCAAAGTTGACCTGGTGAACGAGCGCATAGAGCCGCGCCCGGACGGAGAAATCGGCCCGCCGTTTTTGCTGTGAATGGCGGCGCGCCTTAACACTGATCCGTGGCAGTTTCGAGAGATTACGTTCAGGGTTTGGTGAACATCTTGGTTAGCTGGTTGTGCGTCACCGCACCACGTTCCATCAATCCGCCGAGCACCGAGTAGGTAAGGTAATCCTGTTGGCGGCCCCGAATGGACGACCGGAGTCCCAATAAATCCGCGACTTGAGAATTACGCAAACCCTCTGGGTGCGGCTCCAGCAGTATGAGGATAGCCCGTTCAATGCGCGCCAATTCTTCCTGGGCCAGGGCGCGCGCGGCACCATCGCTCATTTTCAGATTACCTCTTTCGGCTGCCCGCTATACTGCCCAGGGATGGTCACTTCTCTGGTGTGAGTCCACGCAACTGTGGCAAGTGATTACGTCGCAATCGTCTTCCTGGCACGCTTGGCAGCAATTATCGCAGGCATCCCGAGTACAACTGATACAAGAATAGTCAGTCGCGGGGCACAGTGCTCGGCCGCAATAGTATCAACCTCCCACCGGGTCCTCGTCGCTGTCAATATGCCACCCTCGGCATATATCGCAATGCCAGCCGGTCGCTGCCCAGTCTCGGACAGAGGTAGCGTGGGAATCCATTGCGAGCCTTCAAATTCGTGGCTGATTTGTTGTCCGATGTGCCGCTTTCATGGAACGACGTTTCCGCTCCCTTACAGTAACCGTTCCGGCATTTTGACCAGTGGACTGCCCCGGACGCTATCAGGTCGTCTATGTTCCAGTCGGTACGGACTGCCGTTATTGCGGCGCGAGCGGGAGCGCCGGTGAAACGAGTCAGATAGCCGGCGTTGCGAATTGCCCGGCGGGTATCGCGCTCATTATGCATCCCTGCTGCGGCGTTCCGGGAGACGGAAGAGGCGAACTGCGCCGGATGCGACCTGCTCGTCAATTTCCCAGTCTGTGCGCCGCGCTACTATCATCGCTTGGGCAGGGCGTCCCGTGAAACGGGTGAGATAGCCAGCGTTGCGGATGGCCCTACGCGTGTCACGTGCATCAGCGGTGAATGACGCTTCAACTGCCACATAGTGCGTTTCGTCCTGGTCATCAACAGCCTGCACGATCAAATCGGCCAAGTAGAAACTTTGTAAATCGTTACGGGCAATGTCTGTCGTATCGTGATCCCGTACCAAAGCAATCAACTCATCCTGGCTAAGATCTCTGGTACGAATCAATCCCAAGGAGGCCGCAATAGCGGCAGCGTTTTTCAGGGCAGGATCAATCGCCGCTGCGTCTCTGAACTCTCCGATGTCATTCTCAATCCGTCCCAACCTGCGGTCCATTCTTTCCGTAAGCTGTTCAACCCGCTCCGTCAGCCGGTCCATCCTTTCCGTAAGCTGTTCAACCTGCTCCGTCAGCCGGGCCATAGTCTGCGGCAACGCCAACAGCTCCCGTGTCAGGATGCGGGAGCGTACCGCTTCCATAAGATGCGGGTTTTCGTCCAGCGTCTGCATCAGACGCTCAACCGCGCGTATGTCGTCGATGGTAGCCATTGCAGATCTCACGTACCGATCAGCCGCCGGGCCTTACTGCAATTGTAGCAAGGCCCGGCACACTTACGGATATGGCTAACCGCCGTGGTGGTTTCTACACGTCTTTCAACGCCAGCGCGTCCGCTCCCGCGCTGTTGCCGGCCAGGCGGCCGAACACCATGCCCGCGCTCAGGCCGCTGCCGCCCGGGTAGTTGTGGTAGAACAGCCCGCCCACCATCTCGCCGGCGGCGTACAGCCCGGGGATGGGATCCTGGGCGTTGGTTACCACCTGGCCCCGGTTGTTGACCTTGACGCCGCCGAAGGTGAACGTGATGCCCGTGGTAACGGCCCAGCCGCGGTAGGGCGGCGTGTCGATGGTCTCGGCCCAGTTGGTCTTGTCCACGGCCAGGCCCTCGGTGCGGCGGCCGTCCTTCACGGTGGCGTTGTAGGGGATGTCGGTGCGCACGGCGGCGTTGTATTCCTCGATGGTGCGCGCCAGGCCGGCGGGGTCGATGTCCAGCATCCGCGCCAGTTCCTCGATGGAGTTGGCCTCGGCGGTGGTGGCCTGGGGAATCCAGTACTCGTCGCGCAGCAGGTGCTTCACCTTGTCGTCAAAGACCTGGAAGCACAGCCCCTGGGGCTGGTCCATCAGCGCGCGCCCGTAGGTCACGTAGGTGTAGTTGCGGAAGTCCGCGCCCTCGTCCAGGAACCGCTCGCCGTTGATGTTCACCATCAGGCCGAAGGGATACGAATGCTTCTGGAAAAGCTCGGTGACGGTGCGGTCGCCGAAGGTGGGGGCGTTCATGTCCCAGGCCACCGCGTGGCACGACGACCAGTGCCCGTAGCTCTGCGCGCCCACGTCCAGCGCCATCTTGATGCCGTCGCCGGTGTTGTAGGGGATGCCGCGCACTTTCACAGTCTCCCAGCCGGGTCCCAGGTAACGGCAGCGCATCTCGGCGTTGGCCTCGAAGCCGCCGGCGGCCAGCACCACGGCCCGGGCCGCGATGTCCTCGAACCCGTCGGGACCCTTGACCCGAAGGCCGGAGACGTGTCCCTTCTGGTCCTGTATCAGCGAGACCCCCTCGGTGGAGTAGCGAATCTCGACGCCAAGCTGCTCGCAGACGTCAAACTGCTGGTCGGAAAGGCCCTTGCCGGCTCCGACGGCCTCGACGACCAGGCCGCCCCAGAAGCGGAACTTGTCGCCGTCGCGGAACGCCTGCCGCCCGAAGGACAGCACGAAGCGCACGCCGTGCTCCTGCAGCCATTTCATGGTCGGGTACGAGTGGCTGACCAGGATCTCGGCCAGTTCGGGGTCCGACAGGCCGTGGGTGACGCGCATCATGTCGTCGTAGAACTGGTTCTCGGTGTACTGGCCCACCTCGATGGAGTTGGCCTCGGTCTCCGACATGTCGGGAATCAGGCCCTTGATGTCGTCCAGGCCGTTGTAGGCGAAGCGGATGATGCCGCCGGTGAAGTAGGTATTGCCGCCTCGGAAATACTCGGGGGCTTTCTCCACCACGAGCACCGATTGGGTCTGCTCGCGGGCGGCAATGGCGGCGGACAGGGCGGCGTTGCCGGCCCCGACGACGATTACGTCATAGACAGTGTCATTAGCAGGCACAGTGGCACCTCAACGGCCGGCCGGCAGGTTGCGGCAGGCGAATTTTGCAGCGTCGATGATACCACAGCGCCTCAGTACAAACCCGGCCCGCGCAGCCGTCGCATCAGGGCGCGCACCAGGGGCACGCTGATGTTGACCGCCGATTCCTCGTCGTCGTCATCGTCGCCCATGGACACGTACACCAGGTTGCGGTCGCGGCGCACCCGGGCGTCGATCTCCTTGTACTCCATGTACTCGTTCATCACCCGTTCCAGCAGCACCGCCAGCAGGTCGGGGTCGGCCCCCGCGATGGACAGGTGGTACATGGGCGACTCCCTGAACCGCGGGGCCATCCAGTCGGCCATCTCCTCGATGCCGTCCTCGTCAAAGGGGTTCGACCACTGAATTTCTTCTGCCATCAGTTCACTCACCAGGCGCAACGCCGCCGCGCATTCGATGATACCACCGGCCGCCCGGCTGGAATCTCCCGCCCGGCTGGAATCTCCCGCCCTGCGTTACAACGGCTCGGTGCCCTCGCTGAGGATGGCGAGGTATTCGTCGTATGCGAAAAGGCGATTGCGACGGCGGTCGGTTAGTGGACGTGCTATTCCCAGATCAATCAGCATGTCCATACCTGAGGAAGCTCCGGAAAATGAAATACCTGCCCTCTTGCGCACGTCAGAAAGCGATGCGACGGGACGTGCCATTAATGCTTCATGCACTCGCAGGGCAGCGTTTGCCCGCCGGCGATTCTGTTGTATCAGAGTCCGGTGAGCAGCAAAAATCTGCGTCAGGCGTTGAGACGTGGCCCATGCGCCTTCGGCGGTTTCCTGCACGCCGTCGAGGAAGAAAGACAGCCAGCGTTCCCAATCCCCGGTGCGACGCACCCAGTCCAATCTTTGGTAATAAACCGAGCGATGCTGTTTGAGGTAAAGACTCAGATACAGCAAAGGCTCGTGCAGCAGGCCCGCATAGCAAAGCATGAGGGTGATAATCAGGCGTCCTACCCGCCCGTTGCCGTCCAGGAAAGGGTGGATGGTTTCAAACTGTAAATGGGCCAGCCCTGCCCGTACTAATTCAGGCATCCCGTCGTCCCTACCATCCAGGAAGTTGACCAGTTCTGACATGCAGGCGGGGACTTCGGTATGCGGCGGGGGTACGAAATCGGCGTTGTTGGGATGAGAGCCATCAATCCAGTTCTGACGATCGCGAAATTCGCCGGGGTGGAAATCGCTGCCACGTCCTTCAGAAAGCAGTCTGCCGTGGATTTCCCGGATTAATCGGTCGGATATAAAACGGCCTTGTTCAATCTGTTCCAACCCGTATTCCAGAGCGTTTACGTAAGTGGAAACCTCCACGACGTCATCTACTACAGGCGCGCCCGGGGCTTCATCTGCTTCGAACATCAGCAAATCGGACAGGGATGACCGAGTTCCCTCGATTTGAGAGGACAAAAGGGCTTCCTTACGCACGTATGCGTAGATGAATAGGTCTTTGTCCGGAAGCAAGACGGATATGGCATCAAGCCGGCCCAACGCAAGCGTAGCCTGCTCCAGCTTATTGAGCAGGCCGTCCGCAAGTTCCAAAGGAGGGTCCGGAGGCAGTGGATAGGGTACGAAGGCCTGAACCTGCTCCCCGCGGTAATCGGTGACCTCGTAAGAACCAATTGGGCCTCGTTCCATCGCTCGCTGATCTCCACACTTATTGCGCAAATCAAAATAATGCCGCCAGCTATTATGATTTGGCCGGTAAAACGTAATACAGGCGCGAATGGCTGTCAATCCTGCTGTTGCTTATTACGCAAAGTATAATAACGAGTGCCGCTGTTACGTGTTGCGTTTCAAAACGGAATAACATCCGCAGTTCTCGTTGCGTTTTCTACACCCCCGTCAGCCACCACCGCGCATCGCCGTTCCTGCCGCCAGCGACCCGCACGTCCATGCCCTCCAGGAGCCACGCGCCCGTGATGCCCAAGGCCGCCGCATCCACCTCCACCACGTCGGACAGGCGACCCTCCGTGATGGCGCGGCTGTTGGTGGCGTGGAGCAGCGGCAGCGTGACCTCAATGTGTGGACGCGATCGGGACCGCTCGGCCAGCCTTGCCTCCGCCGCGCCCTGCGCCGCAGCGTAGTTGTCCGCATACCGGCAGTCGATCACCCGTCCCAGTTCGACGCCGGGAGTTGCGGCCGACACCGGCGATTCGGCGCGCACCGCGCTCGAACTCTGCGTGCGCCAGCAGTGGTCAGCGTACAGTTGCAGGGTTTGCAGGTAGGCCGCTTCGGCGCCGCCGTTGCGTATCCGCACCGCGTGGCCGCGACCCGCAACTTCCGACGCGGCCTCGGCCAGCAGTTCGACGGTGATGTCAGCGGTGACGTCCGCGCCGGCGCCGGCGGCATCGTCGGTGGCCGTGTAGTCCGTGCCTCCCATCGGTGTGGCCAGGCCGTCGATCACGTCCCAGGTATCGGTTGCGGCCAGCACCAACTGCTCGCCGCCGGCGGGTATTTCCAACGTCTCGTTCAGATTCCACACCGGCTGCCGTCCGGCGTCCGACGACCGGCGGTATCGAAAGGTGACGGCAGCCTCCACACCGTCCGATCCGTCGTCGCGACGCAGGCCGGTGGTGTAAGCCCCCGCCGAGTCGATGCTGTCCCCAACTGAGAACCGCGCCAGCGACGCCGGGTCCGCGTGGGTCCCGATGGCGGATCGCACTGACGCCGCCTCCAGGCGCACGCGGCCCAGGCCGTCAGCGTAAATTATTCCGTGCTCCTCGCGCTGCAGGCGGCGCAGCGCGCGGGCGGCCGACACATTCCACACCGAGCGCGGCCCGCCCGTCAGCAGCGTCCGCCCGTGGTCGAGGCGGTATTCGTGGGGCGACAGGTCGGCCCACCCCAGGATCGCCTCCGCCACGTTTCCGGAGCGTATCAGCCCGCCGTTCAGCGCGCGATGCAACGGCGTCGCCTCCAGCCGTTTCATCACATCGGCGGCGGTGATGCGGCACACGCCGGAGTTTTGGTCGGGCCTGACCTCGGTGATCCGCCCCCGGAACAGGCTGCGGCCCACGCCAAAATCGCCCCAGCGATCCAACGAGTTGCGGAAGCTGTGCCACAGCCCGTGGCGTCCCGAGTCAGGCGCGTCGGCAATGGTTGTGGAAGCCACGATCTCGCGAGTCTCCGCGCCGCCCTCTCCCAGCCTGGTGGCAGTCACCCGCACCGCGCCGCCGGATTGCTCAATCTCAAGGTCATACCACGCGCCGCCGTCCAGCGCGGGGCCGCTGGCGAGCAGGGTGGCCCGTCGGCCCGCCACCCGCTCCAGCGTCGTGTTGTCGCTGTTGAACTTCAACCGCAGGCAGTTGTCCCTGGCGACGCACCGCAGCACGAACCCGCCCAGGCCGTCGGTGGTTCTGCGGTATCGCGCCGTGATCGTCGCCAGGGGGTCGCAGGTATCCAGCACGGCCACCGCATCGGAAGGCGGCCAGCCGGCGGAACCGCCCATCACCTCGCCGTCGGCGGCGCTGAAACCATTGCCGGCGACCGCCGTAACCTCCCACGACGCGCCGCCGGATGCCGCTCGGCCGCTCAGATCCACGCCCGTTGCGCCCGTGGTGGCAAAGTCGTCCCGAATCCGGTACGCCCGGAGCCAGACCTCGCGCCCTTCCCGCACGTTGCCGGCCAGCGGCCCGGCGGTGTTCCCCGGAGTGTACCGGTGGTCGTCGTTGCGCAGGGTGACCTGCAACTCGGCCGGCGGCGCGAATTCGGGCGTCGGCAACCCGCGCCGGCCCCATTGCCACCGGATGCCCAGCGTATCGCCGGACACGTCAACCGTCGCCGGTTCCCATAGCCGCTGACCGGTCCAGTCAACCCATAACCGCCACCACAGAGCGGCGCTTGCAGTATTCTCTATATTCGTCATGGTTTTGACCAACTCCCTGTGCTATGGTGGACTGGCCTCGCGCGTGTCCTGAGAGCGCAACGAGACCCGGGTCGTTGACATTGGGCGCGCAAGGCGCGTTTGAAGGATGAGGCCGGCAACATGGCATCTGACCCCCGTTGGCTTGTTTACCAACCCGATGACCGGCGACGGCCGGCCGGGATCAGGGGACGCCGCTGGCCCTGGCTGCTCCTGCTGCTTCTGTTGCTGATCGTGCTGGCGGCCATCGCCGCCTGGTTCTGGAACGAAAACTCAGGGGAGGCGGCGGACGTTGATTTGGCACGGCGCGTTGACATCCAGGTCGCCCTGCCGGCCCTGCTGGCCGAACAGTCCATGACCATCTACGTGGTGGACGACTCCGGAAGCATGGATGAAAAACTGCCGGCCCTGCGTCGCGCCCTGCGCAAATTGGCCGACGAAGCTCCGGATGACAGCAGGGTCGCCGTGCTTCGATTTGAAGCTGGCAGCCAACTGCTCGTCGATTTCACGGAACCCGCCGAGATCGATTGGGACGAGGTCGCCTCCGGATTCACCGCTCGCGGTATCCGAACCGAAATGTACGCCGCGTTGCAAATGGCGATGGACACCCTTCCGGATGAGGAGGTGTGCGAGGAACGTTCTCGCCTGATCTTCCTGGACGATACCGTGTGCTTCGAGAACCGCATCGTCCTGATGACCGACGGTGAGGCGTGGGATCCCGAGCTTTTCTTCGACACCCTGGAGGCCCTCCTGGAGTCGGATATCACGGTGGACACCATCGCATTCAGCACCCATCCGCTGGCCGAAGCCGACCTGAAAATGATCGCCGAGATGACCGATGGCCGCTTCGTCCAGGCCTATCACTGACGCCACAGGGCCTTTTCAAAGTTCCCGCATGCCTGATTTTCCGCTCGTCCTGAGACTGTCGAAGGACGCCCCTTATGGTTCGACAGGCTACCTCCACTGGCGGACGTTCCGCGCCATGAGCGGAAGGTGAGCGACGTTGAAAGCGTCCTGCTGACGCCAGCGCACCCAGTCACACGCGGCATCACCCAGAGTCTTTCGATTGTTGGCACTCCGGTCAGTGGTACGCTCATGGTGAGCCTGTCGAACCATGTACTCATCCTTCGACAAGCTCAGGATGAGCGGATAGATGGGGCGCGAGCGGACAGGCGGCGCGTGAGCGGACAGGCGGCGCGTGAGCGGATAGATGGGGCGTGAGCGGATAGATGGGGCGTGAGCGGATAGATGGGGCGTGAGCGGACAGGTGGGGCGCGAGCGGACAGGTGGGGCGTGAGCGGACAGGTGGGGCGTGAGCGGACAGGTGGGGCGTGAGCGGACAGGTGGGGCGTGAGCGGA
>CAZCZB010000058.1:0-5778 GCA_964502995.1 uncultured Dehalococcoidia bacterium
GAAAGACCACGGAGTCACCCTCTCCCCCGAAGTCCTTGACCAGTTGAACCGCAACAGCGATTCGAAATAGCCTGACTCGGCGAATCATAGCCACGAACAACCTCCATGCTCCCATCAACGGCGCGGCGACACAGTTGGCGCCTCGCCTAGGGTTTGGCGCCGACCGCGCAGTGAAACGGCGTTGATATGAAAAAGGTGCCGTCGGCTTCCGCCTGTGCGACCGCCGCGCGCCACTCCTCGGCTTCCCCGGCGTTCAGGGTGGGCAGGATGCCGCCCTGCAGGAACCGCAACCGGATTGGTTCGGAAAACGTGCTGATGTATGGGAACGTCCGCGTGTTCTCCAGCCCCAGACGAGCAAACCGCAGGTAGAGCGATGAGTCGTCGCACCCGTCGGGATGTCCCGGGTCGTCCACCCACGGCGGCGACTCTATCCGGTGTTTCAGGTCTGCTCGCAACGGCAGGTTGACCCAGCGGTTCATGTCGTGGGCGTGGCCCAGCACCGCGATCCGGCCGCCGGGCCTGGTGACCCGCACCATTTCGGGCAGCATCCGGTCGGCGTTCACCCGTTGGATCACGGTGCTGGAGAATGTCACGTCCATGCTGTTGTCGTCGAACGGCAGTTCCTCGGCGCTGCCCTCCCTGAAACTGACCACGTTCTCCATCCCTTCGCGCCGGGCGATCTCGCCGGCCTCACGCAGAAAAAAGGCGTTCACGTCCATGCCGGTCACGGTGTTGGCGTGGGCGGTTTCCCGGGCGAGCCAACGGCACAGCACGCCGGTTCCGCAACCGACCTCAAGCACGCTCTCGCCAGGCTGGATGGCGGCGGCGGCAATCAGGCTCCCCACCGCCGACAGGTACCCCGGCGTGCGTCCCCTGGCCTCCAGGCTGGCCACCATTCCCAGCGCCGGCCCGGTCAGCGTTACGATGCAGCGCCGTTCGCTGAGGGCGGCCATCACCGGATCCCACTGGTTGGGCGCCGCTCCCAACGGCAGCAGCACCAGCGGCGGACCCGACCCCTGCACGCGGAAATAAACGTCGCCCACCTCGCCGTCAGTTTCCGTTGGCGAAACCGGTGGCATGGTGTCCTGGGCCTCGATGCCGTCCAGGAAATTGAGCATGGCGCTGGCAAGGCCGTCGCTGCGCTCGACCGCGATGTCGGCGTAGTTGTTGGCGTATGGGTAGTCGTCGAGCGTTTCCGTCGATGCCGACGGCAGGTTCGCCATGTTTCGGTTGATGGTGTCCGTTGCCCCGCCGTGGGCTCCGTTCATCACCAACAGCCGCCGTCCCAACGGCGACAGTGCCGACGTGTCGAACCCAAGGGGGCAGACCAGGGTCAGAGAGGCAACGGCATCGGGAAACCTGGCGGCCATCCCGTACCAGTCGTTCAGATTGCGTGAGGCGAAGTGGGCGCGCTCGATGCCCAAACGCTGCAATACCTCGGCAATGAGTTCCTCAACGGGAGTGTCCACCTGTGTAGTCATGCTTCCACCTCCTGACGCTGCCACGATCCTGCTCACGGCGTGTCAGGACCGTTTTCGTTTCCCATTGTGAGTCTGCCGCAGGCCCGCCTGTGGAAGGTCGAACCAGAAAACCGTCTGCCGGCGACCTCACCTGACACCCGGCATACTAACACCAAATGGCGCGGGCCAATGAATCGGCCCCAATCCACCGGGCCAAATCGAAAGGGGCAAAACCCGGTCTATCCGCCCGTCGCCCGCTCCACGAACTCTCTGGCGGCCCCATAGCTGCGCGCCCCGCTGCGCCGGATGGGCGGCACCACGTAGCAATCCTCGACGCCGACGGATTGCAGGCCGGCCCATACCTCAAGACCGATGTCCACGCCGGAGCGCCCTTTCGACAGGTCGTCGGCGACCCGCTCCGGCACGCTGGCGAACGAGACGCCGTCCGGTTCCATCAGCCCGATCCCGTAGAATACCGGCACATCCGGCGGGTTGCCGTCGATAGCGGCGTATGCGTCGTGGAATCGCCCAACGTCCGCCGGGTCGAACACCGGTTGGGTGATCAGAAAGTGCGCTCCGGACGACACCTTGCGGGCGGCCAGCCGCGCCTCCGACTCGATGCCGCGCCCCAGATCGACCGTTGCGCCGATGCAGAAATCGGTGGGCGCGCGAAGCGTCCGGCCCCGGTGGTCAGCGCCGTGGTTCAGGCTGGCGATGGCCGTGATCAGTTCGGTGGCTCGCAGGTCGTTGACCGGCGTGGCCGTATCGCGGGAGCCGAAGGGGTCGCCGGCCACGACAATCACGTTTTCCAGGCCCAGCGCCTGCGCGCCCAGCAGCAGAGATTCCAGCGCCAGCCGGTTCATGTCGCGGGTGGCCAGGGTGAAAATCGGCTCCGCGCCGTGCCGATCTCTCAGGACGGCCGCCGTTGCCACCGAGTTCACGCGCACCGCCCGGCCCGGGTTGTAGGCCGCCGACACGAAATCGACGTTGTCCGGCGGCGCCAGAATATCTTCCGGCCGCCCGGAGCGAGGCGGCGAGTAGTCGCAGATGTAGCAGGGAGCGCCCGTGACCGAGCGGGTCCGCTCTACGACCTTGGCCATAATCACACCGGCCGGACGACACCGACGGTTGTGCGACTCCGAGGCGGCTAGCCGCCCAGTTGCTCCAGGTACTCGCGGAAGCGGGCGATTGCCTGCTGCTCGGAGCGGCCCACGTAATACCGTATGCCCTGGACGTATTCGACCACGTCGCGGGGCAGCATCAGCAACTCGTCCCGGGGCTCGTTGAGGTGGTAGAGGCCGTCGACGCCTTCCTCCAAGCCCACGTACAGGCTGTCTTCCAGGGCGGCCTTTTCCCGATCCTCCATGTCCCTGCGCATCACCCACTGGCTGAATACGAAGGGCAGGTTCGTCCACTGGGTCCACTCGGAACCAAGGTCGAAGCGATGCCCGAAGCCGCGGGTGCCGCGCCGGCGGCGGAGGGCGCGGTTGCCGATCAGCAGGAATGCGTCGAAGGTCTCGTCGGGACGGATCACGTCGCCCGGCCGCACCTCGAAAGCGCCCGGTTCCACGTTGTATTTGAG
Organism: uncultured Dehalococcoidia bacterium; assembly: GCA_964502995.1. Taxonomy (GTDB): domain Bacteria; phylum Chloroflexota; class Dehalococcoidia; order Lucifugimonadales; family UBA3495; genus Bin87. The sequence continues at coordinate 3,043 of CAZCZB010000058.1, forward strand.
GCGCATGAGCACCTCCAGCAGTTTCGTGGCGGTCACGTCCTCGTCGGATATGCCGATGGTTACGCCGCCGAGTTCCTCCATGGGATGCTGGGAGTACAGCGATACGCTGACGGCGCGACTCAGCGTGGAGAAGCAGAACCCGCCCACCGGCTCGAACCGGTCTTCCAGCCGGAACACGTCCGTCAGATGGGCCGGCCCCGCGTCCAGCTCTCCCGCGTCGAGGGCATCGCCCAGTTCTTTGGGCGTGGTATTGCGCAGCTCGATGCCGCGTCGCTCCATGTCGAAGTAGAAGGGTTCGGCTTCCAGGTACGGCACGCGGCCGACTTTGATGGGCATGGTTTGACCACCGCGGTTCTTGGGATAATCGACAACCATCCGCATCGTGTGACACTACACGACCGGGCGTTGCAACGGTAAGATTGTAGGGCTGCCCGCAAGGCGGGTCAAGAAAAGCATGGACATGACCGGTGACCAAAACGCTGCCTGGACGGTAGCGGCCCTGAATGAAACGGTGGATGCCGAGATTGGCGCATTGCCGGGCGTCATGCGCAACAACTTTGTCCGTATCAGCGGTATGATTGAGGAGCGCGGCCTGCCACGGATGCACATGCCACACGTGAGACACCTGGAAGGCCAGCTTTGGGAAATGCGCATACGCTGACGTGATGGCGCTCGGGCCATTCACATGGTAGTGCGACACCGGCGGGTTGTAGTAGTCAGCGCGTTCGTCAAGAAAGCTGAAGGAACACCGCGTAGCGAAATCCAATTAGCCTTACAGAGGGCCAGGGAAATATCGCAATGACTAAAATAAGTGAACTGCATGAGAAATGGTATCGTAGTGACCCGGAGTACCGGGCGGCTTATGATGCTTCCGAGCCGCAATATGAACTGATCAGAGCGCTTATCGGCGCCCGCGTTTATGCGGACATAGACCAGGAGGAGATGGCAGAGCGGATGGGCATTCACGTGTCTGCAATCGCGCGGCTTGAGGGTTGGCGCAGCAATCCGTCCGTCAATACCCTGCGTAGGGTGGCTCAAGCCACCGGCACTAAACTCAAGATCAGCTTCGTGCCCGACGAGAAAGCCCCTTCACCGGCGCCGGACATATCCGAAAAAACAACGCAAAGCAAGGAACGTTCAACGTGAAAAACCGGATAATCCCCGCCGTAGCGCTCATTGCAGCGCTGGCCGTGACATTTTCCCTGATGATGCCCCGAGAATCCACCGCCCAAGACTCGGTCGTCGTCAAAGCGCAGGGGGTCGAGAACCGGTTTCCCGACGGCCTGCGCTTCTACATCGACGCAGAGAGCCCCAGCGCCATCGACGAGATCCGGGTGTACGTGCGCAAGCTTGGGCAATCCAGCCGCATCACCTACCGCTCGGTGGAGTTCGAGCCGGGCAACGCCGTGAACGGCGAGGTGATGTTCGAGAGCAAGACGTCCAACGAGTACATACCCCCGGGCACCCGGCTGGAATACCACTTCGACATCCGCACCGCCGATGGCGCATCGGTGGAGACCGAACCGGAAAATATCGTCTATCTCAATACCGGGTTGGACTGGAATTTGAAGTCGTCGGGCCTGATCAACGTGTACTACTACCACCACGATGATCAGTCGGAACCCCGCGCCGACGCCGTGCTGCAGGTGGCCGCCGACACCTACGAGTACATGCAGCCGATTTTGGGCGTCGAACTCACCGAGCCCATGAGCATTGTGGTGTACTCGAACTACTCCCACATGCGACACGCGCTGAATCCCTCATCCCGAGTCGCCGCCACCCAACTGCGCACCCTGGGCCAGGCTTTCACCAACGAGCGCACCCTGCTGGTGGATGGCTCCAACGATCTCTGGATCGGAGACAACACCGTCACCACCGCGGCCCACGAGTTCACGCACCTGCTGGTGGCCGACGCCGCCGGCTCGGCTTACGGACAGGTCCACACCTGGTTGAACGAGGGCCTGGCCGTGTACTCCGAACGGCAGCCTGAGAGCGAATACGTTCGATACATGCGCAACGCCATCCGGAACGACCAGGTACCCCCGCTGGTGGGCCTCCGCACCTTTGCCGGCACTCCCCAGGAAACCCTGCGCGCCTACGGTCAGGGTCATGCCGTCGTGCAATACATGCTCGCCGTTTACCACCCGTCTCAAATGGTTGACCTGTTCGACAACATCCGTGAGATCCACAACTTCGAAAAGGCGTTGGTGGCAGCCTACGGACTGACGGTGCCGGAACTGGACAACGAGTGGCGCAGGAACGTTGGGCTGGCTCCCCGCGACCTGTCCACTCCGCCCCCGCCGCCGTTGCAGGTATTGCCCACCAGCCGGCCGACGCCAACGCCGCCATCCGCGGCTCCCGTCGACCAGGCATCAGGCACGGAATCGCCGGCGGCCACGGCGATTCCGGCCGACCCTCCGGCTCCGACGTACACTCCGAAACCTCCGCCGACCCGTTCATCCCAGCCGGCCCAGGCGGCTCAAGCGCCACAGGCGACACAGAGGCCGTCGGCCGGCCCGCCGGCCCAGAGCGGAGGCTGCGGCGCAGCGCCGTCCGAGTACGGAACCGCGCCGGCGGAGATGGCATCGCTGGCAGTGCTGGCAGCCCCGCTGGGATTGGTCGCGCTGGCGGCATTTCGCCGGCGCCGCTGACCGGCGCTTTCGCGTAAACTCACCTGACTTCGCGCCTTCGCGTCTGTACGATAAACCCGACGGCTGCGACGCTCTGACACCAAGC
>CAZCZB010000058.1:5878-18969 GCA_964502995.1 uncultured Dehalococcoidia bacterium
ATCGTCTGACACCAAGCATCGTCTGACACCAAGCATCGTCTGACACCAAGCATCGTCTGACACCAAGCATCGGAGGAACCACAATGCGCGCAATCTGGTACGAGGAAAACGGAGACGCCTCGGTGCTGCGGTTCGGCGAAATGCCCGATCCGGAGCCGGGCCCGGGCGAAGTGCGCGTCCGCGTCGTATCCTCCGGCGTCAACCCGTCGGACTGGAAGCGACGCCAGAACGCCGGCCCCGGCACCGCGTTTCCCAGGGTCATACCCAACCAGGACGGCGCGGGCGTCATCGACCGCGTGGGTGAGGGCGTGCCCGAGTCCCGCGTCGGCGAGCGGGTCTGGCTCTACCAGTCGCAGTTCGGCCGGCCCTTCGGCACCGCCGCCGAGTACACGGTGCAGCCGGCCAACCGAGTGATACCGATGCCCGCCAACGTGGACTTCGCCCTGGGCGCGGGACTTGGCGTGCCCGCGCTGACGGCCCACCGCTGCGTGTTCGCCGACGGCCCGGTGACCGGCAAGACGGTGCTGGTGCCCGGCGGCGCGGGTGCCGTGGGCAACATGGCCCTGCAGATGGCCCGCATTGGCGGCGCGGCCAACATCATCAGCACCGTGAGCGGCGACGCCAAGGCGGAGATCGCGAGACAGGCCGGCGCGCACCACACCGTCAACTACCGCACCGAGGACACCGCCGCCCGCATCCTGGAACTCACCGGCGGCGAGGGTGTTGACCTCATCGTGGAGGTGGACTACTCCGGCAACTTCGCCGTGAGCCAGCGGATCATCAGGCGCAGCGGCGCCATCACCATCTACGCGGCCGGCGATGGGCCGGCGCCTCCCTTCGAGTTTCCCGTGAGCAACGTCAACGTGCGCCACGTGCTGGTGTACGACATGCCCGAGGAGGCCAAGACCGTCGGCGTGGACGACACCAACCGCTGGCTGGAATCAGGGGAGTTGGTGGGCATGGACGGCCCGCACTTCCCGCTGGAAAACACCGCCGACGCCCACGAGGCGGTCCGCGCCGCCACCGTCGGCAAGGTGGTGATTGACGTTTCGGGCGAAACCCGATAGCTCTCCCTGGAGAGCGCCGTGAGGAGTAACTCATAATGATGCAAAGACCTGATCAGATCGCCGCACGGATCGAAGCCTGGCTGGAGAGCGAATTTTCCGATACTTCTCCGGCAGACATTGCCCAGGCTCTGGATATCGTAAGGAGGAGGTCCACCAGCAGGTCCGTACCCGATCCCGCGACGGGACCGACCATCACACCGGCCGACCTGCTATCCGTTGGCGAGGACGAGCTGGGGCTAATCACGCGCCAGCAGCTCTTTGACGCGGTTCATGCCTGGGAGCAGATCAGCCTGCGCGACCCGTCTCCCGCCGCATCGTTCTGGCACTACACGCCGGACTACGCCATCCAGGTCCGGTACGAAGTCCCGGCGGGCGCAGATGCAACGCACTACATCAGGGTGTTTGGGTATCACCAGGACACGCGGCCTGGACAGGAGAGACCGGAGGACGTGCTCGTGCGGGCCATCGTTCACTGGGAGGGGCCGCCGCAGGGATAGGCGCCGGCCGCGTGGGGGAAACCCGAGGCCTATCGGCGGTTTTCGTACCGCGCCGGGCGTTCGATCATGGCGCGTTCCAGCGCGACCTTCAGGCGTTCGCTGAAGAACCGGCTGGTGGATGACACGATGCGGTGCTCCTGCCGGTCGTCCCGGTTGGTGGGCAGCGTCACGATGACGTGATAGACCTTGAACTTGTTGGAACGGATGCGGTTGCTCCACCAGGTAACGGCGGCCGCCACCAGCACCACGAAGATCCCCATGGTCAGCCACGCGCCGGCGAATCCGCCCACGGCCGCCACCGCGATACCGATGATGCCGCCGCCGCCCACCGTGCGCCACCAGCGAATCGGCGGGCGTTCCGATTCCTCTTCCACTTTCTCCATTTCCACGGACAGGATGTCCTCGATGCGATATTCCTTGCCCTGGGGCTCGATGAATCGCTCGTAGGTGACCAGCGCGCCGTGTTCCTTGAACAGCACCCGTTCCTTGGTTACCGCCATGATGCGCTCCTGTCCGGTCGTTCGGCCGCCTGGCCCTATATCCAGCGTATCCCGCTATTGCGCGGTGGTGCCGCCGTCGATGACCAGTTCGGAGCCGGTCATGTACGAGGACTCGTCGGACGCCAGGAACACGATGCCGTAGGCGATGTCGTCGGCGTTGCCCACCCGCCCGATGGGTATGCGCTCGTTAATCCACGCGAAATGCCTCTCGTTGTCGTAACTGCGCGTGGTCAGCGGCGTGTGGCAGTAGCCGGGATGGATGGAATTGATGCGGATATTGTCGCCGGCGTACTGCATCGCCGCCGACTTGGTGAACAGGCGAATGCCTCCCTTGGCGGCGTGATACGCCGTCGAGGTGGGGCTGCCGATGATGCCGTAGATCGATGATATGTTGACGATGGAACCGCCGCCGGCCTTGAGCATCTCGGGGATGGCGTGCTTGGTTCCCAGGAAGGTGCCCTTGGCGTGGACGTCGATCTGGCCGTCCCAGGCCTCCTCGGTGGTTTCCTCAACGGTGTAGCGGGCGCCCGTGCCGGCGTTGTTGACCAGCACGTTCAGGGTGCCGTGGGCCGCCACGGTGGCGGCGACTGCGTCGATCCAGTCCTGCTCGTTGGTAACGTCCAGCTTGACGAACATGGCATCGCCGCCGGCCGCGCGGATCTGCTCGGCGGTGCGCTCGCCGGCCTCGGTGTTGATGTCGCCCAGCACGACCCTGGCGCCCTCGCGGCAGAACATCCTGGCCGCCGCGCCGCCGAAGCCCATCAACTCGCCCTCTACGCCGCTGGCCGCGCCGCTGATCAGCGCAACCTTGCCTTCCAACCGCATGGGAAAACCTCCTGTCTCTCGTCCGTTCGATTCGCTCAGCGTGGCCCGTTGTTCGATGACTGTTCGCGCAACTGCGCTTCCAGTTGGCGTATCCGCTCCTGCATGGCAGCCCGTTCCATTTCATGGGCGGCCCGTTCTGCCTCATGCGCGGCCCGTTCGGCTTCGCGGGCTGCTCGTTCGGCCTCGTGGGCGGCCCGTTCTCGTCGCCAGTTGTCCAGGAATCTGCCGGTGGACGGGTCGTAGAAGCGCGGCCAGCCCTCGTCCCAGCACAGGTACAACCCCATCAGGTCGCTGTAACCTTTCAGGATGCCGTCGGGTTCCGTGGTCAACTCGACGGGTTGGTACGCGCCATCCCGCAGTACGCCGCCCCACAGCGGCTCTCCGTGATGGTCGCCGCCGCTGGGATCAAAGCGCCAGTACTCGGGGATTCCTATGTCGGCATACACCCGGGTCTTGGTGACGGTGTCCTCGCTGCCGGTGCTTTCGGAGCCAACTTCCAGCGCCAGGTCCGGGGGTTTTCCCGCCTCCCAGGGCAGGTAGATTCTCCGACGCCGGATGGCGGCCTGGTCAACGCCGATGGCCAGGTAGATGTCGGGCTGGCGGCGCACGTTCAGATTCGTGGGGTCATAGCAGAGAATGGTGTTGCTGCTGATGAAAACGTCCGGCCGATGCCCAAAATCGGCGAAACGGCTGGCCATTATGTTGAGAATCTCCTGGACGATGAGTTCCTGCTCCATGGCCTCAGGCATCGGCTCCGGTTCGTCCGGGTTGTAGTCCAGACTCGCGTAGTCGATTTCGCCGCGTTTCACATACGGCAGCATCCTGATTCCGGTGGCAGTCATCACATATCCCCAATGCCATTGTCTCCGCGCCTTTGCACATCTACCGGTGTGCCGGCATTATAGCAGGTGGCCGCCGGATTTCAGCGCGCCCCGCCGTCGGCGGCAACCGGGTATAATGCTTGCCCGGAACCCTCTGAAACAATGGCGGGTTTCCAGAGGAGGAATGTCCAGATGCCCGACTACTTCACGGAGGTGGATGTCCTCCGCAACGGCGATTCGGCCGGAAACGGCATGACCCTGCGCCTGACGGACGCCCACGACCGACGAATCCACACCGTGGCGGTGCCGCAGGAAGGACATTCACACACCGGACCAACCTGGGCGTACATTTTCGAGAACGAAGGGCTGACGCTCATCGACCCGGGCGCCGAGGTGTCTTTCGACCTGCTGAAGTCGGGCATGGCGCTCATGGGGCTGGAAATCGCCGACATCGAGCGGGTCATCATCACCCACGGCCACGCCGACCACGACGGCGGCGTGGCGCGGGTCATCGAGGCGTCGGGCGCGGAACTCTGGGCCCACGACATCTACCAGCCGCTGCTGCCCTTCGATCCCCGGGACCTGCAGTTCATGGCGTCGTCGCCGATCCACCAGGCGATGTGGGAAACGGCGCGGGCCAACGGGTTCAGCCCGTCCAACTCCGAAGAGCGCGAACGCTACATGGCGTCCCGCAGCACCCACCAGGTGGGGCATCACATCGCTCACGGCGAGCAGCAGGGCGAGTTGAAGTACATGCACGCGCCCGGCCATTCGCCCGACGAAATCTGCGCGGTGATCGACAACGGGCCGGGCAGCGGCATGGTGTTCACCGGCGACCACGTGCTGCCGGAGATCAGCCCGCATCCCACGATGAAAACGGCCTTCAACTCGGCCGTCATCCGCAACCTGCCCGCGCACTACCAGGACCCGGACGAATCCTACGGCCTGCTCACCTACCTGCGCTCGCTGCAGCGGGTGGCCGACCTGGGGCCGGAGGTTGCGGTGCTGCCGGCGCACCGGCTGTACAACAATCACAAGTTCAACTTCCAGACCACCCAGCGCGCCGCCGACCTGATCCGGTTCCACGCCCGGCGCCTGGGCCGCATCCTGGTGACCGCGGGGCCGGAGCCGCAGCCGCTGGAGGACGTGACGCGCCTCACCTTCGAGCGTCGCAAGCTGGAGGGCGGCAACTTCTTCGCCGCGCTCACCGAGGTGGTGGCCCACATCGAACTGCTGGAAGACTCCGGCGACCTGGAGGTAACCGACGACCACCGCCTGCGCCGCACCGGCCGGGAAAACTACCAGGATTTGCTGCGGGATCTGTAGGAAGCCGCCAAGAACCCGGAAGCAACGCCATGACTCAAATGACGCCCATGGAACCCTTTGACGAATTCGGCGAAACCATCGAGGATTACCGCTTGCAGTCTCGTCATTTCCTGGACCGCAGCCGACGCTACCTTGCCGACGATGACCTGCACCAGGCTTCGGAAAAAGGCTGGGGCGCGGCGGCCTGGATGGCCAAGGCCGCGGCCACTGCCCAGGGTTGGCAGTACACCCGGCACGAACATTTCAACGAAGTGCTGTACCAGGCCGGGAACCTGACCGGCGATGAACGGCTTCGTACCCTGCGCAGCATCGCCAACCAGTTGCACGGCAACTTCTACCAGCGCAAGCGGTTCTTGCACGCCGACGACATATCCGCCTCGCTGGACGAGGTCGCGACACTGCTTGACATACTGGAACCGCTAACGGAACGAACTTAACCCGCTGAAGCGGGGAGGTAATCACCATGTCTCTGGAAGGTAAGGTAGCCCTGGTAACCGGGGCCGGGCGCGGCATGGGTCGGGCGACGGCTCTCGCGCTGGCCGGCGATGGCGCAAACGTCGCCGTCACCGACATCATGGCCGACAACGTTGAGGAAACTGCAACCGACGTGCGCGCCACCGGCCGGCAGAGCGTCGCCATCGCCGCCGACATTGGCGACGGCGACGACATCGACCGCGTCATCGCCGAAACCGTCCGGTCGATGGGCCGCGTGGACATCCTGGTGAACAACGCCGGCGTCACGCGCTACCTGGACATCATGGACATCACCGAGGCCGACTGGGACCGCATCCATCGGGTCAACGCCCGCGGCGCGTTTTTCGTCATGCAGCGCACGGCGCGGCAGATGATCGACCAGGGCGGCGGCGGACGCATCGTCAACATCGCATCCATCGCCGGCAAAGGCTACCGGGGTACTTCCAACGCCGCCTACGCCGCCAGCAAGGGCGCGGTAATCTCCATGACCCTGATCGCCGCGCACCAGCTGGCCCGCTACGACATCAACGTCAACGCCATCTGCCCCGGATCGACGGTCACCGAAATGTCGATCACGACCATGGAGCAGCGGGCGGCGGAAGCCGGCATATCGGTGGACGAGTTGCAGTCCCAGCGCGCGTCCAACATACCCATCGGGCGGGCCAACGAGCCGGAGGACATTGCGGCGATGGCCGCGTTCCTCGCCAGCCCCGGCGCCCGCAACATCACCGGCCAGACCATCAACGTGGACGGCGGCCTGGTGATGCACTAATGGTTCACCAGTTCAATACGGTCCCCGTATCGAAGAAAATCTGCAGTGTTGAACGTGAACAGCCTGCGTTCGCCGTGAGCCAACATGGTGGCGACGATGTTGGCATCGTGAACCTGCCTGCCGCCCACTTCGACTTCGTGGAGTAACGCAACCAATCCTTCGGTCACCACAGGGCCGTCTTCCAGAATGTGGAAGTTGTCGGCAAGCCTGTTCACGTCAACCAATGCGTCCGGCAAGGCAAGTGGAGTAGACCAGGACTGTGGGCGGGTAGCGACGGCCAGGTATTCGCGGATGATCTGGCGGCTGATTGACAACGGTTCCTCATCCACAATAGCCCGTTGCAGTCGATCCCTTGCCGTTGCATGGTTCGGCGCATCAGCGAACCTGGCATATACCAGGGCGTTGGTGTCAAGGAACATCGGGCAGGTCAGACCCGCTCATCGTAAATATCTTCTCGCCTGAGGCTCATTCCATCCGGCCAACCGCCGACGCTATGGACGGGCCATATTTCGTCAAGGTTGGGCTGCCGCCTGGCACGTTGTTGCTTCCGCTTGAACAGCAGTGTTTCGGCGTTCATATTAACTTCCGCCGTTACCCACCCGGCGATACCCCAGGAAAGAGCCTGGGTGTGGCCGCCACTTTCAGCCTGGTTCGCCCACCAGGGTCGGTGGAGCCGCGCTGACCGAGGGAGGTCGAATCCCAGGATTGACTCGATTTCGCGGAAAGATGTTCTCCATTCAGGCACGCCCAAGCCGGACAGATGGCTGTACAGGCGCTCGTATTTCCCCCGAAGGGCCATCTCTCGATATTCTCTGTCTTGGGTCATCGCAGTCCTCCAACGCGCTGCTCGGGCGAGCAATACGCCAATCCGGTACTACAATAGTTAGTTAGTACATTATCGCAAATAATCGGATCAACGTCAATCACAACCACCACTGCCAGCGCAACACGCCAGATGCGTTGGCTGTTGTGCTTGCGCGTGCCGTCACCCGTGTATATGATGGCGGCGGAACTCAATCGGCCGTGGACACAATGGCCGGCGTTTGAGGCTATCGCTCAGGTGAAAGGAGCAGGTCTAGCATGAAGTACGACTATATCGTTATCGGAGCCGGATCGGCGGGGTCGATTATCGCCAGCCGGTTGACCGAAGACCACAACAACCACGTTCTGCTGATCGAGGCAGGGCCCGACTACCCCGAGTTTGAGCACCTGCCGGAAGAGGTCAAGTTCGGCTACAACACCGAAATCGACATCATGGTCAGCGACCACAACTGGCAGTTTGTCGGCAAGGGCACCGACACTTCTCCCGAGATCATGGTGCCCCGCGGCAAGGTCACCGGCGGGTCGAGCGCAATCAACGGCCAGGTGTTCCTGCGCGGCGTGCCGGAGGATTACGACGGGTGGGCCGCCGAAGGCAACGACGAATGGTCGTACACCAAGCTGCTGCCGATTTTCCGCCGCATCGAGACCGACACCGACTACGGCAACGACGACTTCCACGGCGGTGAGGGTCCCATCGTGATGCACCGCTTCGCCCGCGAGACGTGGCTGCCGGCGCAAAACGCATTCAGCGCGGCGTGCGTGTCCGCCGGGTTCCCCGAGACCTGGGACCACAACCACCCCGACTCCTACGGAGTTGGGCCGACCCCGTTCAACAACCCCAACGGCATCCGCATGAGCACCAACCTGGGATACCTGTCGGAGTCGAGGCACCGGCTGAACCTCACCATCAAGGCCAACTGCCACGTGCATCGGATTATTTTTGATGGAAACCAGGCCACCGGCGTGCAGTTGGAATCGGGCGGCGAAGTGTTCACCGCTGAGGCCGACGAGATCATCCTGAGCAGCGGCGCCATCGGGTCGCCGCACATCCTGATGCTTTCGGGCGTCGGGCCGGCGGACCACCTGCGCGAGATGGGCATTCCGGTGATCCATGACTCGCCGGGCGTGGGCCAGAACCTGCGCGACCATCCCACCGTCTGGTGTACGTGGCGGACCAAGCCGGAAGTTGAGCTGGACGGGTTCGCGCCGCGCTCGCAGCTTTGCCTGCGCTACACCGCCGAAGGTTCCGACCTGCGCAACGACATGAAGATCAGCATGCAGTCCTTTGCCACCGAGCGGATCAACCGGGGCGGCGACCGCATGGTTCCGCTGGGCATCCGCATGAGCACGGGCATCCAGTTGGCCGCCGGCGCGGGACACATGCGCCTGCAGTCCACCGATCCCTACCAGCAGCCCTTCCTGGACTACAACTACCTGCAGGAAGAGTCCGACCGGGTGCGGTTGCGGGATTCGGTGCGCCTGTGCATGCAGTTGGCCGATCATCCCGAGTTCCAGAACCTGATCCAGGAGTGCATCGAGCCGCCGGCCGATGCCCTGGAGAGCGACGAGGCTCTGGACGCCTGGGTGGCCCGCGAGGTTACCACGTCGCAGCACATCTCCGGGACGTGCAAGATGGGGCCGGACAGCGACCCCATGGCCGTGGTGGACCAGTTCGGGCACGTGAAGGGCGTTACCAACCTGCGCGTCGCCGACGCCAGCGTGATGCCCGACTGCATCCGCGCCAACACCAACGTGACCTCCATGACCATCGGCGAGCGCGTCGCCGAGTTCATCAAGGAAGGCCGGTAGAGTCTAACCAGGTAGGGGCGAATGATTATTCGCCCCTACGCTCAGGATGCTGATTCCATGCCTCCCGCACGCAAATGGGAACGGATTGAAGACCTGGCGGTGCTGCACCTGTACCGCGGCAAGGTGCCTCACGACAGCCGTGAGGTCGCCGCGCTGGCCGCCGCCCTGGAGCGCAGCGTCAAGTCCATCGGCGGACGCATGCAGGCCTTTGCCGGTCTGGATCCGGCCAATCCCTACCAACCGTCGGCGAAGGCCACCGCGCTCACCCAGTCGGTGTGGGCCGAATACATGGCCGACCGCACCGCCATCGCCGTCGAGGGCCAACGGGCCTACCTGGGCATCCTCAACCGGTACTCAATGGGGCGGCCGTGAAGTTCATGCCATCAGGACTGCGTGAGTTGTGCATTTATAGCGCACTTTATGGTCGTACAGTGGTTTGCAAAAATCCATAGGAGTTCCATTAATCGATTCCGTATGGTATCGTGGAATCCCACTGTGGAATCCCACTAAGGAGATTGTGCAATGGCGAATTTGACAGGTGATCCCAAGATCGACGCTCTGTTGATCGAACACGCTGAGGAGATCAGTCGCCTAGAGGCTCTCGCCAACGAGAAGGCGGAAGAGAACAAGCGGTTGATTGCCAAGTTCCTCGCAAGCAGGGCGAAGCGCCTCGGTACGGTCGAAACGAAGTAGATTCGCGGTCTAAAACGACCCGGCATGAATCAGGGACAGGACTGGCAAGCAGAACGCGCGCTGTTGGTAGAAATCCACCAGAACGTCGTGGATATCCTGAACCTGCGAGCCATCGAATTGTTTGAAATACTTGATCGGGTTGATTTTACTGCCGTTACAAGAAGCAGCGTTCTGAATGTCATGCATCGAGGGGACTACCAGCGGGCGTTGAACAATCTGCAAGACTTTATTCTGGAAAACCCGGTTGTGGACAAGATGCTGCCGGAATTAATCGACAACGCGGAACCTGGATTGACTCTATTGAGCGAATACGGTGGGGAATACCGGGTTTCAGCGCTCTTGTAGCCCTCAAATGCGCATGACGTCTACCGTTTTGCGGCCGGCGCATTACGATAATTCCAGGGGCGGGTTTGAAACCCGCCCCTGCGCTTGTCTGGGGTGGTCGGTGGGTTACACCAGCACGCCGAAGCCCGACTTGGTGCAGATCTCCAGGCGGTTGTGGTCGGGGTCGTGGAAGTAGAAAGCCTGCTGGCCGTCGTGCCGCGTCTGGATGTCGGTGCATTCCACGCCGATGTTCTGCAACTCATCGCGGGCGGCCGATATGTCGTCCACCTCGAAGGCCGTGTGATGCGACGGCGCCGAGGGAGCGTCCGGGTTCTCGATGATGTGAACCATCGCGCCGCTGGGAAGCTGCAGCCAGTAGAGGTTGTCGCTGTCCACCATCTTCGGAATCTGCTTGACGCCCAGCACTTCCTGGTACCACTTGAGGGCAATGTCCTTGTCCCGCACGTTGTACGTGATGTGGTTGATGGCCTTGAGACGAATGTTGTCAGCGTTTAGTCCCATGTTGTGTTTTCCTCCGGTTGGTTTCGCATGGATGCGAGGGGTGAACTGTTTTGGATCCTAGATGTTGAGCAGTCGCGCCAGGTTGGCGAACAGGATGGCGTCCTTCTCCTCGCGGGAGAGCGACTCCATCCCGAGCAGCCAGGACACCGGCCAGTCGGCGCACATGTCGAAGGGCCAGTCGGTGCCGAACACGATCCGGTCGATGCCCACCATGTCGATGAGCAGACGCAGGCCCTCCTCGCTGTGGGTCAGGCAGTCGTAGTAGAAACGGCTCAGGTACGCGCTGGGCGGCTGGTCAATGTGAACACGCGCTTCGGGACGCACCTGCCAGCCCCGGTCCATCCGGCCGATCCCGTAGCACGCGTAGCCGCCGCCGTGGCACAGGCAGATATTTAGGCCGGGGTAGCGGTCCATCACGCCTCCGAACACAAAGGACGCGAAGGTGACCGCCCGGTCGGCCAGATTGCCGATGGTGTTGGGCAGATGGTAGCGGTCAAGGCGCGGGGACACCACGGTGCCGCCGCCCTGGTGAATCAGGAACATCGCGCCCAGGCGCTCGGCGGTTGACCACAGCGGGTTGAAGTACGGATCGTCGAAGGTGCGCCCGTTCACATGGTCGCCAATCATGGCGCCCTTGAGTCCCAGTTGTTCAACGGCTCGGGTCAGTTCCTCGATCGACGCGCCCACGTCCTGCATGGGCAGGTGGGCCAGGCCGGCAAAGCTCTCGGGGTATTCCTCGGTGAGTTGGGCCACGTAGTCGTTGCACTCCCGGTGCATGGCCAGGGTCTGGTCGGGGTCCAGATCGTAGAAGTACATGTTGGCGTTGGTTGATAGCACATGCACGTCCACTCCCAGCGACCGCATATCTGCGATGCGCTGCTCGGGGGTCCAGAAAGTGCGGGGATTGTAGCGGTGCTGGTTGTACAGCGCCGGCGCGCTGACGCCAAACCAACTGTCGCCGCTCTGCATCGCCCGCAACGCGCTGGCCGGCGTGATGTGAGCATGAACGTCCAGTACTCTCACAGCCATGATGTGCAGTCTCCTATGCGGGCGACTGGTTGGGTGATTATTGATTCAGAATATCGGGCCACGTTCCGCGTGAATTATAGACGGTTTCAGGGAATCCGTCAGGCCGGAGAGCCACTCATGCGTACCCAGTTTGTCATTGCGAGTCCGCCTCCGGCGGACGTGGCAATCCCGTTGCCGTAGCGCCTTTCTTGCCCTAACGGGATTGCCACGTCCGCCGGAGGCGGACTCGCAATGACACTTCCCCTCAACTGTGGACACTTACATCCGAGGCGCGTCGAAGTCACCTGCCGTCCGCTCATGGTTCGACAGGCTCACCATGAGCCCCCATCCTTCGATTCTCCACAGGCGGACCTTCGGCAAGTTCCCGCTACAGGCGGACGTTCGCAGGATGAGCGGAGTGGGTGAGCCTGTCGGATCTTGACAAGGGCCCTTCCTTTGCGTCTCTGCAACCTTGCGTTAAACCAAAACGGACGGGCCGCCCGCCGAGGGAAGCGCGATTTTCATTTACAGCCAGGCGATTTCGTAGTCTTCCGACAGAGGTTGCATGGCATCCAGGTCCCAGTCGAAGGCCAGCACCGCCGACTCCTCGCCGCAGAAGGCTTGCAGCACGCGCTTGCCGTCGCGGGCGACGACGCTCACCGCCTCGTTGAAATCCAGGTCGTCGGCCTCCCAGCCGGAGCGGTTGCACACCATGATGGGCAGGCCGGTGTCCAGCGTGCGCTGCTCCCATTCGCCCAGCGGCCCGCAGTCGCCGGGGCCCCACGATGCGGGGGACACCAGCAGTTTCGCGCCCTTGTCGTGCAGAATGCCGGCCACGTCGTTGCGGTAGGCGTCGGCGCAGATGATCACGCCCACCGGAACCTGCGAGTCCAGTTCGCCGGCCGGCACGGGGATGGGCACAATGTCGGCGCCGGGAGACGACCACGCCTCCGGCCCGCGCAGGGCCTTCACCTTGCGGTGCCGTCCGATGATCCTGCCGTCCGGCCCGATCACAAAGACGGTGTTGTACATCAAACCCTCGTCGGGATCGCGCTCGGGGTGCGAGAGGAACACCGTAACGCCGAGATCGGCCACCTTCTCACAGAACCGCTGCATCCATTCGTCGGGCTGGGGCAGGATCCAGTCGGTGCCGATGACCTCGGCAAACTTGTAGCCGGTGATGAAAAGCTCGGGCGTGATGATCCACTGGGCGCCCATCTCGGCGGCGCGCGCCAGCCCCTGCTCGGCCAGGGCGCGGTTGTGCTCCACGTCGGCAACCACGGGAGAAAGGTGCAACATGGCAACGCGCAAGGACTTCATGGGACATACCTGCCAGGATGATGGGTGCCCGGATTATAGCATGGGGGTTGGTCGGCTACTGTTCGACCTTCAGCCAGACGGTGTCGGGACTGACGCCACAAGCATTGAGGAGAGCCCGCGTCTTGCGGCGCAGATTGCGAGCATTTCCGTGCGTGTTCAGCCAAAATCCTGTGTCAGAAACTGCCACCGCTGCAATAAATCCTGACCGGTCAGTATCAAGAACTTTCTCCGTGGAACCACTCAATATGGGTTTGGAGACTAGTATCGTCTCAAATCAGTATTAGAAGGTCTTGGTGCTGAGCGGTTGAAGT
>CAZCZB010000059.1:0-18699 GCA_964502995.1 uncultured Dehalococcoidia bacterium
AAGGCGGATGGGATTGCCATCCGCCTGTGGCGGACTCGCAATGACAAACTGGGTACGCATGAGTGAATAACCGGCCTTGCGCCATTGGTGAATGGGTGTTAGGCTGTTTGAACATTTGAATAAACACAGCAACGCTTGAGACAGTGGGTCCCGTCCCCGGGAATAATGGCAACCGCCGCCCGCCGAGGCGAAACTCCGGTGACACGCCGGAACGAACGGAACCGTGATCCGCGCACTGGCGCGATCATGCGCCCCGCGCCTCATGTCTCAGAGCGCGGGGTTTTTGCTTGGCGACGCGGCCCCAACCGGGCCCAATCGCCGGCACGCGCCCCAAATCAAGGAGGTAAACATTGCCAACCCAGGCAAAAGTTGACCGGGTGGCCGAGTTGAAGGAGAAGCTGGAGAACTGCTCCATCGTCATCTCCACCGGCTATTCCGGAATCGGCGTGAACCAGATGGTGGACCTGCGGCGCCGCATGCAGGAAAGCGGCGTCGAATTCATCGTTATCAAGAACAACCTGCTGAGCCTCGCCGCCGACGATGCGGACGTGCCCCAGTTGAAGGAGGTCATCTCCGGACAGACCGCCATCGCGTTGGGCTATGAAGACGCAGTTGCCACCGCCAAGGCGGTCAACACCGCGGCCCAGGCCAACGGCACGCTCGCCATCCACGGGGCGGTGGTTGAGAAAGGCCCGGCGCTCTTGCCCGAAGATGTGAGCCGCCTGGCGAACCTGCCCCCGCAGCCGGTGCTGGTCGCCCAGTTGCTGGGCAATATGCAGGCTCCCCTGTACGCCCTGGCCACCGTGCTCAACGGCACCATTGCCAGCCTCGCGTACGCATTGCAGGCGCGAATCGACCAACTGCAACCGGCGGAAGCCGGCGAATAGCCAACCGTCATACCGTCAACACGAGACCACCAACACCAGGAGGCAACAACCATGGCAGTGAATCAGGAAGTATTGGACGCCATCAAGGGCATGAGCGTGATGGACCTGGCCGACTTGGTCAAGGCCATTGAGGAAGAGTTCGGCGTTTCCGCCGCCGCGCCCGTCGCCGTCGCCGCCCCTGCGGCCGGTGTGGTAACCGACGACGCTCCGTCCGCCGTCGAAGAGCAGGATGAATTCACCATCACCCTGGCCGACTTCGGCTCCAACAAGATCAACGTCATCAAGGCCGTCCGCGAAGTCACCGACCTGGGACTGCGCGAGGCCAAGGAACTGGTCGAGTCCGCTCCCTCCCGCGTCAAGGAAGGCGTGAACAAGGAAGAGGCCGACAGCATCAAGGGCAAGTTGGAAGAGGCCGGCGCCACCGTGCAGGTTGGCTAGTCTCCTCTGACATAGCGCTCATTGAGTAGGGGCAGGTTTCAAACCTGCCCCTACTCGTATCCGGTGTTGTACAATGCCGCCACCCTGACCGGGAGGATCGAATCCGATGGACCTGGAACTGAACGGTAAAACCGCCATCGTAACCGGAGGCAGCCGTGGCATCGGCAAGGCCGTGGCGCGCGTGCTGGCCGCCGACGGCGCCCGCGTGGTGATCACCGGACGCTACGCCGACACACTGTCCGACGCCGCCGAGGAGGTGGCCGCCGACACCGGCGGGTCGGTGACTCCCATAGTCGCCGACATGACCAGCACCGAGCAGGTCGAAAGCATGGTCGCCGCCGCCGCTGAAACGCTGGGCGGACGCATCGACATACTGGTGAACAACGCCGCCGCGCCCGGCGGGTTGGCTCGCGGGGCCCTGAACGAGATACGCGACGAGGACGTGCTGCTGGACCTGGACACCAAGGTGATGGGATACCTGCGGTGCGCCCGGGCCGTGGCCCCCTACATGCAGCAGCAGGGTTGGGGTCGCATCGTCAACGTGGGCGGCCTTTCCGCCCGACGGGGCGCCGGCAACCTCAGCGCCGGCGTTCGCAACTCCGGCCTGTCGAACCTCACCAAGTATTTGGCCGAGGAACTGGGCGGCTCCGGCGTGTGCGTGAACCTGGTGCATCCCGGCACCACCCGCACTGAGCGCAGCGGCCCCATGTATGCCGAGCAGGCCGAACGGGAGGGCTCCACCGTTGAGGAGATCGAGCGCCGCGTCGCTGCCGGCAACTCCACGCGCCGGATCGTGGACGCCGAGGAACTGGCCTGGGTGGTGGCGTTCTTCGCATCGCCCCGCAGCATCGCCATCAGCGGCGAGACCATCGCGGCCGGCGGGGGAGCCGGCACCAACGTCTATCACTGACGCCAACGCGTAGGGGCGAGGCATGCCTCGCCCCTACACCTCGGGGAACACACCCCCCTACATCAGGAGGCACCACTATGATCAAGGTAACCGTGTTCTACGGCAACGAAGAGGGCAAGTCCTTCGACATGGACTACTACGTCAACACCCACATGCCGCTGGTGCAGGAGCGCCTCACCACCTTCGGCATGCGCTACTACAACGTGGAGAAGGGCATCTCCGACACCGACCCCAACGCGCCGCCCATGTACGTCGCCATCGGCTACCTGCTGTTCAACGACGTGGACGGAGTCCATGAGGGTTTCAAGACCCACGGGCGCGAACTGGTGGGAGACGTCAAGAACTTCACCGACATCGAGCCCAAGTTCCTCATCAGCGAACTGGTGGCGTAACGCCGGAAACACGGCAGGGGCGACTCTCAGGTCGCCTCTGTATCTGCTGCCATCCAACTCCCGCGCCACGAGGTGCGCCATGACCACCGCCTTTGACGCCCTGGCCGAACGCGCCATCCGCGAGCATTGGGACTTCATGCCCACCGCCGGCAGCCGCATCGGGCGGCATGAGTACGACGGACGCCTGCCCGACTTCTCCAACGGCCGCGTCAGGAATCGTATCGGGCAATTGCACCAGACGCTGGCCCAACTGTCGGCGCTGCCCGCGGATTCAGACTCCGCAGGCGCTCCGGATCACAATGGGCGCATGGATCGCCTGTCGCGCCAACTGCTGGAACTGTTCCTGCGCCGCGAACTGTTCAACCTGGAAGAGATGCGGACGCTGGAGAGCAACCCCCAGCGGCAGGTTGGATACCTGGGCGTCGGCAGCTACGTGCAGCGCGATTACGCGCCGCTGCCCGACCGTCTGCGGTCTGCCACCGCCATCCTGCGCCAGGCCGCCGACTTCGTCGCGACCATCGATTCGCTGACCGACGCCGAGTTGGGCGAACCGGTGCGCGACATGGCCGTCCGCGCCTACCGGGGCATGGCGTCGTTCTACCACACGGGGCTGGACGCCGCCGCGTCCGAGTGCGCCGCCGTCGCGCCCGACGTGGCCGCCGAGTTCAACGCCGCCCGCGAGACTGCCGCCGCCGCCGTGTCCGGTTTCGCCGACCGGCTGGAACAGCGCCGGGTCCGACCCGACTTTGCCATTGGCTCGCAGCTTTACCAGCGGATGCTGTCGGTGGGCGAGGGCGTGGATACTCCTCTGCAGGATGTGCTGTCCATCGGTCAGGCCAACCTGGAACAGAACCTGCGCCGGCTGGACGAGGCCGCCGCTCGCGTCCTTTCCCGGCGGGGCGCGTCCGGAGGGTCGGTGCGCGAGGCCGTGGCGATGGTCAGCGCCAACCATCCCACCGCCGACACGCTGATTCCGGAAACGCGGGACATGCTGGAGGACATCCGGCAGGCTCTCATCGACCACGACATCATCGGCCTGCCATCAGAGGAGCGGTGCCAGGTCACCGAGACGCCCTCGTATATGCGCTACGCGTTCGCCGCCATGGACTCACCCGGCGGTCTGGAGGAGGTCGCCACCGAGGCCTTCTACTACGTCACGCCGGTGGAGCCCGACTGGACGCCGCGCCAGCAGGAGGAGTGGCTGAGCAACTTCAACTACCACACGCTCAGGGTCATCGGCATCCACGAGGTGTATCCCGGCCACTACGTCCACAACCTGCACAACCGACACGGGCATACCCAACGGCCGCTGCCGGTCATCAATCGGGTCGCCACCTCCTACGCTTTCACCGAGGGCTGGGCGCATTACACCGAGGAGATGATGCTGGAGACGGATTACGGGCGCGAGGATCCGGCCCTCTGGCTGACGCAACTGCTGGAGGCGCTGGTGCGCAACTGCCGCTACCTGTGTTCGCTGGGGATGCACACGCAGAATATGACCGTGGACGAGGCCACCGATTTCTTCCAGGCCCACGCCTACATGGAGGAACACCCGGCGCGCCAGGAGGCGCTGCGGGGCACCTTCGACCCCGGATACCTGAACTACACGCTGGGCAAGCTCATGCTGCTGAAACTGCGGCAGGACTGGCGGCGGCAGGAGGGTTCGGCGTACAGCCTGCGCCGGTTCCACGACGCCGCGCTGTCCTGGGGCGCGCCGCCGGTTCCGCTGCTCCGCGCCGCGATGCTGGACGCCGACGACGGCATGATTTTGTGACGGATCGGACACACGGGGATCAGGGCGCTGTGATAGCATTTAATACGCATCACATCCCGTGCTCCATTTCAGCGTTTTCCCATGACCACGCCCGACGAAACCGAACTGCTTGACCTGATCCCGCCGGAGGCGGAGATAGTTCGTCGCATCGTTGACGAGGTGCGGCGTTATCCGCGCATCCGCCGGCCGTTGCTGCGTTTTCTGGCTGCGGATGACTTTGACGCCCTGATGGCGGCGGTCGAGGAAAACTCGGAAAACATCAAGCTGGTTCTGGAGCGCATGGGCGTGATGGATGAACGGATGGGCGTGATGGATGAACGATTTGCCTCGGTTGACAGGGCCGTCCAACATATACCGCTCATCGAGGATGAAGTTCGATCCACCCGGCGCGACGTAAACTCACTACGCGGCGAGTTCGGAAGGTTCAGAGGCGATTCCTACGAAGACAAATGCCGCCAACAGATCGACGCTGTTCTCGACGGGCACGTGACAGACGCCGTGTTAGCCGACCGCGAACACATCCAATCCCTGTTGCGGGCCGCTCGCCATGACGGCCGCATTTCCCGAAACGAACTGATCGACGGCTACAACGCTGATATCATCGCGCGCTCCCGGGATAAAACCCCGGAATCCGGCGCGCTCGCCGTCGTAGAAGCATCCATCACGTTCAATCGTCGGGATGTGGAAAACTCCGCGCGCCGTGCCGCCCTCATCGGCCGGGTGGCGAGGGTTGCCACCGTCGCTTACGTGGTTACTCACCATGACTGGCCGGCAGACATGGATGTTGCGGCCCGCGCGGCTGGCGTGACCATCATTCAATATCCGCTGCCTCAATACGCCAGCGGAACGTCCGACTGAGCAATCAGCGCGGGAAGCCCCACGCCGAGCGGGGCCAGTAGATCGCCCACACCTTGCCGATGATGTGGTCGGCGGGCAGCGGACCCCAATGGCGCGAGTCCTGGCTGCCGCCGCGGTTGTCTCCCATCACGAAGTATTCGTCGTCGGACAGGCGAACGGGGTGCATGTTGCTGGTGGCGATGCCGTTCAGGTAGGGCTCGTCCAGCCGGTCGCCGTCCACGGACACGTAGCCGTCGGTTATTTCCACCCGCTGGCCGGGTTCGGCGATGATGCGCTTGACGAACTGCCGCTCGGGGTCCTGCGGATAGTCGAACACCACCATGTCGCCGCCGCGGGGATTCCGCCCCAGATACACGCGGTCTTCCGTTTCCGGTTGCCAGAACGGAATGATCATTCCCAGACGGTGCATCTCCATTGGGAAATAGATCAGTTTGTTCACCATGAGGTAGTGGCCGGGCAACAGTGTGGGCCGCATGCTGGACCCTTCGACCCGGAAGTTCACCACTGCCAACTGGATGACAATGAAAACAACCGCGCCTATGCACGCGGCCTCAAGCAGTTCCTTGATCCACTCGGTGTCGTTCACGGTCAAACTGATTGGGAGGTTCCGGGTTCAATTTTATCAAACTGCGCCGGGCTGTGCGTTTCGCCGGGGTCGCAACAATTGGCGACTCCGCCAGCATCGGATTGCCGCTTGCGGGCCACACGTTGCCCGAGTTGGGAGCCGTGCCGGCAGCCGGGCCCGCGCGCACCCCTTTTGTCATTGCGAGGAGCAAAGCGACGCGGCAATCCCGTTGGCTGGCGGAGATTCTTCCCAGGGCGAGATCGCCACGTCCGCCGCAGGCGGACTCGCAATGACAGTTTCAATGAAAGTGGGTACGCATGAGCGCAGCCGGGCCGTTGACTACTGCCCGTTGCCGATTTACCATTGTCCCCCCGTCCGTTCCAATACATGGTTGGCATAACGCCGGCCGCTCCGTGATCGCGCGTGCGCGAAAGGTGCTGCAATGACCGTGCTCGATGCAAACGAACTCAAGGTGTTTTCCGGCAACGCCCACCCCCGGTTGGCCCAGGATGTCTGCGACTACCTGGGCATTCCTTTGGGCGAAAGCGAGGCGTTCAAATTCGCCAACGACAACACCTTCGTGCGCATCCGCGAGAACATCCGCGAGCGCGACGTGTTCATCGTGCAGCCCACCATGGCGCCCACCAACGACAACCTCATGGAGATGCTGATCATGATCGACGCCTGCAAGCGGGCGTCGGCCGGGCGCATCACCTCCGTCATCTCGTACTACGGTTACGGGCGCACCGACAAGAAAGACCAGCCCCGGGTGCCCATCACCGCGCGGCTGGTGGCCGATCTGATCTCCACCGCCGGGGCCGACCGGGTCCTCACCCTCGACCTGCACGCCGGGCAGATCCAGGGATTTTTCAACATCCCGGTGGACGAACTCACCGCCGAGCCGATCCTTTCCAATTATTTCTTCAAGAAGGGTCTGGAGGATTTGGTGCTGGTGGCCGTGGACTTTGGCATCAGCAAGCGCGCCCGCGACATGGCCGAGCGCCTCGGCGTGCCCGTTGCCGTGATCGAAAAGCGTCGCACGGGCAACGACGACCGCTCGGAGACGCTGAACGTCATCGGCGACGTGCGCGGGATGCGGGCCCTCACCTTTGACGATGAGATCCTCACCGGCGGCACCATCGTCAACGCCGCCAACGCCCTGATCGACGCCGGCGTAACCGAGGTCTATTGCTGCGCGACGCATCCGGTGTTCTCGCCGGCCGCTCCCAAGCTGCTGGAAGAAAGCCCGTTCAAGGAAGTCGTGGTCACCGATTCCGTGCCGCTGAGCGCGTCGCAAAAGGTCGGCAATCTGACCGTCCTGTCCATCGCTCCGCTCATGGGCGAGGCCATCAAGCGCATCCACGAGGGCCGCTCGGTGGGCGAACTGTTCGAGTAGGCCGCGCACCCGCCCGCGGACCCTGAGCCTCCCGAGGGATCAGGGCATGGGCGAATCATCATTCGCCCCGATGGTGAGGCCGGTCGGGTTACAGCCCGCGTTGCACGATCAGGGGCGAGGTATGCCTCGCCCCTGCGACGATCCCGAGGTTTCGGCAAGCGCGCATATCGGCGCGCTGGACATACCGCCGGGCTATGGGTATCATTCATTGCCACAGGTTGCAATGCAGCGCCACGCCGGGGTGATGGGTGGGCTGCCGGAGGAGGCCGCGCCTATGGTTGAAGTCGCCAGTGACTCCACGGATCTTATCGCTCGCGTAACCGAATACGTGGACGAGACCGGTCAGGTTGACTCAATTCGGGCAGCCTACGACTTTGCCGCCCAATGCCACGATGGCCAGAAACGCCTGTCCGGCGATCCGTACATCGTCCATCCGCTGGCGGCGGCAACCATCCTGGCCGACCTCTACCTTGACCCGGACACCATCAAGGCCGCCCTGCTGCACGATGTTCTGGAAGACTGCGGCGTGGAGGTCGATGACCTTGAGAACCGCTTTGGCAGGGACGTGGCCCGCCTGGTGGACGGCGTAACCAAGCTGGAACGGGTGGATTATCGCCCTCCGGGATCCAACGGCGCCACCGCAGCCGACGCCGAGAGTCTGCGCAAGATGCTGGTGGCCATGGCCGAGGACATCCGCGTCGTTCTGATCAAGCTGGCCGACCGCCTGCACAACATGCGCACGCTGGACGCGCTGCCCGAACCCAAGCGCCGGCGCATCGCCCAGGAGACGCTGGACGTCTATTCGCCGCTGGCCCATCGCCTGGGCATCTGGGAACTGAAGTGGCAGCTTGACGACCTGGCGTTTCGTCATCTGGATGAGGCCAGGTACCGGGAGATCTCGCGGATGCTGGCGGCCCGCCGCTCCCAGCGCGAAGCCTACGTGGCCGACGTGTCTGAGCGCCTCCACGACGAACTCGCCGCCAACAACCTAGAGGCCGAGGTACACGGACGGCCCAAGGGTATCTACTCCATCCACAAGAAGATGGAGAAGTATGCGACCCAGGGCAAGGAACTGAACGAAATCTACGACCAGTATGCCCTGCGCGTCATCGTGGACGACGTACCGGACTGCTACGCCGCGCTGGGCGTGGCCCACCGGATGTGGAGTCCGATACCCGGCCAGTTCGACGACTATATCGCCACGCCCAAGCAGAATATGTACCAGGCCCTGCACACCACCGTCCACTGCGACGGCGGCCACCCGCTGGAAGTGCAGATCAAGACCCGCGACATGCACAACGTGGCCGAGTATGGCGTCGCCGCCCACTGGCGTTACAAGGAACGGGCCGGCACCGCGGCCGGCGGGCGCTTTGAAGAGCGCATGACGTGGCTGCGGCAACTGCTGGAATGGCAGCGCGAGACTCCGGACACCGACGAGTTTCTGCAATCCGTCCGCGAGGACCTGTTCCTCGACCAGGTTTTCGTGTACACGCCCAAGGGCGACATCGTGGAACTGGCCGCCGGCGCCACGCCCATCGACTTCGCCTACAAGATTCACACCGACCTGGGCCACCGGATATCCGGCGCCAAGGTCAACGGCCGCCTGGTGTCGCTGGACACCCCGCTGGAGAACGGCGATACCGTGGAGGTTGTGGCCGGCAAGACCGGGCGCGGGCCGTCCCCCGACTGGCTCAATCCGGCCCGCGGCTACGTGGCGACCAACAGCGCGCGCCAGAAGATACGCTCGTGGTTCAACCGGCAGGCCCGCAGCGCCAACATCACCCGGGGACGAGACCTGCTGCGACGTGAACTCCACCGCATGGGCGTCAAGCTCGCCGACCGCGAGGTGCTGACCCTGTGCCGGTTCGACACCATGGAGGACCTGCTGGCCGCGCTTGGCTCCGGCGAACTGAGCGATTCTGCGCTGGCCGACCGGCTCGCGGAACACCGCGGCAAGGAGGACGAGGCCGCCGCGTGGATGCCGCCGCTCAAGGGCCCGCCGCGCCTGGACAGCCCCACCTCCGGCATATCGGTGCTCGGCGTTGGCGACCTGCTGACGCGCATCGCCACCTGCTGCAACCCCATCCAGGGCGATGCAATCATCGGCTTCGTCACCCGCTCCCGGGGCGTCAGCGTCCACAAGGTGGAATGCAAGAACGTGCTGAACGAGGACGAAAAGGAACGGCTGGTGCCGGTCGCGTGGGGTGAGAAGCAGGAGTTGTACCCGGTGCGTGTGCGCATCGAGGCCATCGACCGGGTGGGCCTGCTGCGCGACGTGTCCACCAAGCTGTCCGAGGACAAGATCAACATTGCGTGGGTGGTGACCCGTGAGAACGACAACGCCACCGTCAGCATGGAACTGACCATACACATCGCCGGCCTGCCGCAACTCAACCGGGTGTTCTCCCGCATTGAGGGAATACGCGGCGTGACCTCGGTGAGCCGGGTAACGGGCAGCCCCCTTCGGCAAACGGAGCGGTGAAATTGGGCTCCCCGGCGGGAGCGTCCTCAGTCTCCCGGGCGGTTCTCAGCGTGACGACGGCCAAGCTGGCGGTCGCCGCGGCGGTGTTCCTCGCAATACTGCTGATCCCAACGCCCGAAGGACTCACGGTTGAAGGGCAGCGCTGCCTGGCCGTGATGACCTTTGTGGTCATCCTGTGGGCCACCGAGGTCCTCCACTCCAGCGTTGCCGGAATTATCGGCGTCGTGCTGCTGGTGCTGTTCGGAGCCGTTCCCGGCATCGGCGAGGCGGTGTACGGGTTCTCGCAGCCGGTGTGTTACTTCCTCATCGGCATCCTGACGCTGGGGCTGGCGGTACACCAGTCCGGCCTGGCCGAGCGCATGGCGATATTCCTGATGCGCGGCGCGGTGGGCAGTCCGTTCCTGCTCTACTTGCAGATGCTCTTTTCATTCGCCGCGCTCACCTTTGCGCTGCCTTCCGCCAGCACCAGGGGCGCGATCATGGTCCACGTGTACGAGCAGGTGCTGGAACAGTGGAACATCCCCCAGGGCCATCCCTTCTACAACGCCACCATGATGGCCATGGGCGCCCTCAACCGCCTGGGATCGACTGCGCTGCTGGCCGGCGGCATAACGCCCGTGGTGGCGTCGGGCCTGCTGGGAGACTTCTCCTGGACCCAGTGGTTCGTGATTATGAGCGTGCCCTTCTACGCAAACCTCGTGGTGGGCGGCACGATCCTGTTCCTGTTCTACCGATCCGGTTTCCGCAATGCCGCCGTTTCCGCTGCGGCGCCGGCGCCTGGCCCCATCAAGGCGGCGGAAATCCGCGCCGGGGCCATCGTGATTTTCACGGCGCTGATGTGGTTCACCGACTTCGCCCACGGGCTGCATCCGTCGGTGCCGGTGCTCATCGCCCTGTGCCTGATCCTGCTGCCCCGCGTGGGCATCCTGACCTGGGGCGAGTTCGAGCGCAACGTGGGCTGGACCAACTTCTTCGTCATCGCCACGTCGTTGTCGCTGGCCCACGCCCTGGTGTCCAGCGGGGCAGCGTCCTGGTTCTCCGAAACGCTGGTGGGCGGAGTATCCCAACTGGTCGCCCAACCCTTGTTGGCGCTGCTGGCCCTGGCCGTGTGTTTCTCAGTGCTGAGGATGCTGATGCCCAACATCGCGGGGTACCTGGCCCTGGTGATACCGGTCGCAATGGCCACCGGAGAATCGCTGGGACTCAACCCCCTGGTGTGCGGAATGGCGGCCGTGGTGGTGGGAGATTCGGCGGTGTACTACGGCGCGGGCGGCACCTCGGCGGTGTTCGTGTTCCAGCGGGCCAATATCCCCAACCCCGAAATTTTCCGGTTCGGCATGGCCATGACGGTGGCGGTGATCGCCGTGCTGCTGCTGCTGATAGTCCCCTACTGGGGGCTGGTGGGCTACCCGCTGGCGCCGTGAGCGGGTTCGGTGCCCGCTCCAAATCGCAGGGGCGAATAATTATTCGCCCCTACCTGCCGGATTGCGCGGCGGTGGAGACATTGACGCCGTGGTGCCGCGTTACGCCAGGCATCCGTAACCCGGAGGGTGCAGGGGCGAATAATTATTCGCCCCCGCCTGCCGGATTGCGCGGCGGTGGAGACATTGACGCCGTAGTGCCGCGTTACGCCAGGCATCCGTAACCCGGAGGGTGTAGGGGCGAATAATAATTCGCCCCCACCTGCCGGATTGAGCGGCGGTCGGCTGGTTGACGCCGTGGTGCCGCGTTACGCCAGGCATCCGTAACCCGGAGGGTGTAGGGGCGAATAATAATTCGCCCCCACCTGCCGGATTGAGCGGCGGTCGGCTGGTTGACGCCGTGGTGCCGTATCACCCCAAGCAACCGCAACCCGAACGGCGTAGGGGCGAATAATTATTCGCCCCCACCTGCCGGATTGCGCGGCGGTCGGTCGGTTGGTTGACACCGTGGTGCCGCATCACCCCAGGCATCCGTAACCCGGAGGGTGTAGGGGCGAATAATCATTCGCCCCCACGTGCCGGATTGCGCGGCGGTCGGTTGGTTGACGCCGTAGTGCCGCATCACTGCAGCCAGGCGTATACCCACATTGCGACGGCAAGGATTGCAAAAAACGCGACCGCGACCACCAGCCGTGTGAACCAGCGCCGCATCCGACGCCGGCGTTCGCGCGCGCGGCGGATGTCGGCCCGGTAGTCCCAGGGACGGCGCGCCTTCCTGCCGTCCTTCCACACGCCGCGCCGTTTGCTGATGGCCTCCGCCTCGGCCTCGGGGAATCCCAGGTCGCGCCCGCCGTAACGCCGGTACCAGTAGGCCATCCCGGAGCGCACCATCGCCACGTTGATGGACTCGCGCCCGCGACGCGACGGGTACAGCAATCCGACGGTGCGGCCGTAGCGGTCGGTGGCCCGTTCCTCCATGCGGATGCCGCCGCGCCGAACCAGCGACGCCAACTGATCGCGGGCTTCCTTCCCGTAGGGTTGGGACATCTCCGGCGCGTCGATGCCGTAGAGCCGCACCGGAAAGGGCCGGCGCAGAAAGCTGAACAGCCCGCCGTACTTCACCTCCAGCGAGTCGCCGTCCACCACCCTGCGTATGCGTATCCTGCGGGTCATCCACCCAGGCAGCGCAGACTGCGGCGACGGCGGCGGGCGGGTCGATCAGCCCGTTCTGCGCGAAGTTCGGCCAACCCCACCTTGAGCTGCTCAATAGCTGCTTCCGCAACAGCAGCGCGTTGATTGGCTTCCGCCGCTTGCAGATTTGCTTCCGCTGCCCGTTGGTTGGCCTCACGCGCCAGTTTATGGAAAAAGTAGCTTGATAGCACGATTGCAACACCTCCCGATCATGTCATGGTCGGGCCGGTTATCTGAAATATCCTCATCCGGTGGGACGTCCCGCTTGATGTCGGGGTCGATCAGGGGCGCCTGCCGGTATGGAGCAGTAGTTGCCAGTATAGCGATAATCCGCATCAGCAGAAACTCGGCCACCACCGGCGAGGCGGCCAGAGCATGGGTCCGAAGGAGCGCCCGGGGGCGCAGTCCTTCGGGTCGCGGTCCGACGTCGCCTTCGGCGCGGGTGGTCGTCATCGTCCGCCCGTCACACCGTCATCGGCGTGTCGTCGCGGTTGGCCCACTCTCCCATGGATGCGTCGTAGTTCTTGGCGTTCTCGAAACCGACCAGGCGGAGTACGAAGTTTCCGTGCGCCGCACGGATGCCGGCCTGTCAATAGGAGTACGCCGTCTTGTCGGGCGTGATGCCATGGTCGGCGAGTATCTGCCGGATCTCGGCGGCCGGCTTGAACTCGTGGGTGTTGCGGTCCATCAGGTTGAACCATTCCAGGTGAACCGCGCCGGGCACATGGCCCTGCCGGTTGTTGCGGTAGTTGGGCGCGGACCCGTCCCACTCGCCGTCGCTGCGAACGTCCCACACCACCACGTTGTCCAGAGTGCAGGCCTCCTTGAGTTCGTCGCCGGTGGCGATGAACGACTCGTCGGCGCGTGGCGTGAACGTGACCGACGCCGGCGGACGCGGCCGGCCGAAGTCCACGGACTGCCCCGCGTTGACCCACGCGCGCCACCCGCCGTTGAGCACCTTGACGTCGGTGTGGCCGTAGTAGTTGAACACCCACCAGATGCGAGCGGCGGTGAGACCCTGGGCGTGGTCGTAGGTGACGACGGTGGTGTCGTCGCCGATGCCGTAGCCCTCGGCCATGGCCTTGAACTGCTCGGGATTCATGACGTGCTGGCGGTCGGTGTCGGGGTTTTTGGCCCAGTTGTCGGCGACGTGGGCGGCGCCGGGGATGTGTCCGCGCTGCCAGGCGTCGGCGGTGTTGGCGCAGTCGAGAATGACCACGTTGGGGTCGTCCAGGTGCGCGGCGACCCAGGCGGCGTCGGTGAGATATTCGGGGTGAGCGTAGCCATCGGCGGCGGTGGTCATGTGCAGGCTCCTGAGTGATGAATGGATGGCGGGATTGTAGGGTGCCGCAACCCGGCGGGTCAACGGCGGCGGCGCGATGCGGATGTTCCGACGGCGGGACAACCGATGCCTGCCAGGTGTTATCCTGTTGTAATCAGGAGTGTATCGCCATGGTCAGGATACAACTGGACATACCCGACGACGAACGAGCGCGGTTCGCCAGGCAAGCAGAGCGCGAGGGCATGACGCTGGACGCATGGCTGATTTCGGTGGCGCGTCAACGAATCGTAGTGCCCGACTCCGCGAGGGATGTTGATGAATCGGCAGAACTGCGTGAGTTGGAAGATATCTGGAAGTGGTGCGACTCTTTGCACGGCGGCGAGAGGGAACCCGATTGGGAAGAACACCTCAAGAATATGGAAGCATCTCGGATGGAAGGACTGCCGGAAGTATGACGTTCCTGGATACCAACGTTTTCATGTACACCGTCGGGGGTGACCACCCGTTACAGAATGACGCCAGGGATTTCATTCGCACGGCCGTCCGTAACCGGACACCGCTATGCACGTCGGCGGAAGTACTGCAAGAACTGGCGCACGCATATTTGCCGGTGGGCAGGAGCGGCGTTTTTGACGCTGCCTTGGCTGTCATTCGGGCCGCTCAGGTGGAAGTCTGGCCTCTCGAAGAGGCTGACGTAATCCTCGCCCGCCAACTGCAGGAGCGGCATCCCGACCTGTCGGCCCGAGACCTTTGCCACCTGGCGTCATGCCAACGTCGCGGCGTCACCGAAGTGATGACCTTCGACCGCGGGCTGGCGGCCGCTTTCGCTGAATAATGCCCTCATGCCCACTTACCCCCACATTGAGCGCTACCGCCAGGAGTTGGACGAGCTTATCGAGTTCGGCGGCTCGGACAGCGAGCTGAACATCCGGCCTGCCTTCCAGAACTGCCTGGCCGCCTACTGCCGCGACCACCGCGAGCGTCTGCTGCTGGTTCCGGAGCTTGCCGTCGGCTCAATCATCCCCGACGGCACCGTAAAGGACGCGCTGCGCATGGCTCGCGGCTACTGGGAGGCCAAGGACACCCACGACGACCTGGACGCCGAGATACAGGCCAAGTTCAACCGGGGCTACCCCACGGACAACATCGTCTTTGAGGACTCGGAGACGGCGGTGCTGTACCAGAACGGCGACGTCGCCATGCGTGTGGACATGACCCGCCCGGGCGACCTGCACCGCCTGATCTCGCGGTTCCTGGACTACGAACTGCCCCCGCTAGTGGTAAACTCTGCCCACGATCCGGTTGGCTACACGGATTTCGGCGAACATTGGATTAGTGACATTTGCCAGTTGCCAGCCGGCATAGGAGGACCGCTACTATGACCACCATCCAACGCAATAACAGAGTTGTGCTAGGAGGTGGGACCATGCCAACTGCGAGCCTAATCTTAGGTGATTGCAGACAGGAACTTACCAGTATCGCGACCGATTCCGTGGACTTGATCGTCACGTCGCCGCCATACGCAGACCGGCGGGCCAAAACGTACGGTGGGATTAAACCCGACGAGTACGTCGAATGGTTCCTGCCGATTGCGGACGAACTCCACCGGGTCATGAAACCTACGGGTACTTTTGTGTTGAACATCAAAGAACTGGCGGTAAACGGCGAACGCCATACATACGTGATCGAGCTAATCCTAGAGATGAAGAAGCAGGGGTGGCTCTGGACAGAGGAATTCGTCTGGCATAAGAAAAACTGCTATCCGGGTAAGTGGCCCAATCGCTTTCGTGACGCTTGGGAGCGCTTGTTACAGTTCAACAAACAACGCAAGTTCAAGATGAACCAAGAAACTGTTAAAGTCCCCGTTGGGGATTGGTATGAACACCGGATGCGGAATCTCAGCGAAACGGACCGAGTTCGGGACGAATCCAAAGTAGGCAGTGGGTTCGGCAAGAAGGTAGAGAACTGGATAGGTCGAGACATGGTTTATCCCACTAACGTGTTGCACGGGGCGACAGAATGTGGCAACAGAAACCATAGTGCGGTGTTTCCTTACTGGCTACCGGAATGGTTTATTGACTTGTTCACGGATCCGAGCGATACGGTCCTGGATCCATTCATAGGCTCTGGCACCACCGCGTTCGCAGCTTTAGACAAGGGAAGGGACGTCATTGGCATCGAAATCTATGAACCGTACTACCACGACCTTAAAGAGCGATTAGAACAAGATTTGAGGCTGGCGATATGACTGTTATCACAGACCAGCAAATTACAGATTACGTTGAAGCGCACATCGGCAATTTTCACGATAAAAGGCTGGAAGCTCTGGACAAGCTTAAGCTCACCAAACTGCTCAGTAGGAAAAATCCATATTTGTTTAGAAGCAAAAACCTCGTTATCGTTGCCGACTTGATCAAGTCTCTGTTGGATGCCCATCTGAGTTCGCAGGAAGAAACACTGTTTGGCGATTTCCTTGAAGGCTTGGCGATTTACGTCGCGGAGCAGATGCATCAAGGGTTCAAGTCGAGCGCAACGGGGATTGATCTGGAGTTTGTGAAAGATGGAGCTAGGTACATCGTATCGATCAAATCCGGTCCTAACTGGGGTAACAGTTCGCAAATCACAAGGATGAAACAAAATTTCATTACCGCCACCCGCGTCATCCGGCAAGGCAATCCTTCTACCAATGTAATCGCTGTGAATGGTTGTTGTTACGGTAAAAATCGCCAACCTGATAAGGGTGATTATTTCAAGTATTGTGGGCAAGATTTTTGGGAACTGATTTCCAACGATACGGATTTTTACGCCCGAATCATCGAACCGTTGGGACATCGAGCTAAACAGCGCAATGACGATTTTGGCACTAACTACGCAGCAGTCCTCAACCGTATGTCGATAGAGTTTTCCCAAAGGTTCTGCGACCAATCGGGGGCGATCGACTGGAACAAATTGGTGAGCTTTAGTTCCGCCAGCAAGTAGGCTGATAATTTCAGAAAGTCCCGCTCATAGCGCAAATCCACATCACCTACGCCGTGCTGCACGACCCGGTGTATCGCCACGACTACCGGGTTGACCTGCTGCGGGAGTTTCCGCGCCTGCCCCTGTACCACGACTTTGGGACCTGGGCCAGGATGGGCCGGGAGTTGCTGGATTTGCACATCGGGTTTGAGACGGTGGAGCCGTGGCCGCTGGAACGCAACGACGGCAATGTAGGGGCGACGCATGCGTCGCCCCTACGGGCCATCCTGCGGGCGGACAAGGAGCGCGGGCTGATCCGGCTGGACGAGCGAACGACGCTGTCGGGCGTGCCGCCGGAGGCGTGGCGCTACCAACTCGGCAGCCGCTCGGCCCTGGAATGGGTGCTGGACCAGTACAAGGAGCGCAAGCCCCGGGACCCAACCATCCGCGAGCGTTTCAACACCTACCGTTTCGCCGACCACAAGGAGCGGGTGATCGACCTGCTGCAAAGAGTCTGCACCGTCAGCGTGGAGACAATGCGCGTAGTGGACGATATGGGGGTAGGTCGGGGGTGAGCGATGGTAGCCACGCGCGAACGTAGGGGCGACGCATGCGTCGCCCCTACACTCAGGGAGAAGCGGGGAACGCAGTCCTATGGAGCACGAAAGGGATAGCGGCAGGCGCCGTTCCCTGCGTCTGCCCGGTTACGATTACGGACAAGACGGCGCATATTTCGTTACCATCTGCACCCAGGACCGGTTGCCGTTGCTCGGTGCAATTGCGGACGATGAAATGGACACAGGCGAACGTAGGGGCGACGCATGCGTCGCCCCTACACCCAGGGAGAAGGGGGGAACGCAGTCCTATGGAGCACGAAAGGGATAGCGGCAGGCGCCGTTCCCTGCGTCTGCCCGGTTACGATTACGGACAAGACGGCGCATATTTCGTTACCATCTGCACCCACGATCGTCGGCCGCTGTTCGGTCCAATCGTTGGCGCCGAGATGCGGTTGAATGATGCTGGCCGGATCGCCGCGCAATGTTGGTCGGCCATCCCCCATCATCATTCCAATGCGGCTATGGACGAGTTTATAGTCATGCCGAATCACGTTCATGGGATCATATTCATTCGAGGTGTCCCATCGCGCCCCAACGGTACGCCCGGCGAGGGTGTAGGGGCGACGCGTGCGTCGCCCCTACCTCGGGGATCCGGACCAACCAAAGGGTCACTTGGCGCGATTGTAGGGTCGTACAAATCGGCCGTAACCAGGGAAATCAACCGCCTGCGAGGTACGCCGGCCGGTCAGGTCTGGCAGCGCAACTACTACGAGCACGTCATCCGCAACGAAGCCGCCTTGCATGACATTCGCCAATACATAGCAAACAACCCGGTAAAATGGGCCGACGACCCGGAAAATGTTCCCCCAACGGAGGGGCGACCCATGCGTCGCCCCTACAGGAGGAGGTAGCCCCCCAAACACCACCCTGCCAATCCCGGTACAATAGGCGCATCTGACACTATGTTGTTTCGAGGTGCGCTTTTATGGTTCAGCAGGGACAGATTGACCATCTTCTGCAGGAGGCCGGCGAGATTCCGCCGCCGCCCCACGTTTCCGGCCAGGCCACGATGTCCGACTACGACGGCGTCTATGCCCGCTCCGTGGCCGACCCCGAGGGCTTCTGGGCCGAGGCCGCCGAGGAACTGCACTGGTTTCGCAAATGGGACGACGTTTTCCAGTGGGAATATCCCAACTTCCGCTGGTTCGTGGGCGGTCAGACCAACATCGCCTACAACGCGCTGGACCGCCACCTGACCACCGACCGGCGCAACAAGGCCGCGCTCATCTGGCTGGGTGAGGACGGAACCGAGCAGGTCTATACCTACGCGCGGCTGGCCCAGCAGGTCAACCGCTTCGCCAACGGCCTCAAGTCCCTGGGCATCGGCAAGGGCGACCGCGTGGTGATCTACATGCCGCTGACTCCCGAGGGGGCCATCAGCATGCTGGCGTGCGCGAAGATCGGCGCCATCCACAGCGTGGTGTACGCCGGATTCAGCGTCGGCTCCCTGCGCGACCGCATCCAGGACGCCGAGGCCAAGGCGCTGATCACCGGCGACGTGGGCTATCGCCGCGGCAACCGCGTGGAC
>CAZCZB010000060.1:0-18267 GCA_964502995.1 uncultured Dehalococcoidia bacterium
GGCTCTATGAAGTCTACGACGACGAGGCGGCCTTCCAGGCCCACACCCAGGCACCCCACTTCATCAAGTTCCGCGACGCCACCGCCGACATCCGCGTCGAGGGCATCCAGGGTGCGGCCCGCGGCAGCACCAACGTCTGGCCAACCGACGCCGAGTGGAAGTAGGAGAAGTGCCATGTACGTCATCATCGCCCCCATTCAGATCAAGGAAGGCTGCAAGGACGAATTCGTCAAGGCGTTGCTGCCCAACGCTCAAGCGGCCGCCAACACTGAACCTGGCTGCCTGCGCTTCGACGTGATTCAGGACGCCGGTGACCCCAACCGGCTCTGGGTCTACGAAATCTACGTCGACGAGGACGCTTTCAAGGCCCACCAGGCGTCAGAACACTATCTCAAGGCGATCGAGACCATGGGCCCCATGCGGGCCGACCCGGTGCTGCAGGGCGCGGCCCGGGGCAGTACCAACGTCTGGCCCACTGACGCCGAGTGGAAGTAACTTTTGCTCCCTATCCCCCTGGGAGGGGACCGGTTAATTAAAATCCCCTTTCCCCCAGGGAGAGGGTTAGGATGAGGGTGAGAATGGCTAAAACGATTCTGCAGAGCAACGAAGTCGCGACTCCCGCCGGCATCTTGTCCCAGGGAGTAGCCGTCCCGGCCGGCCGGATGGTGTTCGCCTCCGGGCAGGTGGCCCGCGGAGTTGACGGCCAGCTTGTGGGCCGCGGCGACATCCGCGCTCAGACCCGCAAGGTCCTGGAGAATACGCAGGCGGTGCTGGCCGAGGCTGGCGCCACGCTGGACGACGTGGTGAAAGTGACCGTGTTTGTGACCAACATTGCGGAGCACTTCCCCACCATTCACGAGGTGCGCGCCGAGTTCTTCAAGTCGGACTACCCGGCCAGCACTTTGGTCGAGATCAGCCGCCTCGTCGACCCCGACATGCTTATTGAAATCGAAGCGATTGCCGTCGTCCAGTAGCCCGGCTCGCGACCAAAACGCAGGGGCAGGTTCAAACCAGGCCCCCCGGTGCTAACGACCTTAATCCAAGCGCTATCGGGAGCCACGGTAATAGTGTGGCGGCGCACAGCCGTGCGCCCCGCTTCAGTTGACGAGTGTTTCCGACACTGGGATAGCCATAATTGCCCTCTAAAACCAAGTACGTTCCTATATCGTAGCTTAGCGCATTTGCGGAACCATCTGCCGAGCACACTCAAACAGAATGCAGAAATTCCCGGCCCTGTCCGTGGACCCTGGCACGCACTTGTCGCACCAACGCCTGAACCAAAGCCGAGGTGGTAGGCTGACCTCACACCCTGACCAATCTCCCAAGCCCCGTCATTTCAGGCGGGGTTTCGCACTGCTTGACGGCATCAGCCCCGGCGCTGCACCGTAGGTACATCAGCCCAGCGGATTTATGAACTCCATTGGAAATCGGCCGCTACGGAATACAGGGGACGCGCCCGCTGCGCCTCTTGCGCTCTGCTGATCCATTCAGCCCATGATGGGTCGCCGAGCCTGCCGCCGTCTTCAAAATAGCTCTGCGGCGGCTTCCCCGCCATCGCCGGACTCGCCAGCCAACCCTCGGGAGTCCCAGACGTACAGCCACTCGGGGCCAGGTCCCCAGTATTCGCCGAAGAACGCTTCCGTGCCGCCCTTGAACGAGTAGGGCTGGCAGTGTTCCCAATGATAGCCGCGGTCCCGGTGGTAGGCTTCGCTTTCCTCCGGTTCGGTTTCCAACCACGCAATCGACCCCAGAGCTATGAGCCTGTCGATCAGGGACTCGTCGGAGTAGCTGCCCAGTAAAGCGGCGCCAGCTTCGTCCGGGTAACAACCGCGGGCGCAGAGGATTGCTCTGCCGTTCCCCCGTCTGTCAACCTTGCCAAATGATGCAGCGAGACCCCACCTGAATCGTTCTCCTGCCATGTGTGCGCTCAACCTCGGACTCCATCTCGGGAATCGGAGCACAGCAGTCGTTATGCAGCGAATATATCGCAGGCCCGGTCAGATAGGCAATTGTATCGAGGCGGAATTTCCTTGACGTGCCGCACTACTGCCGAGATGAAACCCGTGATGGCGGCAACTGTACCGATTTTGGACCGATAGGCAGCCCCAACATTGTTGCTGACACGGCGTGCGGGAGCATGGCAGCCCGCTCAGTGAAAGGCCGCGGTCGGACGCAAAAACCGGGCCATAGTTTTGTCAAGGAACGGCAGAGTCTTGCGGTGTGCGCGCAATTCGTCCGGCGGCGTGGCGCATTTTCCGCGGCGCGTTCTCTCGCTGGATGATGAGTGAGGCGTGATCCCCATCGCCGTCTGGCAAGGGCGTTCGGAGCGGCTCAAGCACACTCTACGCCGACCGTTGGTAGTGATTGAAAGCACGGTCTCCGGTTGGGACGACACCCTCAACGTGATGGCCGAGCAAGCCTGGCCGCTGTCCCTTCCCTTTGACGACCACCACCGCCGGCAGGACTGGTGGTAGCTTGGACCAAGCTTCCAGATTCAACGTTGCTGTCAGCAATAACGATCAGTCGCCTTTTTCAGATTGCCGGGACCTTGCTGCATCGCCGCTCGACGGGGGTTTTCCTCGGTCCGGATTTCAACGCAATTCCCGATACTCAGATCGAAATGGCGCCCGGTTTTTCCGGACGCCATTTTATAGTGGGATGGGGTGGGATGGAGTTTCATACTGTACGCCACTGAGAATTTGTCCAGCATCTGTCCAGCAAAATCACTCTGATCCAGCCGCGACGGGCTTTATTGATACTTACAGTAAGTAGGAACCCGTCTACTATTGAGAAAATGGTGCCGAGGGGCGGATTCGAACCACCGACACCGGCATTTTCAGTGCCGTGCTCTACCAGGCTGAGCTACCTCGGCTAACCCTACAATCATGATAAGGAGCTATCGGCAGGGTGTCAATCCAAACGGCCGCCGGCGCGATACTCAAACCGCGCTAAAATTCGATTTTGCCAACCGGACTGCCCAGTCCCGCTACGCCTCGTAGCACGCAACCATGTGCCCGCCGGCTTTCTGCTCCACGGGCGGGTGCGGATTGTCCCGGCAGTAATCGGTCGCAATGGGACAACGGTCGTAGAACCGGCACCGGTTGGGCGGATCAATCGGCAGCGTGAGGTCGCCCAGTATATCCGGATCCTCACGGCGCAACCCCGGATCGGGCACCGGCACCGCCGACAGCAGCGCCCGCGTATAGGGATGCAGCGGATTGCGCAGCAGTTCCTCCGATTCCGCCAACTCGACGATCTTGCCCAGATACATCACCGCAATCCGGTGGCACATGTACCTCGCCACCGCCAGGTCGTGGGTGATGTACAGGTACGCGATCCCCAGCCGTTCCGCCAGGTCCTGCATCAGCGTCATCACGCCGGTGCGGCTGGAAACGTCCAGCATCGACGTCGGTTCATCGGCCACCACGAACGACGGGCCGATCACCAGCGCACGGGCAATCGCCACGCGCTGACGTTGGCCTCCCGACAGTTCGTGCGGATGCCGGAACAGGAACGACTCCGGAGGCGTCAACCCCACCAGGCTCAGGATTTCGGACACCCGCTCCACTCGTTCCGGCAGGCTGCCAACGCCCTGCACCGCCAGCGGCTCGGCCACGGTGTCGTATATCGTCCTCCGGGGATTCATCGACTCATACGGGTCCTGGAAAATCATCTGGACCTGCCCACGAAACATGCGCAGTTGGCGGCCCTTGATGTTCGATATTTCCACGGAACCAACCAGGTGCCCGCTGGCAGCCGACGCCGGGAAACTGTACGTGATATTCCCGCCCGTGGGTTCCAGCAATTTCACCAGCAGCTTCCCCACGGTCGTCTTTCCGCAGCCCGATTCGCCCACCAAACCCAGGCTTTCGCCCCGGCCCAATCGGAATGACACGTCGTCCACGGCGTGGATGAAGCTGTCCGGTTTGCGGAACCTCTGCCGTCCCACCGGGAACCACATCGACAGTCCCTCCACCGAGACCAACGAATCGGAACCGACGATTGCCTGCCGTCCGTGTTCTATCACGGCTGCGCCTGCCCGGTATTGCCGGTGGCCGGCGTTGCCCCGGTTTCCAGCGGATGCCAGCACGCGGCCCACCGGCCGGCCCGATGCGACTGCGGCGGATACTCTCTGCGACACTCCTCGGTGGCGTAGGCGCACCGCGGATGGAACGGGCAGCCCGTGGGCGGATCGATCAGGTTCGGCGGCTCGCCCGGCAGCGTCGCCAGGTCGTGCTTTTCGCCGCTGATGCTTGGGAACGACGAGATCAGCGCGGCCGTGTACGGGTGCATCGGGGCGCTGAAAATCTCCGCGGTGTCGCCCAGTTCCACCAGTCGGCCCGCATACATCACCCCCATCCGGTCGGTCACCTCCGCCACCACCCCGATGTCGTGGCTGATGTAGATCATGCTCATGGCCAGTTGCTGCTGCACGGCTTTGAGTTCCCTCAGAATCCGGTGCTGCACGATCACGTCCAGCGCCGTCGTCGGCTCATCCGCCACGATCACCGACGGATCGCACGACAGCGCCATGGCGATCACCGCCCTCTGACGCATCCCGCCGCTGAACTGGTGCGGATACCGGTCGGACAGTTGCGGGTCCAGTCCCACCATCCGGAAAAGACGCGCCACCCGCTCCCGCGCCGCGCCCATGGTCGATTCCACTCCGTGCGCCTCAATGGCCTCCACAATCTGTTGACCCACCCGGTACACCGGATCCAGCGAGTTCATCGCCGCCTGGAACACCATCGCGATCCGTCGCCACCGGTAGCGGCGCATCTCCTCCTCGGACAGTTGCAGCAGGTCCTCACCGTCCAGCAGGATTCGCCCTCCGGTGAGTTGCCCGTTGTCGGGCATCAGCCGCATCAGGCAGTTGGCCACCGATGTTTTGCCGCAACCCGACTCTCCCACCAACCCCAATGATTGCCCCGGTTCCAGCCGGAAACTCACGTCCCGCACCGCCCGCACCGTGCCCTGGCGGGTCAGGTAATCCATGGACAGTCCGGATACTTCCAGCGCTGCGTGTGCCTGTGGTGCGCTCATCGTTCGGCTCGGTGTTCCGTCAGGCGGTTTGCCGCCGCAGTCGCGGATTTACCACCTCGTCCAGCGCGCGTCCCACCAGGTAAAACGCGCTGCACAACAGCGTGATGGACGCGCCGGCCGGTATCACCAGCCACCAGTATTTCGTGCCGCCGAGCAGGTATCCGCCCGTGTTCGCCGTATGAATCATGATTCCCCAACTCATCCTGATGTCCAGCAACCCCAGGAACGACAGCACCGCCTCGGCAAAAATCGCACCCGTAACCGTGAACATCATGTACAGCAGCGAAAGCGGCAGCAGGTTGGGGATGATGTGTACCAGGATGATGTGAAAGTGGCTCCCGCCCGCCGCCTGCGCCGCCTCGATGTACGGTTTCACCCGGATGCTCAACGCCTGCGATTTCAGGATGATCGCGGTGCCGCCGAACCCGCCCAGCACGCCGATGATCAGCGCCAGGTAAAACAGGTTCAGGTCGAACAGCGCGCTCAGCACGATCAGCAGCGAGATGCCCGGCAGCGCGATGATCAGGTCGGCCAACCGCATGAACGCGATGTCAACTATGCCCCCATAGTAGGCCGACACCGCTCCTACCACGGTGGCAATCCCCACCGTCACCAGCGCCGCCGTGATCCCCAGCACGAATTCCGAGCGCGTGCTGAACAGCAGTTGGCTCAACACGTCCCGGCCCAGCGGATCAGTGCCCAGCGGGTGTCGCCACGTCGGCGGCGCCGGATGTGTCAGTTGGTCGAACGAGTACCCAGTCACCGGGTCATACACCGTCGGATCCCAGACGGTCGCCATCAAAATCGGATGCGCCAGCGCCATCAGCGCGAAAAACACGATGGCCGCCAGCGACAGAACCCCGATGCGGCTCTCCACGAAAATCGCCCACGCGTTCCTGACGGACAATGCCGCCAGCCGGGCGCGCGCGGCGAAGATTCCCACTCTCCCGCGCACCACGCCGAACGGTTGCGGATTCTCGGGAGGCGCAGCCCCGCCGGGCGTGTCAGTCGTATGCGGCCCGACCGGAATCATTGGTAACGAATCCTGGGGTCGAGATACACGTACAGCACGTCCACGATCACGTGGGCCAGCAGCGAAAACAGTCCGATGAACACCATCGACCCCATCACCAGCGGCAGGTCCTCCGAGCGCACCGCCTCCAGCAGCGTCAGACCCATGCCCGGCCAGGAGAACACCCCTTCGATGATCACGCTGCCGTCAATCGCGAAAATCAGGCTGTACACCAGGCTGGTCACCACCGGCAGCAGCGCGTTGCGGGCCGCGTGCCGGTCGCGCACCAGTTTCTCGGGCAGTCCCTTGGCCCGCGCCGCCATCACGTAGTCTTCGCGCATCGTCTCCAGCATGCTGTTCCGCGTCAGCAGCATCGTCCCCGCAAAAGAAATCAGCGTGAGAGTCACGATGGGCAGCACCATGTGGCGCAAAATGTCCAGCGCCAGATAGCCGATGTCCGACAGCGCCCACGCCACCGGGACAACCAACGCGCCCACCGCCAGCGTCGGCACGGCCAGTTTCATCGCGCCCACCCTACCCGTGCGCTGCAGCGCAAACAGCGTCAGGAACGCGAACACGATGAACGCCGCCGCCGTCGCCAGCATGTAGCTGAAAACGTGGTTCGCGGATACGTCGGCCCCGCGCCATATCAGCGGATCCAGGAATTTGCCCACCGGGAGCCAGCCCAGCTTGAACGCGAATATCCAGATCATCATCAGCCCAAACGCCGGCGTGAACGCCGTGAACAGCGTGGCCCCCGAAATGGTCGCCGTATATTCCAGGATGCCGCCCCGGCGCCACGCGATCGCCTTGCCCAGCAGGAATCCCACGTAGAATGAAACCGCCGTGGCCGTCAGAAACAGCACCGCCGTGCGGGGCAGCCTTTCGCGCAACACCTCCATCACCGGCCTGGGAAAGTGTCCGAACGACACGCCAAAGTTCCCGGTGACGGTGTTCTTCATGTGGACCAGGTACTGCTCCCACAGCGGCTTGTCCAGCCCGAACGATGCCTTGATCTGCGCCCGTACCTCCGCCGGCAGGTCGGGATTCAGCGCGTAAAACGTCGCGTAGTCGCCGGGCTGCGCCTGCACCAGGAAGAACGTCAGCGTGACGATCAGGAACAGCGTCAGCGCCATCTGACCGGCGCGCTTGATCAGGTATCCCGCCATCGTCGCTACCTGCCCGCCGTGAGGACGACCGGATCACAACACAATCTGAGCATCAGATCCCCGTTCCCCGGTGAGGCCGGTCCCGTATCACGATCAATCGGGTGCAAGCCATCGGCCCGTAAGAATCCGCGATGGGGATTCATAAAGCGCGGGCCGATTCTCGATCCGGTTTGGCCTCGTCCGGTCGTTTGCTGACCGTGTGGACTACTTGAAATTCACCAGCGTGGGCAAACCCGAACCCAGTTGCAGCCCTCCCCAGGACTCCAGGTACGGGAAATCTATGCTGTCGCTGCGATACGCTTCCACCAGCGGCGTGTCGAACAGGGTCACGTATGGCAGATCATCCGCCAGGAACTCCTGCATCTCAAACACCAACTGTCGGGCGGCCTCCACGTCGGTTTCGGCCAGCAGCCGGTCGGCCAGCGCGTCGAAATCGGCGTTGTTGTAACCGCCCGCGTTGTGGCCCGCCAGCCCCGAATGACGGCTGTGGAAGAACGATTCAAGGTAGTCTGGGTACACGCTCAGGCCCCAACCCAGTATCCACATATCGAAGTCCTGGCGGTCAAACACCTTGTCCACGATCAGGTTGAAACCGGTCAGGTCGGCCCGCACCGGAATGCCAACCTCGTTCAGCCACCGTTCGATCCAGATGGCGAAGGTGGAGCGCAGCGGGTCATAACCGGGGCTGGGAGCCAGCAGGTCGATGGCCGGAATCGGCTCGCCGTTGGGCATCTTCAGCCCTTCGCCCACCTGCTCCACGAACTTGCCGTCTTCGCTCACCCGGGGCTCGGTTTCCCAGGTGAACCCGGCGTCCTTCATCAATTGCACCGCCTGGGCAATTCGCTCGCCCCGGCTCAGGCCCTGGCCGATCAGGGGAACGTCCGCGTTGTACCATGCCCGGTTGCCCTCGGGCACCATGGTATAAACCGGAACGGCAACACCCTGCAGCACGGTGGAGGTCAGAAACTCCTTGTCGATCAGCGTCGCCACCGCCTGGCGAAACGCCTTTTCGCTCATCGGCTCCTTCCGGAAGTTGAACCCCAGATAGCGGACGCCATCCGACGCATTCTCAATGACGGTCAACCCGTCCGTGCCGTCCAACTGTTCCTGCAGCCCTTTGGAAAGCCCCAGCGGGTTCAGCATGAAATCGATGTCGCCCTTTTTCAGCGCCAGCACCGTCGCGTCCTGGCTGCCGTAGATCGAATAAATTGTGCTGTCGGCATAGGGGCCAACCGAGTATTCCAGCGCCTTTTCTCCACCGGGTTCCCCGAACGCGCTGAACTCATACGTGCCCGGTTTCGTCTCCATGTAGGCGCCGCTGTCGTACTGCGTCACCATGCTGTCGGCAAAGTAGTAATCGGGATTGCGTTCCTTCTCGGCGAACGCGCCCCGCTCCCACTTGTCGAAGGCGAACCCGCCGCCGGTGGGTTCATTTTCCGGAACGTGGGCATACAGCGCTTTCTGTTGTTCGACCAGTTCACCCGCCTGCCGCGCCTCCGCAACAATCGGTTCCCAGTAGGCCCTCGGGAATATCGGCATGAACGCCAGCGCGAACTGCCAGCGAGCCAGGCCGGGCTTCTGCTTGAAATAGATCTTCAGGTGGTGAGGGTCCAGGGCATCCGCGTGGTCGAAGAACTCCGGGTCCACGATCGACGGCCAGTTTCCGGCCAGTTGCAGGTCGGCGGCGGTCTGCGCGGTGAACGCGAAATCCTCGGCGGTGACCTCGTTGCCGTCGCTCCACATCACGCCTTCCTTGAGCATCACCTCTGTTGTCCAGTACGTGATGCCGCCCACCGTCTCCTCCGCCAGCGGCGTGGGATAGTCAGCAGCCAGCGATGGAATCCAGTCAAACCTCTGCGCGGAGTAGCCGTACAGGGTGGGCTTGCTGCCGCCCAACGCGTACCGGTTCCACACCGTTCCGTCCGGTCCAAGGTACGCCCAGTAGTTGGTGGTGGTCAGGTCGGCCGAAATGCCGATCTGGTACACATTTTCGCCGCCGTCATCGCTGCCCGCGCTCGGTGCGCCCGTGCTCGACGTGCCGGCGGACGTGGCCGGCGCTTGAGTCGGCGCAGCCGTTTGCGATGTTGTCGGCATGGAGGATTGCGTCGCCGGCGTTGAGATCGGAGACTGACTCTCCTGGGACGGGGCAGTCGGGCCGGGAGTCGCGGTCACCACCACCTCGGTAACCACTTCGCGGGTACATCCGACCGCCACCAAAAGACAAACGATCAATCCGGACACAGCGAACAATTTGGTTATGCGTACCATGGCACTCACCTCGAAATTATGCGCGAAATCTAGCACGCCCGCCCGATTTGAGCAACCGGAAGCACGCACGTGTAACTGTTCAGAATTGCGGGCATAGTGTCATTGCGAGCGCAGCGCGGCAATCTCGTTGGCATAGGGGAGCCCGTTGGAGCAGACATTGCTGCTACGGCGTCGAGATTGCCACGTCCGCCTCAGGCGGACTCGCAATGACAACCTCCTGGATTCTGAACACTTACCCACACGTCTCCCGCCGGAAGCGCCCGTCCCTGACGCCGGGCAATCCGAAAACGGACATTCAACGAACATCCGGCGCATCCGCGCCGCGAATCCGTCAGGCGATGTGATCCGGCAACTGCTCCATCAATGCCCGAAGATTGCCAATCGTTGCCAACCGGTTCCTGCGCACGAACAGGAACTCCACCGCTTTCACCCGCCTCCCCGTCGCTTTCTCCACCGCCACCGCGTATGACGCGCCCTGCCAGCGGTAGCGCTCCATCGTGCGCTCTATTGCCGCGTCGTCCTCCACGTCGTCCGACTTGTAGTCCAGAATCACCAACTCGCCATCGTGGTCCAGGTACAACAGGTCGATGATGCCCTCGATCACCACCGGCCCCCGCGACGTTTCAACCGCTCCGGCCACCGGTATCTCCGGCCAAAGCGAGGCCGACATCAGCGCAGACACCACCGATTCATGCCGTACCGCAACCCTGGCGAGGCTGGCAATGTCGTCGGCGCTGCCGTGTACCCCCTCCTCATCCGCCTGCCATGCGGCCAACCGGTCAATCTCCGAATCCAGTCGGTGGTGCAGGCGTTCCAGCGACTGCTCATCGCTGACCGGCAATTCCGACAACACGTGGCCCACC
The DNA here is from genome assembly GCA_964502995.1 of uncultured Dehalococcoidia bacterium. GTDB lineage: Bacteria > Chloroflexota > Dehalococcoidia > Lucifugimonadales > UBA3495 > Bin87. The sequence goes on from CAZCZB010000060.1 coordinate 10,356, forward strand.
GCTTCCTGCAGCGCCGCGTGCAACGCAGTCCCGAACGCCGTGCCCCCTCGGCCGGCGCGCCAGGGCTGCTCCTCGTCGGCTTCGGCGTCCTTGTCTTCAATCACCACGTCGCCCGCCGCCAAACCTCCGCCGTCGATGCTGTTCGCCTGCCGCGCGATCCGCGTCGCGGTCACCGCCTGCGGGGTTGACCGGTTGGCGATTGATGTTTGCCGGCCCTGATGCCAACCCTCAACATCGTACGTCAACGCAACGGGTTCGGTGATGGCCGGCTCCGTCGGCGCGGGCGGCGGCAGTTGGGTCATTGGCTCAACCACCGTATGCGGCAGACTGTCGAACTGCTCCACGATGGTTTCAATCACCACGTTCTGGAATGAACCGTCCGTGCGAAGCTGGCGATGCAGGCTCACCAGCAGATGGTCCCGCGCCCGGGTCGCCGCCACGTATCCCAGCCTGACTTCCTCGGCGGTCTGGTGTGCGTCTTCCAGTTCCGCCAGACCCTCGTAGGCCGGTGTCTGAATCCGTGTGTTGGCGCTCTTGCTGCCGATGGACACCGCCAACTCCCCCGTGGCCGAGTCGATCAGCATGTTTGGCGTCCGCGACCGGGGCGCATAGTCCACGTCCAGCAGAACCACGATGGGGAACTCCAACCCCTTCGACGAGTGCATCGTCATAATCCTGACCGCGTCATCGTCCGTCTCCGGAACCGGTATCTCGGAAATCCGGTTGGCGTTGTCCTGCTGCAACTCCGCCCACTTGATGAATTCGTACAGGCTCGACGTGGTCGCGCCATCGTCCGTGCCCCCACCGCCTTCCCGGTTCCTGGCCTGCTCGATCAGGAACTGGCGGCGACGCCAAATTTCCCGCGGACGATATTCGGCCAGGTCCAGCTCCTCCAGTCTGTGGTCCCGCACGAACTCGGTGATCAGGCGCGTTACGGATATGCCGTGCCGCCGCCCGTGGTAGTCCAGCAGCGCGGCCATACCGTCGCCCACCGGGGACGACCCCCGATCATCGCGCACATCGAGATAGTTCCAGATCCCGCCGCCGTCCTTCCAGTTGAGCAGGTCAACGTCCGAACACGCGAACGCCGGCGAACGCAGCGCGGCCACCACCGAAACTTCGTCCGCCGGATTGTCGATGGCCCGCAGGCAGTTGAGCAGGTCCTGCACTTCCTGCGTGTTGAACATCAGCGACCCGCCCTCGATGCGGTACGGGATGCCGGCATCCTCCAAACTGCGCTCCAGAATCCCCAGCCCGGTGCGTGTGCGAATCAGGATGCAAACGTCGCCCAGCCTGGCCGGCCGCAACTGTTTGAGTTCCCGGTCGGACACGCTGAGGCGGTGGTCCCCCTCGCTGGCGTATGCGGAGATGAGCCGGGCAATGTCCTCGGCCTCCGCCCTGCGCACGTCGTCCGCCCGCGCGTCGGCGGCCTCGCCGAACACCCGTACCTGCGCGGCCGTATCGCCCTGTTGCGTGCCGGCGTTGGGCTGCAGCGGCACATACTCCGCCTGCAATCCGGACGTATCGTTGCCCATGACGCTCCCGTACACGCCGTTCACCCAATCGAGTATCGCCTCCTGCGACCGCCGGTTCTCGGAAAGCGTCGCGGATGCCAACCGACCGCTCTGCCGCGCCTGTTGCACCACAGTGAGGTCTGCCCCGCGAAAGCGATAGATCGACTGCTTGGTATCTCCCACGATGAACAGCCGGCCCGGCTCCAGCGGCAGTGAGTGCCAGGGCTGTTCGCCCACCGGGGCGTCGGCGGCCGCAGCGATGTAGAAAGCGATCTCTGCCTGCAACGGGTCGGTGTCCTGGAATTCGTCGATCAGGATGTGCGTGAAACGCTCGCGGAAATACCGGCGCGACGCCTCCCGGTCGCGCAGCAGGTCCCGCGTCCACACCAGCAGGTCGTCAAAGGACACCACGCCGTCCGCCTTGCGGTCGGCGGCGTATTCCACCGCAAAACGCCGCCGCAGGTTTTTGAACAGCGGCTGCAGCAGTGACGCGTGAACCACCTGGCCAAGCTCTGCTCCGCAAGCCCGTAATTCACTGCGCACGTCCCTGGTCTCGATTTTCCAATTCCCTTTGGACCCAACGTTCCCGGAGAAGTCCACCGGCGTGCCGTTTCGCAATGCGTCGGATGCCGCCACCGGATCGTCCGTTGCGTCCGCCACCGCCTGCACGGTATCGATGGCGCCGGCCAATTGCCGGTACAGCGCGTCCGAATCGTTCGTGCATTCGGCCGCCAATTCTCGAAGCGAGCTCAGCGTGGTGTCGGCAATCTCCACCAGGTCGATGCCGGAAAGGTGATCCACGTCGACCAACTTGTCATAATGCCCGCTGCACGCCTCCGCCAACTCCGAAACGTGGGCCAGCGTGTTCCCCGTGCGCAGCATTTGGGCCAGAATCCGTTGCAATTCCGCGTCCACCGTGGGCCCGTCCCCCAGCGCCCACTCCAGCCACTCTCCCCACCGCTCGTCGAAATCCTGAGATGCGAGCAGATCGTCCCACTGCGACCAGCCGGGCGGCAGCCCGGCGTCCATGGGCCGTTGGCGCAGCAACTGCCCCGCAAAGCTGTGGATGGTTTGAATCGAAGCCCGGTCCAGTTCCGCGATGGCTTCGCTCAGCCTGGCCAACTCCCCGTCCGTCCATTCAACCCGCTCGTCGCCGTCCAGCGCCAGGGGATCAGCGTCGGTGGCCCGGTAATCGGCGTCCAGCAACTGCTCCATCCGCGACCGTATGCGTTCCGACAACTCGGCTGCCGCCGCCTCGGTGAATGTGATGGCGACGATGTTCTGCATCGGTACGCCGGATTTCACCAGCGCCACCACCCGACTGACCAGCGCGTAGGTTTTCCCAGTGCCCGCGCCAGCCTCAACCATCAGGTTGACGTCCAGATCGCGCACGATGCTGCGGATTGCGGTTGAGTCGTCAGTTGTCCGGTTCATCGCTGCCAATCGCGGCCCTGCCGCCCAGTTCGTTGTAAAGCCGCACCGCCGGGTCGGATTTCCCCTTGCGCTCCCACATCTGCCGCCGCCGCGACGGACACAGGCGGTTGAAATCGCAGTACCCGCAGTTGCCGTACTCCCCGCCCTCAGGAGTGGCCGGGAAAACTCCGGCCCGGGCGGTGCGTATGATTTTCGTCAGCGCTCCCTCAAACCCTTCGGAGCCGTTCGAGTCCGTGTAGGGCGCAGGGTCGAAGATTCGTTGCTCATCCAGGGGAAAACAGTACGATGCGCTGATCGTTGCGGCGGGAAAACGCGCTTTGGCCGCCGCCGCATACACGGGCAGTTGCAGCGCGCGCCCGTTCGCGATGTTGTACTGTGGTTGCCCGCCCCTGGACCCCACGAAGTAGTTGCGAGGGTTGCCCGTCTTGAAATCGCGCACGCGCACCTCATCACCCAGCACGTCAACCCGGTCGATCTTGCCGCGGAATCTCACCTCGCCGATCCCCTCAAGGTTGACCGTCACATCGTCAAAGGTCATTTCTGCGATTGATTCAACGGGGGCCCCTCCCAACCAGTCCGACTCCTTCTCCGCGAACTGCTCCAGTCCCTCTCTGATCTTCTCCTTCTCCAGGCGCCACAGCAGCGGGTACCCCGTTATGCCGGACTGCTCCGCAAGCGCAAATTGGGCGTCCGCCAACGCAATCAGTCGCTCCGCCGATTGGGGTCCGGATTTTACAAACTCCTCCAGTATCCGGTGTACCAACGAGCCCCGATCCAGCGCGGAAATCTCCCCGTCGTCCCCCGCGTCCGGCGGCGCGTTCACCCGCAGCGCCCGGCTCAGGAAATACCGGTACGGGCACGTGGCCCAGGTTTCCAACGCGCTCGGAGACGTGTGGTGGTTCGCGTCCCCAATGCCGGCAACCCGCGCCGACTCCGCTCCCACGTTTCCGTCCCAGGAGGTCAGCGTGTAACCCCAGCGCGCCGCGCGGGCATCCAATGCCTTCACCGCTCGCGCATCCCCATGCAACGCCGGGTGCGATGCGAGGTCGGCCTTGCGCTCATGCAGCAGGTGCATCAGGTTGTAGTCCAGCGCGTCCGCCGGCGACGTTGATATGCCCGTTGCCGCATCATCCGTTGAATCCGCCAACTGCCGCAGACCCGTCTGCCGTGATTCGATGACGTGCAGCCACGGTTTCGCCTCCGCCCCCGCCGTCAGCGTCTCCGAAGTCAGGCGACCCGAGGCGGTTCCCGCGCCCTCGTGCAGCAGGTTCGCCGTTTCCATCAGCCACCGTGATGGGTACGCGCCCCGGCGATTGCCGGCCGTCAGCGGATAGCTCAGCATGACCCGATCGGCCGCCGCGACTGCCCCCAGGAATTCGTAGCGTTCCAACGATCCCTGCATCCGCGCCGCCGTCCCGTCGTCCAGCCATTCGTCAACCATGCGCGCCCGGTACCCCGGCGGAAATTGGCCTTCCACCATCCCCACGGCAAACACCACGTCGTGCCGTGTTCCCACGATCCCCTGCACCGGCCCGATGTAAACGCCCGCTCCCACCGGTTTGCCCCGCTGCGAAACCTGGCCCTGCAACCCCTCGTTCACCGCGTCGCGCAACGCCTCAACGCTGTACTCGGCGTCCCACGTCGTCAAAGCGTCCAGCCCGTCCAGCATCTCTTCGATTCGGTCGTGGTCGTCGTCGCCTTCGTCGCGTCCGTGAAAATCAGCCAGCAATCCCTTCAGCATCGACTTGGCCGATTGCCAGGACGCTCCGCCCGCACCGCTCAGCAACTCCAGGCGGGGCCCGAACGCGCCCAGGAATCCGACCAGTTCGTCGATGTCCCGTCGTTGCGGTTGGCCCGAACCTGCCGGCGTGGACTCATCCGGAGACCGTTCCCGATAACGCCGGTCTTCCACCTCCGCGTGTACCCGGAGCCTGTCGGTCCATTCGCGCAATGTGCCGTCGGCCCGCGCCGCCCGCGTCAGGTTGACCCAATGGGTCGCCGGCACATCCTGAACACTGCGGCGTCGGCCATCGTCGGCGTTCCGGGGAAACCGCACCCGGCACGACATGATCAGTTCGACGAACAACTCCCGGTCGATCACCGGTTCAGACCCGCCGGCGCGGCCCATCGCCTCCACCAGCCGGAGCGACCCCAGCAGGAACCTGCCCTGCCCAGTGTCCGCCAACGTCCGGCGCGGAACTCCCGAATAGGGAATCCCCGCGAAGTCCAACTCCTGCCGCAGCAGGCTGGCGTAGGGCGCCTCCTGCCGGTGTACCACCGCGACCCGGTGAAACGGCAAATCATCGGCCATCGCCGCGATGCGACGCACCACTGCCCTCGCCTCTTCGGTCGGGTCCGGCGCAACCACAACCGACATCGCCTCACCGTCCACAGCCTGCCGCAGCGGCATGATCCCGTCGCATTGGATGTCCGGCCCGGCCAGGCGGGCGTACAGTTCCCGGGCCGGACCGTCCGCTTCGTCGTCGCCCGTCAAACCGATGATCACGGCGCACTTGCCCCGCGCCAGTAGCGTCTCCATCAACTCAAGCTCGCCAATTCCCGGATGCTTGGGCAGGTAGTGGATCACGGCCGGCTCTGTGCCCTCCGACCAGTGTTCCCGCAACGCCCGCGCCGCCAGCAGAGGCAATTCGTAACGCGTGTAGTATCCCCGTTCATCCAAAAGTTGCCGGTAATCGTCATGCAGACTCGGCAGGTTCAGCGGCGATGCGACATCCTGCCCGACCGTCGGTTCGCCATCCTTCGAATGACGCTGCTCCCAATCCCGAAAGGCGCGCCCGATTTCCGAGTACAAACGCCGCCGACCCGCCGCCGACAGCTCAAGACTCGCGGATTCCAGCCATCCGTCCACCACCTGCTGAACCGCCTGTGATTCAACCAACGGCGTGAGTTTCCGCAGTTGCGGATCCCCGTCTGCGCCCACCGGACGCATCATGGGCCGGGCCAGTTCGGCCGCCAGCCGTTCCCCCTTCTGCGCGGTGACGTTGATCGTTCCCTGCGCCCCCAGGTGATGCCGCAGCGCCGCCGCCACGTCCAGGTGATCTGCCACCACCACCACCCGCGCGAAGGGATCATCGCGTTGGGCCGCCCGCACCGCATCGGCCAGCGCCGCCAGCGCGGGTTCCCCAATTTGAGCAACGATTACAGAGTCCATATCAGTATCATTCAACCTTTGCCGGAAGTTCATTATCCGGGATTATCGCCCATTGTCCATCACTCGCGTGTCGCTAGTAACTGTTCAGAATCCAGGAGGTTGTCATTGCGAGTCCGCCTCCGGCGGACGTGTCAATCTCGACGCCGCAGCAGGAACGCCTGTTCAATGGGATTCCCGTCGCCAACGAGATCGCCGTCCGCCACCGGCTGACTCGCAAACGACGCTTCCCTCTGAACAGTTGCACAAATGCGCTCGTATGGCGCGCAAACCCGCAATCCGTTATATTCTGCAACAGTCAAAAACACCGGGAGCGTGCATCCGATGTTTGAAATGAGGGCCATCACCGCGGACGAGTTCGAGCCTTGGGCCCGCGCCGAATCTCGCGCTCACAGCAACCGCCTGGCCGACGATCCGGACGAGTTGATGCTCCATTTCGACCTGACCCGTTCCATCGGCGTTTTCGACGGCTCCAATATCGTGGGTGGCTCCCATTCCCACCTGATCGAAATGACCGTCCCCGGCGGTGTCGCCGCCGTCGCCGGCGTTTCCAACGTCGCCGTGCAGCCCACCCACACGCGCCGCGGCATCATGACGCAGATGATGCGCTATCAGATTGACGGCATCCACGAGCGCGGCGAACCCCTGGCCGCCCTCTTCGCCACCGAAAGCGCGATATACGGCCGGTTCGGATACGGCGTCGGCTCGATGCACGAGTTCTGGACGCTGGAACGGTCCCACAACTCCTACGCCCGCCGGCACGACCCTCCCGGCCGGATCGTTTTCATCGACCCCGCCGACATCGTCAACGACCTGCCCAACGTCGCCAAACGCAGCACCGCCGGCCGGCCCGCCGTATTCCAGCGCCCGCCGCACCTCTGGCTCCGTGATTCGCGCCTCCCCGAACACAGCCAGGGCGGACCCGGCGGCCTGTTCTACGCCGCGTACATCGAGGATGGCCGCATCGACGGCTACGTCCAATACCGTTCCCGCCGGCCCGCGGTGATCGTCAACGAACTGATGGCGACAACGACCGCCGCCAACGTCGCCCTCTGGCGTTTCTGCTTCGACCTCGACCTCATGGAGCGCACCGAGGCCGTCAAGCGCCCGGTTGACGACCCAATGCCCTGGCTCCTTGCCGACCCGCGCCGTCTGCAACGCTCCACCCGCGACGGCCTGTGGGTTCGCATGGTTGACGTGGCGGCGGCGTTGCAACTGCGCCAATACCTCGCCAACGACCGCATCGCCCTGAAAGTGCAGGACGACTTCTGCGACTGGAACGACGCCTGCTTCGAGTTGGACGGCTCGCTCGAAGGCGCAACCTGCCGTCCCACCGATGCCTCTCCGGACCTGACCGTCAACGTCGCCGGTCTGTCGTCCGCCTACCTCGGCGCCGCATCCCTGACCACCCTCGCCAACGCCGGCCTCGCCGAGGAACACACCCCCGGCGCCCTGCTCCGCGCCGACCGCATGTTTGCCGTCCACCTAAAACCCTGGACGCCCCACAACTTCTAACCAACCGGCAACCCCACGCGCCCGGCCAAACGTAGGGGCGAATAATCATTCGCCCCGCCTCGTCGCACCAACCATCCCAGGCCGCAATGCGCGGCATCAAACCCATCGCAAACCCCACGCGCCCCCCAAACGTAGGGGCGAATAATCATTCGCCCCGCCTCGTCGCACCAACCATCCCAGGCCGCAATGCGCGGCATCAAACCCATCGCAAACCCCACGCGCCCCCCAAACGTAGGGGCGAATAATCATTCGCCCCGCCTCGTCGCACCAACCATCCCAG
>CAZCZB010000061.1:0-18008 GCA_964502995.1 uncultured Dehalococcoidia bacterium
GTCCGCCTGTGGCGGACTCGCAATGACAGATTATCAAAGTGGGTACGCGTGAGCGGCGGTGTGGTCGGTTTGCGGACGGTTCGGCGTTTGTGACAGGGAGAAACACACGGAGCAGCAGTCAACCATTGTAGGGGCGAATAATTATTCGCCCCTGCGTGGGACTACCCGCCGGCATCGACGGAGCAGGATCACCGCGCTTCTTGACCGTGCGGTGAGCCGTGCTGTACTGTCCCATCATCGGGACAATTGCGCGGGTGGACGTTTCCCGCACTCAAATCGACATCCGATTACGAATGAGGTGTATCAATGGACTTTGGCATAAACGCAGACTTCACCATCGGCGGCCATCCCAACCACGGCGCGGCGTTGCAGGCGGCCATGGAGGAAGTTGACCTGGCGGAGAAGCTGGGGCTGGACACGGTGTGGCTGGGCGAAATGCACTTCAACCCCAACCGCTCGGTGCTGTCCGCGCCCATCGTGATCGCCAGTTCCATTGCCACGCGCACCCAGAACCTGCGGGTGGGCATGGCGGTGCAGGTGCTGCCGCTGATTCACCCGCTGCGCATCGCCGAGGAGGCCGCCACCGTTGACCAGTTGAGCCAGGGCCGGTTCGAGTTCGGCATCGGCCGCAGCGGGAACGTGCGCGCCTACGACATCATGGGAATCGACTACGGCGAAAGCCGGGAACGGTTCCAGGAAGCGCTGGACATCATCCTGATGGCGTGGTCGGGCGAGACGTTCTCCTACGAGGGCAAGTACAACACCATCACCAACGCCACGCTCTCGCCCCTGCCCTACCAGCAGCCCCATCCCAAGGTGCGCATCGCAGCCAGCAGCGACGAGAGTTTTGGACGCATCGGCCGGCTGGGACACCCCATATTCCTGGGCCTGCGCGCCATGGACGTTGAGGACCTGAAGAACAACCTGGAAGACTACAAGTCCGAATGGACGGCGGCGGGCCACCCGGGCGATGTCGGCGACATCAACGTGCGGTTCCCCATGTACATTGCCCCCAGCGATTCGGAGGCCATGGAGGAACCGAAGGACAGCATCGAGGCGTTTTTCGAGCGTCAGCGCGAACTGTTCGAGTATTCGCTGGGCCGCGCCGGCGTGGCGTCTCCGGAAAGCCGGCGGGTGCGCTACGAAAAGTTGGCCAACTCAACGTATGAGGATCTGCTGCAAACGCGGGTGGTGTTCGGCAGCCCCGAACGGGTGATTGACCGCATCCACGAGTTCAAGGAAATGCTCGGCGTGTCCGGCATCACCGCAGAGTTGAACCCGGGAGGCTTCCTGCCCAAAGAAGCGGTGCATCGGAGCCTGAAACTGCTGACCGAGGAGGTCATGCCCGCGTTCAAATAACCACGTCATCTGTCCCGACTCGAACCACGACCCGACCCGAACCACGACCCAACTTCCCGAGAGGAGGTGAAGGATCATGCCAGCGCGCACCGGACAGGAGTACATCGATGGGCTGAGAAATCGCCCCAGAGAGGTGTGGATCGAAGGCCAGCGGGTTCAGGACGTGACCAAACACCCGGGCCTGCGCAACGGGGTGAAGGCGGTGGCGGCCCTCTACGACATGCAGCACGACCCGGCATTGCGCGAGGAAATGACCTTCGCGTCGCCAACCACCGGCGACCCGGTGGGACTTTCCTTTCAGATACCGGGCACCGTGGACGACCTGGTGCGCAAGCGGGAGATGATGTCGCGTTGGGCGTGGGCCAGTTGCGGCATGATGGGACGTTCGCCCGACTTCATGAACTCCATATTCACCGCGTGGGCCGGCTCGGCGGACTATTTCGCCCAGGACCGCCCGGAGTTCAAGCAGAACGTGCTGGACTATCACGAATTTCTGCGCGAGAACGACGTCACGCTGACGCACGCGCTGGTGAACCTGCAGCGCAGCCGGACTCCCGCCGCCGCCGATAATCTCACCGAAAACATCGCGCTCACCGCCGTCAAGCAGACCGACGCCGGGCTGGTGGTCAGGGGCAGCCGGGTCCTGGCGACGCTGGGGCCAATCTCCGACGAGATCGCCATCTATCCCGTTGCCAGCCACCGGCTTGCCGACGACGACTGGAAGCACTCGTTCTCGTTCTCCATCCCTTGCGACACGCCGGGCTTGAAGTTCCTTTGCCGCGAGAGCTTCGACGTTGGCCGTTCCCATTTCGACCATCCGCTGGGCTCCCGCTTCGAGGAGATGGACACCGTGGTGTTCTTCGACGACGTGCTGGTGCCGTGGGAGCGGGTGTTCCTGCTGGGCGACGTTGAGCTTTGCAACGGGTATGGCACGGGCACCATGTCCAACGCGCACACCGGCTACCAGGTGCTGAACCGCTGCGTGGTAAAGGCCGAGTTCGTGCTGGGTCTGTCCGACCTGATGGTGGAGACGCTGGGGTCGGGATCCATCCCCCACGTGCAGGAACAGGTGGCCGAACTGATCACCTACCGGGACATGCTGCGGGCCTGCCTGCGCGCCGCCGAGGCCGACGCCAGGCCCAACCAGTGGGGCATGATGTGTCCCGCCATGGGGCCCATCCAGGCCGGGCGCACGCTGTTCGGCAGGACGGTGTATCCGCGCATGATCGAGATTGTGCAGATGCTCGGCACCAGCAGCCTGATGGCCCTGCCCGCCGAGGCCGATTTTGATACCGGAATCGCCCCCGAGATCAACCGGTACCTGGCCACCGACACCACCGACGCCTGGGAACGGGCCCGGCTGTTCCACCTGGCGTGGGACGTGTCGTGCAGTTCGTTCAGCGGACGGCAGGTGCTGTATGAGCGGATGTTTGGCGGCAACCCCGTCCGCAACGCCATGGCGCTGTTCAGCAACTACGACAAGGAACCCTTCCGCCGCAAGGTGCAGGAATTCCTGGACATCGACGACTGACCGGACAATCAACACAACCGGGCAATCGATACAACCGGGCAATCAACACGCCAGAGAGAGGAGGCAACACATGGGATACACACCGAAGCATCTCGGGCATCTGGTCATGCGGGTGCGGGACATGGACCGCTCGCTGGACTTCTACACGCGGGTCATGGGCCTGACCATCATGGAGCGGTCGCCCAGCGGAACGGTTTTCATGTCGGCAAACACCGAAAAGTCCCACGAACTGGCGATCCGAGCCATCGGGATGGACGCCGGTGGGCCCGACCACAGCATCGTGGGGCAGGCGCACATGGCCTGGCAGATGGAAACCTTTGAGGACTTGCAGGAACTCTACGACCGCATGATCGACAACGACGTGCGCATTCAGCGAATCAGCGACCACGGCGTCTCGCTGGGCGTGTACCTGCTGGATCCCGACGACAACGAGATCGAGGTCTATTACGAAATGCCCGCTTCCCAGTGGGAGCGACACCCTGAGAAGGGCCTGTTCGGCGGCACGTTCCCGCAGAAGTTGCGAGAGCCAACCGTTGCGGCGGATGACTGAACGATTGAAATCATCAGCAATCCGGCACAGTGGTAGGGGCGATGGCGGCGGCGACAGGACAGTGTCGTTTCACAGGGCCTTTTCAAAGTCGCTCACCTTCCGTTCATGGTGAGCCTGTCGAACCATAGGGGGCGTCCTTCGACAAGCTCAGGACGAGCGGAACATCAGGCACGCGGGAACTTTGAAAGGGACCTGGCGATTTCAGCGAAACATTTGACACGCCGGCGTATTCGCCATAATAATAAAGAAAATTAAAAACCGCCAACCTCGGAGGAAAGACATGACTCAAACCACAGCCTATTCGGTGGACGCATTTTTGGATGACGTTCGCGGCATCTTCGACTCCACGGAGGACCCGCTGGCCCAGGCTTCGGGCGTGGCCGAGCGCATGGAACTGCTGCTCAAGACCCCCGGCTGGCTGGAGGAACGCCTGGAACTGCCCGACGAGGGCGGCTTCGGACGCTATGACCTGCACCTGGACGAGGACTACGGACATCCCGGCGGCGGGTTCTGGCTGATGGCATCGGTGCAGAAGCCCGATCAGGACAACCTGCCCCACGACCACGGCAACGCCTGGGTGGTGTACGGCGTGTACGACGGGTCCATCAAGCAGACCAAGTGGCGCTGGTTCTACCCCGGCGAGGGCGTGGACTCCATACAGCTCCAGGAGACCGGCGATTTCGTCCAGAAGGACGGCAAGGTCGCGTTCTTCCTGCCCGGCGAGATTCACAACACGCTGAACGTCACCGGCGACCGCGCGGTGGTGGTGCGCCTGGAGTCCCAGAAGCTGGACCGGATCACCCGCTACCAGTACAACCCGGACGAAGGCACCATGGTGGTGATGGACCGCTAGGTTCCGCGCTACGGTTGCCCCGGCGACCGAGTTTGCCAATCTGCGCCCCTCTCTCATGCGTACCCAGTTTGTCATTGCGAGTCCGCCACAGGCGGATGGCAATCCCATCCGCCTGGCGCGGGCAGTTGGTCGTAGTCGTTAGCACCTCAACGAGATTGCCGGGAATGCCGCCAGGCATTCGCGCAATGACAGATTATCAAAGTGGGTACGCGTGAGGCGCCCCTCTCGATTTGAGAGGGGCCTTTGTATTCCGGCGGATTGCCGCCGTTGTACAATCGGGGCCAAACCGACCTGCCCATCACGCCGCCCACAGGAGAACACAGCCATGACCAGCCAGCAAAGCGCATCCAACTCGGCAATCGAGGCATCAAAACAGGAACTGTTCGACCTGTCCAGGGATGTCCACGCCCATCCGGAGTTGAACTACGAGGAGTATTACTCCTCCGATGCTCTCGCGGGATTCCTGGAAAAGCACAATCTGAACGTGGAACGCGGCATCGGCGGCGTGGAAACGGCGTTCAAGGCCACCATACCGGGCGGCGCGGGCAACGGCCCGACCATCGCGGTGCTGGCTGAATACGACGCGCTGCCTGAGATTGGCCACGGCTGCGGCCACAACCTGATCGCCATGGCCGCCATGGGCGCGGCGTTGGGACTCCACGCCACGGCGCAGGACCTGCCCGGCCGCATCGAGATCATCGGGACGCCGGCTGAGGAAGGCGGCGGCGGCAAGATTCGCCTGATCGAGGCGGGCGTGTTCGACGGTGTGGACGCCACGCTGTCGTCCCATCCGTTCTCCAACCGCACCATCGTACCGGCCGCCGCGCCGCGGGGCGAAAGCTGGAGCCTGGCCATGGTCGGCTATCGCTACATGTACCACGGCAAGGCCGCCCACGCCGCCGCCGCGCCCGAGGCCGGCATCAACGCGCTCAACGCCGTCATTCACCTGTTCACCGGCATCGACGCGCTGCGCCAACACCTGCGGGACGACGTGCGGATCCACGGGGTCATCACCGACGGCGGACTCGCGCCCAACGTGGTGCCGGAGTTCGCCGCCGCCAACTTCATGCTGCGCTCTCGGGACGGGCGGTATCTGAGCGACGAGGTGGTGGGCAAGGTTGCGGCCGTTGCGGAAGGGGCCGCCGCCATGACGGGCGCGCGCCTGGAGGTGGAGGAGTTCTACCCCTTCTACGAGAACGTGCAGCCCAACGTGACGCTGGCGCAGACCGTTGCCTCCAACCTGCAATCGCTGGGCGTCCGGCTGGACGACCCGATTCCCGGCCGGCCCGGCAGCGGAGCGTCCACCGATTTCGGCAACGTCAGCCAGGTTATGCCGGCCTACGAGTTGCGCTACGCGGTGAGCGAAACCCCGGTGCCGTCGCACACCCGCCAGATGTGCGAGACGGCCATCACCGAATACGCGCTCTCCAGCGCGCTGCAGGTGGCCAAGGCGCTGAGCCTGTCCGCCGCCGACCTGCTCCGCGACTCGACGCTGGTTGAAGCCGCCAAAACGGAGTTCGCCGACCGTAGCGCATAGCCGCCATAGCGTTCACCAGGCGTAGGGGCGAATAATTATTCGCCCCTACAGGCGGTGGCACCCACACAAGCAGGGGCGAGGCATGCCTTGCCCCTGCATTCGCATCGAACCCCGCGCCGGGGCAGGCAGGGGCATTCAAAGTTCCCGCATGCTTGATTTTCCGCTCGTCCTGAGCCTGTCGAAGGACGCCTCCTATGGTTCGACAGGCTCACCATGAGCGGAAGGTGAGCGACTTTGAAAAGGGCCTGCGGAGCGGACCAAGGCCTTTCGATTATCACTCCACCCATCCGCTCACGCCCCACCTGTCCGCTCATCCTGAGCTTGTCGAAGGATGGGATTCATGGTTCGACAGGCTCCCGCCAAAGGCGGACGTTCCGCACCATGAGCGGACTGCTGGCCAGGGTGGCAATAACCGAAAGGTCCTGGGAGCGGAGGCGGCCAATTTCTCTGAGGGTTCCCGTCTGATAACATGGGCGGCAAGAGCAGGAGAGGCAAACGTGACCACCAATTCGATAGACGACCGTGTTGCAGAGATCTTTGCCGATTCCCGGGCAGTACACGCCCAGGCCATTGAAAGGCTGGAGGCCGGCGACATTCGGGACGCCGCCGAGAAGGCTTGGTGCGCCGCCAAGCGCGCCACCGATGCCATGATCCTTGCGCGGATCAACGAGGAACCACCAACCACGGCGGCAACCACCGACTTCCTTGATGATCTCTGCCGGCGGGCTCCGGAAGTTCGGGCACTCCAGGGCCGCTATTACAGTCGAATTCATAACCTGCATGGAATGTGCTTTTATTCCGGCTATTGCAACAGCCACACCGAACGGCGAATCCGCGAAACTGCCGCGTATATCGATGACGCCGAGCGGCTTTCCGGCGGATAGCCGTTGCGCAGACGGCCAGCGCCACTCCCCGGCCCTGCGACCCATGGATTGCGAGGGCGAATGATTATTCGCCCCTACGTGCGATGGGAACCGAGATGCAGGGGCGACGTATGCGTCGCCCCTACGTCCGGCTCCTATGGCGAAACTGCGTTTCAGGCCACGTGGGGCAGCACTTCCTCGGTGAAGCGGGCCATCTGACACATCTGGTCGGGTGAGGCGAAACGGACTATGAAGTAGTCGGCGCCGCTCGCCTGGTAAGCCTTGATGGCGTCCACGCACTGCTCCGGCGGACCGAACACGCACAGCAGTTGCTTGCTGATGATGTCGTAGGGCACGCTGTAATATGCCTGCATGAAACTGTCGCCTTCGGCCAACGCGGCGTTCGTATCGTCCTTGAGGTTGACCGAGATATAGAGGCAGCGGCCGATTTCCGACGGATCGCGGCCAAATTCGCCGGCGCACTGCTCGATGCGATCCCAGCACCGGTCGAACTGTTCCACCGACGGGACGTTGGTGATCCAGGCGTCGCCCAACTCGGCGACCCTGGCCAGGCCCCGACGCACCCAGTTGCTGGAAATCCAGAGGGGTATGGACGGCTGCACCGGACGGGGTTCCAGCGTAACGTCGTTCAAAGGATAGAATTCGCCGTCGTTGGTCACCGCTTCGCCGGTCCACAGTTGGCGCATCACTCGGATGCCTTCCTCCATGCGGGCGGCACGTTCCATGATGGGGACGCCGACGGCGGCGTGTTCATTGACGAACATCTGGTTGTTGCTGCGGCCGGCTCCCAGGCCCAGAATCGTGCGGCCATCGGAGATGTTGTCGATGGTGGCGGCCGAATGGGCCAGGTGAACGGGATGGCGCAGCGCGTTGAGCAGCACGGCGGTGCCGATCTTCACCCGGTTGGTTCGCGCGGCCACGGCGGCCATGGCCGTCAACGGCTCCATGCGCGGCTTGGAGGTGATGCTGTCGCCGATCCATACGGAGTCGTAGCCGGCGCGCTCGGCGGTTTCGGCCATCTGCCACGTCATTTCCACCCGGGGGCCGTTGCTGCCGGCGTACACCAGCACGCCCCTGGTGGGCAGCAGGACTCCAAAATTGTTCGCAATCGTCATACCGTCAACCTCGTCCGCGCGCTCAATTTGCCGCGTGTTCCGCGTTGCCGGCCATTATACATACCAGGTCCGTCGGAACCGACGACGGAGATTGCCGGGGCAATAATCATCCGCCCCGGCAGGGTTGGCATGGCATCGGGTACGGGCAGGTTTGAAACCTGACCCTGCAGACGGCGGATTCGGATCGACCCGACATAGACCGCCCGGCGCGCAGCGTGTTAGATTACGCCGACACCCGCCCCGTCCCTTAACCGCCCCGTTGGAGGAGATATGCCCAGAATACCGGCCGACCAGTACGGGACGAAGGTCCGCAAGCCGGACGACATTGACCGGTTCTGGGATGACGTGCTGGCGGAAACCGCACAAATCCCGCTGGACGCTGAGGTGAATCACGACCCGCTGCGGTCCACTGAGCACATCGACGTGTACGAGGTGTTCTTCACCAGCCTGGACCACGTGCGGATCGCCGGCTGGTACGCCGTGCCTCGGCGGCGGGAGGGCCGGTTGCCCGGTCTGCTGCAGGTTCCCGGCTACAACATGGAGCCACCGATTCCCAAGCCGTGGGCGGCCAGGGGATACGCGGCGTTCAGCGTCGCGCCCCGGGGCAAGCTGCGGAGCAATCGCCAGTTCAACCCGGGCTATCCCGGCCTGCTGACCTACGGCATGGTTGACCGCAACGTCTATTCCTATCGCGGGTTCTACATGGACGCCTGCCGCGCCGTTGAGTTCCTGATGGCCCGCGATGAGGTTGACGCCGACCGCATCGGCGTAACCGGCCACAGCCAGGGCGGGGGACTCACGGTGTCCACCGCCGCGCTGCGTCCCGAGATCAAGGCGGCGGCGGCCGGCGCGCCCTACCTCTGCGGCTACATGGACTCCATCGAACTCACTGACGCCTATCCCTACCAGGAAATCGCCGACTACCTGCGCCTGTATCCCGACAGCCGGCAGCAGGTGGAGGATACGCTGGCCTACTTCGATGGCATCAACCTGGCCCACCGCATCACGTGCCCCATCATCGTGAGCGTGGGTTTGCAGGACAGCACCTGCCCGCCGGAGACGGGGTTTGCCATGTTCGAGAAAATCGCCAGCGCGGACAAGCGCATGTACGCCTACGACGGCCACGGCCACGATGCCAACAACCACGAGCACGGCGCGGTGGTGGAGGCGTTCATGGCAAAGCACCTGCAATCGTAGCGGGGATGGAATAATGACCACATCCAACGGAACCAAACCTGGAGATTTCGACGGCTTCTGGCGGGATGCGCTGGCGGAGTTGGCCGCGCTGCCGGCCGCGCCGGAGGTGCAGGAAATTCCCCTGCGCTCCACCGATTTCGCCACGGCCTACGGCGTGCGCCTCACGTCCATCGGCCCCTATCGCCTCTATGGGTACCTGAGCATTCCCAACGGCGACGGGCCGTTCCCCGCCCGCTACTACTTGCCGCGCTACGGCAGCGTGGTGGACCTGGTGCCCCAGGGATTTTCCAACAGTGTCCGGCAGGGGCACGTGACCTTCGCGATCTGCGTGCGGGGCCAGCGGTTGGCCGACCAGCCCTACGCCTCCGCGTTCCCTGGCCTGCTCACCGACGGCGTCGACGACCCGGCGTCCTACGTGTACCGGGGCATCGTGGCCGACTGCGTGCGGGGCCTGGAATATCTCGCCAGCCGGCCCGAGGTTGACGGCGCGCGCATCGCTGCCATCGGCAACGACCTGGCGTGGACCACGGCGGCGCTGGGCTCGCAGGTCACCCACCTGGTCTGCACGCCGGCCCTGCTGTTCAACACCGCCGAACTGGCCGGACGCACCAGCGCCTACCCGCTGGAGGAGATCAATGACTACCTGCGGCTGCATCCGGAGCGTGCGGACGCCGTGGGGCGCACGCTGTCCCACTTCGACCTGCGGTGGTTCGCGCCTCGGGTCGATGCGACGACGTTGCTGATGGCCGGCGCCGACGGCTCCGCGCTGGACGCGGCGTCCCTTGACCCATTGGTTCAGGCAGTAAGCGGCGACGTCGAAATCCACAAGGCGGAACATTCCGGATTCCGGGACGGGCGGTTCAGCGAGGAATGGCTTTCGCGCCAATTCGGGATGCCCGAACCCAGCCTGCCGTACCACTGGCGAGACTGATCCCATGCCCTACCTGAACCTACCGGGAGTTGACCTGTGGTATGAGGACACCGGCGGATCCGGCGTGCCCGTGCTGTTGCTGCACGCCGCGTCGGGCACCTGCGAAAGCTGGGTGTTTCAGTTGCCGGCCTTCACCAACGCGGGTTACCGGTGCATCTCCTACGAACGGCGCACCTGGGGACGCTCACGGCCCACCGACGACGCCCATCAGCCGGGATTCCAGGGCGACGACCTGCACGGTCTGGTCGAGCATCTCGGACTGGACACTTTCCACGTCGTCGCAACCGCCGCCGGCGGCATCACCGGCATCGATTACGCGCTGTCGCATCCCGAGCGGGTGCGGAGCCTGGTGGCGGCCAACACCATCGGCGGCGTTCAGGATGCCGAGTACCTGGATGTGCAGCGCCGCTTGCGTCCGGCCGAAATCCAGAACCTGCCCGTGGATTTGAGGGAGTTGGGGCCGTCGTATCGCGGCACGGACCCGGAGGGCGCGGCCCGCTGGCTTGAGATCGACCACAGCACGCGACCCTACGGCGTCCTGCCGACCCAACCGCTGCGCGAGCCGATCACATACGCGCGGCTGGCAACCATGCGCGTCCCCACCCTGATCCTGGCCGGCGAGGCCGACATCCTATCGCCGCCGGCGTTGATGAGGATGCTGGCCGCCGCCATTCCTACCAGTCGGTACGTGTCGCTGACCGAGGCGGGCCACGCCGGTTTCTGGGAACGACCACAGGTGTGGAACGGGCTGGTGCTGGAGTTCATCGGCCAACATTAGGCATTCCGCCCGTTGATTGAGGTCCACGGACACAATTGGCGATTCGATGGCATCGGTAGGGGCGAATAATTATTCGCCCCTACCCTGGGCTGGAAGATTGCTGGCCCGAATCACAATCCGCCTGTCTCGGTTCGCCGGGACGGTACGCTGAAAATGTTCAGAGTTGAACGTTGTCATTGCGAGCGCAGCGCGGCAATCTCGTTGGCGCCGGTGAGTCCTTCAGGGCAGACACCGCTGCTACCGCATCGAGATTGCCATGTCCGCCTACAGCGGCCTCGCAATGACAGCTTCACCAGCCCTGAACGGTTACGGTACCCCACGCTGGACGCTACCCGGTAGCTACCATGATACTATCGGGCGCAGCGAAAACTACGAGGTAACGACATGGTTGTGAAAGGCAATGACTGGCTGGCGCTGACGACTGAGGAAACCCTGGAGCCGGAGATACCCATCTGCGATACCCACCACCACTTCTGGGTATCGCGTCCCGAACCCGCCGCCTATCAGCGGTATCTGCTGCCGGAACTGTCCGCCGACGTGGGCAGCGGGCACAACGTCCGTTCCACCGTGTTCATCGAGGTGCGGTGCGAATACCGGCAGGAAGGGCCGGAGGAGATGCGGCCGGTGGGCGAGGTGGAATACATCGACACCATCGCGGCCGAGAGCGCGACCGGCAGCCACGGCCCCACCAGGGCGGCGTCAGCGATCATCGGCCACGCCGACCTGAAACTCGGCGACGGCGTGAGGCCGGTGCTGGAAGCGATGCGCGAGGCCAGCCCCACACGGTTCCGGGGCGTCCGCCACTCCACCGGTTGGGACGCCGCGCCGGAACTGGTCAACCGCGACGCCGAGGGAACCCTGACCAGCGCGGGTTATCGGGCCGGCGCCCGGGTCATGGCCGATATGGGGCTGGCGCTGGAAAACTCGCTATACCATCCGCAGTTGCCCGACCTGGCCGATCTGGCCCGGGCCGTGCCAGACCTGACCATCGTGCTGAACCACATCGGCGGCCTGGTGCGCGTCGGCCCCTACGCCAACCGGGACGACGAGGTGCTGCCCGCGTGGCGCGCCGGTGTGGCCGAGGTCGCCCAGTGTCCCAACGTGGTGATCAAGCTGGGCGGCGTCGGGCAGGTGCGCTACGGATACCAATGGGACCAGCGAGACAAGCCCATAGGTTCCGAGGAACTGGCTGCGACGCTTGGGCCGCTGATGAACTACTGCATCGAACAGTTCGGGCCGGAACGGTGTATGTTCGAGAGCAACTTCCCAGTGGACAAACCGTCATACTCGTACAACGTGCTGTACAACGCCTTCAAGCGGCTGTCTGCCGGATATTCCGCCACCGAGCGGGCCGCCCTGTTCCACGACACGGCGATGCGCGTGTACGGCATCGAATACTGATACCAACGGCCCGGGTGGTCGCGCTCAGGGTTTGTGAATCACCCGATTGAAACCGGACTTCCTACACTCCGATACAGCGAGAACAGACATGGTTGAAATCTACACCCTGGGCGCCGGAACGCCCACGCCCACGCCGACCCGGTTCGGAAGCTCCCACGTGCTCAAGATCGGCGACCAACTGTTGATGTTCGACTGCGGGCCGGCCACCACTCACAAACTGGTGAAGGCTGGCCTGTTTCCGACCCAGGTGGACTACCTGTTCTTCACCCACCACCACTTTGACCACGACATCGACTACCCCTGCTTCCTGCTGTGCCGCTGGGACCAGAGCATCGGCAAGGAGAACCAGTTGCAGGTGTTCGGCCCCGACCTTACGGAGAGGATCACCGAGGGCATCCTGGGCGAAAACGGGCTGTTCGCCCACGACTGGAAGGCGCGGGTCAACCACCCGTTGAGCCAGCAGGTATTCGTGAATCGCGGCGGCACGCTGCCCCGGCCGGCTCCGTCGGTTTCCGCCACGGACGTTGGACCCGGCAAGGTGTTCAGCGGACCGGACTGGGAGGTTACGGCGGCGCCGGCAGAGCACGTGCAGCCGTACCTGGACTCGCTGGCCTACCGGGTGGATACGCCCGACGGCAGCATCACACTCACCGGCGACACCCAACCGTGCGACTCGGTAACCGAGTTGGCCCGCGACGCCGACATGATGCTGTGCATGTGCTGGGACGACCAGGCGGTGATGGATGCCAACGGGGAATTCACCGGCCAGTGCGGCACCACCGGCGCGGCGCGGATGGCCCAGGCCGCCGGCGTCAAGAAGCTGGTGCTGGTTCACGTTGGCCCGCACCTGTCGGCCCACGGGCCCATGGAGCAGGGCATTGGCGACATCAGCAAGATTTACGACGGCCAGGTGGTTTTCTCGGAAGAACTGATGCGGATTTCGCTGTAACGTCCGGCGAACCGGCTTCGCCATGCCAACGATGCTGCAACGGCAAGGGCAACCACGAGGGTTGCCCCTACGTCGTAACGGTTATGCTCATGCCCTGAATCGGCTTGGCCGAGCAGTCCGCAATTCCGGCGGAAGTCGTCACGATGATGGCTGGGGTATGAAAAGATCGCCCGATTCAGTACAACAGATAGGCACGGAGCGCGTCTGGCGTGCCTGGCGCGAAGCGTGTGATATTCTCCCACGGCGATATCCCGATTCAACGGGTTGGAGGCCGTGCAGTTGAAGGAAACCCACGGGCGGCGAGACTGGTCTGCGCTGGCGTTGGCGCTGTTGCTTGGCCTGCCCAGCATTGGGCTCCTGTTTTCGGGCGCGCAATTCCATCCGCTGGTTGCCGCCCTGATATACGGCGTGGGCATCATGGCGGGCGCGTTTTTGCTGTCGTGGGCCGCCGAGGCGGCAGAACTGGACATATCCGCAGCGTTGGCCGTCGCCATTCTCGCCCTGTTGACCGTGCTGCCCGAATACGCCATTGAGGTGGCGTTGGCGTGGGACGCGGGCGCATCATTCGACACAGCAACGCGGATGGTCACCGCCGAAACCCAGCGGGTGGCCGCCAACGTCACCGGAGCCAACCGCCTGCTCATTGGCGTCGGCTGGTCGGTGGTCATCCTGGTGGCCTGGCTGAAACACCGGGCCGTTCTGGACCTGCGGGGGCACATTGGCGCCGAATTGACCTTCCTGACCATTGCCACGCTGCTGACGTTCGTTTTCTTTTTCATGCGACAGGTGCATCTGCTGGCGGCGGTGGCGCTGATTGCGATATACGTCGCATACCTTTGGGCCGGCGCGAAGCGACAGGCGGGGGAACCCGAACTGGACGGCGTGCCCGCCACGCTTGGGGCGCTGCCGACGGCGTGGCGACGGACGGCGATAGCGCTGCTGTTCGCCTACGCCGCCGGCGTGGTCGCGATCGCCGCCGACCCGTTCGTGGAGGGCCTGGTTGAAACCGGCAAGGACATGGGGGTGGACGAGTTCATACTGATCCAGTGGGTCGCGCCGTTGGCATCCGAAACTCCGGAGGTGGTGGTGGCCGTTCTGTTCGGGATGCGGGCCAATCCGGCAGCGGGGATCACGGTACTGGTCGCATCGGAGGTGAACAAGTTCACGCTGCTGGTTGGCAGCATGGTGGGCGTGTTCAGCATCTCCGCCGGCCAGATCACCAGCTTCCCGCTGGACTTCCGGCAAGCCGTCGAGTTCCTGCTCACGGCGTCCGTGTCGCTGTTCGCCCTGCTGCTGATCGCCCGTCAACGGGCCGACTGGCGCGCGGCGGCAATACTGACCGGCCTGTTCGTCGTACATCTCTTTTTCCCGTCAGCCCAGCACAGATTGTGGATGTCGGGCGTGTATCTGGGATTGGCAGTCTTGTTGTGCGCCTTCGACTGGCGGAGGCCGGTTCTGCTGATACGTCCGGAACCGCCGGAGTCGGAATAGCGCGCCATTCGATGTCGGCTGCCCGCATCGGCTGCCCGCCTGGACGGCTCGCCCTGGTTTTGAACTCAAAGGCGCAGAGACGCAAAGGGCTGTCTTGCATCTGAACGGTTATCGTCGGCATCGCTTCTTGCGTACCCAGTTTGTCATTGCGAGTCCGCCACAGGCGGATGGCAATCCCATCCGCCTTGCGCGGGCAGTTGGTCGTAGTCGTTAGCGCCTCAACGAGATTGCCACGTCCGCCTGTGGCGGACTCGCAATGACAGATTATCAAAGTGTGTACGCGTGAGGAGGCATCGCTTCTTGTTCCCGCCGGAGTAGTCTGATATAAGGGCGACACGTATGGCGTCCACGGTGTCGGCTTTTCTCAACTGGCGGCCCAACACTCCCTTCTACTACGGGTGGTTGTTGCTGGGACTTTCGGGCGCCGGCGCGTTCGTTGCCACCACCATAGCCGGCGTGGTGCTGGGCGGCGTGCAGAGTTTCATTATCGAGGACACCGGCTGGACCCGGACCACCATCGGTCTGGCCGCGGCCCTTGGGGTCGGATTGTCGGGGGTCTTTGGACCCTTCGCCGGCAGGCTGGCCGACCGCTACGGCCCCCGGTGGCTGATGCCCATCGGAGCGTCCGTGCTGGGGCTGTCCATGCTGGCGATGGCCGAGGTGAACGCCCCGTGGCAATTCATCGCGACCGCGATCGTGGGTCGGGCCATCAGCCAGCCCTTCCTCATCGGGGTGGTTCCCAGGACGATGGCGGTCAATTTCTTCAATCGCCGCCGCAACATCGCCCTGTCGTTCACCGGCATGTACCGTCCCATCAGCGGCGCGTTGATCATCCAGGCGTTCGCGTTCATCACGGCGCTGTCGGATTGGCGCATGGCCTTCCGGCTGTTCGGGTTTTTCAGCCTGTTTCTCACCATACCGATGGTGATCCTCATGCGCCGGCGACCGGAGGATATTGGCCTGCTTCCCGATGGGGCGCGCTCACCCGCCGCAACCCAGCGACCCGGCGCGGCAGCATCCGGACACGGCGCAGCGGAGGAGGCCAGTTGGACCTCCCGAGAGGCGCTGCGCTCCAAAGCGTTCTGGATGGTTTCCGTCGTGGCGTTCCTGAACGTCACGGGCAGTTCGGGCCTGGGATTCAGCCTGGTGCCCTACCTGCACGAGTTTGCCGGGTTGACCACCACCCAGGCTACCGGAGTGCTGAGCATCAGCACATTCCTGGCGTTGAGCAGCCTGGTTTGGGGGCAGTTGGCGGTCAAGCTGACCCCACGGTGGTGCGTCGTGGCGGCCATGGGAGTATCGGCGCTGGCCACCCTGGCCCTGTTCCAGGTCAACACGGTGGCCGCGGCGTTTGCCTTCGGGATATTCTGGGGCCTCTTCCACAGCGCGCTGGAAGTGCTGTTGTACATGGTGCTGGCGGACTATTTCGGCCGCAATTCCTACGGGGCCATCGCCGGCGCCATGCGCCCCTTCGAGGCGGGAGGACTGGCAGTGGGGCAGATCGTGGGGCCCGTGGTGTACGACATCACGGGCGATTACACCATCCTGATCCTGTTCTCGGCGGCCGTGCAGGGAACGGCAATGTGCCTGATGGCGCTGGCGCGGCGTCCCGAACGCAAGACTCCGGTGGCCGTGGAAGCGCCGGCATAGGCGTTGCCATCGGCGTGTGCGCTGACGAACCGGGTCAGATTCCCAGCGCCGCCACGCCCGCCTTGGCGATGGCCTCGTCGTCGAACCCGCTGGGCAGCCCGCCCACACCGATGGCTCCGACGACCACGCCCTCGTGGAACACGGCGACACCGCCGGGTATCGCGATCAGTTGCGGGTCCCCGAAGGACTCCAGCGAACGGCCGGTGCTGCTGAGTTGTTCGGCAAAGGCGGCGGTGTCCATGGAACGATTGGCGGAGGTGTACGCCTTGCGAATGGCGAAGGTGGGCCGCAAGCAGCGGTCCATGCGCGCGTAGGCCAGCAGGTTGCCAGCATCGTCAACCACGGCCATGTCCACCTTGCGACGGTCGGGGTCGCGGTTGAAATCGGCGATCATGGCCGTGATGGCGTTCTGCGCCTGTTCCAGGCTGATCATGGGTTTGTTGTACATATCACCACCTATGTTGCTGATAGCAAATTCTGGGGAGTTTGAGGGTTGCGGCGCGGTGTCGCGGCCATCCGGATCGGACCGGCCTTTCGCTTTCGCCGCATCCGCACCTGGCAACGAATGCGGAGATGCTAGGGTGTACGCCGGCCCATGTCAATCGGGAGACAAAGTGCGCCGGGCCGCGGGCCGGCCCATGTCGCATTTTCCCAACCGCGAGGCAGACTGCGTTCGGGGAGCGCAGGAATGCCAGACGGAACGCGCCGTCCTCGCTGGCGCCCGCGTCGATGCCCGGTATCTCTCGCCGCACCTGGGCGTGATGCCGGTGGTCGCCACCTCGCTTTGGAATAGGCACGTTGAGCGAGTGCCATGGATTCAGGGGCAGTGCAGGTGAGCGTATCGAGCGCGGGATTGGCGGCGTATTCGGCGTCCAGGTTGCCGTGCCGTTTAGCCGAGTGTCCGATATGTTGCCTGAACCTCGTGAGGTTGTCGTGAGTGGACACGCTTGCGGTGATTTCCTGGATGAGCCATGCCTACGGTTGGCGCACGCTCAGGTCTGTCGCCGCGCAGGCAGGTTTTGATTGGCCGTCTTCGCGGGCGTATCGGTAAAGGTCGTCGGTTGGCCAGGTACCATGGTGTCCGCGCATGGGACTGTTGCAATGGCGGCATCGCGGAAACGTGGAAAGGCGGCGCCCCTTTGCGGGCGAGCGGAGTCGCGTCGGGGGCGGAATTAAAACAGGCGGCCCGACCAGGAATCTGGTCGGGCCGTCGGTTTTAGACGATTTTCACCTGGGTGGAGAAAGTGCGTCGTACGATGTCGTTTGGTGGAGACGGGGGAGAGTCGCACTCCCCGTCCAGAAACTTCCCTGATCGAATATGCTACAAGCTTGTTCGGCGCTTTAGTCTCGCTGCCGCCGACTCCCGCCGACAGGATTCGGCAACGGCCAGCCGATTAAATCTATGGCCCCGGTTATCGGCGTCTCTGGGGTAGCATCCCGGAATAATTGGTCGTCCGCTTCCCGGCTTCCGGGCCTACTGGTGGCAGACGTAGCCGCTGTTAGGCGGCTAGAGCGAATTCACGTTCGCCAGTTACTTGTTCGCCACTGTTTTTAGCGAGGGCAGCAGCAACCTCGGCCTGCAATCCGTCAGAAACAACTCCTGTCGAACCTACGCGTCCCCACAGGTAACTATGTCCGCGACGTTCGCGGAACACGTATGTTCATAGTACCACGAAACGACATCCAGCGCAAAAACCGGACGGCCCTCACGCGTACCCACTTTGTTAAACTGTCATTGCGAGTCCGCCGGCGGCGGACGCGGCAATCCCGCCGAAGGGAGGA
>CAZCZB010000062.1:0-17900 GCA_964502995.1 uncultured Dehalococcoidia bacterium
CGATCCGTTCGTACTGTGCTTGTGTAATCTCCATGCGGGGATGATACCATCTCCGCATGGTTAGTGTGAACACGCCCTAGACCGTGGGCATACGTGCCGTCAGCGCTGTTCGGTGCGGTCCTCGCCGTATTCGGCGTTGACGCAGCGTGACGTGAAACGAACAGCAGATGGCCCACCAAACGGTGGGCCATCGGTTATTCGGTTGAGCGCAAACCCCGGTCAGAAACACGCCCCGACCGCGTCCCTAGAGCCTGATTTTGGTCACCGCAGTCTGGCGTGGTGAGTGCAGTCCAGCGCTGTCCAGTGGGGTGGCTTGCTGCAGGTTTGTCCCACAACCCGGTGCGTTTTCGACTGCTACGGCGCGGTTTTGCCCTGGAATTGAGTAGGAACGCACCAATCATTAAAAAAGATGGTGACGAAGGTCAGATTAGAAAGTACCAATGATTTGGCGTATTGTGAGGGGTTGTGGAGCGAGGTTTTCTACTCAAATCTCCGTTGATGATGATGCGTGGCGCTGTACGGTGCCGACAATTTGTCCAGCATTTTACGCGGCTGGTTCCATAGCGTCCGCGAACGCCTCGGCAGCGTCATGCTGCCAGCCGGGGAGTGCGTGGGCGTACACTTCCATGGTGATTTTGGGACTGGAATGGCCTATCCGCTTTGATACCACGACGGGGCTTTGGCCAGCCTGCAACGTCACCGTTGCGTGGAAATGCCGTAGACTCCTAAGGGTGACTCTTGGACACCCAGCCTTTTTCCCCAGTGACCGCACCGCGTAATAGACGTTGTTGGGGTGCGTCCAGCTCACTTGGTCGGTGCGGGGGAAGAGCTTCTCCGGGGCCTCGGTCCCGAGTTTGGCGGCCAGCGCAAGCTGTTGGCTTCTGTGGGTTTTGAGGATTTCGGCGGTCCGGATGTCAATGTCGACGACGCGCCAGCCACTCTCCGTCTTGGGAGTATCAAGCAACAAGCCGGTTTTGGGTACGACCAGCGACTGACACACCAAAATCTGTAGTTTTTCCAGGTCCACATGCTTCCATTCGAGTGCCAGGGCTTCTCCCCGGCGCATACCGGTGTAGGCGATTAGGTGGATGCAAACCCAGAGCGGGTGCTCCAGTTCCTCTGCCAATATCAGCAAATCCCGCACCTGTTCCACTTGGGGACTGTAAGCTTCGGTTTTAGGAGCCGGCGGGGGCGACACCAAAGTCACGACGTTCCTCGCGACCAACTCGAGGCGCAGAGCGTGCTTCATGGCACCGCTCAACACGTTGTGGACTGATTGCACGCCTTTGGCCGCTTTCCCGCTCTTGAGAAGGTTGGTTTCGAATTCCTGGACATGGACCGGAGACAGTTTGGTCAGTTCGATGTGTCCCAGTGCAGGCTTGATATGTAGCCTGATGTCGTCACCGTAACGGTCGATGGTTTTCTGTTTGCCCTTGGGTACGATTTTCTCCTCCATCCACTGGTCCAGCCATTCGCTCAGCTTGTAGCGCGTTTTCGTGGGGGTAATACCACGGTCCAATTCGGACAATATTTCGCGCAGTCGACGCTGGGCGTCGGACTTATTCCCGCGAACAGTTTCCGTTTTTCGCATTCGTTTGCCCTTGGCATCGCGACCCAAGAACACCTGGATTTCCCAGGAGCCTGGGTTGCGTTGTCTGATAGTGCCTTTCATCCCTACCTATGTACCTCCTGTTTTGCCATGGCTGGACCGGTCGAGTTTCTCTGGACGGTCAACTGACGCTCCCGCAACCTTGGACGATCTCACTCGCCACGCCATGCCTCCCGTTGACCACGTACGGGACCGGCGCCTGGGGTCGGAACAACCCGGGCGTGTCGTCGACGGCAATGGGGAAAACGTGCTCCGACGGCTTCAGTCTATCTCTAGAGCCGCGTCTGCAGGCGGATGCCGGATGGGCCGCGGTCTTCGGCGCCGGTGGTTACGACGTTGCGGCAGGAGGCGGTGTCTCCGCAACCAGTCCCAATCGTTCCTCCAGGGCCCGGCGGGGGATCAGCAGGCGGGCGCCCATCTTGACCGAATAGATGCGGTGTTGTCGTATCTCTTCCCTGACCATCCACTCGCTGACCCCCAGGGCTTCGGCGGCTTCCTTGACCGTGTACGCCAATCGTTCTGTCATGTTGTTCTCCGATCCTGCGGCTGGCCGTCGGCTCTCACCCGGGCTGACGCTCCGCGATGGACTTGGGTCAAACCCATCGGAGAATTGCAACAGCAGGCGACTTCCGACAGGTCTGCCCATTACGTGGTAGCAACGTACAGCCGGTTGGCGACACGCGGTTTTGCGAATTTGAAACAGTGCTCAATTGGCCTCGGAAAGGACGGGGTCCCGAAGGCGGGATTGGTTGCGGCCGTCGTCGGTCTTGAAAGGTCCGCCTATGGTGGAACCGACTTTTCGGTGCCCGGTCAGGTGGTTCATGGCTGGGCGTTCGGGCGCGACCGCGTCGTGGTTGTTTACTTTGAAGCAGGATCTTTTCGGCACACCGGGTTAGATTTTGGCCATGTTCAGCTCAGCGGCACCGTATGCACGCAAGCCGGCATCATGAACATTTCGTTTCAGCTCTTCAATTTCGGCTGAAAGCGCATCGCGCTCTGCGGCCACGGACACGAGCTTTGCCTCAGCTGCATCGGCACGCCGGACGGCCTGGTCACGTTGCTGTTCCAACTCGCGGGGTCGATTGCCTGATTCCTGAGAACCGGTTTTGAACTCGATGCTGCCCTTTTCGCTCTTTTCTAGTTGGCGGCGCAGAACGTTGATCTCCGACTGCAATTCCGTGATCCGGTTGGCGAGATCACGCTAGGTCAGATTGCGGTGCCGGTTTGCACCCTGTACAGCCGATCGGATGCCACAAGCACGTAGCCAAGCGGTAGGTGGCGAGAATGCAGGCGACGACGGTTGGGGTGACGAAGGAGGTGGCGAAGGCGACGATGGGTAGGGCGAGCGCCTGGGCGCCGAAGATGGGTGTGAGCCAAAGCCCCTGTGGGTTTCGTACGATGTGCTGCCACCGGATGGTCGTGCGGTATCCGACGACTGGCGCGGCGGCGATGAGGAGAAGTCCGTTGACCAGTCGGGCGGATATGGACCAGTGGATTGGAATGGCGTGGGCGTTGCTCCAAGCCATGAGGGGTATGGAGAAGGCGAAGCAGATGGCGACGGCCAACATGGTGGCGGCGGGGTGGGTGATCACGCGGATCGCTGTTTTGGTGGTCAAATTGGGGTCCTTGGGGCAGAAAATGGGGTCAAATTGTTACAAGTTCAGCCCGTTTGTGGACTTGTAACAGGCACTTGTAACAAATTTCGGCCAGATTTTGGCCGAGCTCGTGCGGGGGCAGGGCCGATTTGTTACAAACGTTACAAGTCTATAGTCGCCCTTAAGGGCACATTTGCCGAATATGCGTTCTGTATTGCGTGTACCCTAACACGTAGGGTAGACATCTAACATTTGTAACACTTGTAACAAAATTGGGGTGGCGGTCGGGGCGTCGCTGGGGCCGTTTTGGGCTGGCCTGCGTTGGTTGGGTGAGGCGTTCGTCGGCGGGTTTGAGGTCGATGCTTTCCAGGCAGCGCCGCGCATCACCGCGTATATTCTTCGTCGCTGGCGAAGGGGGGTATATGCTCAGGTCCGGCGAGGTTGTGGCACATCCGATTGGGTTTGACGGTTTCAGTCGCCGGTTCCGTCGGTGTCGCGTATGATCCTGCCCTTGGCGAGGTCTTTGTAGAAATCGCGGTTGGCCCCGTGGTGGATGACCGAGGCAAGTGAACAGGTCATCATTGCGGGGACGGTGTCTACCTCAATGCCGCCGCAATAGTGGTCGGGGCATCGTCCAGGCTTGGTGCCAGCATGGCGTTGGTGAGGGTGTGCTTCCGGTTGAGGCGCACGGTGTACTCGGGGTGGAAGGTGAGGCGATATACGACAACGAGGAATGCCTCCCTGATCCTGTTGCCTCACCGAAGAATGTTACCGAAGCTTTAGTACCTGGGACTCACTCCGATCAGCGCCAGTTCCGGCAATCTTATCGGTTCCGCGAATGGCTCGGCAGTCCCGGCGTAAACCAGTTCTGTGGCTATGATGCCGCGCCATTCCTTGACTCGGCATTGATTGGTTCGCAACTGCACCTCGCTGAAACGGTCGGGATGCTGAGCCTGCAACCTAGGTTGCAGGCTGGAAATGGGTGGATGGTCTCGAACTGGTAGTGTGCAAGGGCTATCTGGATGTCGAGGGGGTAGTTGCCGCGTGACTGGCTCTGGGCCCACTTGAGGAAATCGTCCATCAGGAGGTCGAGCCGGTTGGGCGGGGCCATGCAATGTATGATGCGGTTGCCGCTGACGATGAATACGGGTTGTGTCCGGTAATGTCCGGCTGGGTGTTGCGAGTACTCGGGGTCGTCTTCGAGAAGGCGGCGGTGGGCGCCGAGGATGGATTGTCTGGAGATGGTGCGTTCGTTGAGGTACGCGATGGCGTTGGAGCAAGCTTTTCCCTGGATGGCTGACAGTGAAGGCTTGGTGGCGAGTAAGGGTTGGATGAGCAGCTGGTAGGGTCTTATCTGGATGGCTTCGATGGAGCATGACGAGCTTGCCTCGCGGGCGCGGGCGATGTTGGCAGGGCCATGTTTGCCGGCGGGCAGGGTTGCAGCCAGGCTGGCGAGTCTTCGCAAGACTTCGGCGTAATGAGCCGATGATTCGGCGTCATAGTCGCCGGAAAACTGCTGCAGTGGTGCGGGTGAAAATGCGTCGAATTGCCGTCGTCCGTCTCTGGTTTGAACGGAGACGACGTCGATCCTGCCGTGGGCGAGATGTCGTTCGGGACTGGTCAAGTTGGCTCCGGGAAAAGTGGGTTTCAGGAAAAGTAGGGGGTGCTAAAGGGCACGGATAAATTTGTGCGGGGCTGGGTGTGAGGATGTGCTCCAGAACGATGTGTCGTCGTGCAGGGGAAAATATGTATGCGAAGGTATGCGGAGGTGAACATGAAAGATTTCGAGGGTACGTATGGGGGTGTTGTCCTAGAAGAATGTGCTTGTGGACGCTGATTAGGGTGTGCGTTGGTGATCAAGCGGTTTTGGGGCCTGTTTCAGCTCTCTTCGCGGTGTTGGTGGAAGGCGGCGAGGACCTGGTTTTGGGAGACGCGGTCGGATTTGATCGAGTCCATGAAACCTTTGGCTGGGTGGGTGAATATGGTGGTTACATAGTGCCGGGTGGTGGCTTTTTCGAAGCCCTGCATTCTGGCCAGTTGGATGGTTGTGGCAAGCATATCTCTGGCCGGCTGGCTGAATGACGGCTGGGGTTGCTTGCGCTGTCGGCGTCTGGCCGGTTGGTAGTTGTCGGCGGTGATGCCGAAAGTTCGTAAGACGGTGGCGGTGTGTGCGTCGGTGTCGGAAAGTATGGCGGCGAAGATGATCTCGGGTGTGATCTCGGGGCTCTGGTATGACTGGGCGACGGTGATCGCCCGCGACAGGGCTATGCGGAAGGTCTCGGAGACGATTTCGGCGGGCATCGGTTTGGTCCTTGCTGATGATGGACGTTGAGGGGTGGGTGGTTCGCGCCGGCATTCGTGGAAATTCGGCTGGGTGCGTGGTTTGATGCTGGGGGTGTTGTGCCGCCAGCCGTGGCGCAACAGGCTGGCGGCGGAGGAGTGTGTACCGTTACCGGTACTCAGTGAGGGGAGGTGGGATTATCAGGGTTTGTGGAAATTGCCGTATTTTGGCGTTGAATATGATGATATGGCATTCGGGTGCCTTCAGTTGGGTTTAAGGCGCGATTTGGGGCCTCAGTGAGGGCTATTGGGCCCATTGGCGTCTGATGGTGGGTGTCTGATATGGGGTCGTTGGTAGCGGTTTGCGGGTGACCGCTGGATTTTCGGGGGCGCTGGAAGGCGGGAGATGGCGAAGATGGTTGCGGGCGTGGGCTGGATTATCGGCTGGGGGTTGCGGGCGGTTGCACGATGATGTGGCCTGGTCGTAAAGGTTGGCGCCAGCTGGGCGCTTGGTTGGAGAGGACGACGGTGTGGTAGCCGTTGTTGATCATGTTCGCGTACAGTGTGGAGCGTTCGATGACGGCGGGGGTTGGGGGTTGTGGGGGTCGTAGCCGGTGGTGGTGAAATAGAAGCCGTAGGGTTTGATGGATGATCCAGCGAAGTGTTGGCGTGACAGGTGAACGGCCTCTTGGGCGTCCCACTCGTCGATGGGGCGGACGGTGGGTTCGGGGTGGGGGACGGATGGGCACATGAAGGTAACGCGGTGGGTACGTTCGTTCATGGTGGTTTACACGCGTGGGGTTGTGGTATGTGGAGCGGTGGCAGGCTGGAGGTGACAATTGGTACAACTTGTGTATAGGATGTCGGCGTCGTCGCGGTTGAGGGGGAAGGTGTAGTTACGAGCGGCGGTGAGGGCATCCTCAGCGATCTTGAGGAGTTCGTTGATGGAGTCAGGGTGGCTGAACCGACTCTGGTTGATGAGGGCTTCTGCCAGATTGGCGAGGTCTCGGACGCGGATTTGGGTGATCTGGAAGTAGCGTTGGTTGTCGGTTTGAACGATGCGCTGGAGGGACTGTTGCTGCTTGTTGGGAGAGGGGTTGTTATTGAACTCATACTGAGTGTCCTTGTTTCTGCTCCTGCGGAACATCTTGGACTCCGTTGGGTTGGGTGAGTTGGCTGGAAGTCAGTCCGTAAGTTGGTATGGTGGGATGAGGTCTCGGAATGCGTCGTTCCGTGTATGCGGGGCTTGAGGGCCGACGGTGGGCGTGCTGGTTGTATGTTGTATGTTGTGGGCCCCTCGTGGGCGGGGCTCCGAGATGTCGAGTGGCTGATGCTCGTTGTGCTGCGTGCTGATCCGTTGCGCGGCGTCTGCTACGATGATGGTCGGCTGACTGAACGATTTACGAAGCGGTCGCGTGACAATCTGAGTAGCGAAATTTCCTTATCCACGTGGACTGCGACGATCATCGCTTGGTGGCCAACGCCGGGCTGATCCTGCCGGTTACCCTGCCCCACCACCTAGGTCAGGGCAAACTGGTGGACCGCCACGTTCACCTGGGAGATGCGCCAGGTCGTGCCAACGCGGGAGATAAGGTGCTGACGCTGGTGGCGTCGGCGCTGGCCGGTGCTGACTGCATCGACGACACCGACATGTCGCGTGCTGGCGAGACCGCACAGGTGTTGAGCTGTACGGTGAAGGCGCCATCCATGCTGGGCAAGTTTCTGCGGAGTTTCCGGTGGGGCCACGCGCGCCAGTTGGATCGGGTGAGCCGTGAGGTGATGGCCCGAGCCTGGGCTACTGGTGCGGGACCTGGCGATGATCCACTGACCATCGACCTGGACTCCACCATGTGCGAGACCTACCGACTGTGCAAGGAGGGCGCGCCACCACGGCTACACTGGTCAGCGGGGCTATCATCCGCTCCTCGCCGTGGCCGAGGGCACCGGAGAGGTGCTGATGGCACGGTTGCGCAAGGGTCGGGCCAATCCGCCTCAGGCGGACCCGCGGCGCCGC
Organism: uncultured Dehalococcoidia bacterium; assembly: GCA_964502995.1. Classification (GTDB taxonomy): domain Bacteria; phylum Chloroflexota; class Dehalococcoidia; order Lucifugimonadales; family UBA3495; genus Bin87. The sequence goes on from CAZCZB010000062.1 coordinate 7,499, forward strand.
CGACTTCCTGCGCGAAACGGTGAGTCGAGTGCGCTAGGCCGGCGCCACCGGTCCGCTCACCATGCGGGCGGACCGCGGCTTCTACACCCACCCCATCGTCGCCGCCTGCCGCAAGATGAAAGTACGCTTCTCCATCACAGTCCGACAGAACCCCCAACTGCACAATCTCATCGACGCCCTACCTGAAGCGGACTGGACGCCCATCCCCTACTGGATGGAGGGCGGCGCCGACGTGGCCGAGACCATCTATACTCCCTTCGCCAACAAGCGCGACGCGGTACCGGTGCGGCTCATCGTCCGGCGGGTGCAACCCGCCCCCGACACACAGTTGGCCATGCTTACCCAATACAGCTGTCACGCCTTCATCACCGACCGTGAGGACGACACCCTGTATCTGGAAGCAGACCCCGTCTAACAATGGGTTGGGCCACGCCGAGATTGAGAATGCCATCCGCGATCTCAAGTACGGCATGGGACTCAATCCGCTTATGGCGGACCATCAGGACGTTTCCCCGCCAACGCCGCTTGGCTGGCGGTGCAAGTAATCGCCCACAACCTGGCACGCTGGACCACGCGCATCGGACTGGGTGAGCCCTTGACCACCACCAAGACCCTCCGGCGGCGCTTCTTCTCCCTGGCCGGACGCATCACCCGCAAGGCGCGGCGTATCACCTTGCATCTCCCCCAGGGCTGGCCCTGGCAAAACCAGTTCAATGGTGCCCTGGCGAGACCGTGTGCACTGCCGCTCCCTTCCTGACGCCGTCATCGGGGTTTGACCCGTCTACCATGATGCCCAACACCTGGACGATCTGCGCCCAGGCTGGACCCCTGATGGTCTCCACCGGCGATTTGTGCTGAAAATCGCTGCCAACGCCGTTACCACGGGCCGCAAACATCCCATTGGCGTGGTTGCCACGCCCCACATCGTCCATTTCATCGGCATCAAGTCCTCGCCAGCCCGATCACTGGTCCCTCATCCCTCGTCTGACCACCGCCACGGTATCCCTTCGGTGGATTCAGGTTTAAACCCGTAAATGACAAGAGCGGTCAAACGGCGAGTTATTCGGATCATTTAGATTGCGTGAGCCAGCCGTTAGTATGGATGTATCTATGCCACGGGGCGATTGGACGAGGAGGAATTATGGAGCTGGTCAACTTGATGCATGGATGCGTTCGCCAGGGGTGCGTTGAGGAAGGCGGGTTGGAGGCTCATACGGAACAGATCGATGATAAAGTCACGGTGAGTTGTCATCGATGCGGAACCAAGGCCAATTATCCGGAGGAGTTCCTGCACAGGACCACACCAGATCTGATCAACGAAGCCCTTCGAGGCAGGTTTGAGGTTGCTGAGCGATACTTGATGGAGTAGCAAATCTGTGTAGCGGATTTCTACTTGCTTCCGGCGCCGACAACAAACCTATAGAGGCCACAGAAATGCTTCGCATGTTCTTAACGACCATTTTTGCCTTTGTTACCGTCATTGCTTGCGCCGCGTCTTTTGAACCTACGGAGCAAGGTCCCAGCGCGCCCAATACCCCCGCGTCGCGCGGAACCATATACGTTTCGGCGCCAGACAAAGCGATGATTTTGGTGGAACCCGATAATGCTGGATATCAGCGAGCTTATGACCTGCTTGGAAGCGATGGTTCTCATAGAGTGAGCGCGGAGCGGTGGCAAGAAGTGATGGAAGTCCTGGGTTGGGGTACACCCACTGCGGAAGACAACGCACGCATAGAGGCGCAGCGGATGCGTTGGCAGGAGCAATGGCTCCACTGGGACAACATCAATGCCTTCAAAGACCACATGACATCTGTCAGCGCAGATCGAGTGGTCGACGAGACCGAAATGGACCGGATTTGTTACTTACGGCCGCAATGGCAATCACAATTGACCGCGGCGCGAAGCTACGTTCAGGAATATAGGAGAGTCGAGCCAGAGGTGGTGGAAAAGAACCCCGGACTGCAGGGCTTGCAAGACGAGGCGGAACGGGCCTTGGGGATATTGATGGAGGCCAAGCAGGTCTGCCGCTGATCTGGACGTTGACACTCAGTGGGCGTGTTGTCTCGTTGTTTCCGGTCCATATTTAGCGGTAAGCGAAGTCTGCCACCATGGTAATAGTCGGTCTTGGTATGCCTATGGCAGACTTCATTAGAACTCGGCCATACCGAGCCAAGGGTCAGTGCGGACGATTTGGCCTGCATTACGTAACGGCCGTTTGCCGAAGCAAGATGGGCATCGACAAAGTGGATGATGATGGCCAGCGATCGCATGTTTTGTGGTTAAACCAAAGCCACGATGAAACGCTTGTTGCGCTATACTCGGCTGGACAGCCTGGACGGAGTTTATGATGACCACCTGGCAATTGCAGGACGCCAAGAACCGGTTCAGCACAGTGGTGGAAGCCGCACTTGCCGGGGATCCCCAGGTGGTCACCCGTAGGGGCGAGCCGGTCGTGGTAGTGGTCGGCTTCGAAGAATACCGGCGGCTATGCAGACGGGATGCTGAGGATACGCCCTCGTTCGTGGACCAGTTGCTGGCCATTCCGAGAGGCAGCGACGGCGACTGCTTCGAACTGCCGTGCCGTACCCGGGACTACACGTCCCGGCCCGTCGATTTCTGAATGTATCTGCTGGATACAGTGGTCGTTTCTGCATTGCGACGGCCTGAGCGACGCGTCTCGGTTGCCCGTTGGTTGCAGGACCGGCCGCCGCAAGGCTTGTATATCAGCGTGATTACGGTAGGCGAAATCATGTACGGGGCGGCCCGGCCGCGCCGGACGCAACCGGCATTTGCCGATTTGCTGGATGGCTGGTCGGAGAGTGTGCCAACCTCGTTCCATGACCGTTGACACAGCCGCAGTCGGAGTAAAGCCATTCCCGGACTTCTGCAATCCCACGCCGCCATTGCCTGCGGCCTCTTCATCCTGACCGTCGCCGTTTGCCTGCCCGGACTTGGGCGGGAACCGATATGGTTTGACGAGCACATGACCGTGCTTTGGAGCGCGGACACCCCCGTCGGCCAGCTGAACGACGCCATGAAGGGCGACCGGCACATGACCCTCTACTACGTGTTGCTGAAGCCGTGGGTCAAGGCGGGGCCGGTACTATCCGCCGGTTACCTGCGTCTCTCATCCGTCCTGCTCTACGCCGGGGCCGTCGCGTCAGCCTACGGACTGACGTACCTGATGGTACGCCGCCGAGGCGCGGCAATTGCCGCCGGTCTCCTCCTGGCAACGTCTCCCATACTGGTGGAGTACGCCCGGGAGTTCCGCCCGGAGGCCATGGCGTTTTTGGCAACCACGACTGCCCTGCTGTGCCTCGCCGCTATCATTCGCACCGGGACGGCTGACCGCGTTCCCTTCCTGACGACCTTCCGTGACCCTGGGCAATGGTGGGGGGACGGGCTGTGGTTGGGTTTGGGCCTGAGTATGCTGGTTCAGATGGCGATACACCCCACCGGGATCGTGTTCTGCCTGATACCCGCCCTGGGTTATCTCGCGTACTCGCTTACATCACCCGCGCGCGCCCTCCCGCGTCTGTTGAATTATTCCCTCGCCATGGCCCTCCCCGCCGCGCTCTACCTGGCGCTCTACCTGCCCGAGTTCATGCGGGCGTGGGACAACGCCGCCCCGTACGTCGGGATTTCGCCCGCAGTCCTGGACGGAACGTACGCGAGGATGGCCCTGCTGGTGTACGGCAACCAGTATTTCCCACCCGTGGCGTTGGTCTGTGGGGCCTTGGCCGCCCTTGGGATGTGGAGGCTGTTCAGGTCGAGGGAGTGGGCTTGGCTCACGCTACTGTTGGTGGCGTCCTTCCTGATGATAACCGTCATGCTCCTGCTGGGCGTCTCCCACCCGCGGTTTCGCAGTGTGCTGTGGACGGTGATTCCCTTCACCTGCCTGCTGTCCGTTGGGTTGTTCTACGTGAAGTGGCCGGTGGTCCGTTACGGCATTCTCGCCGGTCTCCTTTTGTTCAACGCCGTCGGGGTGTACGCTGAGTACCAGCGTGTGAGAGAGCCATACCACGACGCTGCCCGCTACCTGTCCGAGAACGTGCAACCGGGCGACGTTATGGTGCACGTCTGGGGCGAGAGACCGCTGTTCTACTCGCTGAAGCAGCAGGGTCTGAGCGTAGACGCCGAGCACACGTTCCGGGTCCCGTACGGGAGATGGGACCTGGCCACCCAGCAGGTACCTGCCCTGTTTCCCGACCGCCGCATCTGGATGTTCTCCAGGGCTCCGTGGGGTGTTGAACGCTCTCAGGTATACATGACCGACGCCTTCGGGCACGAGCGTGCCTTCCGCATCGCCTTCCCGCCGAGGAAGTGGAATTGGGACGGGGATGACGTGGTGAGGCGGCATGGGGCATCGAGGTTGACCAACATGGTGCCGTTGTGGGTTGCGATGTACGAACCTCACAGAGTGGAGCCCGCGCCACGTCCGGATGTCGATTCGGAATGAGTCTTGACCTGGACATCATCATCCCCTGCTATGTCATTCACGGGTTTAAACTGAGCCAAAAATTACGGGTTGGAATTGAGCCAACTCGATAGCGAAGGCATCATCGCCAGACCTTTGGCGGAGGTGTCTGAAAGATTGCTAAGCCCGAATCCACCGAAGGGATACCGCGGCGGTGGTCAGACGAGGGGTGAGAGACCAGGGGTCGGGCTGACGAGGACTTGATACCGATGAAATGGACGATGCGGGGCTTGGCTGCCACGCCAAGGGGATGTTTGCGGTCCGTGGCAGCGGCATTGGCAGCGATTTTCAGCACAAATCGCCGGTGGAGACTATCAGGGGTCCAGCCTAGGTGCTGATCGTCCAGGTGTTGGACATCATGGTAGGCGGGTCAAACCCCGAGGACGGGGTCAGGAAGGGAGCGGCAGGGCGCGCAATCGAGCCAGGGCAGAGCTGAACTGATTTTGCCAGGGCCAGCCCTGGGGGAGATGCAGGGTGATACGCCGCGCCTTGCGGGTGATGCGTCCGGCCAGGGAGAAGAAGCGCCGGAGTCGGTGAAACCCGCGCCGGCGGAGGGCTGCTTCGAGTTCCGCGTCGGCGACCGACGTTTCCGCTACGACCGCCTGGGGCTGCGGCGGGCGTAGAGTTCAGCAACGTAGCACGGGCTGGTTATTCCAGTTTGCCGGCGCCATCGTCATAATCGCCGCCCCACACGCGCATGTCTAAACCGGATTCTGTGTGCGGACTCGGCGAAAGGAACCAACGATGCTGAATATTTTGAGTGAACCCGTTGTCCGTTTGACCAATTCTACGGGTACGCAATCGGCGTCGCTGCCCGACGTCTATGCCGCGCTGGTGGCTGATGAGGTGGAGGCATTCCCTGCCCTGCGTCCGCACCAGCGCCACGCTTGGCACGCCTTCCTGGTGCAACTGGGAGCAATGGCGATGCACCGGGCCGGCCAAGCCGAACCGCCGGCGGATGCCGAGCGGTGGGCGGAGTTGATCCGCGGGCTGACGCCGGATTACCCCGACGACGAACCCTGGCAGTTGGTGGTGGACGACATCACCGCACCGGCCTTCATGCAGCCGCCGGCGTCGTCGCCAGATTTGGAGAAGGACTTCAAAAGCGTGGTGGCGACGCCCGACGAGCTGGATATGCTGGTCACGTCCAAGAACCACGACCTGAAGGCGTCAGCGGGAGCCCAGGCCAGTGCAGACGACTGGATTTTCGCGTTGATCACGCTGCAAACGATGGAGGGGTTCGGCGGCGCCGGCAACTACGGCATCTCCCGCATGAACGGCGGGCTGGGCAGCCGGCCGGCGTTCTCATTGGCGCCGCCGGGAGGCCCGGGCGCGCATGTCAAGCGGGACATTGAGGTCCTGCTGTCAGACTACCCGGTGGCTACCGGGAGACACGAATTGCTGTGGCTGCTGTCGTGGGACGGGGCCAGCGCTCAGCGTCTGCTGCCCACCGAATTGGCTCCGCTCTACATCGAGGTCTGCCGGCGCATCCGGCTGCGGCGCGATGACGCCGACAACATCCACGCCATCAGGACCAGCTCCAAGGCCGCCCGGATCGAGGGCAAGGACATCAAGGGGCGCACCGGCGATCCCTGGACTCCGCACAACCCGAACCGGGACGGCCTGCCTCTGACGCTGGGCGGCGGCGGGTTCAACTACAAGCGCGTGCAGGAGTACCTGGCGGTCTGGGACTCCCCCGACCTCCTGAAGCCGACCGTTGCAGAACGGCAGTCAGCCGAGACGATGCAACTGGTGGCTCGCGGCATGGTGCGAGGCCAGGGGAAGACCGAGGGCTATTTCGAGCGCAGCATCCCCGTGCGCAGCAAGACCCGGAATGCGATGACGCGCCGGACCGGCCGCGACAGCATGGCCGACCTGGGCGAACTGGCGAAAAGGCGCATCGATCGTATCGCCATTGTCCAGCGCATCCTCAGCCATGCGATCCAGACCTTCGCGGCCCGGGGCGACAGCGATAACGTCAGCCCGGAACATCGCCAGTTGGCACGCCCCTGGTTGAACCGCCTGGATGAGGTAATCGACGAACGCTTTTTCGATGATCTACAGGACGAGTTTGAGGTCGATGGTGATCCCGCCAGGGAAACCATACACTACGAGTGGCTGCGCAACTTCGTGGTGCCACAGGCCCGACGCATTCTCGGTGACGCCACCGACTCGCTGCCCTGTCCGTCCATCCACCGTTACCGCGCCCGCGAGAACGCCACCGGGCTGTTTGAAGGCCGGCTGCGCGGCAACGGCGGGTTGCCCTTCCTGTTTGACGATCCCCAGGAGAACAACGCATGACCGAACAACTGTCAACTCAAAACGACTTGGAATTGGGTGGAAAGGAGGCTGTTGCTGGCCGGACGGTTCCTGCCGAACGGCCAACCGAACGTGAGTGGTCCTTCAACCGCGAAGTGCATGAACACGCGATACGCCACGGTTGGCGACCTTTCCACGTCGACCGATTACGAGTCGTTCGTGGCCGTGGATTCCCAGACCTGACAATGTTCCGACAAGACCCGGACACGGGCGACTTCGAAATGCTTGTGGCGGAGCTGAAACGGGACTCCGGTAGCGAATTTCTTGAAGGGCAGGAAGATTGGCTGGAGGCCTTCAATCAGATGGGCATCGTCACGAAGGTGTGGCGTGGCGACAACTCTGACCACCGGCAAGAGATGTACGACATCCTAGAGAATGGGACGGGTGGCCACGCCAGTGTGACGAAACTTCAACCCACGTCGACAAACAGCCCCATACCAGCCAACTTCGGTGTTGTTATCGAGAATACCATCGAGTCTATCGAAAGCCCCGAGATTACAACCGGGGAAAGTGCCAGCCTGCGGCGGATAGATCTTGTCAATCCCGACAGTTCGGCGTTTTGGAAGCTGATGAGCCAACGAGGAATGCCTCAGAGGGCCGGCGTCGAGAAATGGGCGCTCATCATGCATGGAATCGCGCTGATGGCCCATGGAGTAGGTAACGGTATTGCCCACCGACCACGTATGCCAGTTGGCCGAACGCTTTACCTTGGCGGTGAACAGCAGCCTGGTGAGCGGGGCTTCTACAGCGAAGACCGTCTGGCCACCCTACTCTCAGCGAGGGGGCCAACCTTGCGTCGGCTGTTGGCGAGATTGTTTCGCTTATTGGCAAACGAAGGATGTGCTTTCAACTGGCGTGAAATGGCCTGGTTCATACTCAACGAGGGATACAACGAAGAAGAGGCTGAGCAGAGCCGTATCCGCATCGCCCGCGAGTACTACCGGGCCGAGCGGCGCGGTTCCCAATCATCCGCAGAATAACCACAGGGAGACCATCAATGACCACCCCCAGATTTTTACAGATTCACACCCTGCACTCATACCCAGCCGCGCTGCTCAACCGCGACGACTCGGGCCTGGCCAAGCGGATGCCCTTCGGCGGCGCGGTGCGCACCCGCATCTCGTCCCAGTGTCTCAAGCGGCACTGGCGCGTGGCCCAGGACGAGTTTGCGCTGCGCAGTATTGACGGCGCCACATCCGCCCTGCGCTCCCGCAACATCGTGGAGCGCAAGGTGTTCGACCCCATGCGCGGCACGGACGGCGTGGCCGAGGATGTCCTGACGGCGGTGGAGAACGCCTTCAACGTGGGCGTGTACGGCAGCAGCGGGACCACCGAAACCGGCCGTCAACCCCTGCTGCTGGGCCTGCCCGAGGTCGAGTACCTGCAGCAGAAGGCCGCCGCCATCTGCGCCGAGCATCCCGACGACGCCAAGGCCGCCGGCGATGCCGCCACGTTGCTTTTCAACAACCGCCGCGGCGAGGGCAACAATTTCGCCGCCTTTCGCGACGCCGCCCGGCTGCCCGGCGGCTTGGAGGGCGCGCTGTTCGGCCGCATGGTCACGTCGGACCCCGGCGCCAACATCGAGGCGGCCATCCACGTGGCCCACGCCTTCACCGTCCACGCCGAGGAGAGCGAGAGCGACTATTTCTCGGTGGTGGACGACCTGCAACGCGAGGACGAGGACGCCGGCGCGGCCCACATCGGCGACATGGAACTCACCGCCGGCCTGTTCTACGGCTACGTGGTGGTGGACGTGCCCGGTCTCGTGTCTAACCTGGAGGGCTGCGACGCCAGCGAGTGGGAGAGCGCCGACCGTGACCTGGCCGGCAAGGTCGTTGAGCACCTGACCCATCTCATCGCCACCGTGTCGCCGGGGGCCAAGCTCGGGTCCACCGCTCCCTACGCCTGCGCCGACCTCATGCTCATCGAGGCCGGCAGCCGCCAGCCCCGCAGCCTGGCCAACGCCTACCGGGAGCCGGCCCGGGCGCGCATCGAGGCCGCGACCGAGAAGCTCGCCGGCCACCTGGGCAAGCTGGACGCAGCCTACGGCGGGAAGGAAGTCCGCCGCGTCATGTCGGTGGAGGACTGTGACATACCCAACGCCGACCGCCTGTGCCTGGATGATCTGGCGACCTGGGCGGCCGACGCGGTGCGAAACGGTACGGCGGTGTAGCCATGCGGCACCTGATCATCAACCTGGAAGCGCCGCTGATGGCATTCGGCGGCGAGACCATCGACAACCTGGGCGTGATCCGGCCCTTTCCGGCCGTGTCCATGCTCACCGGCCTGCTCGCCAACGCCCTGGGATGGCGACGGGTGGAACGCCAGCGACACCAGGACCTGCAGGATCGCATCGTGATGGCGGCCCGCATCGACAGGGAGGCGGCCGGCGGCGTCCGCATGACGGACTTTCAGACGGCCCAACTTGCAGCCAACGACCGGGGCTGGACCACCCGTGGCCGGCCCGAAGGCAGGGCTGGCGGCGCCAACACCTATCTCGCTCCGCATCTGCGCTACCGCGACTACTACGCCGATATGCGCGTGACGGTGGCCCTGCGGCTGGAACCGGCGGACGACACTCCCACCCTGGACGAACTGGCCCAGGCGTTGCGGGAACCCGCTCGCCCCCTGTTCATCGGCCGCAAGCCCTGTTTGCCCTCGGAACCGCTCTTCGGCGGCTTCGCCGAGGGCGATACCGCCCTGGCCGCACTGCTCAGCGTGGAGCCGGGGGACGATCCTCGCGGCGAGCCCTGCCGGCTCCAGTGGCCTCGGGGCGAGGGAGTGGACGAGATCGATGCGAGCCGGACACACATGATCACCGACCAGCGTAACTGGCGTTCAGGATTGCACGGCGGCGGCCGCTGGGTGTGCGAGGGAACGGTTGAACGTAGCCGCTGGATGGAGGTGGCAGCACCATGACGGAGCCGTTGCAGATGGTGCGGGCGGAGATCAGCGCGCGGGACTTCCAGCGCTGGATGGGGATGCGCCGCTTCCAGGACCCCGACCATGGGATGCACTGCCTGTTGACCGAGTGCTTCGGCCGGGACCTGGCGCCCCGGCCCTTCCGCGCCATCTTCCCCAGGGGAGGCTCGCGCGGGTGCCTGTATGGGTACGGCTCTGCCGATGCGGACGACCTGCGCGAGGCGGCTGGAGCCTACGCCGACCCGCTGCAGTGCCGGATCATCCCTCCTTACAGTATCGATAGCAAACCAATGCCGGCGGAATGGGCGGCAGGCAAGCGCCTGGGATTCGAGGTGCGCGTGCGGCCCATCGTGCGCCTGGAAAAAGACACCTCTCGGATCCCTTCTGACGTGCAACGCGCTTTCAAAGAGGGAGGCCTGCGGCCGGGTAAAGAATGCGACGCCTTTCTGTGGGAAGCGATTCGCCACCCGGAGAATGGCGGCATGGAACGCAGTCGCGAGGAGGTCTACACCGACTGGCTGCGAAAACAGCTTGAAACCCGCGGCGGCGGCGTGCTGGAATCGGCGACGTTGGCATCGTTCCAGCGGACTCGAGCCGTCCGCAGACTGCGAGGCACGTACAGTGAGGGACCCGACGCGCTGATGCGGGGCACCCTTGAGATCACCGACGGGTCGGCCTTCGTCA
>CAZCZB010000063.1:0-17788 GCA_964502995.1 uncultured Dehalococcoidia bacterium
CTCCAAACTCCATCGCCTCTATCCCTATCATTCCTAGATTGATCCGGTACTAGTGTACCGCATCGCAAACTTCCCGGTGGGAGGTCCAAATCTAACGAGCCCTGCTGGGTGGTGCTCGGGTTAAGACGGCGGCCAGCTTGGGAGACAGCTGACTGACAGTTGACCTGGCTGCTCTTGACACTGGGGTCCCCTTGGTTCTGCTGATGCCGGAGATTACGGGAACAATCTCTCATTGAAACTATCGGGGCAATCGGTGAGATTATGCCTTGCCAAATTGTTGCTGCTCCTTTAGGGCCACGAGATTGCGCAGATTTCGAGACAACCTTCGCTGTACCGTACTGACTGAAAGGTTCCATATCGTTCCAAGCTCGACTTCTGCCTCCCTGACATTCCACGGCATAAGCGCTTGCCCTCGATGCTTGGCTAACGGTCCATCGGTCTCAGTGAGTAATCGGTCCATCGGTATCAAAGATGCAAGGCGTCGGCCTTTCTCCCCCCGAAGCATCGCGGGACCGACGCTGAACCAGCAGCCGAGGTCTATGGCTCTTGCAAGCTGGCTGCGCGTTCCGGAGAACCAGTGCATTACAGGTATTCCCGATTTCGGATGCGCTTCTAAATGGTCTAGCACAAGTGAAGCCGCGCCGCGGGAGTGGATCGTCATGATTCTCCCCCCGTTAGATTCGCAAGCGCTAAGCACCGAGTCGAATATTTGCCGCTGTATCGACAGCGAAGAGCGATGCCGTTCCGAGCCATCAAGCCCAATCTCTCCTACGTAGGGCGTCTCAGACACCAAGTCACAGATTCTACCGACTTCTCGGTATCGCGTAGCAGCGAGTTCAGGATGGAGTCCAACCGCCACCTGGACTCCCCGCGTGCTGCCCACAAGCGCCCGTGTTCCTTCCCACGCAAGCGGGGTGGTAGTGACCGCCAGAACGAAGCACCTGCGCCTGGCAGCCTGCCTCAGTACGTCTTGAGGGTCTTCATACAGGTCGAGGTGGCAGTGGAAATCAATCACATGGCACCAACAACTTCAAGAAAAGCACGTAGTTCGTTAATACCCCGTTCCGCAAGGTCGGTATAAGGTGAAGGGTCGCCGAGTCGGACTTGGTTCAGGGCGTCGCCAGCCCAGTCCTCCACGCCTAGTTGTTCGACGGAAAGGGCAGCGAAAACCGCAGACCGAACGTCGTCGAAGTCGCGATGCTGGCTATCCTCAATCGACAGATCATGGTAGCGGTAGCCAGTTCCATCACCTTTGCCCCAATTCAAAAACGCCGAGCGACGGACCAGGCAAGGAACACAACGCCCGCAATGTTGGTAGCCGAAACGCATGAAACGCCCACAACTCGTCGAGTGGAATGCCAACTCCCGGAGTAGAACTTGATCCTGGCACTCGTGAAGCATTTCTCCCTTAGTTTTGAACTGATAGGGATTGGACAGTCGCACGTTAAGCCCCAAGGCATCCAATATGTTCTGCATCTGACTGATAAAGTATGGATGCGTCGTGCGAGTACTCAAGGTTCCGAGACGGAGCGGAGTCAGCGGGACATTGAGACTGATGAAGCCGTTCTCGGGAATCAGTAATTCAACCACGTCCCCACGACGATACAGCGGAAGCACGGACGATGCGAGCACTCCATACGCGATGAACACAATTGACCGGGCACGCTGCGACCGCTCTGCCTCTCCAGGAGGACTGGCATCGTGATTCAATTGGAGATGCGAAAGGTTTTCCCCAAGCCTCTTCGCAAAGCGGCGTTGTCGGTCTGCATCACCTTGAGAAATGTGGCTGACCAGGACCGGACGCCTTCCCGAAGCAACGGCGTCTATGGCGCCGACCAGGCTGTCGACGCCTCCTGAGAGGAGACAAGCGCAATCCCCATTCAGGCGTTTCCTAGTGTGGCGACGTGCTCTAGGCGGAGCCATACCGCCCGGTACGAATGTGAGTTCCCAAATATCTCCCGTGAGAAACTGGAGGGCGGTATCAAGGGACCTAGCCTGTGTGTTCCACAACTCTGGTTCCCTTACCGCCACTTCCATCTGGATGTTTCGAGTCCAACCATCAGGACTCTGGCTTCGGAGGCAACCGGTATCGGCCGCTGCGACGCTCAGCGACAAAGCCAGGAAATCCCAGGCTCGTGTCGAAGGGTAGACGCCCTCTCGGCGCAACTCCCGAGGGATGGTTGCACCAACACGTCCGACCCCTTGTTGTTCCGGTGCTGCAAATAGCGAAAACGAAACCCCATCCGCCCGGGCAAGTGGAGCCGGGTTTTGTCTGCAAATCACTCTCATGACAGATAAGACTCGAAAACTTCGAAGGTATCTTGAATTATCCTGCTCGCTAGTCGCGAGGCTTCGCTCTGAGTGAGAGGACCAGCATCTTCTGACCGGCGACGGAAGCGATTATTCACGACCTGACGGACATATCTTTTCATTTCCTGTACACGTTCGACGGCTGTGGCTGGGTCCGGCGCCTTTTCCAAGATGGTTTTCCCGACGTCCAACTCGATACGAGAGCATATATCTGCACCGATGTATAACACCATCGTGAGGAAGATCTGCTCCAACGTGAGGGCAAGTAGGTCCGCGCCAGGTTCTCTGCGCATAAACTCGCACATTGCCCAAGAGATGGATGTCCGGCTCGCTTCCGCATCCAGAGTTCCATCACTGGGACTGAGCGACTCTGCGATGCGGTCTATGATCTCACGGGCCGGGAGGCCGGCAAGATCCGCAGGGTCAATGCCTAATTCGACTTGTGGCGGAGCGCCGCTACCCAACGCTCGGAGCACGCCATAGAGTGCTCCGGCGTTTCTGGCCGTAGAGGCCATCCGACGTGACGCATTCCCTGAACCACCGAGCCCGGAACGCACATAGTGGCCTAGTCCTCGCCTCAATCCACCTTGTGCGCCTGAGTCGGCGAATTGCCCCAGGTTGATCCTAGCCCCTCTGAACCGACCCGCTGGCGCGATCTGGGGTGGCACCGGCTGCGGGACTACGGGTTCGTCAATCTCCGGATTTTGTTCCCCTTCCGGCTCTATTTCTGGGTCTATCTCAGGCTCAGGCGCCCACGGCGGAATGAGGAGGACTCCGCTTCCGGGCCCAGAGCTTGAAGCCGACGTTCCCATCAGCTATCCTCCCGCCCCATCACCTCTAGGGCCGTTTTTACAGTCTGCGGAGTTTCGCCGTTGGCTTTCCACTTCGCCAAAGCTTCCTGCGCCCACTTATAACCAGACAAGGCCGGCACAATGTCAGCCTTAAGGCGTGGAGCAGGAAGAGATTCGAGGAATCGAGCAAAGGTAGCGGCCTGTTCTTGGTCCGTTTCGATAACGGTCAGCAGTCCCCAAAGAACTGGAGGCGTACCCCATTCTTGCTCTTGGCGAGCCCTGACCATGAGCCTCTCAGTAACTAAGGTCAACTCCCTTCCGGAAAGGGACCCCAGCCGATCCGAAAGCATTGAGCTAGTGTCTCCATCCAAACGGAGTAGCGCCTCCAACATTTCTGCCGCTTCGGACGACAGTTGGTCCGCCGAGGAGATTATCGGCATATGTTCGCGGCTGACGTATACCACCGCTCGGAGGTCCAATTCTGCGAAAGCGGGTGGAAGCGCCAGCCACTCTGCAATGAAAGGGGCGGTCCACTCTGGAGGCAATCCTTCAATCGCCTCGCCGGCCCGAGCCTGTCTCTCCCAGTCAGCCAGAAAAGCGGGTTTTCCTTCGTCTCCGTCGCTGATCGCCGAAACGAGGTGGGCATAAGCGTATTCGGTGGCACAACGCTCAAAGAGCAGCATCTTGGCCAGAGCCGCTTCGTCTACGGCGACATTCTGCGCTCGTGCGATAGACAGCCGAATGGCGAGAGTATTCAGGAACCGCTTAATCAGACGTGGATTGCCGGCGATCTGCCTGGCGGTAGTCATCAGAGGAGCGAGCCGGTCGGCAAGTTCAAGATTGGCGCGAAGCGCTTCCGGGCAATTGTCCAGAAGGCTCAACACGAAGGTCAAATCCACCCGGCTCCCCATCCAGGAAGCAGACAATTGTTGACATACTTGCTCACGGACAACTTCACGTTGGTCCGGACTGAGTTCACTGTTCTCGATAAATAACAGCATCAAGTAGGCCCTGACTTCCTGGGTTCCCAGAGGAGGAACTCTAACGGGAATCTGGACGAGCTTGTCGAAGTAGTTGGTGACCAGATTGTCGTCCAAGTCCGCGCCTTGGAAATGGACACGCACGGCTTGTCGGATCATGCGGTCGTCAGCGGCGATTATGAAGGCAGTGTGAGGAAGAAACAGGAACAGCCGAATTGCCTCAAGTGTTGCAATGGCCGTCGTAGGCAAGCAGCGGTCCAGGTCATCGATGAACACCACCAGAGTAACGTCCATTTCAGTGAGGGTAGCCTCGAAGTGTTCCCGTAGGTCCTGAATCTGGCGAGGAGGGGATGTCTCGGACACTGGTGCGACGAGAGCTTCTGTGTCAGAGGCCAGCGCTTTCCCAGCCGTCTGGACGGATTCCAAGTCTTCCCTACCGAAGTTGCCCTCTACAAGGCTTTTCCCCGCCGACAACGCAGCACCTATCAATCCAATAGGTGGGACCCCGGCAGCAACGGACAACGCAGAGCCAGCGGTCAAGCCCGCCAGTCGCAGCCAATTGACCCTCCCCAGGAGCATTTTGGCCTTTTCCAGCCCGGTTTGCGTCTCTTCGCCGCGCTCAATGAGTTGCCTAGCGATCACTTCCATAAGCGCCGCACGGGCGTCGTCGTATCCTTGGTAAAGCCAAGCGTTGAATTCGACAAACAAATAGCGACCATCGCCCCGATCTCTTAGCGAATCGGAGATGAGCTTCAGCATGGAGGATTTCCCGACTCCCCAACCGCCGGAGACGCCCAACGACAACGGCTGACCATTGGCCTGGACGACCATCTCCGCCGCAGTATCAGCAACGCAACGGAAGTTCAAGAAATCTCGGTTGGTTTCGTTGTCGGACCACATGATGGTTGGCTATCCAGAGCGTTATCGTGAATCAAAGAATAAGGGTTTCCTTGAAAAACCAGAGCCTCGCCGACTCAAAAAGGTCGAATCCCCATTATGATAGCGTCCTTAAACTATACTGTGGTCGGCTTCAATGGGCTACCCCAGAGTGTCAGCAACTGTTCCGAATCGGACGAAAGCAGGGCTCTTGGAGATCAGCACTCCGCTATTGCCTCGTCCCTGTAAAATCTGATCAACTTTCACGAGTGGTCAATGAATTATGTAATAGAGAACCAAACGCTGCCCCATCCCGACAAAACTCGCCACAACATCGCCGACGGAACGGCCACAAAATTCACCCATCGGCTCCGCTGGGCTTTGACGTTGGCAATCAAAGAGACGGTGTGAATCGGTTACAGCAGTTGGCTCTCGATTACCTCCGGCGTGATAGACCCAACTCGCTCCCTAAAACCCGGCCTCTACTTGGCTGTGGCGCTACACGAAATGATGTGGAGGAGGCACTCGGATCACTGGGGGAATCAAGTCTTCGGCGAGGAAACCGAAAGGCGATTTCAAGGTTGGGTTTTGATCTCGTCGCAATCTGGCTTCGTCGAAGATGTTGGCTTCGGTTTTGTGTTCGATTTCGTATTTGATGGCCAACACATCGGCCTGGTGGGCGTCCCTTGCTTGTGGAAAGCGGTACCTGTGGTTTTCGCCGTATTTGAAGGAAACGTGGCCTTCGAATAATTTGATCCGCCTCGGTCCAATGTTGTCTTCGCGCAGGTCACGAAGGAGGAATTCCGCTAGCACGAGGGTAGAAGCTCCTGCGTTGTTACACCATAGCCTAGTATCTGGCTTATCTGCGTTGGGTATCGGCCATTCATCGCAGGGGCGGGTGGTGGGTTCGCCGCCACCGTCGAAGGCTGCTGAAAGCGGAGCTTCGATGACCAGGTGCAACGGTTGGTCGGGGTTGAGACGGGCCGTTTCGATAACGAGGGGTGTTACTTGACGGAAGTAAATTGACCTGAGGGTCTCGTCGCTTCGCCAAATAGCGTTGGTGGGCCTTTTTCTGGCGTAACCGATGTCTATGATCAGCCATTCGTTTGAGTCGAGGCTGATGTCGCCGCTGATTCCAGCGACGATGTTGTACCTGACCATTTGGCTAGCTCCATTGTGCAGAGGTCGTTGAGATCAATCAACTTGGTCCATCCCCGGATACACTGCTTCCCCAGGTGCCGAACTCTACGGAAAGTAGCGGTAGATTTCGCCCCGGGGTAGGAAGCGGCGCAGGATGGCTGTCTCGCCGTCCATCGTTATGCCCAAGCGGTGTTCTCTGATGCGTATCCGGTAGTGCTCACCCCCGCTGGTCATTCTGCTCACGCCGCGCACGTCCCTGATGGTGGGCGCCGCTTTCAACTCTTCAATGACTTGTTCCACCTGAGCCGCCAGGGAGGGGTTCCTCAGCCGCCGCAAGTCGCGGTTGAACTGGTTGTGATACCTAATTTCCATGCGAGTCCCGCACACTTCGCAGCGTTGCCATCACGTCCGCTTCGCTGACAAAGTTGTCGGGACCGTCGATATTCACTTCCAGCATAGCCCGGAGAAACGCGGCGTCCTCTTCTTCGGGAACCGGGTCATATACGAACCTGTGGGATGGCATTGTTGCCTGAATCCGATCCACGTCGTCTTCCGAGAATCCGTACAGGGAACCTATGAGCAGGTCCAGACGATGTTCGTGCTCCAACGCCCGGTCGAAATTACCCAACGTGCATTCCACCCCGTTCCAGCTCAGCAGGTCAGTTACCAAAGAGTGGATTTCCGCCAGCATCCTGTCGTCGGGCAATGGTGGGAAGGGCAATGCATTAAGCTCCCCGGCGGATACGTGCACATTGCTGTTCAGCCGCCGGAAGAGAAATTCCACCGGGCTAGAATTGAGCGCCGCAACGAGGAAGGCAGCCCGGAGGTGGTCTGCTCCTAGCGGGATAAAGTTCGTGCCGTTTTCTGAGTAAACTTGGTTGCTACCTACCGATTTTGGTGTCAGCAGCGTAGCTATAATCCGCCGGGGCTGTTCATTGGCGGTGGTGCGCTGGGTAACGATCCCTGATCCGGTGATGCTGGGGATAACAACCCCGGTGATGGACTTTTCCAGCCACTCCCTTCCGGCCCGCCTGACAGTTGGCGCAAGGGCATAGCGCTGTACGTTTTCGGCCCAGATCAAGCGGCAGGCGCCGTTAGAGTTGTTGGTCTGGACGTACTTCTGGTACTTGTCGAACTGTATCTTGCCCGTTTCGGCTTTCAGGTCCCAGGATGCCAGTTTCACGCCGATGGCGTTCATATTCTCAAAGACCTGATAATCGAATTCGGAACTCCCGATGTAAAAGGCACCGTCGTATTCGCTGCCCAGCAGTACTCGTTCACTGGAAATTGACAACAGGCTTTGAGGGTCCGTGAGGTCGCCGGGCCTTGATATGCTCCGTGTGCCCACCATGTAGGCTTTGGGTGAATTCGCTTTTCTGACCAGATGCAGGATGATACATTCCTGAAGCACACTCTCAAAGGTATTGTGCCGGTCCGAGATTAGAACCACGCCCTTTAGTTGGGACGTTCGCTTGATGACCTTTCGCAGATTGGTAAAGTACCTGTCGGTCAGCAGGGTTCTTGGGTTGATGAAAGTAAGATGCCCCTCTTCCCCAGCCAGTTGCAAGCCGCGTTGTATGAACAGCCCGTAGGTATTCATCCTCCCATACACGCCCTCTTTGTAGAGTTCACGCAACTGCTGGTCCTTCACCACCACATAAGGCGGGTTCCCAATTACCACATCGAACCCGTCGCGTATGTCGAACATATAGCTGGCGTCGAACCACTCCGCATGGGCGTTCTGGTCATAAGGATCCCACGAGGCAATCTTGCCTGAGTCGGATTTAGACATCCCTGCCTTTTCCAGTTCCTTAGCGAGGTCACCTCGGAGGCGTTGGTCTTCCTCACGGAGACGGTGTTTTTCGCTCCGGACGCCAGCGTGGAAGTGCCGTTCTCGGTTCTCCCGCAACTGGTCGTTGAGCTCCGTCACACTGTTTTGGCCCCCCAATGGGATTTGGAGGCCCTTCTTATCCAAGCCCAGCAAAGTGTTGGCGGCTACAAATCGCGTCTCAAGATTCGGCAGCGGTTGGATGCCGTAGTTCTCGGCGGAGGGGTCTGGCTGCTGCTCGATTGCTAGAGAGATAAAGAAGCGCAGCTTGGCAATCTGGGTAGCCACCGGCTGAATGTCCACGCCATAGATGCTGTTCTGAATGAGGTACAGCTTGCGACCGTAGTCGGACCCCTTGTAGCGTTCAAAGTTGGCGTTGATGTCTTCCAGGACACGGGCGCGGCGCTCTTCCTCGTCCTGCTTGCGAAAGGCGTCGGATGCCTGGCCGCCGTGGATTTCCTCTTGCAGCGCGCGCCACAGCAGGTTGTCCACGTCCAGTCGGCGCAAGGCCAGTGTTAGTTTGTGGAGGACGCTCATGGGGAAAGCGCCGGACCCTACGGCAGGATCGAGGACTTTAAGCTCGGCAATAGCCCTGATGACACGGTCCGCCTCTTCCGGCAGAAACAGGTCGCCGGCATCGTTGTAGTCAAGAAGGTAGTGGAGGCGCTCCTCCCACCACTGTCTATCGCCATCGTCGGGGGAAATCTTCTGGACGATAGAGGCTACCAGGGCCTCGTCCACCATGTAGTCCACGACGGCCCGGGGAGTGTAGTAGGAGCCGGTCTGCTTGCGGGCGCTCTCTCGGGTCTCCGGGTTATATGCTGCCAGCAGGTTCTCGAAGACCTTGCCCAGCAACTCCGGGTCCAAGGCCACTTCCTGCTCAGCCGGGGTATTCTCCTCTACTGTAAACTTGTACCGGTTAAACAAGGTGATCAGCCCGCCGTTATCGAAGAACAAGCGGTTGGGGATGGAGAGTTTGCCATACTCCTCCGTTCCCTTGCGAAGCACGTTGTCGCTGAAGTAATCAATGCGATAGCCGCCGTCTCGCAGAGACTCCTCAGTGTCCAGACAGTCAAACAGGCCGCCGTTGATGAAGGGCGTCTTTTCAAATAATTTCAGAAGTTGTTCGGGATTGGCGATTTCGTCGCGGTAGCGATAACGGGAGAATATTCGGTGAGTCTTAACAGTAACTTTACTGAACTCACGTTGACGTATTTCAGTGTTCAGCGTTGCGAAGAACAGGTTTTGCAGCACGGCGCGGTAATAGGAATCGCCATTAACGCGGTCGTAGTCTTTCAACAACCCACTCACTCGGTTCTCGATGAACAGGTCTTCAGCCACCAGGTCCTTTTCTTTGACAAACCATACGAAGAGCATCCGCGTAATAAGACGGATTACATGCTCCTCGGGCTTCAGGACTCTGGCGCCAGTGGCGGGAAATCGAGATTCCTTAACAGCTCGGTCGAACCAGTCTTTGAGTTCACGGTAGAACCGTCGGTTCAGTTCTTCGGTATCCAAAGCAGCTAGCCACGCTTCCAGCAGGCCGTCGAAGTTGTGGGGCCGGCCGTTGACCTCCATCCAGTGCGACCGGGCAGGCTGAGCCAGGTCTTCGAGGATGCGGACGTGGGCCTGGTGGCGGTTGGCTGGGTCTATTTCCCGTATGAGGGAAACACTGCCGAGCACGTCGCGGCCGGGGTCCCTGCGGTTGGGGCGACGATGCACGAAGGCCAAGGTGACCCGGTTGCTTGCGGTGCGGAACAGGACGACGGTTGGGGCGGCCATTCGCTTGTTGATTTCGCGGGTGAATTCGGCGTAGCGGGTGCGGGAGTAACTGTCGTCGCGGAGTTCGACCGCAAAGAACAGGAAGCTCTGCGCATTGCCCGTGTCAAAGCCGCTGGCGTCGAACATCATGCGCTGCGACGGAGCGGCGGCGGCCGCGATCTCGGAGTTGGTTACCTGGAAAATGACCTGCGCCGACCGGGCAGCATCCAGGAAACGCCGCTCCGTCTGCGTGCCGGGATTCTCAGCGGCAAACTGCCCAACAAAGTCGGATGGGTCGCCGGTTTGACCCTCCAGGACCAACTCGCTTCGGTAGCCCATTGCGGCTAGGACGGCGGCGGCCGCGGTGGGCCAGTCCACACCGATCACGGCGGCCAGGGCGTCCGCAATTTCGCTTCTTATACCTGTCGTTGTCATTTTGCGTCCTCTATAACCAGCCAGGTTACCAGCTCGAAGTCCGTGCCAGTATTGGGGACCTCCGACGCCTTCGACAGGACGAAATCGCGCCTGCCGCCAGCCCGCAAACCCTGTGCTTGCGTGGTGGCGTGGGACTGTCGTATGTGCGCCAGGGCGTCCTTCAGCAGTTTATCGTAAAGGGACATATCCCGGCCCTGATTAGTCTCGGCGTCGAACCGGTCGCAGAGTTCGGTGATGTGCGCCGTATGGCCGGACGAGGCGGCGTCAAACACGGCCAGAGCCTGCCGGGCGTTGGCGCAGCCGTAGCGGATGCTGCCGTCATCGCGCAGGTACACGAGATAGAAGGGATGCACCGGGCTCGCGGCTCGTCGTCGGGAATCGAGTTCGGCGGCGTTGCGCTTGCGCAGGCAGAAGACGACCCCGGGTTGGACCTCGCCACCCGCGCCATCAGGTGCGACGGCGTAGACGCCCGGCGGCATGGCATCCAGCTTGTCCTTGTTGGCCTCCAGGTAGCGCAGCAGTTGGGTCAGGAAGTGGTCCAGGGTAAAGTCGCCCAGGGCCGGGGCGTCGCTGAGATCGTCCAGGTCAAGGATTTCATCGCGCAGCCTGAGCAACTGCTGGTCGCGGAAATTCAGATCCAGTTGGGCGTCGGCTTCGGTGAAGGGATCTTCGTCACCGCTGGCAGCCAGGTCGGCAATGGCCATCCGGGCTTGCACCCGGCTTTCCAGCTTCAGGTAAACGTCCATGTCGTCGGTGGGCCAGTAGTTGAGCATCCGCACGGACTTGCTGTTGCTGCCGATGCGGTCGATGCGCCCGAACCGCTGGATGAGCCGCACCGGGTTCCAGTGGATGTCGTAGTTGAGCACGGTGTCGCAGTCCTGGAGATTCTGGCCCTCGGAAATACAGTCGGTGGCGATCAGCAGGTCTATGTCATCGTCCTGGGCGGAACGGTTGCGGGCTTTTGGCGCGAAGTTGCTCAAGATGGCGTTGAAGTTATTTAGACCGGTGTCTGTGTGGGTTTCGTCACCGGACACCATCGCCATGTTCAAGCCCAGCTCGCGGGCAAGCCCGTCCAGTTGCCCGTACAGGTAATTCGCCGTGTCTTTGAAGGTGGTAAACACCAGCAGCTTGCGGTTGGGATTGCCGTCGCGGTCGAGGGTTGGGTTTTCTCCTTTGTCGCGGATGGCCTGCTTGATTTCCAACAGCTTGCCGTCGCGCTCCGGCTTGATCGTGGTGATCTGCTGTCTTACGGAGTCTAGCGTAACTCTGTCCTGTCGCAGGTCGTCCCGCCAGCGAGCGACGTCTAGTTCAGACAGTCGATAGTATTGTCGGCGCCCTCCGACAGCAAACTCTTCATCTTCCTCATCGTCGTCCGGCAGCACGTCCGCTTCTTCCAGCGTTGTTGCCGTTGAGGCGAGTTGACCGGCGCTCTCGTAGCGGTCAATCTTGTCAAGCAGGGCGTCAATCTTGCCAATCGTGCGGTCCAGTGTAAGAGTCAAGGAATGGGCGGAGCTTTCCAGCCGCTTGAGGAAATTGGTTCGCATCATCCCCACCAGGAAGCGCTCACTGTCCTGCTGGTTGAAGTTCCGCCGCGCTCGAGTGTCCGCCAACTCCTGAAGCCGCGCCGGGGCGGTGACGTACTCGCTGGGCTGGTACACCGACAGCTTGAATTGGCCGATTCGGTCGGCCAGTTCCTTGTAAGATAATGCGCCGTTCAGGTCGGTCTGCGGATAGTAGTTCTCCGGCTTTTCGTGCTTGGGGAACTGCCCCACACGCTCCATCTCGGCGGCGTAGAACCGCTCGATCTGGCGGCGGGAACGGGATATGGATACGCCGTCCAGCAGGCGCAGGAAGTCTGCGCCCAACTGTTCCAGCAGTTGCTCCTTGTTACGGCTGCCGCCCCTGGATTGGGCGGTTTCCCATTGCTTGAACACCCGTTGTGCCGCCGCCATCAGGGTGCGTATGTTGCCCACGCCCAGGCTTTCCCGGAAGGAGTCCTCCCGCCCTTCGGTCATCAGGTATATCTGATTGCGAAGGTCGGTCAGCGACGTGTTGACCGGCGTCGCCGACAGCATCAGCACCTTCGTTTTTGATCCCTGCTTGACAACCTCATCCAGCAGACGGCGGTACCGCTGCCCACCGTCGTTGCGGAAGTTGTGCGACTCGTCAATCACCACTAGGTCATAGTTCTGCCAGTTGAAGTTGGCCAGGTTTATGCCACCCGACGAGCCGGAAACACGGGAGAGGTCGGAGTGAGCCAGCACCGTGTACCCAAAGCGATCTTCCAGAAAGGGATTTTGCCTGTGACCATAGATGGCCGGATAGAGCGCCCAGTTCTCAAAGAGCTTGCGGGGGCATAGCACCAGCACGCGCTCGTTGCGCAGCTCGAAATACTTGATAACTGCCAGCGCCGTGTAGGTTTTGCCCAAGCCCACGCTGTCGGCTAGGATGCAACCGTTGTGCTCCCGCAGTTTGGCGATTACGCTCTGAGCCCCATCCCTTTGAAACTCGTAAAGGGCATTCCATATCAGGCTTCCGGTGAACCCGGTAGCAGACACAGCGGCGTCACCGGCTAGACGGGCCTCGATGTCCTTGCGGAAGAGTTCGTACAGCGTCTTGTAATAGACCTCTTCCGGCGCGTAGTCGCCACCCACGCGTTCCAAGGCTTGCAGAACTTTCTGTTTCACGTCCTCGGTGAACCTTTCGTCGTTCCACAGGCGGTCGAACCAGTCCTGCAATTCGGCGAGGGTATCCGCGTCGTAAGTGGCGAGGTTAATTTCAAGGTTGGGCCGGTCGCTGCCGCCCAGGCCGCGCTTGGTGAAGTTGGAGCTGCCGACCACTCCCGACGCGCTGCTGGACGAGGCGGTGAGGTACATTTTGCCGTGCAGAAAGTTCGCCCGGCTGATTGAGCGCACGGCTACGGTGTCCCGGCTCACCCATTCGGCGCACTGCTTGGCGAGAGCCTTCTGTTGCAACGCGTGGTTGGGTTCTAATCCCCGCTCGGTGAGTTCAAACGATTTGGGTTTGTCCTCGCCAGGGTCCAGGTCCTCGACTGACGATGGTTCTCCGAAGAGAAACCTCACTCTGCCAACCCGTTTCAGCTCTTCCTCCAGCAGTCCGTAACCGTAGATGGTGAAGTAAGCCGAAGCGATGTCAAAGGCATCAGCGCCGCGCAGGTTAAGCCGCAGGTGTTCAACGACGGTTGCCGCTTGGTTGTCCAGTATGTGACTCTGTGACGGCAATTCCTGCTGACTCCTTGGAAGGCGGTACGGGCCTCGACCTAAATCCGCGCCCGACCTCTCGGTTGCTTTATACGCCCTCGCGCAATATGTTTGATTCGAGCATAGCGTAAAGGCCGAAAACCCTCAATATCACCCCTTGGCATTGCATGGAGCCCTCCACTAGCCGGCAGCAGGATAGGACACAGAAGGCCCAAGATCAGCGGTTGATCTCCGTGTCTCTTTGTTCGCACCGACGGCGCGGTCCGCCCGGGACGGGCACCGATAATTGACTACTGACTCGGGATGTTTCTGGCGGCTACTCTAACTTCATCCGTTCACTCGCCGAACGATACTGAACGCCTGGCCGGTTGCCGTTCATCGACTGGGGAGAACTGGAGCAAGTGGCGGAGGCAGCCGACTGCGTTGGGCTATCAATCAGGAAGTTTCCGACACAGCTTGAGCGACCCGTGCGTTCCCCTTCCGCGACCGGTGTAATAGTAGCCTTCCATCTGGTCAGGGGCGATGCTGACCAGAACCGTCGTGCCCCGAAACCGCTCCATTGTCCTGTCGGCTTCGGCTTCAGGCTGGTTGTCAAAAAGGTAGGTCAGGACCAATCCCTCCGGCGCGCTGATGAGGATGGAGGCCGTCAAGCTCCACGAACGGGACTCGGCGGCGTTGAGCCACACCACCATTTTTGTCCAAGTTTGCTCAATCGTAACCGTCACCGGCTGCTGGCGCTCAAATTCCGTATAGGAACTGGCAACCGTTCCCACCCAGGTGCCCCGCAGGTCCGGTACTCTGATCAGCCGTAAAACTCTCAGGAGCGGCCATCGCCAAAGCCAGTTATCGAAGGCCCAGTAAGATACTCCAAAGACCAGAGGGATGGACGGGATCGGGAGCAGCCACCGCATGGGGAGGAGGTCTGAGGGTATGCACACGGCTGCAATCCCGGCCACGAGAGCGCTGGCCGTGAAGAGGATCCTCACTACAAAGACGCGCTCCCGAGAGTCAATTGCATAATCGTGCATCGTGATTGCTACCAGTTCTCGTACTGCTTGACCAACGCGTTTATCAGCGTCTGGGCGTCCTTTTCATTCCACGAGTCCGGCCCGCGGTCAAACACGAGAACCTGCTCGTCTTGACTGGCGAGCCTTGTCAGGTCATTGTCACGGAGCCAATAGAGGGCGGATGAGTAGGCTGACTGATATGGGCCTGTCAGCAGCCGGTTCGGGACGTTGTACAGCAAGCACTCTATGTGGTAAGACCGCGCCGTGTCAGGCCCCAGCCGGCCCTCTTCCACGAGTCGGGCGCGGGCGTTCTTGAACATCCTTATGGTGCGGCGGAACCACCAGTTGGTAGCTTTCTCCTTCCCGACGCCGTTTCTCCGGTGCAGATGAGGGTAGTTGACGGCCCACCTCCCTTCCATGGGCAGGTACAACCCCAACCCTTCAGTGCGCTTATAGTTGCGGTGTCCCGAATACTCCGTGTAGGTCAGGTAGCGGACGGCCACCACCACGTCAACTGGAATTTCGGGGGACTCCATGACCAGTTTGATGGTTTTCTTTCCTTCCCTAACCCGAGAATCTCCAAGACTGCCGGCAATGGCGCTGCGTACATCCCTGCGGAACCGTCGCCAGCCGTACTCCGGCTCAGGGAAATCCCTGTCCAGCAGTCTCTTTTGAGAGCCAGGCAACCGGGAACCGTCCCGAACGGGCAGGGAAGTCAGTTCCACTACTACGTCAACGTCGCTCTGGCGCCGCAGATGGGTGTTGTTCCGGTAGGAGCCCTGTAAGTACGTCGTATAGCGAACATCATCCGGCCACTGGTGTCGTCCCAGGGCGTTGCGAATGGCGGCGTGGGTATTTTTCGCACCTTTGACCGTGCCCGGCTGAGCCCATATCTTGAGTTGGTTTTCCGGTACTGCCATCACATTATTCTCACGCTGGTGCACAACACTATCTGGCCTTTTCTTTCGTACCGAAGACATTCCACCCCAAGAGCGTGAAGGTAGTTTTCCCGGTTCAAGACGATTAGCTTGCTGTTTGTTGGCCGCATTGTGACCTTGCATAAAATTCGGTTGCCCTCGGCGACCCGAGCGATTCTAACATCAGCCCGGCACTCAAGATCAGTTGGGTGTGAGGCTTACATCGGCGTTGCGACCCATTGTTTCTGGCAGGAATGACGGGCCTAGCCGATTTTCTATGAGCCTCTCACTCATGGCCGGTTGAATGCCCTTTTACTGTTATTCGGATTGATCCGTCTCCCCCTCCCCCACGGCCATGCGGTAGCCCACCCGTGGTTCGGAGAAGATGTAGGCGGGGTTCTCGCCGTCCTCGCCCAGCTTGTGGCGCAGCCGCATCAGGTGGGTGCGGATGGTGTGGGCGTTGCCGGGGTTGACTGGTCCCCACACCCGGTGCAGCAGTTCCTGGTGGGTCACCACCCGCCCGGCATTGACCGCCAGCTCGGCCAGCAGGTCGTACTCGGTGGCGGTGAGCTGCGCCTCCTCCCCGGCCACCGACACCCGCCGGTGCACGAAGTCGATGACCAGGTCTCCCAGTACATACGGTTCCGGCGGCTCCACCCGCGGTGGGGCCGTGCGCCGGCGCAGGGCCGCCTGGATGCGGGCCACCAGTTCCGTGGGGGAGAAGGGCTTGACGATGTAGTCCTCGGCGCCCAGCTCGAAGGCCTGGGCGATGACCCGGTCCCGTCCATAGCCCGACAGGAAGATCACCGGCACGTCGGCCACGGTCAGGATGCTCTGCATCAATTCCAACCCGTCGGCGCCGGGCAATACCAGGTCCAGCAGGACCAGGTGGGGCCGCTCTTGTTCCACCAGGCGCAGGGCCTCCTCCGGCTCGCCGGCGACGGACACGGCGTAGCCGGCCTCGGCCAGGGTGTCGCGCAGGTAGCGCAGGGCCTGGGGGTCGTCGTCCACCGCCAGCACGCGCACCCGCTGCCGTCCCCGGCCGGCGGAGCGGCCCGGGGAGCGGGGCAGCAGGGTGTCGGCCTCCGGCGCCGTGGGCAGGGTGAAGGTGAACCGGGCGCCCAACCCCAGCCCGTCGCTCTCGGCCCGGATGCGGCCCCCGTGGGCCTCCACGATGCCCCGGCAGATGGCCAGTCCCAATCCCGCCCCCACACCATCCGCCTTATCGCCATCGGCGCGGGAGAACCTGCGGAACAGGCGGGGCAGGCGTTCCGGCGCGATGCCCACGCCGTCGTCGGCCACGGTGAGGGCCACGTGGACGCCCTCCATTGCCGCGCTGACCCTGATGGTTGACGACTCCGCCGAGTGGCGGGCGGCGTTGGACAGCAGGTTGCCCAGGGCCTGGGCGATGCGCCGCCGGTCGGCCAGTACCCGTGGCAGGCCATTCGGCAGGTCGATGCTCAGGTTATCTCTTCCCCCGCCGCTGAGGAAGGTGTTGCGGGCCTGGTCCACCAGGGCGGCCACGTCGACGGCCTCGACGGTCAGGGACAGCTCCCCGGCGTCGATGCGGGCCACGTCCAGCAGGCCGCCGGTCAGATCCAGCAGGTGGTCGGCCTGGGCGTCGATGATGCGGAAGAACTGCTGTATCTCGGCGGGGTCCAGGGTTGACGCGGCGCGCAGCACGGCGGCGGCGGAACCCTTGATGGCGGCCAACGGCGCCCGCAGCTCGTGGCTGACCATCCCCAGGAACTGGGCCCGCTGCCGCTGCACCTCCTCCACCGGGGCCAGGTCCTGGAGGATGACGATGAAGGACTCCACCTCCTCGCTGTCGGCCAGGATGGGCGTGGCGTTGACCAGGGTGTTCACCCTACGCCCATCGGGGACGCGGAGCGAAATCTCCTCGGCCAGCACCGTCTCCCCGGTACTGAGGGCCTCTGTCAGGGGGAACTCGCGCAGGGAGATCTCCCGCCCGTCGGCGCGGCGGAAGGTGAGCAGATCCAGCAGGTCCGCCGGCTCCTGGCCCCGGCTGAGCAGGCCGCCCACGATGCGCCGGGCCTCCCGGTTCAGGTAGGCCGGCGTTCCGGTAGGAGCGTCGAAAACCACCACGCCCACCGGGGAGGTGTTGACCAGCGTCTCCAGGTCGGCCCTTGCTCTCCGCTCCTCCCGGTAGCGGCGGGCGTTGGCCACGGCCATGGCGGCGTGGGCGGCGAACATGACCAGGGTGTCCTCATCCTCCCGACTGAACTCCAGGCCCGGATCCCCCTGAGCCACGAAGATGTGGCCCATACCGCGTTCCGGGTGAGGGATGGGGACCGCCAGGAATGCCAGCACCGGCAAGGGCGGGCGGAACTCGGGCAGGCCCAGGGCGGCGGCGTGGTCGGCGAGGTCTGCCACCCGCAGCGGTTCCGACAGGCTGCCCAGGTACTCGAAGATGCCCGCACCGTCGGGTATCTCCTGCAACCCCCGAAACTCGTCGGGAGTCAGCCCAGACGCCAGCAGGGACTCCACCTGACCGGCGTCAT
>CAZCZB010000064.1:0-17680 GCA_964502995.1 uncultured Dehalococcoidia bacterium
CCCCTACGTGGCGCTGGCGTGTGTATTGACTCGACAATCTGGCTGGATCACAGGGTCGATGGCGCAGTCGCGCGGTTTTACCAGCGGTTGCGGATGTTGTACACTTACGCAATCCTTCGGGCAGGCAGACGTTCACGTGGCACAAGTTACCGTTATCGGCACCGGATTGATCGGCACCTCGCTGGGCCTGGCCCTGCGCGCATCCTCCTTGCGGAACCTCACCGTGGTGGGAACCGACGCCGAGCATTCAGCCCGCTCGGGAGCGCAGCGCAAGCAGGCCTTCGACAAGGTGGAGGGACGCCTGGGCAACGCCATTGAGGACGCGGACATCATAATCCTGGCGACGCCCGTTCTGGCCATGCGCGAGTTGATGGAAGGCATGGCCCCCTACCTGCCGGAAGGCTGCGTCGTCACCGACGTGGGCAGCACCAAGACCCAGGTGCTGCAATGGGCCGATGAGCTTCTGCCCGAATCCGTGGATTTCGTGGGCGGGCACCCCATGGCGGGCCGCGAGACCCCGGGCCCGGAGAACGCCGACGGCACAATGTTCGCGGGCAAACCCTACTGCGTGATTCCCAGCCCGAAGGCCAGCCAACGAGCCGTCGGGGAGATCACCACGCTGGCCGAGGCCGTGGGCGGCGTGCCCTATTTCATCGGCATGGACGAACACGACAGCTTTGTTGCGGCGGTGAGCCACCTGCCTTTCGTGCTGTCCACCGCGCTGGTCGGGTGTACCAGCAAATCCGCCAACTGGGCCGATATTGGTCAACTGGCGTCATCGGGTTACCGGGACATCACGCGGCTGGCGTCCGGCGACACGATCATGCACCGCGACATTTGCGTGAGCAACGCCCAGCCCATCGTCGCCTGGATCGACGCCTTCATCCGCGAACTTTACGAGTACCGTCAGTTGCTGGACACCGAGGGTGAAGAACCGGACAACGCGGCCGTTGAGACACTGTTTGAGGACGCCCGGATCGCCCGCGCGAAGTGGCTGGCAGGTGAAGTCAACCCAAAAGCGCGTGAGGCGCAGGAGGCGCCATCCTACCCATCTTTCGGCCAGTCCATGAGCCAGATGTTCATGGGGAGTTGGGGCGAGCGGGCGCTGCGCCGAATGTCGGGCGACCGGGACGACGACCGAAGACGCAATCGGCAGTAACGGCGCAAGTGGGAGATTAGAGTAGTGTCCGCCAACGTTGGCCGCTACTTCGTTCTATTATCGGTGGTTTTGGTTCTGGCCGCCGTGTTTTTTGTTGTATCCGGCCAACCCGGATTTACCGTAGGGACGTCTCAAACGGATTCCACCCCGGCTCCAACCGTCACGCGGACCCCTGCGTCTCCCCTGGGCAATCCCACCGGAGTCAGCGCGGCTTCCGGCGTCATTCCCGACTCCCCACCCGGCTCGGTAGTGCTTCGCTGGATACCGGCGCCCAACGCGACGCTGCACCTCATATATCTGGTCGAGTCCGATGGTTCGGGCGGCAGTTACTGGCCGGTATCAGACGGCGCATACGTCGAAACGTTGACCGGCTTGGAAATCGGCCAAACCTATTGGCTAACCGTGATCGCCGGCCGGGCCGGTGCTGGCAACGGGCCGGTGGAATGGTCCCAGTGGAGCGATTGGGTGAAGGCTACGCCGGCTTTGCCGGGTCTGCCGCCGCCCCCGACCCGTCCCCAGGCATCCCCGGCTCCGACGAGCGTCACAACGCCAACGGGCACACGGACGCCGACCAGGGCATCGACCACAACCCGTTACGTGGAAATCGAGGGCAACATTATTTCAGTGGACGCCGCCGCTGAGACGTTTGACGTGCAGGTCGTCCGCCATGAGTATTTCGGCAGCGTAGGTCCGCCGGAGCGGGTGACCGTGAACTACTCGGGGATTCGGTTCATCGCCAACTGGATCCGCCCAGGACTCTACGTTGAGGCCGAGGGTAGGTATGATCAGGCGTCGGCAATCCTGTACGCTCACGAAGTTGAGCGTGACGACGACGACGATGACGACGACGATGATGACGACGACGACGATGATGACGATGATGATGATGACGATGATGATGATGACGACAGTTAGCCTGTCCAGTGGTAAGTAAAGAGAGGAGAGCGTGGATCAGATAGTTCGCAGCCCCCAGCGACTGGCCGGTGAACTGGCCGTTCCCGGCGACAAGTCGGTGTCCCACCGTTCGCTGATTTTGAACGCCATAGCCACTGGTGGCGCGACCGTTACCGGTGTGTCGGACGGCGCCGACGTGAGGTCAACGGCGGCCTGTCTGCGGCTGATGGGAGTTGCCATCGACCCGCTGGATGAGCCGGGCAGTTTCCGCGTGGAGGGCCTGGGTTCCAACCTGAATGAGCCATCGGATACCCTGGACGCCGGCAACAGCGGCACATCGATGCGGCTGCTGTCGGGTCTGCTGGCCAGCCAGGGGTTCCTGTCGGTGCTGACCGGCGACGGATCGTTGCGCACGCGGCCGATGGGTCGGATCGTGCAGCCGTTGCAGCAGATGGGCGCGTCCATCATGGGACGCAACAGCGATACGCTGGCTCCGCTGGCGATTCGGGGCGGAGACCTACGCTCCATTGAATACGAAATGCCGGTGGCCAGCGCGCAGGTCAAGTCGTGCCTGATGTTGGCCGGCCTGTCCGCCGTCGGGCCCACCGTGCTGCACCAGCCGGCGCTGTCCCGCGACCACACCGAGCGGATGATGACCGCCATGGGCGCACGGGTGGAAACCGACGGCCTGGCCCTGACGCTGCATCCTGCGGAGTTGCAGGCGGTGGACGTGGCGGTGCCCGGCGATGTCTCGTCGGCGGCTTTCTGGATGGTGGCAGGACTCATTCATCCCAACGCCCGGGTGACCATCGCCGGCGTCGGTCTGAATCCGAGTCGCGCCGGCATCATCGACGCCCTGCAGATGATGGGGGCCGGCGATTCGCTGAAACTGGAGAACGAGCGCGTGGAAGGCGGCGAACCCGTTGCCGATGTTGTCGCATCGTCCGCCAGCCTGAAGGGCATTGACCTGGGCGGCGATATTATCCCCATAATGATTGATGAACTGCCCGTTTTGGCGGTGGCGGCCTGCTTCGCGGAGGGAACTACCATCATCCGCGACGCCGCCGAGCTTAAGGTGAAAGAGTCGGACCGCATCGCCACCACCGTGTCCGAGTTGAATCGGCTGGGCGGCAACCTGGAACCCCGCGACGACGGCATGGTGATCCACGGCGTCGGCAAGTTGACCGGCGCGGAGGTGGAGAGCCACCTTGACCACCGGATCGCCATGGCCATGGCCGTAGCCGGGCTGGCGGCAACGGGCGAAACGACCATTCACGGCGCCGAGGACGCGTCGGTGTCCTACCCCGTCTTCTGGGAGCATCTGGCGTCGCTCACCGGCGAGTGATGACCACCTCTGTCGAACTGCCGCAGGCCAGCCCCGCGCCGCCGATGCTGGTCGTGCTCTCCGGCCCCTCGGCGTCGGGCAAGGGGACGCTGGTATCCGCCCTGCGCGCGCTGGAACGGCCCTGGCACTTCGCGGTGACCGCCACCACGCGGCCGATGCGCGAGGGAGAGGTTGACGGCCAGGATTACATATTCCTGGACGTTGATACTTTTCTCCGGATGCGGGAGCGGGACGAACTGCTGGAATCGGCGCAGGTGTACGACCGTTGGTACGGAGTGCCGCGATATCAGGTTCGCGACCCGCTGATCGCCGGCCAGGATGTTATTCTGGAGATAGACGTGCAGGGTGCGGCCACCATCCGCGAGATCGCTCCCGAAGCGTTGACCATATTCGTAATGCCCGCCAGCCTCGACGAACTGCGCACGCGACTGGCCGGGCGAGGAACCGAGGACGACGCCGAGATGCAGCGTCGACTCCAGGAGGCAACCGTCGAGTTGGGTCGAATGACCGAGTTTGACTACCGCGTGGTGAACCGCAACGGCGCGCTGGACGACGCCGTGAGGGAAATCGACGCCATCATCGCCGCCGAAAAGTGTCGGGTGAACCCTCGCCTGGTACAGATGCTCTAGCAATTCCAGTCGTTCCTGCACGTACAGGAATCCAGGAGTGGAAATGACCACAACGACCGAAACCCCACTGCGTCCCCGCCTGCCCGACTGGCTGAAGGTGCGGATGCCCGGCGGCCCCCGCTACATCGAGTTGAAACAACTGATGCGGGACAGCCAACTGCACACCGTGTGCGAGGAGGCCCACTGCCCCAACATCGGTGAGTGTTGGGAGCGGTCGGCGGCCACTTTCATGATCCTGGGGGACATCTGCACCCGTGCCTGCGCCTACTGCGCCGTGACCACCGGGCGGCCCGGCACGCTGGACCTGGGCGAACCCTTCCGGCTGGCGGCAACCGTCAAGCGCATGGAGTTGAAATACTGCGTGATCACGTCGGTGAACCGGGATGACCTGCCCGACGGCGGCGCGGGGATATTCTCGGCGTGCATCAAGCAGGTTCGGGCCGCGGTGCCGGGTTGTCGCGTGGAGGTGCTCATTCCCGATTTCGACGGCAACCGGGATGCGCTGGAGAAGGTGGTATTCGCCGGGCCCGAGGTTCTGAACCACAACATAGAATCGGTGGAGCGGGTGTTCCGGCGTGTGCGCCCCAAGGGCGACTACCGGCAGTCGCTGGAACTGATCCGGCATGTCAAGGAGATTGACCCGGCCATGCCCACCAAGTCGGGCATCATCGTCGGCATGGGCGAGACGATGGACGAGGTGAAGCAGACCATGGCCGACCTGCGCGCCGTGGACTGCGACTTGCTCACCGTGGGGCAGTACCTGCGCCCGTCAATCAAGCACATCAAGATGGACCGTTTCTACACGCCGGCGGAGTTCGAGGAACTGCGCGAGGCGGGTGAGGCCATGGGGTTCAAGCACGTGGCCTCGGGCCCGCTGGTGCGCTCCTCCTACCACGCCGACGACCAGCATACGGCCGCGCGGTTATCCGGTGGTTGACGAGTGTGGGCGATTACACGCGACGGTCTGCATCATAACGTAGGGGCGAATAATTATTCGCCCCTACATTTTGTTGGCGGTTGCGCCGCCAATGTTGGAGCAGGTTTACCGGCCTGGCCGAGTGCAATTGTCCCCAAGTGGACGCGAAGGTGATGTGGGTTTGCGGCAATCGTGTCAGCCGGGGTTGCGCAGGGACAGTGGCGCGACCGGGTTGGCGTCGGCCGGGAGTTGGGCCAGTTCGCCGGTGCGGCCTTTCCAGAGGGCGGCCATTGGCCACTCCTGCGGCGGCACCGGTTCCGGTTCCTGGTAGGTTGGGACGGTGGTTGCCGGTTCCGCGTCCTGGTCATCGCGGGGATTGTCGGCGTCGGGACGCCACGGCCAGGGCAGATGGCGCACCCACGGATCCGGCCCGGCGTTGCCAGTCCCGTCGATCACTGCCATAACCTGGTGCGGCCGGTGGAGGCGGTACGTTGGATTCCGGGCCACCGTTGCGTCCCGGTCAACCGGCGACCAGAGGGCCGCGCCGGAGGAGGCGCCAACGTTCTGGGCGCACACGATGTCCTGGGGGGCGTCGCCAACGTACAGGGCATCGCCGGGGGCCACGTCCAGTTCGTCCAGCACGGTGAGCAGACCGTCCGGAGCCGGCTTGTAGGGGCGGGCGTCGGTTTTGAAATTTGCGGAATCGACAAACCGTTCCATCCCGCATCGCCGGAGTTCGGACTGGCCGAATTCGGGGACTTTGTCGGACACGATGCCAACCTTGACTCCGCGCCGTTTCAGGGCTGGAAGCAGGCTGGCCACGCCCGGGAAAAGGTAGTTGCGGTGCGCCACGATATTCTCGTAGCGGACCAGGTACACGTCGAGGATTGCGGCCAACTCATCGTCGGCGTCGGGCCTGCTGCCGAAGAACCAGAGGAGGTGCTGGCGAAACGGGCGGTGAAACTCGGTGGCCACGTCCTCCGCCGAAGGGACGGGCAGGCCCAGTTCCAATGCGGTGTGTTCCATCAACCGCAGGTGGATGCCCCAACTGTCCCACAGAGTGAGGTCCCAGTCGAAAATCACCGCCCGCATGATGTCAGCAGTGCCCGGGGTGTCTGTGCCCGCCGCCCTGGTAGTCGATGGCGCTGGGCATAACCGTGGTGCCCGGATGCTCGGCGCAGCCGATGTTCACGGTGAACGCGCCGCTGGCGTAGTGCAGAACTCCGCTCACTTCCAGCGTGGGCGAATCGGCCAGATACGTGATGCCGCCGTCGGCCTCAACGCGGAATGGGCGGTCGTGGCCGGGATAGATGGTGTCGGCGGCCGCAACGATCTTGCGGATGCTGGCGCGGGCGTCGGCCTCGCTCCAGAACACGATGGCGGGGGTTCCGCGTCCGATGGCTCCCGCGTCGGACATGGCGTCGCCGCCGACGCATACCGTGCCGCCGGGGGTGTCGACGACGACGCTGACGTGGCCGCGCGTATGCCCGGGTGTTTCGATGAGGCGGACGCCGGGTTCCAGTTCGGTTTCGCCCGACACGGTGCGGACGTTCTGGTCGAGCAGCGTGTTGGCGAAGTAGCGGGCAGTGGCCAGATCGCCGGGCCGGGGATTGCGGCTATACTCCAGTTCGTCGGCGTGGATTACAATCTCGGCGTTGGGGAAAAGGTCGGTGTTCTGCGAGTGGTCCCAATGGGCATGGGTGAGGATGACGCGGCCGATGTCGTCGGTGGATATGCCGTTGGCCTCCAACTGGTCAACCAGCATGTTCCGGCGGCCGAAATGAGCAACGTCAACGATGGACAGCACCTCGCCACGAATCAGGGTCACGGTACACAGCCCCAGGCGGGTCTGGTCGGTGTTGATTGAGTAACCGCCCATGATAATTTCCAGTTCCGGCATAATCCTCACCTCGATGTTCCGGTTTTTTTCCTCACGCGTACCCACTTTGATAATCTGTCATTGCGAGTCCGCCACAGGCGGACGTGGCAATCTCGTTGAGGCGCTAACGACTACGACCGACTGCCCCTGCAAGGCGGATGGGATTGCCATCCGCCTGTGGCGGACTCGCAATGACGAACTGGGTACGCAGGAGGGTTTTGTTCCCGTTGCGAGCGGGGCCGATTATAGCACCGGCCTGTCCTGCGGAGGCTTTTGAGACACCATTCCATAGGTCCGATGATTGATTCTCCCAATCTGATACTGATCAACGCCGTTGTCCACGGTTCTGACGGGAGGGCTGACGCCGTAGCGGTGTCTGGCGGAACCGTTGCCGCCGTGGGCGAGGGAGCCGAGTTGATGCGGTTGGCTGCGCGGGGCGCCGAGATCGTGGACTGCCGGCGGCGCAGATTGATTCCCGGCATTGTGGACGCGCACTGCCACCTGTTCGCCATGGCGGCGAGGCGGAACGGCGTGGACTGCCAACCATCCGCCACGCCGTCGGTGGATGCGGTGGTGGCCGCGTTGCGGCAGGCGACGCCGGGCGCGGACGGCTGGATTCGGGGGTATGGGTACGACGACTCGCCGCTGGGGTTGGGACGGCACCTGAACCGTTGGGATCTGGACGCGGTGTCCGATGGCGCACCGGTTCGGGTGGCGCACCGTTCCGGCCACGCCCTGGCGTTGAACGGCGTCGGACTGCATGCGGCGGGAATCTCCGCCGATACTCCGGACCCGCCGGGCGGTGTCATCGTGCGCGATGCCGACGGCGAACCGACGGGAGCGCTGCTGGACATGGAGGGGTGGATCCGGGAGCGGGTTGGGGCATCTGCCGAACGGGAGCCGGGCGGATTGCGGGCCGCGCTGTCCGAGGTGGGCCGCGAGTTGCTTGCTTACGGAATCACCGCCGTCACGGACGCCGGCGCGGATAACGGGTTGGCCCGGTGGCGCGATTTTGAGGATGTGGTCGCGTCGGGCGTTTTACCGCATCGGGCGACCATGATGGTGGGTGTCCGCCAATTGGACGAGATGCGGGCGGCGGGCCTGCGCCACGGAGACGCTGCGTGCGACGGGATGCTGCGAATCGGCCACGCCAAGATCATGCTGACCGCATCGGCGGGCGGATTGAATCCGGACCCGGACGAATTGTCGCGGCTGGTGGCTGAGGCGCACCGAGTGGGCTATCCCGTCGCGATTCATGCCGTGGAGCGGGATGCGGTGGTCGCGTCGGCCCTGGCGCTGGCCGACAATCCCACTCCGGTTGGGCAGGACCGCATCGAGCATTGCGGGGAATGCCCGCCGGACGTGGCGGGGTTGGTTGCGCAGAGCGGCGCGCGCGTGGTCACGAATCCGGGATTTCTGCACTACGACGGACGGCGATACCTGGCGACCGTGGAGCCTGATCTGGTGGCGCATTTGTATCCGACGGGCGCGCTGACGGCGTTGGGAATCCCGGTCGAGTTGGCATCGGATGCGCCGGTGGTGGACCCAAACCCCTGGGCCGGCATCGCGGCGGCGGTTTCGCGGCGGACGGCCGAGGGCGATGCGCTGGGCGGCGTCGGGTTGCCGTCGGTGGGTGATGCGTTGGGCAGATATACGGACGGCAACCGGATTGCAGCGGGGCATCCGGCGGACCTGGCTGTGGTGGACGCCGACCCGTTGGCGGTATCGGTGGAGGATTTGCCGGGAGTGCGCGCCGTGTTGACGGCGGTTGGCGGGAGAGTGGTTTGGCGGGACGGCGTTTGATGTGCGGGTCGTGGGGGCGAGGCATCCCTCGCCCCTACGGTGGGAATGGGCGCTCGCCGTGGCCGTGGTAGGGATGGGTTTGAAGGCGGGGCGTGTGGGACGAATGGCGTGAGTGGTCGCCGGGATCGGGGCGAATGATTATGCGCCCCTACAATGGGCTGGGACGTTCGCCGTGGGAGAGGTACGGATGGGCTTGAAGCCGGGGCGTGCGTGTTGGAGTTGCTCTCAGCGGGAGCGTTCCCAAATGTAGTTGACCATTTCGGAGAGGGACCGGCGGGACGGGCAGTCGGGCAGTTCGTCGAGGGCTGACGATGCCGACTTGCAGTATCCGCGGATGGTGGCGAAACAGTCGGGGATGATGTCGGAATCGGTGATCATGGAGACGGAACGGTTCAGGAGGGCGTCCACGTCGCCGTTGCCGTGTTGAATGGCGGAGAACAGGGCGTCGATGGGATGGTCGTCGGGGCGACGTTCCATCAGCATGATGGTGGGGAGGGTCAGGATGCCCTGGAGCAGGTCGTTGCCCACGGGCTTGCCGATCTCGGTGGGGTCGCCCTGGATGTCGAGCAGGTCATCGACGATCTGGAAGGCCATGCCGATGTTGTAGCCGTAGGAACCGAGGGCCTGCACCTGGTTCTCGGGAGCGTCGCTGAGTATCGCGCCGGATTCGGCGGCGGTGCGGAACAGGGACGCGGTCTTGCGGTAGATGCGCTCGTCGTAGAGGCGGCGGGCCTTGGGCGGATCGAAGGTGGTGAAGAACTCGATGAGCTGACCGCTGGCAAGCTCCATGATGGTCTCGGAGAAGCGGCGCATGACCCGGACGATTCCGGTGTCGCACACGAAGGTCGCGGACGTGGCGAAGAGATAATCGCCGAGCAGCACGGCCACGTGGTTGCCGTACACCTTGTTGATGGTGGGCTTGCCGCGCCGCAGTCCGGCGTTGTCCACGGTGTCGTCGTGGACCAGCGTGGCGAGGTGGAGCAACTCGACGCCCACCGCCATCATCAGGGAACGTTGCCGGTCGTGGGGGTGGAACTGGGACGCCAGCAGGGTGAGGGCCGGGCGGACGCGCTTGCCGCCGGACTGGAGGGCGTAGTCCAACAGGGGGTGCAGCTCGGCTATGTCGGTCTGGCCCAGCGCGAGCAGTTTTTCCTCAACCTCGGCCAGTTGCTCTGCCACCGGCGCGTAGATGGAAACGGTTTTCAGGTCCAGGCCGGTGACCACTGTGGGCAGCTCAGCGGCGCGCGTCGATCAGGCCGACACGCCAAGTTGCTCGGCTTCCTGATCGGCAACGGCCGCGTCCAGCTTGGTGTAGAGGGCCGACGGGTTGCGGAGGGGAGCGCCGGGACGGATGCTGCCGACCAGCGTGTCGAAGTCCCAGGGCTCGGCGGACACGTCGCCGTCGAAGCCCAGGAACTCATGCACCTTTTGGCTGGTGAAGGGCAGGTAGGGCGCCAGGACGACCTTGAGGCAATTGAGCACCTGGATGGCGGTTCCGAGGGAACGGGCGGCATCGGCGCGGTCGGTCTTGATGGCCTGCCAGGGCGCGCGCGAGTCCAGGTACCGGTTGGTTTCCTGGGCCAGGGCGAAGGCGCGACTGATGCCGGCGCGGAAGCGGGTGTGGTACAGGCTGGAATCGACGTCGTCCATGGCCTGGCGGGCCGATTCGAGCAGGGCGCGCTCGGCGTCCTCGGGCGGCGCGGCGTCAACGGGCACCTGGCCTTCGAAGTTGCGGTAGGTGAAACGCAGCACGCGGTTGACGAGGTTGCCGTAGGTGGCGACCAGTTCGTCGTTGTTGCGGCGGACGAATTCGGCCCAGGTGAAATCGGTGTCGCCGGATTCAGGCATGTTGATGGACAGCAGATACCGCAGCGGGTCGGGGTCGTAACTGTCGAGGTAGTCGGGCACCCACACGGCCCAGTTCTGGCTGGTGGAGAATTTGCGGCTTTCCAGGCTGAGGAACTCGTTGGCGGGCACGTCGTGGGGCAGGTTCAGGCCGCCGTATGCCATGATCATGGCGGGCCAGATGATGCTGTGGAAGGGGATGTTGTCCTTGCCGATGAAGTAGTACGCCTTGGTGTCGGGATCTTTCCAGAAATCCTGCCAGGCGTCGGGTTTGCCGTTGAGCCTGGCCCATTCGACGGCGGCGGAGAGGTAGCCGATGACGGCCTCGAACCACACGTAAATGCGCTTGCCGTCGTAACCGTCCAGCGGCAGGGGTACGCCCCAGGTGAGGTCGCGGGTGATGGCGCGGTCTTTCAGGCCGCCCTGGAGGAATCCGCGGGTGGAGTTGGCGACATTGGGCCGCCAGAAGTCCTTGTCGCCGATCCAGTCCAGCAGGGGCTGCTCGAAGGCGGACAGGCGCAGAAAGAAATGCTCGGAGTCGCGGAAGTCGGGGGTCTGGCTGCAGATGCTGCAGCGGGGTTCCACCAGTTCGATGGGATCGAGGGTGTGGCCGCAGTCGTCGCACTGGTCGCCGCGGGCGCGTTGGTTGCCGCAATGGGGGCAGGTCCCCTCGACGTAACGGTCGGGCAGGAACCGGCTGCATCCCGTGCAATGGGCCAGGAGCATGGTGTCGGCGTAGATGTAGTCCTGGTCCTGGAGGCGTTTGAAGATGTCCTGCACGACCTCGCGGTGGTTGTCGGTGTGGGTCGTGGTGAACAGGTCGAAGGAGATGCCCAGGCGTTCCCAGGTGTCGAGGAACTGGGCGTGGTAACGGGCGAGGATAACGTCGGGTTCGACGCCTTCCTGGTCGGCCCGGATGGTGATGGGCGTGCCGTGGGCGTCGGAGCCGGACACCATCAGCACTTCGTTGCCCTTCATGCGGTGGTAACGGGCGAAAATATCGGCGGCCAGATAGCAGCCTGCGATGTGTCCCATGTGCAATGGGCCGTTGGCGTACGGCCATGCGACACCGATGAAAATACGCTCGGACACGGCAGCCTCTCCTCCAAAAACGCCACAGCCGGGTGGCACGTTATTCTAACATAACCTGCCGCACCGGACATGGCGCTCCCGAACAAAGTTTGACCGTTTCCGGGCTTTGCATTTCGGTGTTGCTGCATCTCGGTGTTGCATGGATGGGCAGGATGGCCCTTGCGCCAGGTCGGTTTGCTGAACAGCGTAGTAAAGGGGATGAGTACGGCTGCAATGGCATCGGGCCGGCCAAGCATGACGGCGCCTTGTGTGGAAAGTCGGGGCGGTCATCTCAGCCGCTTTTGTACGTTTCCTGAATTTTGCGTAAAGCCTGACTGTGCATCCATGCAAATTTCCGTGTTCGGCCAAATTGGGTACACGTGAGGGATCGGAGGTTCAGGAGAACAACATCAACCGGGTGATATAATCCTTCACTGGGCATAATTCATGCTGTTTGCATCGGATATCAGCAAAGCATATTCAGAGCGAACTCTGTTCAACGCGCTCAGCGTCAGCATTGGCGCGGGCGACCGGGTCGCGCTCATCGGGGCCAACGGGTCCGGCAAAACCACCCTCCTCGACATCATGGCCGGCGAAACGCTGGCCGACACCGGCAGCGTCTCACGGTCCCGCGACTCCACCGTAGGCTACCTGCGCCAGGAACCGGCGCCCTTCGCCGGCAAGTCTCTCCTCCAGGAGGTTCTGGAGGCCAACACCGAGGCGATCACCCTGGCCGACCGCATCTCCCAGGTGCGCGTTGAACTGTCCACCACCTCCAACCCCGACCATCAGACGGAGTTGATGGAAGAACTGGCCTCCCTGGAAATCAAACTGGACGCCGCCGGCGGGGACGACCGGGACCACGAAGCGAAAGCAATACTGTCCGGCCTGGGTTTCAAGGACTCCGACTTTACCCGCGACATGACCGAGTTCAGCGGCGGCTGGATCATGCGGGCCGAACTGGCGCGCCTGCTGTTCCGCAACCCCGACGTGCTGCTGCTGGACGAGCCCACCAACCACCTGGACCTGGAAGCCAACATCTGGTTCGAGAAATACCTTTCGGCGTTCCCCGGCGGCGTGATCATCACCTCCCACGACCGCACCTTCCTCAACCAGGTGGCCAACCGGATCCTCGCCATCGAGCCCGGCGAAGTGGTGCATCATCGCGGCAACTATGACGAATACCTGGTGGCGCGAGAGCGCGCGTTGGAGATCAAGGAAGCCGCGGCCGCCCGCCAGGAACGCGAGATACAGCGCCAGATGCGGTTCGTGGAACGGTTCCGCTACAAGGCAACCAAGGCCCGCCAGGTGCAGAGCCGCCTGAAGCAGCTGGAAAAGATCGAGGTCATCGAGCTGCCCCGCGCCACCCGCAAGGTGCAATACTCGTTCCCGGAACCGCCCCGCAGCGGCTCCGACATCATGACGCTGGACGGCGTCGGCAAGTCATACGGCGACAACGTGGTGTACCGGGAACTGAACCTGACCCTGGAACGCGGCGACCGCGTCGCCCTGGTAGGTCCCAACGGCGCGGGCAAATCCACCCTGCTGAAAATGCTGGCCGGCGTCCTGCCCACCGACACCGGCGAACGCCGGCTGGGCCACAACGTCATCACCGCCTACTACGCCCAGCACGTGCTGGACCTGCTGCACCCCGCCAACACGCCCCTCGATGAACTCAAGGAGACGTCGCCGGCCGAATCGGAACAGAACCTGCGCAACACGCTGGGCGGCTTTCTGTTCAGCGGCGACGAGATTCTGAAACCCATATCGGTGCTGTCCGGCGGCGAAAAGGCCCGCGTCGCGCTGGCGAAACTGCTGCTGCAACCCAGCAACTTCCTGCTCATGGACGAGCCAACCAACCACCTGGACATCGCGTCCCGCGAGATCCTGGCCGACGCGCTGGAGGACTATCAGGGTTCGATCTGCCTCGTAACCCACGACCGCACGCTCATCCGGCAGGTTGCCAACAAGATCATCGAGATCGACGGCGGCCGTCCCCGCGTGTTCCCGGGCGATTACGACAGCTACCTCTATCGCAAGCAGCAGGAGTCCGAAGCATCCGCCGCCGCCCAGAACGGGACCGGCGAGAAGCACGCCGCCGGCAGCGAGAACGGCGCCCGACCGTCGCGGCGTTCCCGCCGTCCGTTGTCCGAAGAAGAGGTGCAGAAGCGGGCTCTGAACAGCCAGGCCCGCAAACTCGCCGCCCGCATCGACGAGATCGGCGCCGCCATCTCGGAACGCGAGACCCGCTCCGCCGCGCTGGAGGCGATGTTCTCCGACCCCGACCAGTTCGACGACCGGGAGCAGTTGGAGGCCACCGGCGAGCAGTACCGCGTCCTCAAGGAAGAGGAACAGTCCCTCTGGGACGAGTGGGAACTGCTCACCCTGGAAGCCGAGGACATCGACCGCCAACTGGTCGCCCTGACAGCCGCCTAGCAAAGCCCACAATCCCGTAGTCCCGGGTTTGAAACCCGCCCCGCCAACCTTTACACGCACCGCGCCACCCGACCGCAGGCCTCAACCGTAGGGGCGAGGCATGCCTCGCCCCTACACAACACGGCGCGCGCCACGGCCCACTCAATCCCCCCTCGCCGACTTCTACCCCGAGCCCGAGATTGCAAATCGCCCGCGTTGGGGCGGGTTTCAAACCCGCCCCGCTTACGATTACACCCGCCTCGCCGCCCGCACGCATTTCACCAACGTAGGGGCGAGGCATACCTCGCCCTTACCCGCCACGGCGCGCGCCACTCGCCCTGCCATCCACACGGGTGAAGACGCCCCGCACGACCGCGCTAGGTGATCACTCCCTCTTCCACCAGACCGGCCATATCCGATTCGCACATCCCCAACAACTCGCCGTAAATCTGGGGATTGTGCTCCCCGTACCTGGGAATCGGACCGGCGGTCGTGGGAGTCTTTGAGAACTTGATGATCGTCGGCCCTGGCACCAGCACCTTCTTGCCGGGCGGGTCGTGGGCGTCCGCCTCCATCATCACCTCGCGTTCCCACATGTGGCTGTCCTCAAGAACCTCGGGAATGGACTTGACCGCCCCGAATGGGATGTCGGCGGCGACCAGCGCCTTCTCCACCTCGGCCACGGTGCGCTCCTCGCACCACATCCGCAGCAGTTCCATGCGAATCTCTGCCATGTCGGTGGCGAACATGGGGGCCGCGAAATCCGGATCCTTGGCCAGCTCATCGTAGTCCATGACCTTCAGCATCCGTTCCCACATGCCGGCGCGGGCGGCCCCGGTGGTAACCCATCCATCCGTGCAGCGCAGGAACGTCCCGACCCGCACGAAGTCGTTGGTCTTGGTGTCATAGCACATTGCCAGCGCGACCTCTTCCAGCGTGATGCCGCCGTCCAGCATGGCGACCTCCAGCCATTGGCCTTCGCCGGTGCGGTCCCGGTGGCGCAGCGCTCCTAGGATGCCGATAACGGCGTGCAGCGCGGCGGTGCGGTCCATCACCGGCCCGTTGCCCATGATCGGCTCTCCAAACCCGCGCCCGGTCTGATCGCCAAATCCGCTCATGGCCTGGATGATGGGATCGAAGCACTGGCGGTCGCGGTACGGGCCATACTGTCCGAAGCCGGACACCGAGGCCAGTATGATGCCGGGATTTACCTTGCACATCTCCTCGTAGCTGAATCCCATCTGCTCCATCGTGCCCGGCCGGAAGTTTTCCAGCACCACGTCCGAGACCTCCAGCAGTTTGAAAAACAGATCCTTGCCCTTCTGGTGCCGGGTGTTCAGCGTGACGCTCTTTTTGCCCCGGTTGTAGGCGGCAAACTGGACGCTCATGCCGCCGACGAAGGGTCCGGAATCCCGAAGGTCCGCGCCCTTGCGCCATTCCAGCTTGATGACTTCCGCTCCCATGTCCTGCAGGATCAGGCCGCCCCGGGGCGCCGCCTGCCAGCGAGCCAGTTCCAACACCCGCACACCGTCCAACACCGACTTGGTGCCATTCTGAGCCATAACTACCCCCAAATATCCTGACGTTGGTCCACGCCATTGTACCCGTCATCCGCCAACGCCGTCAGAAACTCGCCAAAACGGGTGTATCAATACACCCAATAAACCATCCACCGCCCTTTCCCTGCACCCGCCCCGTTACCCATGCACCCGTTTCTCGCGCCTGATCGCTACGCCGTCAAAAAATTGCGCGGCCGCATAACCGTTTGCCCCCGCAAAGCCGCGAGCGCCCCCATGTTGCCGCAACGTCGGTCCGGCCTGTACACTCCCGCCAACCGCAGACTGGCGGGAGGTGTAACCCATGCCCATATCCGATGAAACCCTCAAGCGGATAATCGCCGAATACGGCGGGTTTGAATTGTCCGAGTCCGAGTTGGAACTGGTGAGGCCCGAGTTGGAGAGCTATCTGACCGAGTTGCAGAACCTGCGCGACCTCGACCTGTCCGACGTGATGTCATCGCGCCTGTTGCGGGCGGCGGAAGGAGCGGAAGCCGATGCCTGATTCCGAATTGCTCAAACTCACCATCTCCGAGATCGCTCCCCTGATCCAGGCGCGGGAGGTGTCGCCGGTTGACCTCACCGAGGCCGCGCTGGCCGAAGCCGAGCGTCGCCAGCCCACCCTCAACTCGTTCATCACCATCATGGGCGAGCAGGCCAGGGCGCAGGCCGAACAGGCCGAGGACGAACTGGCGCGCGGCGAATACCGCGGCCCCCTGCACGGCATCCCCGTCGGCATCAA
The DNA here is from genome assembly GCA_964502995.1 of uncultured Dehalococcoidia bacterium. Taxonomy (GTDB): domain Bacteria; phylum Chloroflexota; class Dehalococcoidia; order Lucifugimonadales; family UBA3495; genus Bin87. The sequence continues at coordinate 16,255 of CAZCZB010000064.1, forward strand.
GGACAACATCGCCACCGGCGGCATCAAAACCACGCTGGGCACCAAGGTCCTCAGGGATCATGTGCCCGACGAGGACGCCGAGGTGGTCCGTCGCGTCAAGGAAGCCGGCGGCATCATCCTCGGCAAGGAGAACCTCGAAGAGTTCGCCGCCGGCGCAACGTCCAATAACCCGCACTATGGCGCGGTGCATAACCCCTGGGGTCTGGATCACATCCCCGGCGGTTCCAGCGGGGGCGGCGGCGCAAACGTGGCGGCCGGCGTGACGTTCGCATCCCTGGGAACCGACCTGGGCGGATCCGTGCGCCTGCCCGGCGCGTTCTGCGGCGTGGTCGGCCTCAAGCAGACCTTCGGTCGTGTCAGCCAGCGCGGGCTGCTCGTCACCAGTTTCAACGGCGACCACATCGGCCCCATGACCCGCTCGGTGCGCGACAGCGCCCTGGTGCTGCAGGCCATCGCCGGCTACGACCCGCTGGATCCCAGCACCGTTCCGGTTCCCGTGGACGACTACGCGCTGGTGATGGAACGTGGCATCCAGGGTTTGACCATGGGCATCCCGTCCAACCACTATTTCGAGTTGCTTGACCCCGAGGTCGAATCCGCGGTGCGTGCCGCCATTGCGGCGCTTGAGGAGTTGGGTGTCGCCAGCCGCGAGGTGAGCCTGCCCAGCATGGAATACGTCGGCGCGCTGAGGTTCGCCGCCATGTCCGACAGCGTGGTAACCCACGAACCGTACATCACCTCCAACCGCGAGGACTACGGGCCGGACACGCTCTACCGGACCCTGGCCGGCCAGTTCGTGCTGGGGCGCGACTACTCCAAGGCCATGAAGGTGCAGCGCATCATCAAGGAGGAACACGCCCGCGTTTTGCAGGACGTGGATTTCCTGGTCACGCCCACCACGCCCATGCCCGCGCCGCGCATTGACGCCGCCACCATCGAGGTGGAAGGCAGGAGTCAGAAGGTCCGCGGGCCCGGCTCCGGCCACATCTCGCGCAACACCAGCCCGGAGAACGCCACCGGATTCCCTGCCATCACGGTGCCGTGTGGATTCAGCGAGTTGGGCCTGCCCATCGGCCTGCAGTTCATCGGCCGGCCGTGGGAAGAGGGCAACATGTTCCGCATCGCCAACGCCTACGAGGCCGTATCCCCCAGCCGCGGCGCGTGGCCCAACCTGGCCTAAACCAACGCGCCCACCGACAACATCCGTAGGGGCGGGTCTCAGACCCGCCCCTACCCATTGCCTATCACACTGGGGACGTTGCGCTCAGCACCGATGATTGCGTAGGGGCGAATAATCATTCGCCCCTACATTCCGGAATCACCAAATCCCACGGATTCATCCCTGGACAGGCTCCCAACACCGAACAGCCAACACCCCCAACATCCGTAGGGGTGGGTCTCAGACCCGCCCCTACCCATTGCCTAT
>CAZCZB010000065.1:0-3413 GCA_964502995.1 uncultured Dehalococcoidia bacterium
GTCGATTATGTCGGTGAGGCGGTCGGCGTCCATGCGGCTGATCTCCATGATGATGATGTCCTGCGCGTCCATGGTTCAGCCCAGGAGGTCGTCGATTATGTCGGTGAGGCGGTCGGCGTCCATGCGGCTGATCTCCATGATGATGTCCTGTGCGTCCATGGTTCAGCCCAGGAGGTCGTCGATTATATCGGTGAGGCGGTCGGCGTCCATGCGGCTGATCTCCATGGTGTGGACACGACCGCCCTGGTCGATGAAATAGGTGGTGGGAAAATACTCGATGGCGTAGGCCTGGGCAACGAGGGCGCGCACGTCGGTGGCGAAGGTGAAGGTGAGGCCCAACTCGTCCACAAACTCCCGGGCGGACTCCTCGGTGTCGAAGCCCTGGGGCACGAACAGGCCGATGAACCGCACGTTGCGTCCCTGGTAGGATTCCCAGGTTTGCTGGAACGCGGGCATCTCGTCGCGGCAGGGAGGGCAGGAGGGATACCAGAAGTTGATAACGACGACGTTGCCGCGCTGCTCGGAGAGGCGGAAGCGTTCGCCGTCGAAGGTGGTGAGGGTGAAGTCGCTGGCAGGCTCGCCGGGCGCGCAGGCGGCGAGTAGCACAAGCAATATGATCAGACTCGCCGCCCACCTGAAGTTGAAAGCCGGAAACGGAAAGGACGGTCCTTTGAGGGACGGAGTCCTGCCGAAATCGCGGGTGATTGTCTTTCCGCTCGTCCTGAGCTTGTCGAAGGACGGACTCATGGTTAGGTGATCCGTAGCGTACCGACGGCAGGTTCACTATGGGCGATCCCGAGGGCTCGGTTGGTAAAGCGTTGGGTTGGGACGCTCGACAGGATGTGCATGGGAACATTTTACAGCAGCGCGAGCGCCGGCTTGGGCGTGCCGGACGCAGCGCGGGGGCCTGGTTTGGTGGATTATCCCCGGTTCTGGCCGGCCGAGTCGGCGAACTGGCGGCCGAACAGGGTGGTGAGCAGGGCGCTGAGGATGGTGACGGCGAGGCACATGTAGCCGATTGCCTCGTAGCCGATGTTTGCCAGGAGGGTTCCGGCTATGGCCGCGCCCAGCATGCCGCCGGCCTGGTTGCTGAACCCCATGAGGCCGACGCCGGTGGCCTTGGACTCGCCGGAGTATTCGGTGCTGGCGGCGATGAGGATGGGGAATGTGACGCTAAGCAGGCCGGTGCTGACCGTTGCCGTCGCGACCGTTGCCCACAATCCCATCTCTACGGAGAACACCAGGAGTCCGAACGCGCCGCCGGCGACGCTGCACACGGCGATGATCAACGCCCGATGCCGGAGGTTCGCGGCGAAGGACGCGCCGTAGTTGCCGGCCATCTGTCCCAGGGCGGCGATTGCCAACGGCAGGGCCACGAAGCCGACGCTCAGGTCGAAGGTGTTGATCAGGTAGGCGGCGAAGAAGCTGATGGTTCCCCAGAAGGCGATGCGCTGCGACAGGTTGACCGCCACGGCGACGCGGAAGAACCGCAACGACACCAGCGATTTGTAGCGGGACAGATAGGCGAAATTGCGAACGCGCTGTCCACGGTCCCCGGGGAGCCAGAGCAGGTTGGCCAGGAACGCGGCAACCAGAATGCCGCCGTACACGATGAACGCCAACTGCCAGCCGCCAACATCCGCCAGCAACGCGACGATGGGCACGCCGATGGCCGACGCGAAACCCTGAATGGACAGGAGGGCGGCAACGGCCGTGGCGCGCCTGGCCGGCGAGATGACGTCGGCGACCGACCCCACGATGTTGGGGGGTATGACGCCTCCGCCGAATCCGGCCAGAACCCGCAGCACGAACAGCGTTTCCAGGTTGGGGGCGATGGCGCATCCGAGCATCGATACCGACAGCACCGCCAGGGTGACCAGCGCGACGGGACGACGGCCGAAGGAGTCGGACAGGGGGCCGGCGGATACGCCGGTGACGGCCCAGGCGGCGAAGGTGGCGGTGGCCAACTGGCCGGCGACGGCGACCGAGATTTCGAGGTCGGTGGCGATTTCCACCAGCAGGGGCGGAACAATCAGGATGGAGCTGATGGTCGCAAAGACGGTGAGGGCGAGCACGGCCATGAACCATGCCTTGTTCACCTGACGCTGCTGGGCCTGCGCTATTGGGGTTTCGATGCGTCGGGTCCTTTTGCTGGCGGCGGGGGTTGTCACCGTTGTGCGAATAATGGGGGCCAACAGTATATTGCACATCGGGATATTCGCGCGTGGTGGGTTTGGCGCGGGGGTGTGGCGGGCGGAGGTGGGGCGAATGATTATTCGCCGGTACGTGGGTGTGTTGGTCGTGGATAGTTGCGGGCAGGGTGGGTGAACGACGATTTGCCGGCACGCGGGTGTGAGTGCATCGGGGGTGTGGTGGGTGGAGGTGGGGCGAATGATTATTCGCCGGTACGTGGGGGTGTTGGTCGTGGATAGTTGCGGGTGGCGTGGGTGAATGACGATTTGCCGGCACGCGGGTGGGAGTGCATCGGGGGGTGTGGTGGCGGGGGTGGGGGTTGGTTGGTTGGCGGGTTCTCTTGACGGTGTTTGTTGGGGGGTTACAATCTTGGCGACTGTAAGGATATGGATTTGAGGTGTCATTATGCGTTTGGAAAACAAGGTTGCCCTGATCAGCGGAGGCTCGCGGGGGCAGGGCGCCGCCGAGGCCCGCATGTTTGCCCGCGAGGGCTGCAAGGTCGTCATCGCCGACGTGCTGGAGGACGAGGGACGCCAACTTGAGGCCGAGATCAACGAGACCGGCGGCGAGTGCGTCTTCGTAAAGCTGGACGTTACCAGCGAGGACGAGTGGAACGCCGCCGTCAACACGGCCGTGGAGCGGTTCGGCAAGCTGGACATCCTGGTGAACAACGCCGGCATCTACCGGCAGGTGGGCATTGAGGACACGTCGGAGGAGCTTTGGGACAACATCTTCGACATCAACGCCAAGGGCGTGTTCCTGGGGACCAAGGCGGCGATTCCGGAGATGCGGAAGGCCGGCGGCGGTTCGATCATCAACATCTCCAGCGTGGCCGGCCTCATCGGAAGCTGGCGCGCGCCGGCATACGGGGCGACCAAGGGCGCGGTGCGGCTGTTCACCAAGTCCACGGCCATCCAGCACGCCGCCGACGGCATCCGCTGCAACTCGGTGCATCCGGGGATCATCGAGACGCCGATGACGACGCCGACGCTGCTGCGGGACGACGCGGCGCGGCAGGCGTCGCTGGATCGCACTCCCATCGGGCGCGTGGGCGAGGCGGAGGACGTGGCGTGGGGCGTGCTGTTTTTGGCATCCGACGAATCGTCGTTCATGACGGGCAGCGAGCTGGTGATCGACGGGGGCCTGTTCGCGCAGTAGCGAAAGGGAGTGGCCGTGTGGTTCGACAGGCTCACCATGAGCGGGGTGGTGCGACCACTGGT
>CAZCZB010000065.1:3513-17545 GCA_964502995.1 uncultured Dehalococcoidia bacterium
TCGACGGGCTCACCATGAGCGGGGTGGTGCGACCACTGGTTCGACGGGCTCACCATTGGTTCGACGGGCTCACCATGAGCGGGGTGGTGCGACCACTGGTTCGACGGGCTCACCACGAGCGGGGTGGTGCGACCACTGGTTCGACGGGCTCACCACGAGCGGGGTGGTGTGACCGCTGGTTCGACGGGCTCACCATGAGCGGGGTGGTGCGACCATTGGTTGGACGGGCTCACCATTGGTTCGACGGGCTCACCATGAGCGGGGTGGTGCCTTCCTGGACACAACGGCCGGTCGTGGCTGTTCACGCACACGATCCCCCACGCCCGGGGCGGCTCCCCGGCGACTCACGCGTGCCCAGTTTGGCAGGACCCGGGAATTTGCATGGATGCACTGGATAGAGAGGATTGGATTGTTACGCTGAACTGTAGCGTTTCAGGACCGGAGCTAGGAACAGAGACGCTCCATTGGGGCAAAGCGGCAGAAAGGGCACCATTCATCAATAGCGACGGCCCTGAAAGCGAGACGGTTCCCGTCATCCTTGTGCCATCCTGTTCATCCTGCTTATCGATGCAAATGGTTCCTCCAACACAAGGTGGGTATGCGCTCACGCGTACCCACCTTGTCATAAGAGGAGCGCAGAGACGTGGCGATCTCGTTACCGTGTCGGCCTTCCTTGCCCTGACGAGATTGCCGCGCTGCGCTCGCAATGACAGTTCGTATGAAACTGGGTACGCGTGAGGGGTATGCGTGAGCCCCGGCGAGGGTTGACTCTGGCCGTCCTCACCGGGTTGGCCGCGGTGAGCGCATGGCCCGAACGTGGCTTATAATGGCAAGACTGCAATGCAACGCCTGGGGTTGAGACGATGGTCAGCAAAACCCAAAGACCACAGATTCCGTTTGACGAGGATGAGGTTGATGACCTCAGCATCGAGTATCCATCCTCCGACGGGGAGCCCATGGCCGAAAACGATTGGCAGTACACGGCGCTCACCGATACCGTCCACGCCCTGCGCTTCCGCTATCGCCATCGAGAGGACGTGTATGTCGCCGGGGATATGATGATGTATTACCGGATGAACCGCAACGATGTGCGGGTCGCCCCCGATGTTTATGTCGTCTTTGGCGCGGCCGGCAGCCACCCCCGGGATTCCTGGCTGGTGTGGCGAGAAGGGAAGGCCCCGGACTTCGTAATGGAGATCGCGTCCCCGTCCACCTGGCGGCGCGGCGCTACCGAGAAGCGCCGCATCTACGCCGATATGGGCGTTACGGAGTACGTGCGCTTCGATCCCACCGGCGAACATTTCACGCCGGGCCTGGTCATGGAAACATTGGATGGCCCGGAGTATCGGGAGCAGCCACTGGTCACCGACGACGACGGCAACCTGCGCGGCTACAGCGCCGCGCTGGATCTGGACTTCTGCGTGTCGCCGGACCGGCAACTCCGGTTGTACGACCCGACGGCGGGGGTATGGCTGCGTACTCATCAGGAAACCGAGGAGGCCCGCCTGGCTGCCGAAGCGGAAATCGAGCGGCTGCGCGCCGAATTGAGTCGATTACAACAACAATAGAACGAGGTGTGTACACCATGCGTCTGGAAAATAAAGTGGCTCTGATCAGTGGCGGCGCCCGCGGCATGGGCGCCACCGAGGCCAGGATGTTCGCCCGCGAGGGCTGCAAGGTGGTCATCGGCGACCTGCGCGATGAACTGGGCCGTCAGGTTGAGGCCGAGATCAACGAACTGGGCGGCGAGTGCCTCTACGTCCACCTGGACGTTACCGACGAGCAGGCCTGGAAGGACGCCGTCGCTGCTGCCGTGGAGCGGTTCGGCAAGCTGGACATCCTGGTGAACAACGCCGGCGTGTATATGCCCGAGAGGGTGGAGAACACCACCAACGAGAACTGGGACGTGACCATGAGCGTGAACGCCAAGGGCGTGTTCCTGGGCACCAAGGCGGCGATTCCCGAATTGCGGCGCAACGGCGGCGGGTCCATCGTCAACATTTCCAGCGTGGCGGGACTGGTGGGCAACCACATCTCGTCGGCGTACACGGCATCCAAGGGCGCGGTGCGGCTGTTCACCAAGTCCACGGCCATTCAGCACGCCGCCGACGGAATCCGCTGCAACAGCGTGCATCCGGGGACGATTGAGACGGACATGACCGCGGACCTGCTGGCGTCCGGCGGGCGGGAGGACCGGCTGAACCGCACGCCCATCGGACGGTTGGGGCAGGCTGAGGATATTGCCTACGGGGTGCTGTTTTTGGCATCCGACGAGGCGTCTTTCATGACCGGCAGCGAACTGGTTATCGACGGTGGCCGCACGGCGATGTAGCCACGTTCTGATCCATCTGCCAATCCGTCTGCCAAACCCATCCGTCAGACCCGCGCGCCCGCGCTCATCGCCGCAGGCCGCGCTCATCCTGAGTCCGTTGAGGGATGGCCCTTTGGCGTCGGGCAATCGAACTGCACTGAGATAATGGGCGCCAATCAAGGCGGGTTCAACCTGCTGCAATGCCGTCTGCCGGACCGGAACGCCTACGTTCGTCTGCAGCACGCGGTTTTTCACGTGCTGGAGGCCGACAACGGCGGGCCGGCCCGCGTGGTGGACTTCACCATATTCGGGCTGGTGCTGTTCAGCGCGGTGAACCTGGCCATCGGCAACAACCGGCTGGAGTTTTTCTTCGTCAGCGTGTTTGCCGCCGAGTACATCATCCGGCTGTGGTGCATCGTGTGGCATCGAAATTACCGGCAGGGCGGGTTCAGGGCGAGGTTCAAGTACGCGACGACCAACGCGGCGGCGATTATAGATTTCATCGCCATCTGGCCGACGCTGGTGGTGATGATCATATTCGGGGAGGTGGAGATACTGCCCATTTTCCGGTTGATCTCGCGCCTGATCATGACGGGCCGGCGGTTCCCGGCGATGCGGTTGATGGGCCGGGTGATGCTGCGGTCGGCGACGCAGTTGCTCAGCGTGCTGGTTACGCTGGGGGTTTTCTGGTTGGCGGCGGGCTACCTGATGCACGCGGCGGAGACGCACCTGCACAACGGGAATCACGAGCAGTTCGGCAGCATTGGCGAATCGCTGTGGGCGTCGGTGGTGATATTGACGACGCTGCCGTCGCTGGAGGTGGTGCCGGGGACGCTGGCGGGCCGGGTGATTGCGGGGTTCATCGCGCTGCTGGGGATCGGTCTGTTCGCGCTGCCGGCGGGTATTCTGACGTCGAACTTCATGGAGGCGTACCAGCAGGCGCGGCTCACGGCGGGGCAGATGGAACTGAGCACGTGCCGGGTGATGTACGCCCGGCAGAGGCGGCGCTCGCGGTGGCCGATGGCGTAGCGGGCGGCGGTGGTGCGCGGTGGTGTTGGTGTGTTTCGGTTGGGTTGGTTTGGGCTTGGGTGCGGGGCAGGTTTCAAACCTGCCCCTACGTATGGGGGATGACCGGGGAATCCCGGCGGTGTGGTTTCGCGCCTTCGCCTGAGTTTGGATGGCTGCTGGGCGCGTAAGTGTTCAGAATCCAGGAGGTTGTCATTGCGAGTCCGCCTCAGGCGGACGTGGCAATCTCGACGCCGTAGCAGCAATGTCTGCTCCAACGGGCTCCCCTATGCCAACGGGATTGCCGCGCTACGCTCGCAATGACACTTTGCCCGCAATTCTGAACAGTTGCCTGGGCGCGGGGTTGTTTGACGGTTGGATGGCTGCGTGTTACGCTTTGCCCACTATCGATCCGGCAACGCTGGGCATGTACTACGGCCCGGCACCGAACCACATCAGGAGCGACTACGATGAATGTCACCCCCCTGGCCATCGAGAAACTGAAGGAAGTCATGGACGGCGAGAACGAGGCCGATTCCGCTCTCCGCGTCGTGGCAATGCCCGCCGGACCCGGTCTGCAGTATATGCTGACCATGGAGAAGGAACACCAGCCTGACGACACCGTTCTGCGGATGGAGGGCGTGGAGTTTCTGATGGACTCCGACAGCGCGCCCTTCCTGGAAGAGGCGACCATCGACTACGTTGAGGAGTTCGGGGGCCGCGTGGGCTTCGTAATCAACAACCCCATGTACTCCGGAGGCGGCTGCGGCAGCGGCGGATGTGGCTGCGGCGGCGGCGGATGTGGGTGCGGCGGCGGCGGCGGTGGATGCGGCTGCGGCGGACATTAGGATCCGGCGCTGGCGCGGGAACCCCGGCATACCCGCGACAACGGAATTGGGGAAAATGCGAGGCAGGGGCGGAGAAATTCGCCCCTGTCTGCTTTTTTCGGTCTGTTTTTCCCGGTCGGCGGCGGCAATTTGGCCCGAAACGGCGCGCCGGAGCCAGCGGCCCCGTCGGGTCAAACAAGTGTACAATGAGCGAGATTGCACTAACACTCGACCAGGAGCGCGGGCATGGATCTGTGGCGTAACTTCAAGATACGGCGTCTGTTGAACTTGCTGCGCGATGACGTGGTTGCCTGGAACGACTGGCGTGCCACGCAGGACGCGTCGGGCCTGACCTTTGTCAACTCGCGGCTGCGCGGTCAGTCGCTGGCGTGGAGCAACCTGGGGGAGATGGATTTCAGCGGGTCGGACTTCAGCGAGGCGGACCTGCGCGGCGCGGACCTGCACTTCTGCAACCTGATGGGCGCGAACTTCCAGGGCGCCGACCTTCGCGGGGCCAGCCTGCAGGGCGCGCAGATGGGGGAGTGCAACCTGACGAGGGCGAACCTGCAGGGGGCGAACCTGCAGCGCGCCGACCTGAACCAGGTCAACTTCCGCAACGCCGACATGCGTTGGGTAATTCTCCGGGAAACCTACTGCTACTATACCGATTTCTCGGAAGCGGACATGAGATGGACGGATCTGAAATCGGCCAACCTGGGCAACTCGACCTTCTACCGCACCCAGTTGATTGAGTCCAACTTTACCGAAACCAACCTGTCGCACACGAACTTCAACATGGCGGCGCTGGAAGGCACCAACTTCGACCGGGCGGTGATGTTTGACACCATCCTGGCGGCCATTGATCTCTGCGGGGCGGTCAATCTGGGGTCGGTGAGCCACAACCCGCCATCGCAGTTGAGCATAGGCACGGACACGCTCATCACCACGCTGCAAAGCTCCGGCGGCCAGTTCACCGAGGAGCAGATCCGGTTCTTCTCCAGGGGCGGGGTGGCGCTGGAGATGCTGGCGTCGGCCAGCCCGGTGGCCAGCGGCGCGTCTGCGCAGTAAAGGCCGGCCGGCCGGGCCGACCGATCTGCCGGGCCCCACGATCTGCCGGGCCGACCGATCTGCCGGGGCACACGATCTGCCGGGCCACACGATCCGACGCAAGTGTTCAGAGTTGAAAGGAAGTGTCATTGCGAGTCCGCCCGCCGGCGGACGTGGTAATCTCGATGCCGTAGCAGTAGCGTTTGCCCTGAAGGCTCCCCTGCGCCAACGGGATTGCCGTCCGCCTGTGGCTGACTCGCAATGACAACCCCACAACTCTGAGCTGTTATGATCCGACCACCGAATCTTCCGACCAAGTAAAGGGAGTATCAGTCATGGCGTCCACACCGCACGGCATACGTTATTCGGCGCACCGGCCGGTAGTCATGGGTCGCAACGGAATGGTGTGCGCGGGCCATCCGCTGGCGGCGCAGGCGGGCATCAGCATTTTGCAAAAGGGCGGCAACGCCTTTGACGCTGCGATTGCCACCGCCGCGGCGCTGGGGGTGGTGGAACCGCTGATGTCGGGACTCGGCGGCGACGGGTTCATCATGGCGTACCGGGCGGGAGACGACAGCCTGCGCGTGTGCAACGGGACCGGAGCGGCGCCATACGCGGCCACCCTTGACCGGTACCGCGACGGCATTCCGATGAAGGGGATACTGAGCGTGTCGGTGCCGGGGCTGCTGAACGCCTGGCTGGATACTCACGAGGCTTACGGATCGCTGTCGCTGGAGGAAGTGCTGGCGCCTGCCATCGCGCTGGCCGGCGACGGGTTCCCCGTTACGCACTACCTGTCGGGCGCGATTGCCGAGGACTCGCTGCTGTGCGAGTTTCCCACGAGCCGGGCGATCTTCACGCGGGCGGAAACGGGAGAGCCGCTGCGCGCGGGCGACATTCTCCGCCAGAACGACCTGGCTCGCACGCTGACCACCATTGCCCGCGAGGGGCGCGACGCGTTTTACCGGGGCAGCATCGGCGAGGCCATCGTGCGGTTCAGCGAGGAGCAGGGCGGGCTGCTGACCATGACCGACCTCAACGATTGCTCCGCGCGCTGGCAGGAACCGATTTCCACCGACTATGGCGACTACACAGTGTATGAGGCGCCGCCCAACTCCAGCGGCCACATATTGCTGCAGGAACTCAACGTGATACGGCAGTATGACATGGCGTCGATGGGATTTGGGACTCCCGAATCGATTCACGTCATGGTGGAGGCCAAGAAGATGGCCTTTGCCGACCGCGAGGCCTACGTCGCGGACCCCGACTACATCGACGTTCCGATAAGCGGGATGCTTTCGGCGGAGTACGCCCGGGAGCGGGCGGGGCTGATCAACCGCCGCGCCGCGTCGGCCCGGATGGAGGCGGGAGATCCGTGGAAATACCAGTCGGCGCGCCGCCCGGCGAGTCCCGCCGGCGTGGGTCGCCGGGGGCCGAGGAGCGAGGAGGAGGACACGACGTGCTTTGTGGTGGCGGACCGGGACGGCAACGCGGTGTGCCAGTTGCAGAGCATCCAGAGCGGTTGGGGATCGTCGCTGGTGGCAGCGAACACGGGGGTTCTGCTCAACAACCGCATGACGTACTGGCATCTTGACCCCAACCACGTTGACTGCCTGCAACCCGGCAAGCGGGTGCGCCACACGATGAATCCCGTGATGGTGTTCCGGCGGGGCGAATCGGGCGAGAACGGCACGGTGTCGCGGCGGCTGACCTATGCGCTGGGGACGCCGGGGGCCGACTGCCAGGTGCAGAGCAACATGCAGGTGATCACGAACCTGGTGGACCATGGGATGACGGTGCAGGAGGCGGTGGAAGCGCCCCGCTGGAAGCATATTGGCGACGGCACGGAATCTACGGTGCCGCACACGGCGGAGGACCGGCTGATCATGGAGAGCCGCTTTGAGGCGGCGACGATGCGGCAACTGCGGGCCATGGGGCATCCCGTGCATGAACTGGGCGCGTGGGACGGCGTGACGGGCCGGGAGATGGCGCTGTACATTGACCCCGACACCGGAGCCCTGCACGGCGCGGCAGACCCGCGGTATGACGGATATGCGATTGGGTATTGAAAAGATGGGAGGCACACAATGATGGACACTGCCGCTACGCGGGAAACTATCATAGTCACGCATACTAATGACTTGGGCATCCCGGATTACACTTTCAACCTCACCTTCACCTACCTTCAGGAAGAAGGGCAGTGGGTTGGAGTTTGCACTGAACTGGGAACATCGGCATTTGCCGACACGTTGGAACAGATGCAAACCGAATTGAAGGATGCAGTGGAATTGCAGCTGAACGGGGTCGCTCGCATTACTGATGTGAAGGACTATTTGACCGACAATGACGTGGAGATCGTGCCGTCAAAATTACCACAGCAAGCCGGGTTTGCCATTACATGAACATCTCCGGACGGGAGTTAATGCGCCTCCTGGAACGGGACGGTTGGACGAATGGAGGCAGGCGCAACCACGGTGTCTTGTATTACAAACAGTTTCCAGGGGAAAAGCGGCCACGCTCAACGGTTATCCCTGACAAATCAAGACCTCTACCAGACACCACATTAGGAGCCATCCTCAGCGTCAAACAAACCGGCATTGGGCGGACTGGACTACAAGCGATGATTGACGCCGACTGAACAAGCGAAAAAGCGAGGGCGCACCTAACTTAAAAGGCGCGCCCTCCACTGTTCAAGAAGCTCGATTATGGAGACTTGGCAGATTAGTGCTGCACGAGGCCTTCGTCCATCATGGCGGCGATTGCGCCGTCGAATGCCTCGATGGTGAAGTCGATGTCGGCCTCGGTGTGGGTGCCGGAGAGCACGCCGCTGGTGCGGGACATGAGGTCCACGCCGCGAACCTGCAGAGCCTGGCGCAGCGCCCGCTGGATGCCGGCCGGCTGGTTCTTGAGGCTGGATGCGTCGAGGCCGTCGAGGCTGCGCGCGCCGAAGTACAGGTGGAAGGTTGACGCCTCGCCGTACACGGTGGCGTTGACCTCGCGCCGATTGACCACCTCGCGCAGACCCACCCGCAGCCGTTCGGCCATCAGGTCGGCCTGGGCGTTGTACTCGCCGGTGGCGACGAGGCGCAGGGCGGCGTTGCCGGAGGCGGCGGCGTAGGGGTTGGCGTTGAACGTGCCGCCGTGCAGGACGCGCTCGTAGCGGTCGTGGTGGCTGTCGCCCGTCTGGTGCATGACGGCCATGAACTCGTCGCGGCCGCCGATGGCTCCGCCGGGAAGTCCGCCGGTGATGATCTTGGCCATGGTGCAGATGTCGGGGTCGATGCCCAGCCGTTCCTGCGCTCCGCCGGGGGCCCAGCGGAATCCGGTGATGACTTCGTCGAGGATCATCACGGCGCCGTGTTCGCGGGTCAGTTTGCGCACGCCGTCCAGGAACCCGTCGGGGAGCGGCACGGTGCCGTAGGACGCGCCGGACGCCTCGGTGATAACGCCGGCGATGTTGTCATCGTTTTCCAGAACGTTTTGCAGCGCGGTCAGGTCGGTGGGCAGCACGATTATAGAGTCGATGGTGCCCTGGGGGATGCCGATGGACGCGGGAACGTCGAAGGGCGGCAGGTTGCCGGGCATTACGTAGTCGTGCCAGCCGTGGTAGTGGGACTCCCAGCGGATGATCTTTTCCTTGCCGGTGTAGGCGCGGGCGACGCGCATGGCCAGCATGGTCGCCTCTGCGCCGGAACCGACGAAGCGGACCTTGTCGGCGCAGGGCATCAGGGTGCAGACGCGCTCGCCCCACTCCAGCATGGATTCGGTCGGCGCGCCGAAGTGCGAGCCGGCGTCGAGAACGCCGGACAGGGCGGCCACGACCTCGGGGTGCGCGTGGCCGAGGAGCAGCGACGCGGAACCCATGCCGTAGTCGACGTATTCGTTGCCGTCCACGTCCCACTTGCGCGGGCCGCTGCCCCTGGCAATGACCACCGGGAACGGGTCGGAGGTGTAGCCGTCGTGGCCGGGGCTGCCGGAGGGGAAGCGGGCCTGGTAGTTGGATTGCAGTTCCCGCGAGCGGGGATTCATGCGGATGTAATGTTCCTGGATGGATTCTGCCATGATGGTCGCTCCTTCAGATAAAGAGTCGGCGGCGTGGGAGATTGTAGCCCTCGCCGCCATGATACCACCTGCCGGCGGCGGGTTAGTCCTGGTGGCGACGCAATTCCTCTTCCAACTGCCGCACACGTTCCGGGGCAGCATCCCTCTGCGCCTCTGCGATTTTTCGGACGGCGGCCACGGCTGTCGGACCCGCCTGGCGTGAGCCGTGGGCCGGCTCGCATGGCCGCGAGGATATCTGCAAATGTTTGGATAGTAGTCATGGCAATGGTCGCTACTGTGAGTACGTACAATTGCACGATTGCCAACGGGGGCGGATGATCGATCACCCGCCCCTTGCGCATCCTGATGTATTTCGGCGTCAGTTGTCGGCGGCTTCGATTGCCTCGGGCTGGGCCATGATTGCGCCGAAGGCGTCGCGGAGGCTGGCGCAGGATGCGTCGATGGCCTGCCGCGCCTTGTCGATGACGTGGGGCATTCCGAAGAAGCCGTGGATCACGCCGTCGTAGCGGACCTGCTCGGTGGGCACGCCGGCCTCCTCAAGGGCGGTGGCGTAGGCTTCGCCCTCGTCGCGCAGGGGGTCGAACTCGGCAGTGATGACGAGGGCCGGCGGCAGGTCGTTGGACAGCCGCGCCCGCAGCGGCGACGCGAATATGTTGTAGCCCGACAGGTCGTTGTTGTGAACGTAGTGTTCCCAGAACCAGCGCATGCTGTCGGTTTCCAGGAACATGCCCTGTCCGTTCACCTGGTAGGAACGGGTCTCATAGGCGTAGTCGGTGACGGGATACACGAGCAACTGGAAGGCCAGGGGATTGGGGAAGTCCTCCTGGGCCAGGGCAACGGCCGCCGCGAGGTTGCCGCCGGCGCTGTCGCCGCCCACCGCGATGGCGTCGGGCCGGCTGCCCAGCGCCTCGGCGTTGGCCATGGCCCACATGGTCGCGGTGAGACAGTCCTCGAAGGGCGTGGGGAACTTGTACTCGGGAGCGAGGCGGTAGTCCACCGACACCACCACGCAGTTGGCGCCGACGCACAGTTCGCGGGCGGTGGCGTCGGCGGTTTCAACGGTGCCGATTACCCAGCCGCCGCCGTGGTACCAGACCAGGATGCCCCACGGGCCCGGGGTCGCGGGCGTGTAGATGCGGATGGGCACCTCGCCCGGTTCCTTGCCGTGCTCGTTGATGACGATACGATCTTCCACATTGCCCACCGCGGGGCCATCGGGACGGGGCCGGTTGTTCATGACATCGCGGCATTCATCCACGGACATTTCCTGGAAGGGCTTGAGACCCAACTCGTCGAAGATTTCCAGGACGTGCGCCGCCTGGGGGTCCAGGAGCTTGCGCAGGGCCTTTGGGTCGCCCTCGTGCTGGTGGAAGTATTCCTCGGTCATGTCGTCGACGGCGCCGCGCAGGAACCGGCAGGCGTCGTCCATGGCGTCCCGCGCGGTGTCCACGACGCCGCACATGCTGAAGAAGCCGTGAATCATGCCGTCGTAGCGGTTGGTGACGGTTGGCACGCCAAGCTCGTTGAGCAGACGCCCGTAGGCTTCGCCCTCGTCGCGGAGCGGGTCGTATTCGGCGGTTATCACCAATGCCTGGGCGAGGTCGTCCAGCGCCTCAAAGTCGTCGGTGAGCATGAGCGGAGCGCACTGCGGGTCTTTGGCCTGCGACGGGTCGGCGAGATACTGATCCCAGAACCAGACCATGCCCTCGCGTTCCAGGTTGTAGCCGCTGCCGTTGTCGATGTAGGAGCCGGTGTCGAACTTGTAATCGGTTACCGGATAGACCAGCAGTTGGTGGCTGACGCGCACGTCGCCCGACTCGGCGGCGCGCATACTGACGGCCGCCGCCAGGTTGCCGCCGGCGCTGTCGCCGCCCACGGATATGACGCCGCTGACGCCGCCCAGTTCCTCAGCGTGGTCGCTGGCCCACAGGGTCGCCGCCCAGCAGTCGTCCAGCGGTTCGGGGTATTTGGCCTCGGGCGAGAGGCGGTAGTCCACGGACACCACGATGTTGCGGGAGCCGGCACAGAGGTTGCGGGCCGTGCCGTCGGCGGAGTCGAGGTCGCCGACGACCCAGCCGCCGCCGTGGTACCACGCCAGGATGGGGAAGGGGCCGTCGCCTTCCGGCGTGTAGATGCGGACGGGCACGTCGCCGGCAGGGCCCGGGATCATGCGGTTTTCGACCCTGCCGACTTCGGGTCCGGGTCCGCGCTGACGTTTGGCGGCGTTGGCGCGGGCTTCGGCGGGCGAGACGGTGTAGTTGGGCGGCAGACCCAGGGCGCGGGTCGCTTCGATAACTTGTTGAGCCTGGGGATGCAGTGGCATTGGGGCCTCCGATTTGCTGACAGCGTTGAGTGTACTATTGCGGTGAGCGGTAAAGTAGTCCTCGATCAGTAGCCATTTGCGCCAGAACGACCGAGATAGTCCGCCATCTTTCCGGTGGAATCGGTGTGAAGTCAACGGAGACGTGATGCGGATCATTCGCTGTTCCGTCTTCAATGACCGTCAAACCGAGCCTGCGACATTCACCCACTGACACCGCCGCGATGCCAAGCGGCCTGACGCTGTCGGGATTTCGCGCCCTGCTGGTAGCGTTGCGGATTTGCCACATGGCATATGGTTCCATACTGTCGCCGTTCTGTGTGGAAAGTTTCCCGTTGTCTCGCTCCGGATGTGGACGAAATTCCCGTGGCGCAATGGCGCCGTCCTGCGCAATCAGCAGTTCGTTGACCGACCGCAAGAGCAGGGTATCGCCATCCATCAGCAACTCGCCGTGGCTAACTCGACATTCCTCGCACCCATATCCCTGAACGCATTCTCGGCCTTCAGATCAACGACATCATACTGCGCGGCCAGTTCGGATATGCTGTGTATCCAGCGCTCTGCAGTTTGTGTCGACAAGTTAAACTCCACTTCTACCTGAATGTCTGCGCTGATTTTCCAGAGAGCGGTGATTGTTCCTTCCGGGTTGGGGAAAATGTAGGCCGCCGGGGCGTCGTCGGGATAGTCTTGCTCAAACCGGTTCGCCAACCATTCCAGCTCGTCAAGTTCGGGCACGCGGCTCGGTTCGTCGTGATGCCAATCGTCGAGAACGTTGTTCAGCAGTCTGATTTGCGACGCGGCTTTCGGTCCGGCGGCGATTCGCTCGTCCGTCTGCTCAGCGTTTTGTTCAGCCCGGTACGCTACCGTAGTTTCATGTATGCGCATAGTTGCGTACCTCATACCGTAGTTGAAGCAGGACCGCCGGCGCACTTTGCAGTGGAGACTCCGGCGGCCACTGTCATCCAGGGTTGTCGGGGTCAGGCGTTGCGGGCTGCGTAGTCCTCGCGGGCGCGGTCGAGGGCGCGAGTGCGGCCGGCCTGCAGGGTTTCGTTGCGCTCGTAGGCCCACTGGTTGGAGGCGATGAGCGCGTCGGCCGAGCCCTGGAAGTGGGGCATGACGTGGCGGGCGATGAGTTCGTAGCTGTGGAGCATGTGTTCCCGCGCGGCCCAGTCCACCGTCTGCACCATGAACGCGCCGAAGCCGCCGCTGCGCTCTTCGAGCCGCTTGATGCCCTCGATGCAGTCGTCGGGCGTGCCGATGATCCACGCGCCGCGCTCGGCCATCACGTCGATGATCTTGTCGGGCGGGCCGTCGACGACCTGCGGGCGACCCATGGTGTGCTCGAAGTATTCGCGCTGGTAGCGGCCGGCGCCGAGCCGCGCCTGCTCGAAGGCTTCCTTGCGGGTGTCGGCCAGGTGGACCGGCAGCACCAGGCGCCACTCGAACCGGTCAACGGTCTGGTTGTGTTCCGCCGCCGATTCCTCGCAGATGTCCCAGAGTTGGTTGAGGTCTGCGCCCTGGGGCATCTTGGGGTCGCGCGGCGTGGTGATGGTCAGCACCGACGCGCCGTGCTTGCCGGCCAGGGCGACGCCGGACGGCGTCTGCACCGATGCCACCGAGACGGGCATGTGGGGAGTCTGGTAGGGGCGCAGCTGCAGCATGGCCTCGTTCAGCTCGAACCAGTCGCTCTTGTGGGTGATGGGTTCCTTTTCCTTGAACAGGCGCATGATGACGCCGAGGGCCTCGTCCATGCGGAGGCGCTGCTTGGTGGGGTCGATGCCCATCATGTAGGCATCGCCGGGGAGGGCGCCGGGACCGACGCCGAGCATGACGCGGCCGCGGGTCATGTGGTCAAGCTGGGTCATCCAGTTGGCGACCATGAAGGGATGGTGATAGGGCAGGCTGACGACGCCGGTGCCGAGCTTGATGTGCTTGGTGCGGTCGGCGGCGACGCCCATGAAAATCTCGGGGGACGAGATGATTTCCCAGCCCGCGCTGTGGTGCTCGCCGATCCAGGCTTCGTCGAAGCCGAGGTAGTCCAGCCATTGCACCAGTTCGAGGTCGCGCTCCAGCGCCAGCGTGGGGTTTTCGCCGGCCCGGTGGAAGGGCCCCATGAATATGCCAAACTTCATGCGATCGGGTAATGCCATTGGGAAATCCTCCTCTAGATCCGCCAATGGCAGAAGCGCCTTGTGCGGATAAACGCCGCCGGGTTGGACGCCCGGCGCAACGGCTGTCGTCGCAGGAGCGTGCCCACCGCCGAACGGTCGCGGGTGAACGTGGTTGATGGCATTATATGGGCCAGCCCCTACTGCGGCAAGCCGACGAGTTCGGCCCCCAAGGTCTTCCGATTATCGCCCTACCTACCCGCTCGCGCTCCGCCCATCCGCTCGTGCCACACCCCTCCGCTCATCCTGAGCTTGTCGAAGGATGGGGTTCATGGTTCGACCCTCCACGGGC
>CAZCZB010000066.1:0-17209 GCA_964502995.1 uncultured Dehalococcoidia bacterium
CATCTCATTCGCGCTCATCGTTGATGCCCTGCGCTAGTGTGAACACGCCCTAGTCGGCGGGGGACGGGGCCGGCTGCGCGGAGGCGTCCTCGTGCATGATGGGCGCGACGGCGGCGTTTTCGTTTTCCTTGCGGCGGATGAAGAACCGGGGCACGATGACCCAGAGCGCGAAGAGCGCTACAAAAGCGGCGGCGGCGGCGATGGGAAGCATTGTCAGTTTGTCTCCGTGCAAATTGCGTTGGTTACTTGCTGCGTGCAGTATGGCGGCAATTTGTTGCGGCGGTTTTGCGCGAATGTAACGACTGTGTTACGGGCCGCCGGGACGCGTTACGCAGCAGAGCGGGAGCCCAGGGTTGGCGCTGGGCGGAAAACGCTGCGGGTCGGAGGAACGGTTCAGTCGGCGGCCTGGGGCGCGAATTCCTCGGTGGAGACGGGAGACAACCCGGCGGCGTCGTTGCGGCGGCGGTTCAGGATGAACCGGGGCACGATGACCCACAGGGCGAAGAGTCCTACGAAGGCGGCGCCGGCGGCTATGGCAAGCATTTCAATCTGTCTCCATCTGGATTGGGCGAGTCTGCCCGTTTCGATGGATCAGATTATGGGCGCGGTGTGTTACGTCGATTTTGCGCGAATGTTACGTTTGTGTAACCAAACAACAGTGTTGCGGTTCAGGTGGTTTTACAACGATGGACATGATTGACAGGATTGTACCGAATCACCTCCTCCATAGGCGAAACCGGCGGACAGACTTGCCAAGGGCGGTGAGAGGGTCGCCCTCTGCAAGGGCGAGAGAGTCTATGGAGGGGTCAGGTGTGGCACTCTACGCCGATCCACCAGTGGCGGCCCTTGCCGCGACGCTTGCGCTCGTAGCCGCGGGCGCGGAGTTCCAGGCCGAATTTGCGCTGGCTGTGGGCCAGGTAGCCGTGGTCCAGGCACCAGCGGGCATAGGAGGTGTACAACTCGCCGGCAAGGGTCATTGCCCGGTCGCCCGTGGAGCAGACGTCGGCCACAAAGTCGTCGATGGGGCCCATTTCGGATGCCTGGGACGCCACGTGGATACGCGGTTCGGGCGGGCCGTCGGGGGCCATCCAGCCGGCCGGTTCGTCCTCCTCCTCGTCGTCTGCGCCGGCCCAGGGGTTCGGCTGGCGCAGGCGGCCGGAACCGGAGCCGTAGCCGGATTCGTCGTTGATCGGGCTGGCCGGTGGCACCTGTTGCGACCGGTAGTGCGACATCGCTCCGGCAAGGCCGTAGCCGCGCATGGTGGTTTTGATCGCCTCCGCGGGGTCGATGCCATCGAGGCAGTAGGAGAGGAACAGGACGATATCCAGGTAACGGGTCAGGCCGCCGAAGTGTCCCCAGTGGATTTGCTCGCCGTGCAGGGCGGCGGCGTCCATGTTGAGTTCGACGTCCGGGATGACGAAATTGCGGCGGAACTCGGGCGGGATGCGCCACGTGGGGGTCATGAGGTCCAGGGCGACGCTCTGGGCGATCAGATAGACGACGGCGCGGGCGGTCCAGAGATTCTCCCGGGGCCGGTCGGCCTCCGGAGGCGCGTGAGGGACGGAACCGAAGACGCTCTCATCCTCGCGCTGGGTCTGCATCGCGGAGAAGGCGAAGGCGCTGCGGATCTGGTTGGCGGAGGTGCGCAGGAGGGCACGATGGTCCGACACGCGCAACGGCACGCGGGGATCATAGACGCGGCCGTTTTCCAGGCGCAGACCGGCGGTTTGGGGAACCAATGCGGCGGTGATGAGGCCACGGTGAGACGCTGCATACACGGCCATCGCCAGAGACAGATTTTCCCGGGCCAGCCGGACGCGGCCGCCTGGCGTGAGAGGGGTGACTGACGGATACGTTGACACGGTTTCTGGGTCGCCAACATGGGTAGGGGCGAATGATTATTCGCCCCTACGTAAGTCGCGGCGCGCCGCCAGGGTTCGAGGGGCCTAGGAATTGATGTCCATGACCACCTTGATGACGTTGTCCTCGCGCTGTTCGTACATATCGTAGGCCTTCTGGACGTCGGAGAAGCCCACGCGGTGGGTGATCAGTTCAGCGGGGTCGGCCCAGCCGCGGTCGCGGAGGTCCACCATGTCCTGAATCTGGCTGATGGGGTCGCCGCTGCGCGCGCCGGTGGTGGGTATGATGCGCGGCTGCTTGTCCATCCACAGGTTATGTTCAATGGGAACCATGTGGTCGGACTGGATGCCAAAGATGATGACCTGGCCGAACTGGCGGACGTGGCGGAAGCACTCGTTGAGCGAGTCGGGATAGCCGGCGGCCTCCACGCACACGTCAGGGCCCGCGCCCCTGGTGATTTCCATGACGGCCTCGTGGACGTCCTGCTTGTCGGGGTTGATGCGATGGGTGGAACCCATCTCCTTCGACTTTTCGAGGCGGTAGTCCAGCGGGTCGACGACGATGACGTTGCGGGCGCCCATGCGGGAGAGGATCATGGTGAAGCTGAGGCCGATGCTGCCCTGGCCGAAGATGAGGATGTTCTGCTGCAGTGGGCTGCCCATCTGGCGACAGGAATACAGAACGGTGCCGGGAGGCTGGCACATCACCCATTCGTCGAGTCCCCCGTACTCGGGCAGGAGAGCCATGCGGCTGGGCTCGGACAGCACGTATTCGCAGAGTCCGCCGGTGCCGGGGTAGGGGATGGCGATGACGCGCTGGCCGACCTGGAAGTCGTCGGTCTTGCTGTCAACGATGACGCCGGCCAACTCGTGAGCGCCCTTGCAGGGGGCCATGGGGTATTCGGACTCGTCAAGGATGGGGCCGTAGGTGTGGCGGATGTCGGAGCCACAGACGCTGACGCGCTCCATCTTGACCAATACCTGGCCGTCGGCGGGGGCCGGCGTTTCGACCTCGGTGAACTCCCAACGCTTGGGGGCGACCAATTGGGCTGCTTTCATGTGAGGGCTGCTCCTTGTGAATGGACCGGCGGGCTGTCAGCGCAGGGCCGGATGGGTTGATAAATCATAGTATGCCGGGATGGTTGGGGCAACCCGGGGGGTCTTGCATGGATGAACAGGAGTTTGGGTTTTTGAGCGGCGTGCTTATTCGTCCCGGGGCGGGCGACGGCGGTGGTTGAATATATCGGCCAGGGGGATGGTCAGGCCGGGCAGCAGGGGCGTCGTGAGTATGTCGGCGGCGGTGAGAGTTGGCCGCTCTGCGTATTCATCTCCACTGATTTCAAGGGGCAGGACGGTGTCGTTGATTGGGTCGAAGATCCAGTATTCGCGGACGCCGGCTTCGGCGTAGATCCGCCGCTTGAAAACCAAATCGTGGTTGCGGTCGGTGGAGAGGATTTCGATGACGATGTCGGGCACGCCCTCAACGTGCCGTATGCCGCCAATGTCATCGCGACCAGCAAGAATGACCACCAAATCGGGTTCGACAGCCCGCTGTAATTCTTCGGACAGGATGGTGGTTATATCGTGATGCACTTCGTAAGGCGGGATATCGAATTCATCCAAATGGGTCTCGAAGCGAAGCCGGACGGAAAACATCAAAAACTGGTGATCTTTAGTTGGTGTGCTCATCAGGTAAAGTACACCGTCGAACAGTTCCAGCCTCTCGTCGGTTTCGCCGAGGGCCAGGAATTCTTCGAGGGACATATGGGTCCCGGTGCGGAGTTTGGGTTTGGAGGTGGTCATGGCGGCCTACCTGCAATTTACGGATCCCGGGGACGCTGGCGATGACGGAACAGACCGGCAAGCGGGATGGACAGGCCGGGCAGCAGGGGCGTGGTGAGGGTGTCGGTTGCGGTGAGGGTCGGCCGCTCTGCGTATTCTTCGCCGCGCAGTTCCAGGGACAGGACGGTGTCGGCCACCGGATCGAAGATCCAGTATTCGCGGACGCCGGCCTCGGCGTAGAGTTGGCGTTTGCGCACCAGGTCGCGGTTGCGGTCGGTGGAGAGGATTTCGACCACGATGTCGGGGACGTTGCCCGCCGCGCTGATGTCCGATTCGTCGCCCGGCTCGCGCAGGAATATGGACAGGTCGGGTATCAGTATGCGGCCCGATTCGTGGGAGATGATGATAACCAGTTCTGTGTACACCTCGCCCGGCGGATCAGCCATACTATCGAATACAGTTCTGAACTGGTGTATCAGCGTATCTTTCAGGAATTGGTGAATGCGGCGCGGTCTGGGCATGAAATACAGTTCACCGTCGTCGAGTTCCAGCCAGCGATATTCGTCGATATCGGGCAGGTCCAGATACTCGGCGACGGACATTCGGGTCCCGGTGCGGAGTTTGGGCTTGGAGGTGGTCATGGCGCCTCCGGGGAGTCCCCTACTTGCTGCCCAGCGGGCCGTGGAAGCGGGGCAGGATTTCCTCGCCGGCCTGCTCCAACTGCTCCATTGACTCGGTGCCGGCGCACAGCGGGCGGATGACGAACTTGAACCCGCCGGCGTCGATGTAGTCCTGGATGAAGTCGCCGATCTGCTCGGGCGTGCCGACGGCGGAGTACTCGGTGAAGTGGGCGTCGGGCCGCTGGCGGGTGACGAACTGCTCGGATCTGGCCTCGCCCGCTTTCTCATCGTCGCAGATATAGTAGCCGATGAGGACGCCGACGTGGTCCTCCTCGATTTCGCGGTCGTACTGCTGGGCGGTCTCGAAGACGATCTCGCGTCCGGAGCGGACCTCCTCGGGCGTCGCGCTGGATACCAGCCAGCCATCGCCGACGCGTCCCACACGGCGGGCGGCGGCCGGGCTGCGTCCGCCGATCCACACCGGGGGCGACGGTTTGAGGAAGGTGCGCGGCGTCACCGACACGTTGTGGGTGGTGAAGAACTCGCCCTCGTGAGTGACGTCTTCCTCCTCCCAGAGGCGGCGCATCAGTTCGATGGCCTCGTCGGTGCGGCGGGCGCGGTCGGCCTTGGGGACACCGCAGGCTTCGTATTCGTCGGGGTCTTCCTGACCCAGGCCGACGGCGGGGAAGAACCGGCCCTGGGAGAGCCAGTCCAGCGTGGCGACCTGCTTGGCCAGCACCACCGGATTGCGCAGCGGCAGGGCCAGGACACTGGTGCCGAACTTGAGGCGGTCGGAATAGCCGGCGACCAGGGAGAGGGCCACCATGGGCTCGAGGCTGAACCGGTCGCTGCAGATGCGGTCGCTGAGCCAGATGGAATCGTACTCGTATTTGTCGCCCAGTTCCACCAGGGTGCGGAGGAAGTTGGGGTCGTCGCCTCCCTGTCCGAATGCGCCGGGGACGTAGCCGATGGCAACGCTCATGATGGTTGTCCTCCTGGGTGGGCGTCGGTAGCGGGTTGTAGAACCGCTACGAGAATGGGCAGATGCTCCACCACTATCTCATACACGGTGCTCAGATTTATTTTGTAGTAGTCATGCACAATGTGGTTCCTGGCACCTCTAACTTGGTGCCAAAGGATCCCAGGGTACTGTCGCAGTGTATCAGGGTCGCACTTGCTGGCAGCTTCACCAACTACCGCTACCAGATAAAATATCCTCAGTTGCAGTTGGCGGTTGTCGCAGAACTCCGTGAATTCGGTGTCACCCAGTACAGCCATGGCTTCGTTGGCGTGCTGTACCATATCTCCGATACGCTCTGGATCAGTGCGGTCGCTCATACTGCACTTGAGCGGTTTTTTTCAACGCCGCAACCCAATCGGCATCTCTCGGTCCGGCTCTGTCGATGCTGGTCAGGCAACCGAGTACCTTGCCCAGTTCATCGCCCATCGTGAATATGTCCCATCCCACGCTGGTGTCGGGCTCGAACTCGGCAAGAAAGCTAATGTCGGCGTAACCGTTGACGGAATCCCTGTGGGGATATGGCAGTTTGGCAAGCCACCGGATTTTTTTGCGTTTGCAAAACTCGGCAATCTTCTCCCTGGGTATGGGGATGTCCATGTGGTCGGCCCGGTCGTACACGATGCCGTCCTCGCCGGGCCCGTAGCCGAGATACATCTCCCGGAGGTACAGATGCAGGTCGATCTTCCGGTCCAGGATGCGGCCGACTTCATCCTCCATGGCCGCGAGCATGGACAGCGAGGGCACATCGGCAGGGTTGAACTCAATGAGGATCGCTGCGTCGCCGGCATCCGGGCCGGTGCGGACGGGTTCGTGAAGCCAGGTAAGGCGGCGGACCTGGTAGCGTTGGCACACAGAGACGATTTGCCTGTTCTCTGCCGTGGTGAGTTCTGGCTTGCTCATGGTGGTCACCCAAGCCTATTGTAACAAGTCCGGTCTAACCGGTGATGGGTTCCAGGCCGGCTTCGGCGCGGGCGTCGTTGATGTGGTCGAGGACGCGCATGCGCAGGGGCGGCAGTTCGTAGCCCAGGTCGGCCATCATGCGGCTGTTGTCCACCAGGTACACGTGGGGCACGGGCCGGTCGCCGGTGGTGATGCTGGCGTCGGGGATGTAGGAGCGCACCATGTCGGCCACGTCGGCGATGGTCGCCAGTTCACCGCCGCTGATGTAGATGTTGTGGTTCAGATTTTCGGCCAGGGCAGCGCGGACGAATATCTCGGCGGCATCCTCGGCGTGGATCATGGGCGAGGCTTCCATGGGGTCGAAGTCCATGCTGACGGGCTGGCCGATGGCGGGCAGCGACATCATGAGGCCGCCGATCATGCCGGTCATGCCGGTTACGCGGCCGTGTCCGAAGACGGTGCAGATGCGGATGCCGCGGATGTCGAGGCCGTGGAGCGTCCGGTAGCGGGCGGCGGCGAAGTCGTTGACGGCCTTGGTCATGCCGTACACGTTGATGGGCGCGGGCAGGTCGTCTTCGATCAATGGGCGGTCGCCGAAGGTGTCCTGCACGCCGTACACGGCGATGCTGCTGGCGTATATGACACGCTTGATGCTGCCCCAGCGGGCGGCCTCGAAGACGTTGTTGCATCCGTCGATGTTGACGGCCATGCCGGTGGCGGGCCGGTCTTCGGTGTCGGGCGGCAGCAGGGCGGCCATGTGGATTATGCGGTCAACGCCGTGCCGGTTGACGGCTTCCAGGAGGTGGTCCAGGCGGGTGACATCGCCGCGATAGATGGAGATGCGATCGAGCAGGGGCTGCAGGTTGGCGCGCGGGGGCGCAAGGTCGAAGCAGACGACGTCCTCGCCGCGTTCGACCAGCTTGCGGATGATGCGGTTCCCGATAAATCCGGTGCCGCCGGTGACCATCACGGACATTGAACAACCTCCAGACCAGCCGCCGGTGTGGGCTATGGGGAGCGCGGCTGACGATGGGCAGCATCATACCCAGCGGGAGAAGGGGGCGCAAGGAACGGCTCAGGGCGCTACGGCGCACGGGATTTTGACGCAAAGGCGCGTACACGCAATGGGGCCGACGATTGAACCGACGGGATGGCCAGGGGCCAGGGTTGGTTTTGCCGGGATTCGGGAGATACAGATGTAAGGGATGGGGAGGATGTTTTCGGGAACTGCGGGGTCAGGCGGCCTGGTGGAAAGTGGCGCCGGAGTCCCGGGACACGGATGCTTTGAGGCCGTCGGCGGAGAGGTCATCGAGGTGGCCCAGGCGGTGGATGCCGCGGTCGTGGAGGCCGGCGATGATGTGAACGTCAACGGGCAGGAGGTTGACGGAGAGCGGCGCCAGGAACCGCCGGCGCGGCTCCGGAGCATCGGGCACCCGGAGGGCTCGTCCCGGCCGGGCGATGCTGGCGGCGCAGTGGGCGGCGAGGCGGTCGGATGCAACGCCAACGCGGGGTTCCCAGTTGGGCGGAACGCAGCGCATGAGGTTTGCGATGAGGCGCGGCTCGTCGGCGCCGTGAGCATCGTGATCGTCCATCCGCGCGTGCGCGGCGCCTAGTCCGGCATCCTCAACGGTGTCGATAACGCTGCGAAGACGATCCATCACGGAGCGCCACTGCTGGATATACGCCACGGTGTCGGCGGGAATTGGGACGGCCTGCGGGCAACGGGCAAGAGCGGTGTCCAGCGGCATACCGGGATGGATACGGCAGCCGGGCGTGGCGTCCACCACGCGGCGCAGCGTCGAGCGGTCGTCATAGATGACCAGCGGAAGATGGCGCAGGCTGGAGTTGCGCGCGGCTTCGACCTGACAGGGCAGGCTCTTGATGATGATGCAGGCCACGGTCATGGTGGCCGCATTATATCAGAATATATTTTCGGTACGGAAGTGCGGCGTTCCATACCGTAGGCGATTTCGATACTCTGAGGTTCAGAACAGCCGAGACTAGCTTTGCTCCAGCAGGGGTATCAGCTTGTCCATCAAAGACTCTACGTCGTCGAGTCTTTCGGCCACCTCGTCTACTGCCATGTCGTTCTCATAGGAGTTTTCATGCAGAGCGCTGGCGGAGTCGAACAGCCGGCGGATCTCGCCGTCGCCGGTTTCGGCACGGATACGGCTGGCTGCTCTGTGGTAGTGGCGGTGACGGTGGTGCTCCCAGCCTCGCTGCTCGGCGATGGCCTTGAGTATCTGAGCGGTGGCGCCCCAACCCTTTTCGGAAGCCTGCGCCAGGTCGCCGTCTGAAAATTCCTGTCTGGCCTGCGCGAGGAAACGCTCGCTGGCTTGCTGATCCTGCTGAGAGGCCATTGGTGGCTTGTCCTGTCGTTCTTGTATGTTAGCGGCCCAGAGCCGGACGGGCAATTGACCAGACACGGCTTTCAAGAAGTTCCCTGGTTGTGAGTAGCGAAATTTCCTCTCCATACCGGCGGCGCCGGACGGTGGGCTTTTGCATGGATAAACACGATGGACGGGATGGAGGGGATATTTCGATACGGGGTTATTTATTTGGGACGGGTTCCTCGGGATTCAGGTATCCGCATATGGCGGACATCTGCGACTTTTGCAGGAACTGGGGCGTTCGGCGGATGGGACGGGTCGGTTTCAGGGGTTGGCGGTTGGAGTGGGCCTTCGCTTTGCCTGCAACGCGGTGCGCACGTTCCACCAGATTATCAGCGGCGTGATGACGATTGTGGGCAGCAGCCAGGGCAGCCATACCGGGTTCATGCTGACGTTGACGACCATCACGGCGGTTATCGTGGCAATGGTGCCCGCCATCA
This sequence comes from uncultured Dehalococcoidia bacterium, assembly GCA_964502995.1. Taxonomy (GTDB): domain Bacteria; phylum Chloroflexota; class Dehalococcoidia; order Lucifugimonadales; family UBA3495; genus Bin87. The sequence continues at coordinate 9,013 of CAZCZB010000066.1, forward strand.
TGTTGGTGAGGTGGCGCTGGATGCGGCGGTGGTTGGCCGGACGCCGGTTTGCGCCGCGTCCGGAATTGAAGAACAGCCCGTCGGCGACGCTCAGGGCGACGGCGATGCCTCCGAAAGCCAGCATGGTGATCCACTGGCCGCTGCCCGATTGCGCCAGCACGGCGGCGTAACCCCACATTGCCAGGCCGGTGACGCCCAGGATGCCGACGGCGGCCCAATCAACGGGGCGGGGCCGGCGGCTGCGGTTGCGGGCAAAGCGCCACCCGGCGAAGACCAGGTAGAAACTGAAGCAGGCGATCAGCAGCAGGAATACGCTGGAACCCAGCAACGCCAGCGGGATCGCGGTGAGGAATATCACCGTCATGCCGATGGCATACACCCGGCCGGCGCGGACGTGCAGTATGCCGCCCTTGGCGGTGACCAACGCCACCAGCGCAGTGAGCAGCGCAACGGACCCGGCAGCGATGTGAATGATCAGCAGAACCAGAGCGACTATCGACATGCGACTGTCATCATGTGGGTCAAAGCCGTTGGAGTCAAGGGAACCGCGGCGGCGTGGCAGGGCCTTACGATTTTTGGCGCACCGGCCATTGGTCCGCTCATGGTGCGGAACGTCCGCCTTTGGCGGGAGCCTGTCGAACCATGTCCCCATCCTTCGACAAGCTCAGGATGAGCGGATAGGCGGCGCGAAAAACGAAAGACCCGGGGCGGCGATGAGAGTAATCACGTCCTGGTCAGGGATGGCGCGGGAGTCGGAATCGCTGGCGCCTGGCGGTGGGTTTTTGCATGGATAAACGGGATGGGCGGGTTCCAGGGGTTTTCACGCGGCGAGACGTGTGCGTATTTTCACCCGACGAGATGCAATCCGGCGACCGGGCGGGGATGTCAGAGCGCCAACAATCTCTCGCTGACGACGATATGCGCAATTTATCCACGCGCTTTGTGAGCGTTGACGGCAGCGATAATGCCGGCCGCGGTGTCGGGATTATCCCCAAGCCTGGATGCCCAATCGCGTCCGGGATGCAGCGTGTCCTATTTGGACCGTCGCTGGTTCCTGCGGCCGGCGCCCGGATCATGATTCCCGAATCCGTCGACGATCAAGTTCCATACTGGTTGATACTGCGCAATCAACACCTGCTCGGTGAGGCCGATCCACACGGGGTCGAGCACCAGCCAGCGACAGCGAAAGTCGGCCAGGTCCAAGTTGGATGCCGCTTCGATTGACGCCCCATGTTGCTGCAAGCGGTGGTGAAGGACACCGGTTGCTGCCTGAGAGCGTCCCTGTCTCCGCCCGGGTGGGTCGGCCTTCCCCACATAGATGGGCACTTGCTCCCCGAGGCCGGCATACGCAGGGAAGGCTCCGGTATAGTGCAGGGTGTAAACCCCGGCGCCATCAAAGGTTTCGGCGGGTGGCAGCGCGTCGCTGGCGTATTCCATCAAGGCCCGGGCAGCATTGCGGCCCAGTTCGTCAACGCTGAGCGGATTGTAAACGCGCACCACCTACCGCTCGCACCTGGCGCTATTGCGGCAAATTATCCAGAAACAGTGCCGTTTCCTGGCGTGGTGGGCGGTGGTCCACTTTGTGGACACCATCGGGCCTGTTCTGACCTTGATAATGAGATCGCAGACGGTGAATCCTGCCTCTTCGGCCATCCGCATGAAGTCGCAATGGCTCCACTTTGCGCGGTGGCTATTGACCATATCGGTGATCTTTGCCAGGAGCAGGCCCTCGGGCTTCAGAACCCGTTTTGCCTGATCCAGGAACGGGGGATACAGGTAACTCAGGCTCCAGTCGTGTTCTTTTCCGCACGCAACTGTTGCCCCAAAATCCTCGTCAAATTTCTTGCTGCTCTTGTCCCTGCCTTGTGGTCCGACGTGGGGCGGGTCGTAAACGACCGTGCCAAATGCAGCATCCGGCACACCTGCCATTACGCGATTGTCAGCGACGATCATTGGCTCGAATTTGGGGTCGATGTCCATCGATACAACATTGCGGGACGACTTCTTCCAGAAACGGCCCCTGTTGTACGTGGCATCCAGGATGGGCTCCGGGTCAATGGACGGGTAGAACTGCAGCATTGTTTCAATCAGTTCACCGTCTGTGCCTTCCCAAACGCTGCTGATGGGCTGGTATCCCTGTTTGACCGGCGGATAATCAAAAAGCAAAACGGGCACCCCTGTTCGGAACTGCCCCGTATCGTAATGCCTGTTGCAACGTGCTGGCAAGGCACAGTTGTCATTCGCTGCTCAGGCACACGTTCGGACGCACGGCGGTTGGCAGGGTTCGCCTCGCCGTAAGGCAACCGTTTCACCGGGAGGAAGCAAACGACCTGGTCGCCGAACGGCCTGTCGTTGGTGATGCCAAAGCGGCCGTTGATACCGTGTGGATATCCGATCAGCAGGCGGCGGCGATTCAGTAGGCGGCGGCGATTTTTTCGGTTTGGTGGTATTGGCCGTCGGGGCCGATTACCGTGAGGTACACCGCGTCGGAACCCTGGTTGTCGTGGGGGCCGTATTCGAGCCGGAACCCGTCGAGGTCCATCACCTGCGAGGCGTTCAGGGCGTCCATGAAGCACTGGCGGCTGAGTTCGCGGCCGCAAGCCTCCAGGCCGTGGATGGCGAGGCGGCCGGCCAGGTATCCCTCCAGGGAAACGAACCCGGGTTCAACGTCGGGGCGATATTCGGAAAGGGCGGCGTGGTAGCGGGCGACCACCGGGATGCTGGCATCGTCGGGAAATGGAACCACCTGGGTGACGTAAACGTCGTCGCCGCCCTCTCCGAGCGCTTCGGCCAGGGCGTTGCCGCCGCCGAAGGACACGGTGAAGAATACCGGATTGATGTCGCGCCGGACCAGTTCAACCGTCGTCGCGACCGGCTCATGGGCGCCGATGATGACCACGGCTTCGGGGTTGGCCTGAACAATCTCGGCGGTGGCGCGCCGCACCGCGCTGGAGTTGCGCTGGTAATGCCACGCGCCGATGATTTCCAGACCACGCTTTTGCAGCGCCATCCGGACGCCGGTGAGTCCGTTACGGCCGTAGGCATCATCCTGATAGAGCACCGCGACGCGGGTGACGTCCAGATCCTCGGTGAGCCGGCGGATGATTTCCTCGGTTTCCTGGTTGTAAGAGGCGCGGAGGTTGACCACGTTGTTGAGCGCAGGGTCGCGCAGGAACTCGGCGCCGGTGAACGGCGCGAGAAACGGGACGCCGGCATCATGAGCAATGGGAGACGCGACGCTGGTGGTCGGCGTGCCCACGGAGCCGATGAGGGCGAAAACCCGTACCTTTTCGATGAGCCACTTGGTGGTGTGGATGGCGTAGTCGGTCTCGTAGGAGTCGTCGAGCGTCTTGAGCAGCAGTTGCCGGCCATGCACACCGCCGGACCGGTTGGCTTCATCGAAGGCGGCCTCGATGCCCAGGCGCATCTGCCAGCCCAGATCTTTGGACGGGCCGCTGAAAACGGCGGACTGTCCGAACAGCACCGCGTCGTCGGTGATGCCCGGGTCTGCGGCGGTGGCCGCGGCGTTGGGCCCCCGGTCGCACGCGACACCGAGGGCGATGACCGCCATAACAACGCAGAGCGACAACGAGGCGAAAAGTTTCATGAGTGCGCCCGGCCTGACATTGCCAACAAGAGTGTCGTTGGCAAGGGTACTCATAACGGGGAATTAACGCAAAGGCGCAGAGACGCGGAGGGAGATGGTTTGATGCCGTGGCGGTTCGTTTCCGTCGGACGGGCGACCGTCGGGGATGGGGCGAATGATTATTCGCCCCTACGTTGCCGGTTGCCGGGGACGGGGCGGGTTATTCCTGGAGGAGACTGACCACGGCATCCCCCACCTGCTGGGTGTTGGCGTTGCCGCCGAGGTCGGCGGTGAGGGCGATGCGCTCGTTGAGGACACGCAGGGCGGCGGCGTTGACGCGATCGGCGGCGGCGGTTTCGCCCAGGTGTTCCAGCAGCATGGCTACGGCGAAGATGGTTGCCAGGGGGTTGGCCTTGCTCTGACCGGTGATGTCGAAGGCCGCGCCGTGGACCGGCTCGAACATGGACGGGTGCGTTTTTTCAGGGTTGATGTTGGCGCTGGGGGCCAGGCCCATGCTGCCGGTGACCACGGCGGCAATGTCGGAGAGGATGTCGGCAAAGAGGTTGGAGGCGACGATCACGTCGAAGTCCTCGGGCCAGCGGACCAGGTCCATGGCGGCGCGGTCCACCAGCAGCGACTCGGTCTGCACCTGGGGGTATTCGGCGGCCACGTCGTCGAACACCTCGTCCCAGAAGACCATGCTGAAGGCCTGGGCGTTGGACTTGGTGACGGAGGTTACCTTGTTCTTGCCGCCGCGCCGGACGCTGTACTCGAAGGCGGCGCGGATGATGCGCTCGGTGCCGCGACGGGTGAAGACGCCGCTCTGAATGACGGTTTCGTGGGGCGTGCCGGCGTAGAGGCGGCCGCCGACGGGGGCGTATTCGCCCTCGGTGTTCTCGCGGAATATGACCATGTCAACGTCGCCGGGCTGCTTGCCGGCGATGGGCGACTCGACGCCGGGATAGAGGACGGCGGGGCGCACGCAGATGGCCTGGTCGAAGGCGCGGCGCATGGGCAGGAGGAGTCCCTGCAGGGTGATGTGGTCGGGGATGTTGGGGTCGCCGACGGCGCCGAACAGCACGGCGTCGTGGGCAGAGAGTTGGTCGAGGCCGTCCTCGGGCATCATGCGGCCGGTCTCGCGGTAGTAGTCGCTGCCCCAGGGGTATTCGGTGGCGCGGAAGGAGAGGCCGTCGGTCTGGGCGGCCACAACGTCGAGGACCTTGCGGCCCTCCGCGATGACCTCGGGTCCGATGCCGTCGCCGGCGATGACTGCCAGGTTGTATTCGGCCATGTTAGCGCGCTCCTATGCTTTTGAGGGTAGACAAGTGTGGCAGGCAATCTACACCGGGGAGCGCGGGGCTGTCCATTGGGGCGCATCGGTTACAATGAGGACTACCGCATCCGCCACCACGGAGGCAACCGTCATGACTGCTGCGCAACGCAACGAAAGGACAGACTGGCAAGACCGGATTGTGTGCGATCCGGCGGCGCTGAACGGCGCGCCTGTCATCAGGGGCACCGGCATATCGGTGGAGCTGGTGAACCAGTTGCTTGGGAGGGGCAATACCGTTGACACCATCATCAACAGATACCTTCAAATTACCGAAGAGGACGTTGAGGCTTGCCGTCGTTACCGGGAGATGGTGGAAAAGCAGCGCCGCCAAGAAATGGACAGGACAATTGAGAAACGGACGCCGGAAAAGGTTGCCGACTGGCGGGACCGGATCGAATGCGTCCCCGGGAGATTGGGCGGCAAGCCGGTGATAGTAAACACACGCATTTCAGTGGAATTGATAACGGATTATCTGGAGGGAGGGACCACGGTGGATTTCCTTCTCTGCAACTACCCGCATATCAGGGCTGAGGATATCGACGCCTGTGTGAAATACAAGGCGACGGGCGCGAAATTGTCCAACTTTACGTGGGCCGACTTGAATGCTCTGATGGATGCCGACGAGCTGCCCACATCGTGAGGATTCTGGCCCATGAAAATATGCTGGCGGCCGTGGTTGACGGATTGCGCAACGACGGACACGACGTCCGCCGGGTAGTTGAGACGAATCCAAGCGATCCCGACGCTGACTTGCTCAATGTAGCTACTGGGGATGAACGGCTGCTTGTTACATTTGACACTGACTACGGTGAACTGATCCATCAAGACGGCGTACTGGCACCCTACGGCGTCCTCTTGTTCCGAATCCATCGAGATGTAACAAACGATGTCAAAGCCAGTTTCATAATCGGCACTGTCAACAGCGCTGATGAGTGGCCACCTGGTTTGTGGACGGTACAAATACGGCATCGGGGTTGAGCATCAAAACGGGGCGGGTCTGAGACCCGCCCCTACGCGTGTCCGTATTTGGAACGGTATTTACACGTCGCGCTGGATGGGGGCGCCTACTATGCTGCCCCATTCGGTCCAGGATCCGTCGTAGTTGCGGACGTTGTCGTAGCCCAGCAATTGGCTGAGCACGAACCAGGTGTGGGACGAACGCTCGCCGATTCGGCAGTAGGCGATGGTATCGCGGGAGCCATCGACGCCCTTGCCGCCGTAGAGGGCGCTGAGATCGTCGGCGGACTTGAAGGTGCCGTCCTCGTTGACGGCCTGGCCCCACGGAATGTTGGCGGCGCCGGGAATGTGCCCGTTGCGCTGGGAGCCTTCCTGCGGCACGTTGGGCGGCGCGTTGAGAGCGCCGGAGAACTCGTCGGGGGAGCGCACGTCCACCAGGGCGTGGCTGCCGCTGTTGACGGCCTGCAGCACGTAGTCGCGCAGGGCGCGCAGGTCGGTATTCTCGGTGGTGATGGAGTAGGCGGCGGCCGGATGGGACGGCACGTCGGTGGTGACGGGCCGGTTTTCGGCGAGCCAGAGGGCGCGACCGCCGTTCATCAACCTGACATCCTGGTGGCCGTAGTAGCGAAGCTGCCAGAAGGCCCAGGCGGCGAACCAGTTGTTGTTGTCGCCATAGAGAATGATGGTGGTGTCGGGCGAGATGCCGCTGCCGCTGAGCAGGGATTCCATCTCGCTGCGGGACACGATGTCGCGGGCGACGTTCTGCTGGAGTTGGCTCTGCCAGTTCCAGGTTACGGCGCCGGCGATGTGGCCCTGCTCGTAGGCGGAGGTATCGACGTCAACCTCGACCAGGCGGACGTTGGCGTCTGATCCGTGGTCGGCGACCCATTGGGTGGAAACAAGGGATTCGGGATGCGCGTAATCGGCCATGATGCACCTCGCGTTGGGAATACTCAAAGGAAAGGATCGAGGGCATTATACATGACGGCATGAATTGGCCGGGACGTACCATCAGTCGAGGAGCAGGAAGTCCTTGCGGACACGTTCGAGGAATGAGTCGTCGGTCTGCGCCAGGTCGTGCAGGTCCACGATGATGGGGAGGTTGGACTCGTCGAAGTCTTCGTCCAGATCTCCCGTGATCCGCGCAGGGACGGGTTGTCCGTGGTCGTCGAGCATGAGGTCGAGGTCGGAATAGCGGCGGGCGCGGCCTTTGGCACGGGAGCCGTACACCCAGATCCGTGCGCTGGGCAGACGGTTGCGGATGATGCCCAGCACCTGCGCGCGGTGCTCCGGCACGAGGTCGATTTGGTTGGTCGGTTCAGCCGCCATCTGCGATGCCTTTTTCCATCGCGTCAAGCAGCGCCCTGGCGTCGGCAGCGAAGCCGGCAGCGTTGGCGGCTATCGCATCAGCCATGGGCTCGCTGTATGCGTGGACGGTCCGGTTGCGGTTGTCCACGTGCAGCATCCAGTCGGAGCATTCGGCGATCAAGCCAAGATCCGCTGCTTCACGCAAACAGCGGCGCGGAGACATGCGGTTTGCGTTTCGCAGCGCAGCCACCTCCTCAAGGTAGCGGCGCAACGTGGATTCGGCAGATTCGAAGGTGAACGTGAACCGCAGGATCACGGAGTCGCGCAAGAAACTGCTATCCGGATGCAGTGGGCGTTCTGATAGAGCCTCGTCCAGACGATCAAGGGCATCCCTGAATGTTTGGAGATTCACTTCCGCAGGCATGCTGGTTTTGCTCCATTGTGCGGGGGACCCTGCAGGTCTCAGAACTGGAACGCAGGATCTGTATGCCATCCCTCTTGCACGCAAATTCCCCATGCCGCCTTTACTATCAAGTCAAGGGAATCCTCATTCGGTGAACTAGTTCCGGTTTGTTTTTCACGGTACCGCTGCTCCGATGAATATCTTGCTTGCGTGAAATAATCCGCAAACTCCGTGAGCAAATCCTCGATAGGCACATCGGCGGTCACGACCTCGCTACTGGGTCGGATGTCGCTACCGTAAAACTTTTCCCACGTTGTAGCCCCGTATTGGCACTTTAGACGATGCCGCATCGCAGATGACAACCTGCTGTACAACTTAATCAGGTTGTGCAACGCCGGAGCCTTACGTTGGATATCGCCTTCATAGAGAGATTTGAGAGCCAGTTCTACTGCAAGCCCGCGCAGGACGCGCTTGGAATGACTGTCTCCCATCACGTTCAAGTCGTACTCCCAATTCGGTGCCGATTCATTGCGGAGAGTGGCCATCCTGAAACCTCTTAGAGGGTGTGTGACAAATGGGTTCAGGTGGGTTGAAGCCGTTTGAGCATCAG
>CAZCZB010000067.1:0-1013 GCA_964502995.1 uncultured Dehalococcoidia bacterium
CTTGATGCGGTTGGTGTGCTGGGCCAGGTATTGGCTCATGATCAGCAGGTTGGGGATGCACTCGTAGCCCTCCCGCTGGAAGTGGTGCTCGGCATCCACAGGATGTCGAACCCCAGGTCGTCGAGGAACACGGCGGCCTCGCGGGCGATGTCCAACGCCATCGACAGGCGGTCGTTGTCATACCAGCGGTCGTTGGCCGGGATGCCGTCGAAGCCGATGCCGTCGCCCTCCAGGACGGGGCCGGCGGAGAGAACCGACAAGTCTTTGATCATGAAACAGCCTCCCCAAGTGCAGGAATCATCGCGCGAACGCCATCGGGACACTCGGCGCAGGCGACGGAAACGGGCTTTTGTGCTATAATTGCCATGCTACCATCGCAGGCAGAGACTGTCATTTATTCCCGAATCGTGAGCCGCAAGCGGTAGCCTTCCGTTCATCGTACTACCGGCTTCCGGCCGATTGGGTCCCAGATCCCAGGAGGCTGTTTTTTATGCCCAAAGTTCTAATAACCGACAACGTGGCCGCCGAAGGCATCGACCTGCTCAAGAAGCACGTGAGCGTCGACCTGAAGCGCGGCCTCTCACCCGAGGAACTGATCGCCACCATACCCGAATACGACGCGCTGGTGGTGCGCAGCGAAACCAGGGTCACCGAGCCGGTCATTGCGGCCGGCGGCAATCTGCAGGTTGTGGCCCGCGCCGGCATCGGCGTGGACAACATCGACCTCGACGCCGCCACCCGCGCCGGCGTGGCCGTCGTCAACGCTCCCATCGGCAACACCGTGGCCGCCGCCGAGCATACCGTCGCCCTCATGCTGGCCCTGGCCCGCAACGTGCCGCAAGCCTACGCGTCCATGAAGGACGGCCAGTGGCAGCGCTCGGCGTTCATGGGCATCGAGGTGCGCAACAAGACGCTGGGCATCGTCGGACTGGGCCGGGTGGGCTCCGAGGTGGCGAGACGCGCGGCCAGCTTCGGCATGCGGCTCGTGGCCTACGATCCCTTCGTCGCCCCCG
>CAZCZB010000067.1:1023-3910 GCA_964502995.1 uncultured Dehalococcoidia bacterium
GCATCCCGCATGGGCGTTACGGTTATGTCCATGGACGAGTTGCTGCCCCAGGCCGATTTCATCACGCTGCACACGCCGCTGACCGCCGGAACCAACAAGCTGATTTCGGCTCCGCAGTTGGCGAAGATGAAGCCCGGCGCTCGGCTCATCAACGTGGCCCGTGGCGAACTCATCGACGAGGACGCGCTGCTGGAAGCCCTGGAAAACGAGCAACTGGCCGGCGTCGCCCTGGACGCGTTCACCAACGAACCGCCCGGGGACCTGCCGCTGTTAAAGCATCCCCGCGTGGTGGCGACGCCGCACCTGGGCGCATCGACGCAGGAGGCTCAGCGCGAGGTTGCCATCGAGGCCGCCGAGCAGGTGCTGGCCGTGCTGGACGGACAGCCGGCGCGCAACACTGTCAACGCTCCCTTCGTTCCGCCGGAGGTCCGCGCCATTCTCGCGCCCTACGTGCCGGTGGCGTCCATGGTTGGCCGGCTGCTGACCAGCATGGCCCAGGGCCAGTTCGTGGGAGTCACTCTGCGCTACCAGGGCGAGATCGCGGCGCACAACACCGCCATCCTCAAGGCGGCCGCGCTGGTGGGTCTGCTGGGACAGGTCAGCGGCGAAGCCGTCAACATGATCAACGCGCCGGTGCTGGCTCAGCAGCGCGGCTTGCAGATCACCGAACAGACCTCTGCCGACAGCCGCGAATACGCCAGCCTCATTACCGCGACCCTGCACACCACGGCCGACGACATCACCATCGCCGGCACGTCGCTGCGCGATGAGCCCCACCTGGTGCGCGTCAACGAATACTGGATGGACGTTGCTCCGTCGGTGCCGTACCTGATGTTCGTGGACAACCAGGACCAGCCGGGCGTAGTTGGCGCGGTGGGCACCGTCGCCGGCAAGCACAACGTCAACATCAGCTTCATGGAGGTCGGACGCATCGCCCCGCGCGGCCAGGCAATGATGGTGCTGGGACTCGACGACCCGGTGTCGGTGGATGCGCTCACCGCAATCAAGGCGCTCCCGCAGGTGGACGACGCGCGCGTGGTGGCAATGTAGCGATCGCGGCCGGCGGTCAGCCCTCCGGAATAACGGGTTGCTCTGACAGGAACAGAATAGACAAATCCGCTTCGCCCCTGTAAAAATGCAGGGGCGAAACTTTATGGTGTCGCCCGGAGACCATGCCGTGAACACGTCACAACCCGCGTTTACCGACGAGCAGGTGGTTGCCGCCATACGCGCCGCTTACTCCCCCCGCTGGGATGCTTCGCTGTCCGAGGAAGACGCGGAGACTCATGCGACAACATACCGCGCCAATTTGGCCCATTACCGGCAGCATGTTCAGCGCAGCCTGGACGAAAGCGATTATCTGCAAGTCGCTGAAAAATCCTGGGGCGCTTTCACGCAGGCCATCAAAGCCATCGGCGCCGACCATCAGATAAAACTGTCGACCCACGTTGGAATCTACCGGGTTGCCGGCGAACTGGCCTCCCTGGTCGGGCAACTAAACCCGGATACGGCAATCGCGCTGAACAACGCGACCGGTTTGGTAAGCAGCCTGCATACTCATTTCTACGAAAACAATTTGACCGACGCAGTGGTCATCCAATCCGCAGGCACGGTCAGCGAGGCCATCGACCTGCTGCAAGATTGGTTCCCGCCCCAACCGAGCGCCAATTACTGATATTCACAACACCGCAAACCATACCGGAGATGACAACATGGGAGACCGTATCGCAATCATGGGCCCCGGCGCAGTTGGCAGCTACGTGGGCGCATTCCTCGTCCAGGCCGGCGAGGACGACATCACCTTCATCGACATGTGGCCCGAGCACGTCGAAAAGATGCGGGCCGAGGGTCTGCGCGCCAGCGGCAGTCAGGGCGATTTCACCGTGCCCGTCAACGCCATGCACCTGACCGACGCCCAGAACATCACCGAGCCGTTCGACTACGCCTTCATCACCGTCAAGTCCTACGACACCGAGTGGGCCACCCATTTCATCAAGCGGTACGTCAAAGACGACGGCGCGTTCGTCTCCATCCAGAACTGCTGGAACGACCCCACCATCGCCGACATCGTCGGACCCGAGCGTCAACTGGGCTGCATCGCGTCGCACATAGAGGTTGCGCTGTGGGAACCGGCCCACGTCAACCGGGGCGGCGCGCCCGGACGCGATCACGGTCACACCGTCTTTCGGGTCGGCGAGTACACCGGGGCGATCACGGCCCGCTCCGAAGCGCTGGCCGCGAAGCTCGACCACATCGACGCCGCCTACGCCACCGACAACCTGCCCGGCGAGCGGTGGGCCAAGCTGTGCCAGAACGGCATGGGCAACGCCATCTCGGCCATGAGCCAGCTGGGCAGCCAGGAAATGGCCGGCGATGCCCGCATCCGCCGCATCCGCATCAACCTGGCCAAGGAAGGCGCCCAGGTGGGACTGGCCCAGGGACTCCGGGTCGTGTCCATCAACGGCACGCCGGCCGAAACTTGGGCGGAGGCCGACCGCGGCGACGTGTTCGAGGACCTGGACGGCAAGCTGTCGGAAGCCGGCGGGCGCGTCAACTGGTTGGCGTCCATGGCGCAGGACGTCCACAAGGGCCGCAAGTCCGAGGTGGATTTCATGAACGGCCTGATCTGCGAGAAGGGCCGCGAAACCGGCGTCGCCACCCCGTATCACGACGCCATCGTGGAAGCGATGCGGCTGGTGGACAGCAAGGACGTTGCGCCCGGAGCGGAGAACGTCGACCGCATCATCCGCGCCGTAGAGGGTTAACCATTGCGTAGGGGCGAATAATTATTCGCCCCTACGCAATAAATGCCGATCCGCCGTCTCGCCACAGGAGGCATCCATGTACATCACCGTTGAACCGGCCGGATTGATGATGCACACCGTCA
>CAZCZB010000067.1:3998-17206 GCA_964502995.1 uncultured Dehalococcoidia bacterium
GTGTTCGACCCGTCGGATCCGGCGGCGGAGGACCAGCAGGTGCGCGACTACCTCAGCGAGCATGAACTGGAGCCGCGCTACCACTGGTTCGCCGAGATCGAAGGGTTGGAGGGCCGCGAGTGCGAGATCATGCAGTTCGGCGGATGCTATCTCGGTCGCAACCTCCAGAATATCGGCATGATCCAGCGCAAGATTGTTGAGGAAGAACTGCTGACCGCCGAGATCACGCGGCACATGGAATCGGGCGCGCTGTCCGATCTGTCCGGCGCTCCCGACGACCAGAGGCAGGATGCCATCGCCACGCTGATCGAGGAGTTTCGCGTGGAGGAGAGTTTCCACCAGGGCGACGACGGCGAACTGCGGGCCACCGTGGACTCAGACGCCCTGCGCGACGCAGCCGTCCGGGCATTGGCCACGGCATCCCGGGAGTGAGGCTCAGGACATGACCACCGAAGCAGTACATTGGGGTTATTCAGGAACCGGCGGCCCGGAGGATTGGGGGTGCCTCTCCGAAGATTTCAGCCCTTGCTCGCAGGGCGTTGAGCAGTCGCCCGTCAACATCACCGGCTACCACGCCGCCGACGGCGCAGCCATCGATTTCGCGTATTCGGGAAGAGCGGTCGCAGCCCGCAACAACGGGCACACGGTGTACCTGGATTTTGAACCGGGTAACCACCTCAACGCCGGCGGCGACCAATACCAACTGCTGGGCGTGCATTATCACTCGCCGGGCGAGCATGAAGTGAACGGCGAGAGGTTCGCCGCCGAACTGCATCTGGTACACCAGGACGCCAACGGCAACCTCGCGGTGGTGGGCCTGCTGTATCGCCTGGGTGAGGCCAGCCCGCTAGTGCAGCGCCTGCTGGACGCCGCGCCCGGCGTCGGAGTAGAGGCCGCACTGACCGACGGAGTCGCCGCCAACGAGTACGCGCCGACCGCGCGGGATTACTACGGATACGCTGGATCGCTGACCACGCCACCCTGCTCGGAGGGTGTCCGCTGGATCGTAATTCAATCGGTCGGAACCGTTTCCCAGGCGCAGGTGGACGCTCTGCAGGGCATCACCGGCGGCCCCAACAACCGCCCGGTGCAACCCATAGGCGAACGGGAAATCCGGTCGGTGGCCGCATAGATGGTCAGATCGCCGGCGCCGAATCGGTGCCGCTCAAAACAAACCGGGCGGCCGATGGGATCCGGCGACACCCGCCGTGTCCGTTGAATTGAGCAGGCCCGGGCCAATTGCCCGGGCCTGTCTGGTGATATGAGTGGGGGTCAGGACGCGCTGGGCGAATCATACCATCCATCTCCGGGGGTTATGAGCGCCTGGCGTAGCGCTGCGCCCAACAATCATCTCACCTGACGATCAGAGGAACATGCCGCCAACAATGGTTGTCCCACTTGCCACAAGGTCTCCCGACGCTGCATCAGGCGACCCTCAGGCCAGCAATCTCAAAAAGTTTTTAGTCGGAGGCTGACCGTCATGTTATGTTTTCTTGAGTGGCGGCCCATCCGGTTCTCTACGTTCGCAAACTCTGGATTTTCTTGTATCGACACCGTCGCCGGGACAGGCCATGTTTTGTCAAAATAGGCGAGTATCGCAGTTGGGTATGCCGGTGATCATGCGGTTTAATCCTGTTGATTTTCCCGCAAACGGGTAATCTCATTGATCCCCATCAACGGGAAAGGAGGAATGGAAGGGAACTCAAACACCCTGACCCCTGGAGCCCGGTGGCCGTCGCGAGCGCGAGGGACGAAGGAGTCGACGTTATTTATGCGGATTAAGCTTGCTAATCGTTGGGGGGATTATGACCGACTATGGGTTCGGAGAAAAGTACGAAGGATGGTCGGAACGCTGGCAGCGTATCGTCAAACTGATAGCCGACGATTACGATGATTTTCAGATGGCCCAGGACCTGTACGTTACTCCCAATACGGTCAGGACGTACATCACCCAGATTGGCGACGACGTATTCGGAGACGCGGTTACGGGGCCCAGGCGGCGCACGATGTTGCGCCGCCTTTTTGCTGATTACCGGGCCTGGGTCGAGGAGTCCATGACCATCGCGGAAGATTTCACCGACGTGATCTGGAACGTGCTTTTCGTGTATGGCAGCCTGCTGGATTCCAACAGCCTGCGACGTTCCCTGGCCGACCCCCAGCGGCATCTGGAGTGCATCCCGGCCTTCCTGGACAACCACACCATCCGCTGGGGCCTCCCGACCTGGCGGCCATCAGTCGATGACGAGGGCGTTTCCGTGAACAACCTCTACCTGGAATGGCTGACGGTTGACCACACCCCCGGTGAGCCGGGCTCCGTGCCCGGGGCGCTGATCAACGTCACCGACGCCGACCTGCAGCGTCTGCGCTGGCGGGAACGCTCCTACGCTGAGGTGGACGTTACAACCGACATCCGCCTCGCCAACGGAGCGGCGACGCTCCGCGGCCGCCGGGTTGTAACCTTTCGCAGCCCGAGACAGGATCATCCGCCGGTGCCGGCCGGTTGCCGGACGGCAGTGCGCGCGGGTTATCACGAGATGGTGACCAACGCCCTCCGCAGGATTCACCGGCCGGGCGTCACGCTTCCGGATCCCACCGCAATCAGGAACGTGTTTTACGCCGACCAATTCAGCGCGACCGCATGGAAGACGCTGGGCCACGACAGCATCATCACGTGGGAGCAGGGTCTCCGCAAAACCCTCCAGGAGGCCGACTGCACCCGCATGGTCGCCGACGACCAGGTGGACCTCATCCCATACGTGCTGCGCGCCCTGGTGATGTCCCGCCACACCTGGGAGCAGGTGAACCTGGTATCGGAAACCGCGGTCAGCCTTTGCTCAAAAGCCCTGGCCGTGCTTCTGGACGACCGGGACATTCAGCGGGCCGCCGGATACGACGACCACGACACGAGGTTGGCCCGGGCCAGTCTCGCCAACAATTTCAGCGGCCGGGACCTCAAAAACCCGAACCTGCCCGAAATCTGCCGCGTGGACCTGACCCTCACCGACCGGGGCCACCTGCACGTCCTTGAGCTGAACACCGATTCGCCGGCCGGAACCTTCAATCTGGACGTCCTGATACCCCCGCAACTGGAACAGTGCCATGCCATGGGCATGAACTATTTGCCCCGGGAGTGGCCCGTCCGGGCGTGCGCATCGTTGATCCATGCCCTGGAGCAGCACTGGAACGGCTACCTGAACGCCACCGGCGCCGACCCGCGGCCCCTGCGCTCCGTGGCCATCCTCGACGTTGACGTCCGTAACCGCCCCACGTCCAGCGAGTTCATCGAATACCAGCGGCGATTCGAGGAAGCCGGCATCGAAGCCGTCATCCTGGAGCCGGACGAAATAACCTACCGCGACGGCAGGCTGGTGAGAATCAGGGACGGCGCTCAAATCGACCTGGTGTACAAACGGCTGCTGTTCGACGACATCATGCGGGAGAGAAACTTCCCATCGACCACGGCCCGCAGCGCCGGCATCGGCTCTCTGGAACAGGCCTATTCCGACAATGCCGTGTGCATGGCCCCGACCATGCTGTCCCGCATGGTCGGCAACAAGCTGCTTTTCGCCATCATCAAACACCCCACCTTCGAGAAAAGGCTGAGCGACCTGGGGCTGGAAATGACCGCGGCCGAGCAGCGCGTCCGCCACGACAACATACCGGAGACCCACGTGTGGGCCGCCGGGGCCCTGGAAAGCGAACCAGGCTTCCACCAGAGCATCCTTGAGGACCCAAAGCCGTGGATTCTCAAGGCGGTCAACTCCTTCGGGTCGAACGACTTGTTGTTTGGCAGCCGGCTGGAACGACCCAGATCGGTCTTCTTCGACCGGTACAACCGGGAGTACATCGTCCAGAGAGAGCAGCCCCACGGCGTGATGGAAGTGCCGGTAACGGCAGGGCGGAACATCGCGTGGGAATACAAGCCATTCACCCTCGGCTGCTACGTCTTCCGCGATGGCGATGCGCCACAGGCGACGGCGCTGGAAGCCAAGGTGACCTCCGCGCCTCCCGTGGCGCTGAATCTGCCCGGCGGAGGGCGGACGGCAGTTTTCCCCACCGCGCGCTAGCTGCCCGGTCCTGCGTCCCGGCAGGACACCGACTGGCCCGGGCCAACCGAGCCCGCGACCGGTCCACGTTTGGAAATTCTATTGTTTGGAGAGGTAGGAAATATGTCGATTGCCAGATTTGCGGTTCCCTTGTTTTTGATTCTGCTGATGGCCGTTCCGATGGTGTCGAGTTCGGGAACGCCCGTCGTTTCCGCGCAGGGCGGCATTCCCGCCCCAACCAACCTGAACGCCTACGATGGCGCGGCCGCCGGCGAGGTGGTCATCACCTGGAACGCCGTGCCCAGCGCCCGGTTCTACCGCGTCGGCTGGGTGGCCTTCGACGACTACCAGGAGGCGCAGGCCGCCGGCCGCGACTGGCTGGAAGCCTTCGCCTTCGTGGACGTGCAGAACCACGGCCAGACCTCGCACACTGTGAAGCGTCTCACGCCGGGAACGCTGTACGCCTTCATCGTCGCCACCAACAACTCGCGATACGGCGAGCCCAACTACCCCCAACAGTGGGCGCGTCTGACCCCAAGCGCAACCCTGCCGGCCTGCCCCATTGGAACCCCCACGCAGCCCACATCGATGCCGGAACGCCCGCCCGAACCACCGGCGCTCCCCTCAATCGGCGCGACCAGCGTCGCCACCGACCGGGCAGCGTTGATGGCCATCTACAACGCCACGGGCGGAGCGAACTGGTCCGATTCGTTCGGATGGCTCTCGGATGCGCCGCTGAATCAATGGTACGGCGTTGACACCGACGCCGACGGCCGCGTGGTTAGATTGGATCTCTGGAGGCGAGGATTGAGCGGACAACTGCCTCCGGAAGTGGGCAACCTCGTTCGCCTGGAAGTGCTGGAAGCCGGTTTCAATGAAATGAGCGGCCCCTTGCCCCGGGAACTGGGCTATCTGGTCAACCTGAAAGAACTGGAACTCAACCACAACCAGTTCACCGGCAGCATACCGGCCGAGTTGGGACACCTGACGGAACTGGAACGGTTGGAGTTTGGCAACAACCAGTTGACCGGCAGTATCCCGCCCCATCTCGGGAACCTGGCCAAGCTCGAGTATCTTGGCTTGTACTACAACAATCTCACCGGCAGCATCCCAAACACGTTGGCACACCTGGACAGCCTTGAATGGTTCAGAGGGGCGAATAATCAGTTGAGCGGGCCCCTACCAGCCTGGCTCGGCGACCTGTCCAATCTGCGCATCATCGACATGTGGGGCAATTCGCTTTCGGGCCCGATACCCGCGTCGTTGGGTAATTTACGCAACTTGACAAGGCTCGAACTTTGGGACAACCGGTTGACCGGTCCGATCCCCACATCGTTCCGCAACCTCACGCAATTGCAAGATCTGGACCTGACAGGCAACAGCCTGGGCGGGGAGATCCCCGAGTATTTGTCCACCTTCTCTAACTTGAACGGTCTCGGTCTCGGCAACGCCGGATTATCTGGGACCATACCGTCGTTCCTGGGCAACCTGGACAACATGGAATACCTGAACCTCGCCGGTAACAACCTGACCGGAAGCATACCGGCATCCCTGGGCAGCCTTTCCATGCTGGAGCACCTCCGGTTGCAGGACAACCGGTTGTCGGGGCGCATCCCCTCACAGTTGGGCAATCTGTCCAACCTGAGCACACTACGGCTCTCTGGCAACAACCTTGTCGGTTGCGTCCCAGCCAGCCTGAGCGACGTGCAGGACAACGACTTCCGCCAACTCGGCCTTCCCTTCTGCTGATCGTCCCCATAACCGTCTGAACCACTGCGTAGGGAGGAATCATGATGCGCTTCTGCAATGCCACGTTGGCGACAATGGTTTTGCTGGCCTTGCTGACGTTTCTCAGCGGAACCAGGCCAGCATCGGCGCAGGGCGGCATTCCCGCCCCAACCAACCTGAACGCCTACGATGGCGCGGCGACCGGCGAGGTGGTCATCACCTGGAACGCCGTGCCCAACGCCAATTTCTACCGCGTCGGCTGGGTGGCTTTCGACGACTACCAGGAGGCGCAAGCCGCCGGCCGCGACTGGCTGGAAGCCTTCGCCTTCGTGGACGTGCAGAACCGCGGCCAGACCTCGCACACGGTGAAGCGTCTCACGCCGGGAACCCTGTACGCCTTCATCGTCGCCACCAACAACTCGCGCTACGGAGAGCCCAACTACCCCCGGCAGTGGGCGCGCCTGACGTTGAGCGGAACCTCGCCCGACTGCCCGGCGGTGACGCAGCCCGCGCCCTCCGGCAGCGTCGCCGGCGACCGCGCCGCCCTCGTGGCCCTCTACAACGCCACCGGCGGCGCGGGCTGGACGGATCGAACCGGTTGGCTCGGCAGCGCGCCCATGGGCCAATGGTACGGCGTCACCACGGACGAGAGCGGGCGGATTACAGAGATAGACCTCCACGAAAACGGTCTGACCGGACGACTGCCTTCGCAATTGGGAAACCTGACCAACCTGACGCACCTGATCCTTTGGGAAAACGAGCTGGCTGGGCCAATCCCCATCGAATTGCGCAACCTGTCCAACTTGACGGAGCTCAGATTGTCTGACAACCAACTCACCGGCACGATTCCAACCTGGTTGGGCGAACGCACCACCCTGCGGGCGTTGGTGCTCGGCGACAATAACTTCACCGGCACTGTTCCCCCTGAATTGAGAAACCTCACCAATCTCATGGAGTTGAGGCTGTGGGGAAACCAACTTACGGGGCCGATTCCAACCTGGCTGGGCGAACTTACCAATCTGACCCAATTGTCTTTGAATCGTAACGAGCTGACCGGTACGATACCGCCCCAATTGGGGAACTTGCGCGAGCTTAATTGGCTCATACTCAGCGATAACCGGTTGACGGGTACCATTCCGGCGCAGTTGGCAAACCTCTCGAATCTGAATTACCTCTCCGCCTGGGGCAACCAACTGACCGGGCCGATACCGGCGTGGTTGGGCGATCTATCCAACTTGGAAACGCTGTCCCTGAGCCAAAACCAACTGACCGGAACGATTCCGCCGCAGTTGGGCCGCCTGTCCAAACTGGAGTGGTTGATCCTCAATGAGAACCGGTTGACCGGCGGGATACCAACTGAGTTGGACAATCTATCGAATCTCGAGCGGCTAACCCTGCATGGCAACGAATTGACGGGGCCCGTGCCGACTTGGCTGACAAACCTTGTCAACCTCGAGCGACTGACCCTCGGAGGCAATCGGTTGACGGGCACGATACCGCCCGAGTTGGGTGGCCTGACCAACCTCACGGCTTTGTCGCTCAGGGAAAACCAGCTTGCCGGCGGAATTCCACCCCAACTGGGCAACCTGATAAATTTGCAGCATTTATCTCTCAGGAGCAACCAGTTGACCGGCGCGATACCGACCGAGCTGGGGATGCTGACCGACCTGGAACATTTGCTGCTCAGAGACAACCGGCTCACCGGCGAGATTCCGACGTCGCTGGGTAATTTGACCAAACTGGAGCGGATCCACCTTGCTGGCAACCGGTTGACGGGCTGCGTGCCTGCCGCCTTGCGGAACGTGGAACGCAACGACTTCGCCACATTGGGCCTGCCGTTCTGCTAGGCAGCCGCTACCATCGACCATCCACACCGCAGACAGGAGCGCAACGACCATGCAACTGACCAAACTGTTCATAGTAGCGATCACCGCGATTCTTGCCGCGTTGATCGCCGGCGTCTCCACCGCGTCCGCGCAGGGTTCGCTGCCGGCTCCCAGCAACGTCACGGTGCGCGACGGTTCCAATCCGGGCGAGGTGGTGGTCAGCTGGAACCGCCTGTCCCAGCCGCGTTTTTTCCGCATCGGCTGGGTCGCCTACCTGGACTACGAGGCGGAGCGCGCGGCCGGCCGGCCCTGGCTGGAAGCGTTCACCTTCGTGGACGTCGCCAACCGCAACCAGACCTCGCGCACGGTCCGGTACCTGCGGCCCGGGGTGCGCTACGCCTTCATCGTCGCCAGCAACGCCACCCGCTACGGCGAACCGGTATGGTCCGACTGGCGCCAGTACACTCTCCCTGAGGACTCCACAGCCTGTCCAACGGCGGAACCGCCCGGCCCGCCGCCGCCCGACCCTCCCACGAGTTCAGGCTCCGGGGACTACGACAACGACAACGACGGGTTGATCGAAATCGCCAATGCGGCCCAGTTGGGCGCCATCCGTTACGACCTGGATGCTGACGGCCGAGCCGATGATTCGGCGTACGCTCAAGCCTTCGCCAACGCCCGGTCCGGCATGGGCTGCCCGTCGTCCGGATGCCGTGGTTACGAACTGGTCGCCGACATCGACTTCGGATCGCTGGTGTCCGCCAAAGGGTGGCTGCCCATCGGCAACAGTTCCAACGCGTTCATCGGAACCTTCCAGGGCAACTTGCACACCATCTCCAACCTGTACATCAACCGCTCGGACGAGGACAACGTCGGATTGTTCGGCAACATCGGCGCGGATGGCGTCGTCATGCGAGCCAGGCTACACTCGGTCAGCGTCTCCGGTGGCAGCGCGGTCGGCGCGTTGGCGGGGTACAACGCCGGCATAATTGCCGGCAGCAATGTGACCGGCAACGTCAGCGGGAGTATCAATGTCGGTGCGCTCATCGGGCAGAACACGGGATCCGTGACCGACAGCAATTCCTCTGCCGAGGTGACGGGACGCTACGTTGCGGGTGGCCTCGTGGGCCATAATTCGGGGGGCAAGATCACCCGCGGCCACGCTTCCGGCGATGTGTCTGCAACTGGAAGATATTCGCGCACCGATAGTGGCCGTGGTACCGGCGGATTGGCAGGTTATAACTACGATGGGAGCATCACCGCGAGTTATGCCACTGGGAATGTGTACTCCCGCGGCGAATCTGCCGGCGGTCTGCTGGGACGCAACCGAGGGATTGTTACGGCAAGTTACGCGACGGGGAACGTGAGCGGAAATTATTCCGGAGGCCTGGTTGGTTACAACTCGGATGCAGGATCCATAGTCGCTGCGTATGCCACCGGCAGCGTGGAACGCGGATACAGTCGAGGCGGTTTGGTGGCGCGGAACTACGGAACTATTAGCGCCACCTACTCAATCGGAAAGCTTGAGCCGGGCGGAGATTATCGTGGGGGATTGGTCGCACGCGGCGAAAGGGACCTTGTGACAAGCAGTTATTGGAATACGCTCACGTCAACGAGGGCATGGAGTGTCGGCGGCGAGGGCAAGACCACGGCCGAGTTGCAGTCGCCCACCGGCGCCACCGGCATCTACGCCGACTGGAATTCGGACTGGTGGGACTTCGGCAACTCGGGCCAATATCCCGTGCTGAAGGTCGCCGGACTCAGCGTCGCGGACCAACGGTGACGCTGATCCAACCGGACGTTCCTCAATCGCCGAGCCTGTCGGTCGGGCCGCCCCACCAGTCACGGCCCGATCGACAATTCGACGCCGGATAGCGGCAAACTCACCGCCATAAATTGCGGTCGACAATCTCCATACGGAGAACTCGCCTGCTCAATCATGGTCTGGGCTATCTGACCAACGGTTGCATCGTGGAGACCGGGCCCGGTTTCCCTTCCCCTGATCTGGCAAATGCCCTGGCGGGTCAGGATGGAGTCCGAATATCGACCCCCAATTGGCAGCGCGATCTGGTGGCCAGGTAGCGCCGTGCAGGTTCGCAGTGCAGTTTCTCGGAATCCCGTTTTTCGCGCTGATGATATGCCGAGGGTACGAACCGGCGGTATGACAAAGAGCGGGTTTTCTGCGGCGCGGTTGCTGCCGGCCGCGTTGGTCCTGTTGGCCCTTACGAGCCTGTTGATCCCGCCCAACGGCAGAACCGCCCGGCCCTCCGCCGCCGCCAGACCCTCCTGCGAGTTCAGGCTCCGGGGATTACGGCAGGTCGTTCGTGAGGCGTGGTCGATTCCAAACGGAACCACTCCGACCGGTGACGGATCACGGTGCCGTCTTTACTCGCTGATACGCAGCGCGCGGCGCACGGTTTCGTCGATTGACCCCAAGTCGAGCGATTGGTCTTGTGGGGTGTCATAGCCGCAATCCACGCATTCCAATCTCATCTCCGGCATACGGGGGTGAGGGTAAAGGTCGCATCGGGATCTCGTCTCGCCGCCGCACAACGGGCAGGTGGGGATGGGCGGCAATTTGCCGCGTCTCGGTCTTTGACTACTCATGCTTACCGTCTCCACCGTATTCGTGGCCGGCCTTGCGCCCTGGCCATCCGCAGGTTTCCTTCTTTCTTGATGTAGCCGTTGCCACGGTTGGATTGATGCAAGCCGATGAGCGTGCAGCGGCCGCGCTTTTCCCTGTTGCGCGGCGGGCATGGCAACGTCAGGTTGTCGTGGGCGTCCGTTCCGCCCTGTGAGCGTGGGTTGATGTGGTCAACCTCCATCAAACGCGGGTCAAACTGGCAATCTGCCCCGCAGCATTGACAGAACGTCCCCAAGTCGGTCAGCAGTCGCCCGTGATGCGTCCGAGGTGGTGGTGGGTCCAACTGACTACAACCACGACGGCCCCCGGACTCGCGTGTTGCCGGGCGCGGGAGATTGCAGCAGCGACGGAAAGGCCTGCGCCCAAAACATCAGCATGATTCAACCGCTGCTGACACGATCGCGGTCCAATCGTTGCCTGAATTGGCAACACGAGGCACCAGGGTGGCAATTTGCCGGAGCGCGCGACTCCAACTCAGCGCAGAACGTCGTTCCTGCCAAACAAGTCGGTAGCGGTTCGCTTGACTGCGCGGAACAACCGGATGCAATAATGGAGCGGGCGATGGGAATCGAACCCACGTAGCCAGCTTGGAAGGCTGGGGCTTTACCACTAAGCTACGCCCGCTCAGTGCATCAATTATACCCTAACTTGCGCGCACGGGAGACGCTCCGACTCCTCCGCCGTCCCAAAACGCCCCACCGGACAAATGCCAAAAGCAATCTACCTCGCCAACCCATACGGATTTTCGGCCCAGCAGAAAGCGACGCTCCTGCCGCCCATCATCGAAGCTTTGGAAAACATCGGGCTGGAGGTTTGGGAACCCTTCGCCCGCAACAATCAGGTGGACTTTCAACTGGCCGGCTGGGCCTATCGCGTCGGCCAGCAGGATTACGCGGACGTCGCCAACGCCGATGCGATATTCGCGGTGGTGAACGGCGTTCCGCCCGACGACGGCGTGATGGTGGAACTGGGCATGGCCATCGCGCTGGGCAAACCCACCTTCCTGTTCCGCGACGATTTCCGCCGCGCCACCGACAGCGAGGAATATCCCCTCAACCTGATGCTGTTCACCGGTATGCCGGAAATCGGCTGGCAGGACTATTTCTACACATCCCTGGCGGAGATCTCCGACCCGAACAAGGCTCTTGCGAAATGGGCAGCGGAGCCATAACCGCCGCCGGTATCACACTCCATTCCCCGAACTACGACGCGACACAACCCGTGCAATCCGCCCGCAACAGGACCGATATGCTGCAAACCCGATTCACCGACAGGCTCGGCCTGGACCACCCGATCATGTCCGCGCCCATGAGCAATCACAGCGGCGGACAACTCGCCGCCGCCGTCTGCAACGCCGGCGGCCTCGGCGCCTTCGGCGGCAGCAACGGGTTCGGAGATGACTGGTTCCGCCAGCAAATCGCTGCGATTCGATCACAAACTGACCGGCCCTTCGGCGTGGGCTTCATCACCCAGTTGATCGACGCCAACCCCAACAACATCGAAATCGCGCTGGCCGAACGCGTGCCGGTGATCATCTTTTCCTTCGCCGACCCGCGCCCGTGGATCGGACGCGCCCGGGACGCCGGCGCTACCACCGTCTGCCAGGTTCAGACGCCGGAACTGGCGCGCCTGGCCGTGGACGCCGGGGCCGACATCCTGCTGGCCCAGGGCAACGAGGCCGGCGGACACACCGGCGAGATGAACCTGCTGCCGCTGCTCGTGGATCTCGTGGAACGCTACCCCCATATCCCAGTGCTGGCGGCCGGCGGCATCACGTCAGGCCGCGCGCTGGCGGGTGTGTTGGCGGCCGGCGCCGAGGGCGCGTCGCTTGGCACCGCATTGCTCGCGACCCCCGAGGCCGTGGAAGTGCCCGATGCCTTCAAGGAGCAGATCGTCGCGACCGACGGACAGGATACGACCTTCACCCGCCTGTACGACCTGCTCGGCGACGACCCCTGGCCCGACGGCATCGCCGGCCGCGTGTATCGCAACCGCCTGGTGCGCGAATGGGATGGGCGAGACGCCGAGGTTATGGCCAACCGCGAGGAGTTGAGAACCGACGTCGCCGCGGCCCGGGCCCGCCACGACCCCGAAATGTCCTCCGTGTACATGGGTCAGGGCGTCGGTCGCGTCAAATCCATTCGCCCCGCGCAGCAGGTGATCCGGGAAATCTGCGCGGACGCCGAGGCAGTCCTGCAAAACCTGTCGGTGATCAAATAAACCGAGCCGACAGGACGGCGCCCGCCAGCAGCAACAAGACCTTGCGCCAGGCTGGTTTGCTGAACAGCGTCGCCAAGGGCATGGGTACGGCAACCAATGGCATCGGGCAGGGTAAGCATGACGACGCCTTCCGTGGCAAGTCGGGGCGGTGAGCTTGCCCTGCGTTTATACCTTGCCCGAATTTTGTGTAAAGTCCGGAACAGGCCCTGCTCAGAAACCGGAGAATCATCCAAGAACCCTTCCCGCAACGGTTGGGGTTTATTCCAGGGACCGCCGACATCGTCGGTGAGCGGGCCATCCGCCAGCGCCATACTCCCGCTCAAACACGACACCAAATCCGTTCCGGCGTGACAAGGGCCGCTTGTCCACGGGCCCTGGGCCACCACCATAGATACTCTTGCATAATTGCTCTTGGCAGTCCGGACGCAAGGCTGACATCGTCACATCGCGAGATACGCCGTTTCAAATCGAGTCACCGCCCGCGCATCAAGGAATTTCGATCATCGCTCCGCCTACCCGCTCATCCTGCGGCACGTCCGCCTGTGGCGGGAGCTTGTCGAAGGATGGAGTTCATGGTTCGACCCTCCACGGGCGGGCCTACGGCAGGCTCCCGCCAAAGGCGGACGTTCCGCACCATGAGCGGAATGCCGGTCAGTGTGGCAATAATCGAAAGGCCCTTCCCGCGCGTGCACCTCATGCGTACCCACTTTCGTCAGAACTGTCATTGCGAGTCCGCCGGTGGCG
>CAZCZB010000068.1:0-16516 GCA_964502995.1 uncultured Dehalococcoidia bacterium
CGCCTCAACGAGATTGCCACGTCCGCCTGTGGCGGACTCGCAATGACAGATTATCTAAGTATGACTGACCTGAAGTCGTGGGCAAGGCCAAGCGTCGCAAGGATGCCTCAGATATGGTGTCCACTTCCGTTTTTGAGGATTTTCGAAAGGACTGCACTGGGCGTTACGTTGCAGTCGAAGCCATCGACAGGCTGCTGAGTTTGGTGCAAACGCCGTGGATTATTCTTTCTTACAGTTCGGGGGGTCGCGCGACTGCCGCGGAATTGCACGATGCCATCAGCAAAAACGGTCGTTTGGTTAAAACCGTGTCTGTTAATCATCAGAAACATGTGATGGCCAATATGAAATGGACATCCGAATGGCTGAATGACGCCAATAATTCCAACAAGGAGTTTCTGTTCCTGATCCAAAAATAACGCAGCGATTTCGATGGGCAAGAGCAGACGATGGGCAAGAGCAGACATTGATTGAGCGTCGCACTCAATCAGGACAGTGCCGATCGCTGCCAATTGACGTGGCCAAGAAACGTTTTCACAGCCCCAACTAGCCCCCCACGATCACGCAGTCCTTCAACTCGATGATGTTCTCGTTCTCCAGGAACATTATGGTGCCGAAGGGGCCGCCCACGTTGAAGGCATCCTTGAGGCGGCCGTGCAGCGTGATTGGCTGGCCGACGATCACGCTATCGGCGGCGGTGTCGTCGCTCATGTCGCAGTTGACGTAGGTGTCGTGGCCCAATGCGGATGGCTCGGTGAGGTGGAACTGGACTTTTCCGATTTCGGTGTGTGTGACCTGTCCAAATACGACCACCTCGGGCTTCTCCTTGACCAGCCTTTGCAGCATGGCCGGCTGCGTCGTCCCAAGGTTGGCCAGGTTGGCATAGAGATCCCGAGCCGACACCGGTTGGGGAGGCGCGCCCGGGTCCGACGAACCCCGACCGCCGATGAAAGAACAAACCATCGCCATACCCGCCACCACCACTATCAAAAGAATTACAAAAACCACCAAACGAAATAACATCCCAAACATATACTTTCCTTCTACACGATTCGATCAGACTACACGATTCTCCCAGGCCGACTGACGGGCGCTGTCGTCAAACGGCGAGGCTTGCGGATCCGCTATACCACCGAACACGGTCGCTATCTGCGCTGGATAACAAAAGCCCCGGGCGGATACATCTGCACGGGTTGAACGCAGCGACACTGCGGGGCCGGTCCCGGAATCGGCGGCATCTCGGGCGCTGCCCGACGCCCGGGGGCCATGCGCGTGATGCGGTCGGCCTGCTCTCTCCAGCATGGCCGCGATTCTGGTCGAAACCCGAATCGACGCCGTCGCGGTCGGTTCGGATGGAAACGGGCTTTTTGTAGCATCACCAGTCGCAGGCGGCGCGGGCGCGGTTGAAAACGGCGTCCAGCATCTCCACCGTCAGCCGGCCGGTCTGGGTGTTCTGCTGGCTGGGGTGGTAGCACGCGATGAGCAGCGGGCCGCCGTCGGGCAGGTCGGTTGCGACGTTGTGACCGAAGGGCGGCTTGCGATTGGGCGTCGTTCGTCCCGCGGCAGTCCACGCCCGCAGAAAGGCATCGAAGGCGATGCGGCCCAACGCGACCACGGCCCGCAGATCCGGAAGCAACTCGATCTCGCGGGTGATGTACGGACGACATGCCGTCAGCTCATCGGGTTGCAGCTTGTTCTGGGGCGGCGCGCAACGGGCAGCGGCGGTGATCAGCGCGCCGGTGAGTTCCAGGCCGTCGCCGATTCGGACTGACTCAGGCTGGTTGGCGAAGCCGGCACGGTGCAGCGCGCCGAAGAGCCAGTCGCCGCTGCGGTCGCCCGTGAACATCCGGCCCGTCCGGTTTCCCCCGTGGGCGGCGGGAGCCAGACCCACCACCAGCAAACGCGCGTCGGGGTCGCCGAAGGCTGCCAGGGGACGTCCCCAGTAGTCTTCGTCCCGGTACATCCGGCGCTTGACGCGGGCGGTTTCCTCGCGCCACTCGACCAGACGCGGACAGGCGCGGCAGGCGATAACCTGCTCCTGGATCTCGGCGATGGTGGCGGCGTCAGTTGCGTTTGGCATGGATTCACAGGGTACACGGTAGGGGCGAGGCAGGCCTCGCCCGTGCGTCTGGCGGCAGGGCCTTTCCATAGTTCCAGCATGCCTGATTTTCCGCTCGTCCTGAGCCTGTCGAAGGACGAAGCTCGTGGTTCGACAGGCTCACCATGCGCGGAAAGTGTGGAGACTTTGGAAAGGCCCTAGTCTGGCGCGCCCAAGGTATCATACCCGCACGCGGCTGATCATGGCGGCGGAGATCAGGCGGGTGGCGGCCATGACCAGGAACACGATGGGCCAGGGGCTGCCCGTCATGTCCAGCAGCACGCTGAATATCAACGCCTGCGCGCCGGCGTAGAGGTAGCCGTGGGCGTCGAGGACGCCGGCGCCGGTGGCGGCCATCTTGCGGCCGGACAGGTCCACGGAGATGGTCGAGATCAGCGACACGCCCATGCTGATGCCGCCCCACAGCATCAGCCCGGCGCCCAACCAGGCGTTGGACGGCGGGGCCAGCGCGATCACCGCCAGCGCGGCGGCGGACAGGAAACAGGACGCGATCACCAACGGACGCCTCCGGCTGCCCAGCAGCTTGTCGGATATTACGCCGGACACGGGCGGCGCGATCAGGTATCCCAGCGGCAGCAGGAAGGTGATCAGCACGGTCTGCGTGATGTCCAGCCCGCCCGCCTCGAAGTAGTACAGCGGCACCCAGGTGGTGAGACCATAGCGGGCCACGTTTTCCAGTCCCTTGACGTGGCACGCAAGCTGGAACCGGGAGTTGGTGAGCAGCAGCTTGTAGGGACCGAATCCGCGCAGTTGATCCTCGGTGACCGACTCGGGCGCGGCGGAAATCTCGTCCTCCTCGATGTACTCGGGCAGGCCGGCGTCCCGGGGCCGGTCGCGGGTCAGGAAGTAAAAGACAATGCCCATCACCATGATCATCAGCGGCGGATAGCGGAAGGCCGCCCGCCAGCCCCATTCGGCGGCGACCCAGCTCGTTACCCACCACATCAGCAGCATCGCCCCGCCGGTCATGGTGCCCACGATGCCCATGGCCATCCCGCGCTCGCGCCGGGGCCACCACTGGCTGATCATGCTGATGCCCGGCGACCAGCAGGCGGCGTTGACGAATCCCGCCATGAACCAGGGGATGGCGATGGTAAGCGCGGAAGTGCCGAATGACGCCGCCCAGTTGAATACCGTAGTGAATACGGCCCCCAGCGTCAGCCACAGTCGCAGCCCGTAGGCTTCCGACAACCGGCCATGCACGAGGTCACCCAGCATGAACCCCCAAAGGAGCATGGCGTTGATGATACCAACCTCGATGTTGGTGAGCTGGAGTTCGTCCTTGATCAGCGGCGAAGTGGGCCAGAAGTTGAACCGGCCCATGTACACGAACAGGTAGAAGGAGCAGAAGCAGACCAGCACCCGCCACTTCCACCGGTGGTAGCGCGGCGGCAGGTCGTTGTAGGCGACGGGCGTGGAGGCTTGGGCAGCGGCCATGAGTATTCAGGCAAATGACAAGCCGCCGCCGCAGGTGATCCTGCGACGGCGGCGCAAAACGACGGTTGACGCCTAGCGCTTGGTGAACAGCAGCTCTTTGGCCTCGTCCAGCAACTCTTCGTCGGAGCGGCTGAGGTCCAGCGGATCGCCGTGGGGCTGCGGGACCGGGAAGCCGGTCTTGTAGTACAGCTCGATCCGGTTGCCTTCGGGGTCGAAGAAGTACATGCCGAAGGCGTTGCCGTGGCTGACGATGCGGTCAATGGTGACATCCTCGGCGTCGATGCGTTCCTTGAACTCCCGCATATCCTGGATGGACGGGACGTGGAACGAGATCTGCTGGATGACCTTGGCGTCGTCGGTGGTGACGCGGCCTTCCATCAGCACGAACTCGTGATGCTCGCCCACCGGGTCGGAGCTGAGGAACACCATGCGGCGCTGTTCCAGGTCTTCATCGGCGATTTGCAACCCCATCACGCGGGTGTAGAAATCGCGCATGTTCATAAGGTCGGTGGCGTAGATGCCAACGTGACCGAGTCCGCCGATCTGGGCCATGATATGCCTCCTTTGAGAGTGCCGTAGCGGGTTGGATTGTAGTCGCAACGGTAGTGTAGCGCGTGGGCGATGTCAAGGCGGCGCGGATTTACCGCAACCGGCAGGCCAGGCTTTTCGATTATCGCTCCATCTGTCCACCTATCCGCTCATCCTGAGCTGGTCGAAGGATGGGATTCATGGTTCGACAGGCTCCCGCCGAAGGCGGACGTTCCGCACCATGAGCGGACTGCTGGCCAGTGCGTAAATGATCGAAAGGCCCAGACTGGCAGGCCGCCTGTTTGACCCTGTCGATGCGCTGCGCCTATAATCTTCCATCGTGACAAATACTACAGACGACGCAGCGCGGCGACGGCCTCGCATCTTCTACGGATGGTGGGTAGTCGTCGTTTCTTCTTTGGTGGGGATGTTCGGGAACGGCTCCATTTCGCAGGGGTTCCCGCGCTTCTTCACACCGATTCAGACCGACCTGGGACTCACGTCGGCGCAGATGTCTCTGGTCTTCAGCCTGGCGCGGGCCGAGGGCAGCGCCGGCGGCCCTCTCATCGGCTGGGCCGTGGACCGTTTCGGCGCGCGCCCGATGGTTCTGGGCGGCGGCTTGATGGTGGGAATCGGAACCATCCTGCTCTCCCGCGCCGATACCTACTGGGAGTTGCTGGTCCTGTTCTCCGGCATAGTGTCCATGGGCAAGAGCGCCGGGTTCGGCCAGACGCTCATGGCGGCGGTGAACCAGTGGTTCATAAGGCGACGTTCGGTGGCGATGTCCACCCTGATGACGGCGTTCGCCGGCGGCGGCGCGTTCGTGGTGCTGCTGCTCAACCTGGGCATTCAGCAACTGGGATGGCGCGACACCCTGTTGTGGACCGGCATTTTCATCCTGGCGATGACGATTCCGGCGGCGTTTTTCATCCGCAGCCGGCCCGAGGATATGGGGCTGCTGCCCGACGGCGACGTGCCCGACGAAGAGGGTGGAGACGCGGCTCGGAGACGCGCCAACGCGGCCAGCGCCGGCTTCTCCTTCCGGGAAGCGATCCGCACCCGCACCTACTGGCTGATCATGGTTGGGGCCATTCTGCGCGTATCCGTGACCAATGGGATGCTGGTTCACGTTTTCCCGATCATGGAACTGCGCGGCATTTCCGCCAACGAAGCCTCGGCCTGGGTTGCGGCCATGTTCTTCCTGGGCATCCCGCTGCGGTTCATCATGGGCGTAACCTCCGACAAGTTCCCGGGCAACGTGCTGCTGGCGGTGGGCATGGCAATCGGAGCCGTGGGCATGGCCGGCCTGTGGATCGGGCCAGGGCTATTCGGCCTGCTGCTGTTCGTGGTTGGCATCGCCATTGTGGAAGGCATAACCTCGGTGAACTGGTTGATGCTGAGCGACTACTACGGACGCGCCCGGTTTGCCACGCTCATGGGATTCATGAGCCTGTTCATGAACATCGGCATGTTCTTCTCGCCCTGGGTGTCGGGGCTGGTCAAGGACGCCGTGGGAGACTACTACTGGGTGCTGGCGGTATTCACGCCGCTGTACCTGGTGAGCGCGGTGGCCTTCCTGTTCGCCACGCGGCCCGATCCGCCGGCGCGCTCACAGCGCAGGTGGATAGGCACGGAGACGACGGGGCCGGCGCAACCGGCGCCAACCGCCGGCGACGGCAACTAGGCAGCGTCCCGCAACGGGGCGGCGGGGCGGGGCGGGGCGGGGTTTGGTATCATGGGGACGCTGAGGTCGAGGCATCTGCGAACGCTGGAGCGCATATTTGCCAGGCCGACGCCGTCAGACATACGGTGGTCGGAAGTTGTTTCGTTAATGCGAGCGTTGGATGTGGAAGTCATACAACGAGCCGGGTCGAGGGTACTGTTCAGGAAAGGCACGGCGCGGGTAGTGTTGCACCGACCGCATCCAGGGCCGAATATGCGCCCGGCATCGGTAACCAAAACGGGCGAATTTCTCACAGAGATTGGAGCGGCGCCATGATGACGGTGGAATACAAGGGATATGTGGCCGGGTTTGAATTCGACGGTGAGGCGGAACTTTACTGCGGGTCGGTTATCAACACTGAACCGTATTCCATCGTCATTTTCGAGCTGCCGGAGGGGTACGACGTGTACCAGGAATTTCAGATTTCCATTGACACGTACCTGGAATCATGCGTTGAGGACGGCGTCGAACCGCTACCGCCGCTGCCTCATCCATCCCAACAGGAAAGCGATAATGAAACGGTATCCACATCCGAAACGGAGGTGATCCGCCAGTGAATCCGCAACCCATCACCCTGACCGGCGCTCACGTCCGCCTGGAACCAATCGGGCAGCAGCACGCCCAGGACCTTTATGACGTGGGCAAGGACGAGTCCATCTGGCGTTACCTGCCCCGGCCGGTGTTCAAGGACCTGGACGATGCCCGCGCGTGGATCGAGAGCTGCATCGCGGCGCGAGACGCAGGCTCCACCATCCAGTTCGCTGTGATCCATGGCACCGGGGAACGCGCCATCGGCTCAACGGGCTACCTGGACATCGACCGGCCCAACCGCGCCCTGGAGATCGGCATGACGTGGTACGGCGTCGATTACCAGCGAACCGCCGTCAACACCGAGTGCAAGTACCTGATGATGCGGCACGCCTTCGACGACCTGGGCGCGCTGCGCGTTTGCCTGAAAACCGACCACCGCAATGAGCGCTCCCAACGCGCCATCGAACGCATCGGCGGCGTGCGCGACGGCGTCTTGCGCAACCACCGCATCGCGTGGGACGGCGCGAACCGCCACTCGGTGTACTACAGCGTCATCGACACGGAGTGGCCCGACGTGAAACAGCGGCTGGAAGGGATGCTGCGCAAGTAACCCTGGTTCCGCAACCGGGCGCTGCCCAATTATTGACACACCGGATAGCAGTCCGCTCATGGTGCGGAACGTCCGCCTTCGGCGGGAGCCTGCCGTAGGCCCGCCCGTGGAGGGTCGAACCACGAACCACATCCTTCGACAAGCTCAGGATGAGCAGTAACCGGAAAGCCGTGACCCCGCAACCCAATTCAACGCCGAGGTAACACCGCCATGGACCCACAACCGATTGTCCTGACCGGCCGGCACGTGCGCCTGGAACCCATCGGGCAGCAGCACGCTGAAAGCTTGTACGAATTCGGCCAGGAGGAATCTATCTGGAACTACCTGACCGGCGAACCCTTCACCAGCCTGCAGCACACACGGGAATGGGTGGATATGTGCATCGGGCGCAACGAAACCGGTTCGCGGGTGCAGTTCGCCGTGATCCACAACGGCGACCGGCGGGCCATCGGCTCAACGGGCTACCTGGACATCGACCGGCCCAACCGCGCCCTGGAAGTGGGCATGACGTGGTATGGCGCGCCGTATCGCCGCACCGCGGTCAACACCGAGTGCAAGTACCTGCTGCTGCGGCACGCGTTCGACGATCTGGGCGCCGTGCGCGTCTGCATCAAGACGGACCACCGAAACGAGCGGTCGCAGCGGGCCATCGAGCGCATTGGCGGCGTGCGCGAGGGCGTGCTGCGCAACCACCGCATCACACCGGACGGCACGCAGCGCCACTCGGTGTACTACGGCATCATCGACAGCGAATGGCCCGACGTGAAAGCGCGGCTGGAAGGAATGCTGAACCGTTAGGGCATCGGTTCTTGGACCGGCGCAGCCAATTCGTAAAGTAGGGGCGGGTTTGAAACCCGCCCCCGTTCATTGCCGGTGATGCCGTTACGGGCGAACGATCATTCGCCCCTGCGAGCGCCGAGCGGGATTACGCCGGCCGTATCTGTCCGTCTGCGCCGGCGGTTAGCAGACACTCGAACCGGTAGCCGCGCTGGCGGATGGCATCGCTGCCGCCTTCGTTGCGGTCCAGCGCTGCCAGCACCAGGCCGATCCTGTAGCCCGCGGCCTCGGCGGCGTCGATGGCGTGGAACAACGACCCGCCGGTGGTGCAGGCGTCGTCCACTATCGCCACCGAGGTTCCCGCAGCCGGCAGCGGCCCCTCTATCATCTGGCCCATGCCGTAGCCCTTGGCCTCCTTGCGGACGATGAACGCCGGCACCGGCGTGCCATTCTCCCAGGACGCCGTGGCCACGGCCGCGACGATTGGGTCCGCGCCCAGCGTGGGGCCGCCCACCGCGCCGACGCCGGCATCCTTGATCAGGGGCAGCAGGGAGTGTCCCAGCAGGTATGCGCCTTCCGGGTCCAGGCTGAGCAGCCGGCCGTCAAAGTAGTAGAAACTCTTGCGCCCCGACGACAGCGTAAAGTCGCCGTATCGGATTGCGCCCCTTTCCAAAGCCAGTTCCAGCAGTCGGGATACCATTTGCCCTTGGTTCGTCGTCATCAGTTTTCGCTCCGGTTGGGATGAGGGCGGGTTGTGTATTCGCAGGTCATTGGTGTAAGGGCGGATGGTTGTCTGCTCCATTTGCGAGGTAGCCAACACGTTTAGTTGTTCAACAAAAATCCTGCCGGTTTCGTCCAAAAGGGCTTCGGCGTTGCTCGTGGTGTCGGTTCTGTGCACCGATGGGAGGTGTTCCGATCGGAATAGAGCGAATTCATTGATGACCATGTAGCCCATTGCAATGCCGTGTCTCACGCACTGTTGGCCTTGCGCGGGCAACTGACGTTCACGGAGATTGAAGTGGCTCTCGGCGTTATAGATTTCCCAAGCTTTTTGGATGTTCTGCTCTACCTTGCCGTTTTCGCCCTTTAGCCTTTTTCTACTTTTGGATATACGGTCTTGGCTCAATGCGCTTCCCGAATCCCATGCATTGAACACTTCATCGGCTATGCTCTTGTCGCAATGCGTCTGCATATCCCACGCAACAGTGCTGGCCTCCATTAAGCGTCGCACCTGAGGCCCTGCGCAGTGCCCCAGACCTGCATCTTCCATCCGTGCTAGGAACTTCATGTCCTCCAGGGCCAGGGTCGCCAGATGGAACAGGGCATTGCCGACTTCCGCCACCGCTTTGCCGTCCACATCCCATCGTTCCTGTCGCGTGGCCTTCAGCCATTCTTGACATCGATTGATGATTGCCCAGTTTGTTATTGATTCGCTCATGTTCGTCCTATTTACGCGACGTGTCGCCAAATAGCTGTCCCGTAAATGGAACAGTGCCGCGGATGGTTATTCACCCCTACTGGTGTTGATCCTATAGGTCATGCAACGGGTTGGTAGAGGCCGTGCCGCTCGATGTATTCGGCCACCGCGTCGGGCACCTGGTATCGCACCGATTGTCCATCGGCCAGGATGCGTCGCAACTCCGACGCGCTGAAATCGACGCGAGGGCCGGCCACCGACATTACCGCGCCGGATTCCACCGCGTCCGGGAACCGCTGCCCCAATGTTGCCACGGCGTCGTCCGGCGAGCCGGGACGTTCTATAACCGCCAACCGGCACAGAGCCAGGATGCCCTCCGGTTCCTTCCACTGGTGAAACTGTTCCAGCACATCGGATCCCACGACGAAGTAAAACTCGGTTTCGTCGGGATAATCGCGCCGCAACTCCCGCAGCGTGTCCACGGTGTACGTCGCGCCCGTGCGCCTGATTTCGCAGTCGGAGGCGCAGAAGTCGGGATTGTCGGAGACGGCGATGCGAACCATGTTCAAACGGTGTCCGGCCGGCGTGATCTGCTGACCCGATTTGAGCCAGGGTTCACCCGCCGGCAAAAAGATCACCGATTCCAGGTCCAGCGCAACCCGGGCGGTTTCAGCGATCAGCAGATGGCCCAGGTGCGGCGGGTCGAACGTGCCGCCGAGTATCCCGATACGTCGGCCTGTTCGCGGCCCGTCAGACACTAGAACCACTCCAACTCGACGCTGCCAATGCGGATGGTGTCTCCCGCCTCGATGCCGGCTTCCTCCAGGCGTCGCGCGATGCCCAGGCGCGTCATCTCCCGCCACAATTGCAGCATCACACGGTAGTCGCGCATATCGGCCCGCCCGGTCAGAGATTCTAGCCTTTCGGACTCCACAACGTACACGTCGCCGTCGAGATACACTCCCATGGGGGGCCGCTCCCGGGCGGTGGTATCCGCGACGGCAATCACCGGTTCGTCCTCCCATTCCGACTCGTCCAGCCCGGTGCGTGGCGCTTCGGACAATATGCCGGCGAGCCGGCCCAGCAGACTGTCCAGACCCTCGCCCGATACCGCGGATATAAAGTGGATCGGGGTCTCCTCGGCGCTGGACGGGTAATCATCCATCCCGCCGATGGCCCTGCGCAGTTCCTCTTCGATGACGTCGCGCAGTTCGTAGGTTTCGGTGGTGTCCAGCTTGCTGACCGCCAGCACCTGTGGCTTGGCCGCCAGCATGGGGCTGAACTCGCGCAGTTCACGGTTGAGCATCACGAAGTCGCCGGCGGGGTCGTCGGACTGCCCATCAATGAGGTGGACATACACGCGGGCGCGCTCGGCGTGGCGCAGGAACTGGTGGCCCAGGCCGATGCCGCGGTGCGCGCCTTCCAGAAGGCCAGGAATCTCCATCATCACGAAGTCCTGTCCGCCGTGGGTCACCACCCCCAATACCGGCTCAACAGTGGTGAACGGATAATCCGCAACCTTGGGCTTGGCGGCGGAACACCGGGAGATCAGCGTTGACTTGCCGGCGTTGGGCTTGGCCAACAGACCCACGTCGGCCAGCAGTTTCAACTCCAGCCACAGCACTGAATAATCGCCCTTGGCGCCGGATTCGGACAGCATGGGCTCCTGATTGGTGGAGGACACAAACCTGGCGTTGCCCCAACCGCCCTGGCCGCCCTTGGCGATCATCACCGGTTCATCGGAGGTGATGTCGGCGACAAAATCCTTGCTGCCGTCGGGGTTCATGCGCCACACGACCGTGCCCATGGGCACCGGGATGTGGCGGTCCTTGCCGTTGCCGCCCCGCTGGTTCTTGCCCTTGCCGTGGGTTCCGCGATCCAGGTAGAAGGTGCTGTTGAACTTCAGGTGCAGCAGCGTATTGATCGAATCGTCGCCGAAGATGTACGCGCTGCCGCCGTCGCCACCATCGCCGCCGTCCGGTCCACCGCGGGGCTGGTACTTGAGTCGGAGGAAACTGATGCAGCCGTCGCCGCCGTTTCCGGCTTTGACGTTAATTCTTACGGTATCAATCATAATCTTGTTCTGTGGACTGGATGGATAATATCAGCAATAAAGCCGTTGATAACGTCGACATCGTGATCGGTTGGGCATGTAGCAATCGTTGATAACTCCTGGGAATGTTGGGAGCAGGCGTTCAAAATTGGCGATAAAACGGATGCCGTTGTCGATAGGGAAAGGAGGATATTTTCTGGCTCAGATATATCAACTGCGATGGCGGAATTGACGACGTATGGTTTCAACATACGGACGAGCTATCAACGGGATATCGACGAGTTATCAACGTTCGGGTGTTCGGGCCGGGAGGGTATCTTTGCCTGGATTGCCCGCCGCGTCCCCCGATAGTCTCTCATTCCACCTGCCCATTGTACCAGTCGAGGATCTGGCTGCCGGTCCAGAAGGTTACGCCGTCCTGCGAGGTTACGTATTCCACCAACCGTCGGAAGTGGCCGATGCGGTGAGCGGCGCCGGTGATGTAGGGGTGCATGGAGATGCACAGGACGCGGGCGTTGTCCTCGCCTTCCTCCAGCATGATTTCCAGGGAGTCCTTGGCGCGTCGGAACAGTTCCGGAGCCGAGTGGTGCTGCACCAGGTAGATGGGTATGTCGTTCAGTTCCACCGTGTAGGGCAGCGCCACCAGCCGGCCGGACTTGACCTTCAACTCGTAGGGCTGGTCGTCGTTGACCCAGTCGGCCACGTACTCGATGCCCTCCTCGGCGAGGATGTCGGGGGTGTCGAAGGTTTCGGCCAGGCCGGGGCCCATCCAGCCGCGGGGAGCCGTACCGCTGAATTCCCGGATCACCTCGATGGTCTTGCGGATGGTGGCGCGCTCGTCGGGTTCCCGGTGCAATACCTGCTGAATGTAGCCGTGGCCCAGCAACTCCCAGTCGCTGTCGAGGCAGGACTGGACCATCTGCGGATATTCCTCGCAGACGGCCGCGTTGAGGCTGATGGTGCAGGGCAGGTTGAAGTCGTTGAGGATGCGCTTCATCCGCCAGAACCCCACGCGCATCCCGTAGTCGTACCAGGAGTAGTTGGGGATGTCGGGCGATACCGCCGCGCCCTGGGGGGAGGGCAGCACGGTGCGCGCCATGGGCTGGTCGATGGCCCATTCCTCCACGTTGATGATGAACCAGACGGCCACCTTTGCGCCGTCGGGCAGGGTGAGCCTGGGCCGGTCGAAGATGGGCGAGAATTCGGCGCGCGGATTGGGCATGGGCGGGGCCTCCGGGGGTGAGCGTATATGCAGGGGCGAATAATCATTCGCCCCTGCGTGCGGTGGTGTCGCGGGTTACAGGCCCATCGCCTGCATTCCCAGCCGGGCCAGGTCCTCGTCCTCCTGGGCCGAGAGGCCGCTGACGCCGATGGCGCCCAGAACCAGATCGGTCTCCGGGTCGCGGACGACCACGGCGCCCTGGACGGCCACGAGTTGCGGGTCGCCGAAGTCGGCAATGTTGCGGCCTTCGTTCTTGAGGCGCTGGGCGTAGGCGTCGGAGTCGGAGCCGGACATGGCCGAGGTGTAGGCCTTGCTCACGGCCATGCGCTGGGGCAAGGCGCGGCAGTTGTCCATGCGGGCGTAGCTGAGCATCTTGGCGTCGGCGTCAACGATGGCGATGGCCAGCGGTCGGTCGGGTTCCTGCTGGGCCTTGTCCAGCATGGCGTTCATGGCGGCGCGGACCTGGCTCAGGCTGAGGGTGGGGCGGTTGTACATTGCGGCCTCCGGGGGCGGGACGTTGGGGAGAGTGGATAGCCGCATTGTACACAGGGGCCATGATGGGGGGCAATTGGAAATGCCGTACCCGATAATGCCCACCGGCGCCGTACCGGATCGCGTGTCAGGGTGTCAGAGGGCGGTATCGTTGGAGAGACGCGCGCTCACCAGGCGATTAAGGCTGACGCCCTCTTCGGCGGCCCTGATGGCCAGGGCGCGGTGGATTTCGGGAGGCACGCGCACCACGAATCTGCCGCTGTAGGCGCGGTCGGCGAAGGGCGCTGGTGGCGTCTCGCCGTTGGCTTCCATGTCCGCCACGCAGTCGGATACCAACTCACGTATTCCGGAGAAGGCCCCTTCCTGGGCAGGGGCCAGCCAACTCAGCGACGGGAACTCTGCGCACAATCCAACGTATTCCTCGTCCTCGGCGGACCAGGTGACGCGGTAGGTGTAATGGTCAATCGTCATCGTTCAGTTTCTCAAGGGCTCGAATGACCTGGCGCACTTGGTAGAACTTCGCCATTCCCCGGTCGTTCTGTATGTTGACCCGGGGATCGCCGGGCCACGGTGCGATAGACCCGGTGGCTGGTTCCTTCTGGCGGGGTTCGCCGAAAAACCGGTCGCAGATTGCGGCCAGATCATTGAAGCGGATGCCTTTCGGATTGCTCCGGAGTGCCTCGATTGCGGACACGATGGCCATGCCGATCTCCTACGTCAAACGCGAGTTTGGCGTTGCACATGGGCCAGGTCCTCCGTGTGCTTCGATGGTTCGCGGGAATGGCGCCGGTTTCCAGCCGACGTATCCAGTTCGCTGCCCGTTGATAATCATAACTATGGTATCAATAATAGTATTGCATGTCAAAATAGAGGTTGACACTGGACTTTGGCGCAGAACCTGAGCGAAGCGCCCGGGCCGGCCACTCTGCGCGGCGGGCCCGGGGGTGTTGATGGCTGGTGTTCGGTTGCCCCGATGGTTATTGTTAATTCATTACCTCCTCCAGGGTCAGGGTGTACTCGCCGGTGTTGCCCTCGCTCTCAAACGGCGTGCCGATCTCGACGTAGTAGGCGCCCGGATCATATTCGTACTCTGCCGATGCAACCGGTTGATCGTCATAATCCATGGACCAGGCAAAAAGGTTGCCCTTATGGTCCCAGACGTAGCGGATGCCGACGCCCGTGGGCTGCCCGCTGAGCGAGAGTTGGTAGGTTCCCTCGTCGGAGATTTCGAAGCGGATTACGTCCCGGTCGTCCAGCATCTCGATGCCGCGACCGCCCCAGTACGATGCGTTCAGTACCAGATCTTCCGGGGCCGGGTCGGAGTCAATGCTGGCAGTGATGGACTCGCCGGGCCGCAGCACGACGTCGGGTTCGGTCCGGTAGTCGTCGGCATGGTCATCGATGCGTATGGAGATGGTGTAACCGCCCAGTCCGCTGCGGTCCTGCGCTCCGGCGCCCACGGCGACCCGGTAGGTTCCGCTTGCTGCGGGCGTGAAGAACGCTCGCGCCCAATTCAGTGTGAAACCTCCCTGGTCGCGCTCGTCGAGAACCTGGACGTCCAGGTCCTGGCCGTTGTAGATTTCGAGGATGCTGGGATCCACCAGGTAGCCGGGAATTTGTCTGGGTTGCGTTTCGGCGTTATCGACCCCAGACGGGACGTATTGGAGAGGGTGCTTGACCTCGATGATGTACTGCGTGCCGCCGTCAACGTCGACGGTGTACTCGTCCCGGCCGTTGTCGTCCCTGGTGAGGGCGCCGGTGAGGGTATGCTGCAGGCCCACCATCAGGTCGGGCGGCACCGGGTCGTCTTCGATGATGGTTGCCGGGTAGTGAAGTGCGCAGCTTAAATTGCAGTCGTTGCCTTCGGGGTCCACGAGGATGACATTGCTGGAAAGACCTGCCGTCCAGTCCAGCGCGAAGGAGAATGTTTCATCACCCTCGTACTTCGAATCATCCAGGATTGTGACGGGTAAGTCCACGCGGCCGACCCGTTGGCCGTTTTCCATCACGAAGTCGGCGTTGGATATCCCCACAGTTCTTGAAAAGCCGAGATAGTCTGCGGGACTGGCGGCAGTCCCGGAGGCCGTTGAAACGCTGACGAAAAAAGTGGGAACGAAGGGCAGGTTGGCCTCGGGGCGGGCAACCAGCTGGATTTTGACCTCGCCGGCGTCTTCTGGGAAGGCGTATGAAGGGCTGTCCAAGGACACCCGCACCGTCAGTGAGCCATCATAGGGATACACTCGCACCTTGGCGGTGGCAGCGCTGGTGTCGTAGCCGTCCACCATGGCCACGGTGGCGGTGAGGTCGCCGCTCTCGGTCACGGCGCTGGAGAAGTCGTTCGGGATGAGGTCCAGGCTTGCCCCGTCGTCGTCGGCATCGAATGTCACGTTCCATGAAGTAATGGACAGCCAGGGCTGGGTCTGTTGAAGATTGACCGTTACCTCCAGGCTTTCGGAGAGATCGCCGGTGCGGGTGAGGCCGAAGTGCAGGAAGCCCCATCCCACCAGGTAACTGTCTTCGGGAGAGGAGATGGTGATGGTGGGTACCGGGTCGTTGTCGGTGATGGTTACCGGGTAGGGGTCGGCGCACGTGGTGTTGCACCGGTTGCCCTCGGCATCCAGCACGGCGACTTCCTGAGAAGTACCGGGGGCAGGACCAATGTCCAAGTGGAAGGACTCGTCTCCCTCGTGTTTTTTGTCATCAATGATGGTCACGGATACCTTTTTGCTGGCCACCAGGGAGCCTTCAACGTCCTGGAATTCCGAGGAGAGGAACGGAATTTGTGACGAGATCGCGAGATAGTCGGTTAGTGGATCACCAACTGCCCTCGCCGTGGCGCTTTGGTCCGTCGATACGACGGCAATAAAGAACCTAGGTACGTAGGGGAGGCCGGGGGCGGCCCTTGCCACCAGGACGACTTCGGCCTCACCAACGTCCTCATCGAAGGTGTAAGCGGTTTTCTCAAGGGTCACCGTCACTGCCGGCCCCTCTTGGGAAAACACCTCCACCTGTGACCTGGCTCCGCTGGTGTCGTATCCGTCCACCGGATCCAGGGTGACGATCATAAGGCCGCTCTGTGTGACGTCCGACGAGAATCTACCAGGCGCAATAGGGAGGGTTGCCGTGTCGTCCCCCGCTTCAAATGTGACCGTGAACGGGATGGTGGTCAGCCATTTCTGCGTTTGATCCGTTTGATCGAGATTGAGCGTCACGTCCAGACTATCGGTGGTGTCCCCCTCGCGGGTCAGGGTGAACTCCAGGAGGTCAAATCCGACGATGTACTGGGCGTGGCTGGACTCGATGGTGATGTCGGGCACCGTTTCGGCAGCGGGCCGGGCGAAGTCGATGTAGTAGGTTTTGGTGGTTATTCCGTCCTCGGCCACCACCCTGAGCGAGAACGGGGTGATCGCGCCCTCGACGAGGTCGACGTTCGTGTCGAGTTGGTTGTCGGAAGAGTCCACGACTGTGGTTTCGCCGGCAACGGTAATCTGGTCTATGACAACTTCCGAGCGGGGGGAGACGGCCCTGACGTTGACCGTTTCTTCATTGACGGTGGCCACATAGCGGGTAATTTCCGGGTCGAAGGCAGGCGTCGGCGTCACAGCAGCGC
>CAZCZB010000069.1:0-16332 GCA_964502995.1 uncultured Dehalococcoidia bacterium
AGCGCGTCGTCGCGGGGCGCGGCGGGATTGAGCGGGCCGGTCGGGTTGGTGTGCCAGAGCGGCGCGTCGGCGTTCGGGCCGTTCCTGACCCGGGCGGTGGACGAGGGTATCGGGTTCACGTATATCGTATCCACGGGGAACGAGGCGGACCTGGACTTCTGCGACTTTGCGCGGTACCTGCTGGACGATGACGACACGAAGGTTATCGCCGGTTTCATTGAGGGATTCAAGGACGGGCGGAAATTCGTGGAAGTAGCGCGGCTGGCGGCGGAACGGGGCAAGCCCATAGTCCTGATCAAGATTGGCCGCTCGGAGTTGGGCACGCGGGCGGCGGGTTCGCACACGGCGGCGCTGACGGGCGTGGACGCGCGGTATGACGCGGTGTTCGAGCAGTATGGCGTGATTCGGGTGCAGGA
Source organism: uncultured Dehalococcoidia bacterium (assembly GCA_964502995.1). Lineage (GTDB taxonomy): Bacteria > Chloroflexota > Dehalococcoidia > Lucifugimonadales > UBA3495 > Bin87. The sequence goes on from CAZCZB010000069.1 coordinate 417, forward strand.
CTATGACGACCTGCTGCAGGTATCGAACCTGATGGCGCGGTGCCAGAGGCCGCCGAATCGCGGGGTCGCCGTGGTGTCGCACTCGGGCGGGATCAGCAGCCTGACGGCGGATATGTTCGGGCAGGCGGGGCTGGATTTGCCGCCGCTGTCGGACCGGGCGCGGGACGGCATCAACGACATACTGAAGGGCTTTGGTTGGGCGGCGAATCCGTCGGACGTGACGGGGTTTGCCAACAGCGACGATTTTCCGGCGATTATGTCATTTATGGCGGACGATCCGAACGTGGGATCGCTGGTGGTGGCGTCCGCGGGCGGCGATCCGCAGGCGACCCAGGTGATCGCGCAGCGGGACGGCAGCGACAAGCCGGTGGCGTTCCTCTGGACGGGTACGCGCGGCGCGCAGGCGGGACTGCCGATGCTGAGGCAGGCGGGGGTTCCGGTGTTCTACGTGCCGGACAAGTTGGCGGCAGGCGTGCGCTACCTGAACGATTACCACGACTGGCGGGAGCGCCAGTTGGAGCGGGGATTCGCCGAGGCCAGTGAATTGGCGGGCGATCAAGAGCGGGCGGCGGCAAGCCTGACCGGCGCTGGCGCCCTTTCGGAGTTCGACAGCAAAGCGCTGGTGGCGGCTTTCGGAGTTCGGACGACGCGCGACGAGGTGGCCGGCGACGCGGACGCGGCGGTGGCAGCGGCGGAACGGATTGGGTATCCGGTGGCGTTGAAGGTGAACTCGGCGGACATTCTGCACAAGACGGAGGCCGGAGGGATACGGCTGGGCCTGGCGGACGCGGACGCGGTGCGGGCGGCGTTCGGGGAAATCACGGCCAATGCCAGGGCGTATGACGCCAATGCGCGGGTTGACGGCGTGGTGGTGCAGGAGATGGTGTCGGGCGGCGTGGAGACGATCGTTGGGGTATCTTACGATGACCAGTTGGGGCCGTTCCTGCTGTTTGGGACGGGCGGCGTGATGGTCGAGGTGTACAACGACGTTGCGTTGCGGAGGTGCCCCATCACTCGTGAGGATGCGCTGGAGATGATCGATTCGGTGCAGGGGGCGCGCCTGCTGAAAGGGTTCCGGGGAGCGCCGGCGGCGGACGTTGACGCGCTGGCGGATACGCTGGTTTCGGTGTCGCAAATGGCGGTGCAGTTGGAGGGTTCGCTGGGCGAACTTGACATCAATCCGCTGATGGTTTTGCCATCGGGACAGGGGGTTAAAGCCGCGGATGCGCTGGTCGTGCCGGCATCGTGATTTGAGTAGGAAAGATACTCTTGCAAGGGTATCCTGCACGTGATATTACGCAACAGGCGGGGTGGGTTTGGAACCTGCCCCGTTGCATTGATCCATGCTGGTGCGGATGATTTTAATTCAACAGGATGAACAGGATTTGAGGGATGGACAGGATTGAGTCCGATGGGTTGGGGAATTCCGCAAATTTAGGGGATGCGAACCACAGATACGTAAGGGGCGAATGATCATTCGCCCCTACATTTGGATGAGTACGATTCGGTGTACTGGTCTGACTCGATGACGGTGAGGGGTTTGGTCTGATGTTGATGGGGTGGGAGTTGGCGCTGGCGCTGGTGGCGATGTTCTTCGGCGCGATTGTGCTGGGGACCATCAGCTTCGGGCTGGGGACGGTGTCGATGCCGTTCATCCTGCTGGTGCTGCCGCCACAGGAAGCGGTGGTGACGGTCAATGCCATGATCATCCTGACCACGGGGCTGACGGTGGCGCAGACGTGGCGACACCTGCGGCTGCGCGAGACCTGGCTGTTCATCGCAGCGGGATTGCCTCCGGTTCCGGTTGGGGTTCTGCTGCTGCATGAGTTCGGTCCGGTCGCGCTGCGCCTGGTCATAGTGGTGGTGATCCTGGCGCTGGGATTGATGAGCCTGTTCCAGATTCGGCTGCCGGGCGCGCGACGGGCGTGGATGGCTCCGGTGGTGGGGTTTTTCACGACGTTTATGGTAACCACGCTGGCCGTGGGCGCGCCGCTGTCGGCCCTTTACGCCATTGAACAGGACTGGACCCGGGACACCATTCGGGCCACGCTGGCGCTTTATTTCCTGCTGGCGGCGATCCTGGCGTTGATTCTGTTTATCGCCACGGGTCTGCTGTACATCACCACGGCGCAGAATATCGGCGTGCTGGCGATTGGCGTTGCGGCGGGGACGGCGGTGGCGGCCGTGGTGGCGCGCAGGATCAGTTTGCCAGTGTTTCGGTACGTCGTGATCGCGGTTACGGTGGTAGGCAGCATTTCGCTATTGGTCAGGGAGGTGTTGGCGTTCGTGTAGGGTCTGAGAGGTATCGGAGAAACAAGGTTGGCCGGATCTGTGGACCGAGGGGATTTGACGGTCACATGGCGAGGGAGTGACGGTTTGTGCGGAGGCGAAGGGCCGGTTTCAAACCTGCCGCTACAGGGTTTTTTGGCAGGCGGGGCAAACACGAGGGTTGCCCCTACGTTGGGCCCGGCGCCTCGTTGGCGCGTGGGACGGGCCGGCGGAGAGTAGGTAGGGTCAGCGTTCCTGGAGGGTTTCGCCGGATAGTTGGTTGATACGGTAGAGGCGGACGAGGACGGCGGCGCCGGTGCGGTCGGGATCGCGGTCGAGTTCACCTTGCACAGTGCGGGACATGACGTTGTCGCGGATTGCGCCGGCGCGGTACATGGTGGCAGTGCCGTAGAAGCGCAGGTTCACGCGGTCGGTGGGGTGGCGATAGAACAGCACAATCTTGGAACCGTTTTCGATGTTTGCGGCGGAATTGCGCCAGCCGCGTTCCCAGAAAGCCAGGGTTTCGCGATCGAACACCAGAACGCTGCCGCGCATGCTGATCTGAGGCTCTCCGTCGGCAGAGACGGTGGCGATGAACATGGGGCAACGGTCTTCGAGGGCGTGGTCGATGCGGTGGCGCATGTCGTCGTCGATGTAGATCATCGTGTTCACTCCGATGGGGCAATGTTACTGACAGGATACACGGGATTCGCAGGTCAGAGGATTGCGGTGTTTCGCCGGTTTGCGGCGACGGGCTATCGCGGCACGGTCTTTCGATTATCGCTCCACCTATCCGCTCATCCCGAGCTTGTCGAGGGAGGGGTTCATGGTTCGACCCTCCACAGGCGGGCCTACGGCAGGCTCCCGCCAAAGGCGGACGTTCCGCACCATGAGTGGACTATTGGCCGGTGGGGCGATAATCGAGAGACCCCGGCCATCGCGGGAGGACAGGCATGATTCGTGCTGGAATTACGGTATAATGCGCGCGGCTGAGACTTGCACGGATTTGGGTTGAGATCAGCGACTTTGCCGCAGTTTGCTGTGCCTGGAACACGATTCTCGACGAGCACGCTGTTATGACCGAAACGCGCGCGAGGGCGGTGATTGCGACCAATCAGGATCGGATAGTCGCCGCGACCGGTTGCGTCAACATACTCGAACCCGGCGGGTTTCAGCATTTTATGTAATTCAACGAGCAATTCGCGGGACCGCATTCCGGTCGCGCCCTGCTGACACTTGGCGGATCTGACGCCGGAGAGACAACGTGACCGACATCGCCTGCTTGGAAATTCACGACCTGTCGGGAGACGGGCAGATCAAGGTGAGCCTGGTTGAGCCGGGCGAGGAGCGGCGGGAATCCCAACCCGTGGAGTTCCGGCTGGCTCTGTCCGAGGAGGAAAGGGCGGCGTTGGAACGCTACCACGTCGATTTCAGGAATCCGACGCTGGGTGGCGTGGCGCAGGTCGAGGCGCTGGAGTCCGCGATGCGCAACCTGGGGCGGCTGTTGTTTGAGACAACGTTCGGCGCGGCCAGCGGCGCGCGCGGCTTGCTGGATACCATGATGGCTCGGGAGGACCGTGGCGAGTTGGCCATTGTCTCGGGGCGGGCGTCGTTCGCATCGCTGCCCTGGGAATTGATGAACGATCCGGAGTTGGGTTATTTCATCAACGGGCTGGCGGGCGTGGTCCGGCAGGTCTCCGCCGATTTGCCGGATGGAGAAACGGAGGAGCGAACCGACGATGCGCTGCACGTATTGATGCTGTCGGCGTCACCCATTGCGGGCGACGCTCCGTCGGGCGGTGCGCTGGTAGGGCGCGGGACGGTTGCCGGAGGCAACATGGCATCGGCGACGGTGGCCGCGCTGGAAGGGTTGAACATGGAGGCGTCGCTGGACCACCCGCGGCCGGCGACACTGGCGGCGTTGCGCGACCTGCTGGGCAGGAATCCGAATCGCTACCATGTGGCGCACATTGACGGCGCGACGCTGGATTCCGACGGGAACATACGGCTGGAAGATGCGCTGGGGTCGCCGGAATCGGTGTCTGCGGGTGAGTTGGGCTCGACGCTGGCCGGCGGCGGCGTCAGCGTGGCGTTGATCACCGCAGGGGCGCAGGCGGAGCACGTGCCGATGGAGGACTGGGCGGCTGCGGCGACGGAGATCGCAGAGGCGGGAGTGGCGCAGGTGGCGTTGCTGCCAACACCGCTGCATCCCGACATGGCCGAAGGCGCGGCGCGGTCGTTCTACACGCGGTTGTCGCAGGGGAACCGGGTGGCGACGGCGGTTTCATCAATACGGCGGGGGCTGATGGACACGCCGGAACGCGTATCGGTTCACGGCAAACGGGTGTTTTGGGACTGGCACCTGCCGGCGCTGTTCCAGTCGAAGCGGTACCTGCCGGCGACAATCGCGCAGCACCAACCGGATCCGCTGGCTCCTCCGGTGATTCACCCTGAGGAGGCGCCGACGGACGATTTGCAGATTCCCGCGCAGGGGCAGCACGGGCTGGTAGGGCGGCAGGCGGAACTGCGCCAACTGGAACGGACGCTGGATGCCAACTCGATTGTGCTGCTGTCGGGGGACACCGGCGTGGGCAAGACGGAGTTGGCGCTGGGACTGTGCCGCTGGTTCCTGAAGCCGGCGCGGGTGGCATACCCGGGCGGGGTGTTTTACACGGCGTTCGAGGCGTCGCAACCGGCGGGCATTGAACGGGTGGTGCATGAGATCGGAACGGCGGTGGCGGGGTTGAACTTTGCCGACATGCCGGCGACGCAACAGCGTCAGTGGGTGCTGGCATACCTGCAGCAGAATCCGTCGCTGCTGGTTTGGGACAACGTGGAGAACGTGGCCGGATTTCCCGAGGGATCACCGGGGCTGTTGGAGGAGGGCGAACTGCCGGGTCTGGCGGCGTTTTTGGGAGAGGCCACGACGGGTCCGGTGGGCACGAGCGCGCTGCTGCTGAGCCGCCGGGAATCGGAGGAATGGGTTGGGGCTCCCTACGTGTCGCTGAGGCTGGACGGGTTGACGAACGCCGACCGGTTCGGGCTGGCGGCGGGTCTGATGGACAAGGGAGAGGTGCCGGCGAACCGGGCCGGCGCGGACTTTGGGGAGTTGCTGGATGCGCTGGATGGGCACCCGCTGGCGATGCAGATTGCGATTCCGCTGGTGAAGGAGGTTCCGGCGTCGGTGGTGGTTGGGGAATTGGGTCGCTTGATGGACGAGCAGCCGGACGGCGGAGAGGAGGGTCGCAGCGCGGTTTTGACGGCGGCCATGGAGTACGCATTCTCGCGGATGTCGCGGCGGAACCGGACGCATCTGCCGTTCATTGCATTGTTCCAGCGACGGGTGATGCTGGACGTGCTGTCGCACATCACCGAGGAACGCACGTATGCACAGGTGATGGGCGATGACCTGACGTCGGGGGCGTCGCGGTCGCTGCTGACGCCGGAGGGCGGAATGCAGTCGACGGGGCGATCCTACGCATCCTGCCGCACACTGTTGCGCCAGGCGCAGTCCGCGGGGTTCCTGGAGCCGATATCGCCGAGCGTGTTCCAGATCAACCCGGCGCTGCCGTGGTTCCTGGGGCGCAAGCTGGGCGGGCAGGTTTCGGGGAGCGGCATCGGGCAGCTGGAGCAGGAATTTGTGCGGGTGTACGCCGACACCGCCGACTACTTCATGGAAAGCCTCTACGAGAACCAGGATACGGGCGTTACGGCGGTGCTGGCCGAGGAGGGCAACCTGACGCAGGCGTTGGGCCTGGCGCTGGAATATCGCCAGTGGGACAACGCGCAACTGCTGATTCAGCCGCTGGCGCAGGTGTACCGGATGCAGAAACGGTTCCCCGAACTGCGGCGGCTGCGGGGTCAACTGCTGGACACCATCGGGCGGACGGCGGCGGAGGCTGAGACCAACGGCGCGATAGAGTTCTGGCAGTATCTGCTGGGCACGGATTCGATGGAATCGGTTGAAATCAATGACCTGGAGCGGGCCGAAGGGTTCAACGAGCAGTTGCTGGCGTATTTGATGGACCAGCCGGGTGGAGACACGGACGAGCGAACGGCCGCGGTGTATCACCAGAACGGCCTGATTGCCACGCGGCGGGGTCGCTACGACGAGGCGTCGGACTGGTTGGAACGGGGTCTGGAGATCATTGACGGCGGCGAGGACCAGGAGTCCATCGCCGACGCGTGCTTTGCCATCGGACAGGTTCGGCATCACCAGAGGCAATACAGCGCAGCCAAGGAATGGTACAGGCGGGCCCTGGACATCCACCAACGGCTGCCCGACTACGAGGAGATGGTCAACGACTTCAGGGCGTTGGGGTCGGCGTGCCACATGCGGTTTGAATACGACGAGGCGCGGAGCTGGTACAACCGGGCGCGGGAGATCGTTGAGGAGAACCGGGACGAGGAGACGGCGATTTACATCTTCCACGCGCTGGGCACGGTCGATCATTCGGAATACCTGTTTGAGGAAGCGCAGTCGTGGTATCAGCAGGCGCTGGGCCTTTGCGACCGAATGGGCATGACCGAGCAGATGATCGTTGAGTTTCACAGCCTGGGCACGCTGGCGCAGGCGCGGGGCATACCCGACGAGGCGGCCGAGTGGCTGCAGATTGCCATGGAGTACCGCGAGGAGATGGGGGACACGCGAGGTGTTGGCATCGAGGCTCGGCAGTTGGGCGTGGTGTATCACGAACAGGGAGACCTGGACCTGGCCTACGAGTGGTATGACCGGGCGCGGATTTCGTTTGAGAGCGCGCGGGACGTTCTGCGGGCCGCTCGCACCTATGGTCAACTTGGCATGGTGGAAGAGGAACGGGGCAACCTGCCCGACGCCCTGGAATGGGTGGCGCGCACGCACCAACTGGTCGCAGATTACCAATTGCCGATGCTGGTGCAGGTCAACGCGCACCTGGCGCGTCTGCGGGACGCGATGGGAGAGGAGGCATTCGGGCAGTGGTGGCGCGACAACACGGGCGCTGAGGCGCCGACGAACCTGGATGTGGACACGAGCGAGATTCTGTGAGTTTTGGGTTGGCATGGATTTACGGGATAGAACGGGTTTTGGTTTTACATCGATGAACAGGATGGACAGGATTTTTTGGGAGTTGATGGATCCTCGTTTTTGTTCGGGCGAGTGCTAGCTGCGTTGGATGGGGTTTGGTTTTACATGGATGAACAGGATGGACAGGATTTGTTTGGGGGTTGATGGATGCTTGTTGCTGGTCGGATGACAGCGAACGGGGTTGGATGGGGTTTGGGTTTACATCGATGAATCGGGATACGGCATGGCGGAATTGGCTAGAGGTGAATTGAGATGGCGCTGACAAGGTTGGAAATTGAGACTCGGAAACCGTTTGCCGATGGGCAGACGTTTGGCAGCGTGGGGCGATACGAGCAGATTGACGGGGTGGCGCACTTTGCGGTCGATCCGACTCACCCGGACAACGCCGTGATCTCTGATATGGCTCTCGCGCCGCGCAACGGCGACGGGATGGTGGAGTTTTCGGCCGATTTTCGCGTGTTGAAACCGGTGGACAACGACCACGGCAACGGCCGCCTGCTTCTGGACGTGGTGAACCGGGGCAAGGAACTGGCGCTCAAGAACATCAACAGCGCGCCGGACGCCCCGCCGGATGCCGACCCGCATCCGGGCAACGGCTTCCTGATGCGTTACGGCTACAGCCTGGTCTGGTGCGGTTGGCAACATGACGTTCCGGACGCCGCCGGGTTGTTCCGGTGCAACGTGCCCAACGCCATCAATGCCGACGGGTCGCCGGTTTCGGGTCGGATAGTGGTTTCGTTCCAACCGCTGGCCAACATAGACACGCAATTTCTGTCTGACCGGGAGCATCGCCCGTATCCGACGAATCACCTGGAAAGCTGGGACTCCGTTCTGACGGTGCAAGACCACGAGGACGGCGAGGAGACGGTGGTTCCGAGAGAGCGGTGGGCCTTTGGTCGTGTGGCGGACGGCCGCAGGATTCCCGATGCGGCGCACATCACGATGGACGGCGGGTTTGAGGCCGGCAAGGTTTATCGGGTGCTGTACGAGACTTCGCACGCGCCGGTGGTGGGCCTGGGTATGCTGGCGACTCGTGACATCGCGGCGTGGCTGCGTTACGGAGAATCGGACGAACAGGGCACGGCGAATCCGTTGGCCGGCGCCGTTGGACGGGCCTACGCATACGGGCGCAGCCAGAGCGGGCGGTTCCTGCGGCAGATGCTGCACGTCGGGTTGAACCGGGACGAATCGGGGCGCGTCGTTTTCGACGGGATGCTGCCGAATGTCGCGGGCGGCAAGATGGGCGAGTTCAACGTGCGGTTCGGTCAGCCATCAAGTCTGTCGAACCGTAGCGTCAACAACCTGCCGCCGTTCCTGGACCTGGAAAGGGACGGCGCGGACGGCATCCTGGCCGAAGTGACGCGGCGCGGCGTGGCTCCCAAGATCATCTACACCAACACATCGTCGGAATACTGGGGCGGGCACGGCGCGTTGGCCCACGCGACTGCGGACGGCAAACAGGACGTGGATCTGCCGGACAACGTGCGGTCATGGCTGTTCTGCGGGACGCAGCACGCGCCAACAAACCTGCCGATTTCGGACACCAATCCGGATTCGGGAGCGCGAGGGATGCAGGCGTTGAACTACGTTGATTATCGGCCGTTGATGCGGGCAGCCCTGCATCATTTGGACCGTTGGGTTACCCATAACGAGATGCCGCCCGGCAATGGGTATCCCAATCATGCCGACGGGAGCATGGTGGAGGCGGACGAACTGGCCGAATGGTTCGGTGCGCTGCCGGGGGTGGAGTTTCCCACGCATCAGAAGTTGATGCGTCGGCTGGATTTTGGGCCGGACCGTACGATTCCCACGGTGGTGCCGCCGGCGGTTGGCGATGCGTACCCATCGATGGTTTCGGCGGTGGACGCTGACGGCAACGAGGTTGGCGGCATCAGGCTGCCGGCCGTCGAGGCGCCGCTGGCGACGTACACGGGGTGGAACGTGAGGCATCCGGATATCGGCGGGCCGGGGCAGACGATGTCGCCCGGCGGCACGGTGGTGGGCGGCGCGATACCGTTCGCCGTGACCCGTGAGGATCGCATCGCATCGGGCGACCCCAGGCCGTCGATTGAAGAGCGGTACGCGTCGCGGGAGGAATACCTCGACAGGGTTCGGGAGTGCGCCGAGAGGCTGGTGGAATCGGGGTACGCGCTGGCGGAGGATGTTGATGAATTGGTGGCGCAGGGAGGCGCGGTGTACGATGCCATCGTGCGCGTGCCGGCGGCGGTGGCGGCGGATGACTGATTTGCATGGATGGACAAGATTGAGGTGATTGAGAGATGACTATTGCGGCTGTTGAGGAGGCGATTCGGCGGGTGAGGAAACAGTTGGCGGATTATGACCGTGAGAATTACGGATGGTCGTACAACGAGACCGGAACCCGCTATGTCTTAATTGACCCGACAATTGAAGCCTTGGGATGGGATATTCACGACATGGACCATTGTGGGGTTGAGTGGCCCATGCCTCGACATGATCCTAAGGGGCGCGCGGATTACGTACTTGGCGATAAACAGGGCAAGAACGTGATCGTGATCGAGGCAAAGCGCGTGGACGTGGCGGTATGCGGGGAGCCGCGTGCGTTCGAGAAGAAACTGAGCGTCTATAGTAGGGGTATGTCAGAGGGTGTCGCCGTTCTGACCAACGGTTTGGTTTGGCGCCTTTATGAGTTGGATTCAACGCGGAGAGCGTTATGGAACAAGCGCACGGAAAAAGTGGATTTGCGAGAGGGTTACAGCAGTATCAAGGAGTCAGCGACGTTGTTGCACGCGTGGTTGAGCAAAGACAAATGGTGGTGAGAAAAATGGCGGCCGCGGTAAAGATATCGCAAGGAGATACCCGAGAGGCGCTGTCAGTGCTGCCGTTCTCACCGTGATATATTCGGGTTGCCTTGGAATTGAGGTGCGTAATGAAGCCAAGCAAAATTGTTTTTGAGGTGACCGAAGCGATTGAGGGTGGCTACGATGCGAGGGCGCTGGGTTACAGTATTTTCACCCAGGGCCGCGACTGGGATGACCTTAAAGCGATGGTTCAAGACGCGGTACTCTGCCATTTTGATGACGATGACGCACAGACTATCATCCGGTTGCGGCTGGTCAGGGACGAAGTAATAGCCGTATGAGCTTGCCTCGGGATATTTCCGGGGACGAGTTAGCCAACATGCTGCGTCGCCATTACGGTTACCAGGTTATTCGGCAACGGGGCAGCCATATGCGTTTGGCGAGCACCTTGCGCGGTATAGAGCACCGTGTAACTGTCCCGCGTCACCGCGAAGTGAGCATCGGCACGTTGAGCGGCATAATCTACGATGTAGCCGGTTATGTTGGCCTGACTCCTGCCGCGGTGCGCCGCGAGTTGTTCAGCAATTAGCACTCAACGCCGGCGACGATTCACATTTACTTCCAAAAAGGAGCAACCATTATGTCCGTTGGAACTTCGATACCGTTGCCCGCCTATACGCTGGATCCGGCGTTCATGGCGCGCACGGCGGAATCACTGGGGTTTGAGTCGATCTGGTATGCGGAGCATCCGATTCTGCCGGTGCAGAGCGCGAGCCAGTTTCCCTCGGGTGGCGAGATTCCGTGGACCTACGCGCATTTTGCCGACCCGTACATAGCGCTGGCGCGGGCGTCGGGAGCGACCAGCACGATCATGCTGGGCACGGGCATCACGCTGGTTCCCGAGCGCAACCCGCTGATGCTGGCGAAGGAGATTGCGACGCTGGACCGGATCAGCGGCGGACGGTTCATGTTCGGCATTGGCGCCGGTTGGAACCGGGAGGAAACGGAGATATTCGGCGGCGACTTTGACCATCGCTGGACGCAGACGCGGGAAGCGGTGGACGTGATGAAGGCGCTGTGGACGGAGGACGAGGCCGAATTTCACGGCACGTACTACGATTTCCCGCCCGTGAAGTCGCAGCCCAAGCCGGTGCAGCAGCCTCATCCGCCGGTGATCCTGGGCGGGTTGGCCCGGCGCGTGCTGCATCGAGTGGCGACGTGGGGCGACGGCTGGCTGCCAAACCGCATCACGCCGGCAGAACTGGAGACCAGCCGCAAACGGCTGGACGAACTGGCGGCGGCGCGTGGTCGGGATCCAAAGTCGTTGAGCATCTCGGTGTATGGGCAGGCTCCGGACGGGCAGTTGGTGCAGGACCTGCTGAACGCGGGCGCGGACCGCGTGGTGGTAAGGCCGGAACACTGCGAAACGGAAGCGGAAATGGCCGCGCAGCTGGAGCGGATCGCGGAGGCGGTGATCAAGTAATCACCGGCCAGGGCGTTCGCCGCAGGTCGATTCCCACCGTACACAGGGATTGGCGCATATTGGAGGCGGGTCCGCGGCTTTCGCAGCCATGACGATCTCCTGACGGAACCGGCGGATTCGGGGTAATCAGGCAGGGTCGAATGATTATTCGCCCCTGCCTGTTGCGGTACAATTGCGCTGCGGGGCCATGATGAGACCCCAAGTTCGTCCTTAGAGCGGCTCAGGACGAGCGGCCAATGGAATCGCGTTGTGTGGGGAGAGGCCGCTTCGCTGGCCGGATCGCAAAAGAGGTAGAGGAAAGAGATGGACCGCACCACCGAATTGCTGAGTTCTTACGCTTGCAACCTGTCGTATGAGGATTTGCCGCCGGAGGTGATCCACCAGGTGAAGCGCACCGTGGCGGATACTTTGGGCTGCGCCATCGGCGGGTACCTGAGCGAGCCGGCCAAGGTTGCGCGGAAGCTGGCGGGGGATATTTCCAGCGGGACGCCGGCGAGGATCCTGGGCACGAACGACTACTCGTCGCTGGACATGGCGGGTTTCGCCAACGGGGTGATGGTGCGGTATCTGGACTGCAACGACTCCTACTTTTCGCCGGGGGGCGGGCACCCGTCGGACATGATTCCGGCCTCCCTGGCGGTGGCCGACAGCGTGGAGGCGGACGGCAAGACGCTGATCACCGCGATCGCGCTGTCTTACGAGGTATTCTGCCGGATTGCGGACCACGTGCCGGACAACCAGTGGGATCAGGGGATTTTCAGCGTGATCGGCGCGGCGTGCGGCGCGGGCAAGGTGCTGGGGCTGGACGAGGAGCAGATGGGGCACGCGATTTCGCTGGCGGCGGTTCCCAACGTGCCGCTGCGGGTTACCCGCATGGGCGAGTTGTCGATGTGGAAGGGCTGCGCGGCGGCGGCGGCCACGAGGTCGGGCGTTTTCGCGGCGCAGTTGGCCGCGGAGGGCATGACCGGGCCATTCGAGCCGTTTGAGGGGCGCAAGGGCCTTTTTGAGCAGGCGCTGGGCTTTCCGGTGGAGATCGACGCGATGGGCGGTGATGATGCCCCATTCCGCATCGTGGACACGATTTTCAAGTTTTACCCGTCGCAGATTCACACCCAGGCGCCGATTGACCTGGCGATTCAGTTGCATGAGCGGGTTCAGCCTGACGAGATCGCGTCGATCAAGATACAGTCGTACAATTCGGCTGTGAGCAGCGCGTCCACGGAGCCGGAGAAGTGGGATCCGAAGACGCGGGAGACGGCCGACCACAGCATCCCGTTCCTGTCGGCGGTTGGGCTGCGGGACGGCGCGGTTACGCCGGCGACGTTTGCGCCGGACCGGATCGCCGATCCTGGCCTCCGCACGATCATCAACAAGATGCGGATTGAGGAGAACCCTGAGTTCACGGAACGGTATCCCCAGCAGTACAACTGCCGCATGGAAGTGATCAAAAAGAACGGCCAGACCGAGATTGCCGCCACAAGCTACCCCAAGGGTCACGGGCAGAATCCGCTGAGCGACGCCGAGGTTGACGCGAAGTTCAAGCGACTGGCCTGCCCGACCATTACCGAGCAGCAGTGCGAGCAGGCGCTGGAATTGATCTGGTCGCTGGAGAACCTGCCGAATCTGCGGGGGATATTCGACAGCCTGGTGGTTTAGGTCCGGCATCGCTGCGGGTTGTCGCTCGCTCGGAGCGGGGTTGTTTCGAGCAGACGATTTGGGCCGCGATGGCGCGGGGCCAGAGGCGAGAATCGTTCGGATTTGATGGTTGGTTTGTGGGCGCCGGTTGGGGCCGGTTTGGAACCGGCGGCGTGGGATAATGGTGGTAGAGCCGCGTGATTTGCGGGCGCAGCCGGTAAATCCAAATGACGCCGGGCGGCGTATAAATTATCAAACGGGGCAAACTACCTTCATATACAACGCGGAGGGTTCCGTGTCTGACCCCAGGCATAACGAAGACGTCCAGCACATATTGGACATCGGGAACGGCGACGAGCGGGCATTGGAGATAGTCTATGACCGCTACGCCCAGCGAGTATATTCGCTGGCGATGTCCGTATTGAGAGACGAAGGACTGGCTGAGGACGCGCTGCAAGAGGTGTTCTCAAACATCTGGTTGAAAGCGGGGAGTTACCGGCCGGAGAAGTCGGCGCCGGGGACGTGGATCATGTCGGTGGCGCATCACAAAATCGTGGACTTTTACCGTTCGAGGCGGCGAACCACGGATCATACCGCGCAGCCCGAGATGGAAACGCTGATGCGAATACCCGACCAGAAGGTGAGCGTGGAGCAGGAGGTAGAGCGCAGTTTCAACGCCCGGCTGGTGAGAGCGGCGCTGAATGAATTGCCCCGGGAACAGAGCCAGCCGTTGTATCTGTCGGCATGGCACGGCTACAGCCAATCCGAGATTGCCACCATGCTGGACATACCGCTTGGGACGGTGAAAACCAGGATGCGACTTGGGATGCAAAAACTGAAGGCAGCGCTTGAAGAATATGTGGCCTGACGATCACACAACACAGGGCGGCGGGAATGACCACCCGGAAGAGGAGCTGGCAGCGTTCGCCCTGAACGCGCTTGACGGCGCCGAGTTCCAAGCGGTTTTCCACCACGTGGTGCAGTGTCCGCACTGCCAGGAAGTGCTGGTAGGATTCCAGGAGACGTCGGCGCGGCTGACCGCCTCGGCGCCGGAGACGCCGTTGCCGCCAGGGTTGAAGCGCAGGGTGCTGGCCTCGGCCATCGGGCGGACCGAACCTGAACCGGTGACTCTGCCGGCGTCGGATCCCAGGTGGTCCGGCCGACGGTTGCGACGCTGGTTGATGCCGGCTGCAATCGGTACACTGAGCCTGCTGCTGGCGGTGTCGGTTGGGGTCATTGCGCTGCAGCAACGGGAGATTGACCGCATGACCGCCGCGGTGGCGCTGGAATCGGAACCGGCGGTGGTGGCCGCCTCTGCGCCGTCACCGGCGTTGGCGCGAGTGGAACCCGTCGCTGAGAGCGTTCAGCAAAACCCCGCACACACGGAGATCCGCAGCGCGGAAGCGGTCGCGGTTGAATCCGGGACGCTGGGGGCGGCAGCGGCACAATTGGACGGTGTTTTGGAGGCCGAGCCTCTTGAGGACGCCCGCACAGGACCGGAGTCGCCGGCGGATACCGAGCCGTTGCTGGCGGACGCGAAAACGGTGGACCGCATGAAGGAAGAGATGGCCGAGGTTGTGGAGGCTACCGTGCTGTCGGCCCAGCCCGAAACCGAGAGGGTGTCGATGAGTTCTCCGATGGGAACGGCGCCGGCGGCCAGGGGCGTGTTGATGGTGGAACCGAACGGACGCCGCGGGGTGCTCATGGTTTCAGGTATGCCGGCTGATTCTTACCAGATCTGGCTGGTGCGCGGCGGGCACCAGGTGTTGGTGGACCGCCTGGTGGTCAACGACGACGACGGGGCCGGTTTGAAACAATTGGAGATGGACGAGTCCATTTTCCATTATCATCAGGTTGCGCTCATGCCCGATGAACGGCACGGGCCGACGACGCCCACGGGCGAGCAGGTCCTGTCAGCCCTGATCATTCAAGGGCCGCCGATACCGCCGAAATAGTCAACAGGAGGTTTAGCAGGATGGTTGATACAGGAACGCGGACCACGAACCCGAATCCTCCTGCCCCGAACAGGCGGGATGATGGCCTGGACTGCGAGATCTGTGGGGCCAGGATGCACGAACGCAGTTGCAAGATCACGTGCCGGAATTGCGGGTTCACGCGGGATTGTTCGGATCCGTAGAGGCGGATGGTACGTTGGATGAAGCACGGGGCGGGTTTCAAACCCGCCCCTACGCATGGGTGGGCGATTTGGGATTGCGGGTTGGTTGCGGTAGTTGGGCGAATGATTATTCGCCCCTACGCATGGGAGGGGGATTTCGGGTTACGGGTTGGTGGCGGAGTTGGGCGAATGATTATTCGCCCCTACGCATGGGAGGGCGATTTGGGGTGGCGGGTTGGTTGCGGGAGTTGGGCGAATGATTATTCGTCCCTACGCATGGGTGGGGGATTTTGGGTTGCGGGTTGTTGGCGGGAGTGGGCGAATGATTATTCGCCCCTACGCATGGGAGGGGGATTTCGGGTTACGGGTTGGTGGCGGAGTTGGGCGAATGATTATTCGCCCCTACGCATGGGAGGGCGATTTGGGGTGGCGGGTTGGTTGCGGGAGTTGGGCGAATGATTATTCGTCCCTACGCATGGGTGGGGGATTTTGGGTTGCGGGTTGTTGGCGGGAGTGGGCGAATGATTATTCGCCCCTACGCATGGGAGGGGGATTTCGGGTTACGGGTT
>CAZCZB010000070.1:0-15824 GCA_964502995.1 uncultured Dehalococcoidia bacterium
CACGCCCAGGCGGTCGGTGGCGGCGGGATTGTAAGCCTGGTAGAAGTCCTCGTAGATGGCCTTCAGGAACTGCTGCTTCTCGCCGTAGTCGGCGATTTCGTCGGCGGCCCGGCCGATGGCCCCGTAGTAGGCTCGCAGCCGGTCGATGGCCTCCCTGCGCACGTTGCCCGTGAAGAATGTCCCTTCCAATTCGTCCAATTGGCTGGCAACGTTGTTTTCCTTATGGAACTGGTCCTCGTCAAAGACGCGGTGGAAGATGTCCTTCGTGAGAATATGCTGGAGCAGCATCTCCCGCACGTCGGCTTCCGACACGTCCGGTCCGATGCTCCGGCGGCACAGGGCCAGAAACTCCGACGCTTTTGTGTGGTAGTCCTCGTTGCCTTCTTCGGCTGCCGCCACCGACTGCCGCAGATTCTCCAGCACCGCCGGCAGGTCGGTCTTGAACTGGGTCTGGGCCTGGCGAAACTCCTCGATGCTGGGAAGCTCGTAGTCCAGGAACCGCCGTATCAGCCGGTGCAGTTCCCCGGGGCGGGACATGTCCACCCGCAGCGCCACGTCGCCGTTCTGCACCAGCACCGCCGTCTCCGAGTCCTCGAACACTATGTTGTCTTTCGGATAGCCCCGGTTGAACTTGGCCTGAATCTCCGCGTCCAGGTCGTCGTGGCTGTCCTTGGCCTCCCAGTAGCCCCGGGCCATGCGCAGGGTGTCCTTGACCGTGCCGTCGGGGATGACGTTGCCCGCCGTCTTCAGCTCGGGAATCAGCGCCAGCCGCTCCCGGTGATCCCGGCAGTAGGCGTCCAGGCAGTTCTGGAAGGCCGGCCGAATGTTCAACTCATTGTCCGAACCGCCGAACTCGACCAGTTCCCGCCGCCTGACGTAGTAGGCTTCTATGTGGGGGTAGTCAGGCATCTCGCCTTTACGATACCCAACAGCGGTTGCCGACGCAACCGTGAGTAGTTGCCTCTGAATTGCTCAGAGACAATTTACCATCTACCCGGCAGTAACTCATCCCTACGGGCGGTGGAACCTTGAGGATCAGGCCGAAGTCGCGGAAATTTCAACGCCCATGGCAAACGTTTCAATCCTCGCCCGGCAGTTAGGCCGGGCGCAACCCAGGGAGTCCACCCATACCTGGTGCATCGACAAGCTGTTTCAATCCTCGCCCGGCGGTTAGGCCGGGCGCAACCGGGAGTTCGGGCCGACCAGAGCGTCGACGGCTACGCGTTTCAATCCTCGCCCGGCGGTTAGGCCGGGCGCAACTATGAGTCTAAGGGTTGCACAACCGTTCCGCTGGCATTGTTTCAATCCTCGCCCGGCGGTTAGGCCGGGCGCAACCCAATCTCCCTTGCCGTGTAGTGGCTCATAATTGGTTTCAATCCTCGCCCGGCGGTTAGGCCGGGCGCAACGTGCCTCATGTACCCGATGCAAACGATGCTTCGGTGCTGTTTCAATCCTCGCCCGGCGGTTAGGCCGGGCGCAACCGGCGGCGACAAATGGGTTGAGGGGATGCCCAGGAAGTTTCAATCCTCGCCCGGCGGTTAGGCCGGGCGCAACGATCGCAGATGGGACGATGGGGACCTGCTGAACCGGTTTCAATCCTCGCCCGGCGGTTAGGCCGGGCGCAACCGACGAAACGCTGGCCGACGGTGACAGCATCGGACGCGTTTCAATCCTCGCCCGGCGGTTAGGCCGGGCGCAACCTGCCGCCGGACGCGGGTGTGCGCTATGCCTCGGCGATTTCAATCCTCGCCCGGCGGTTAGGCCGGGCGCAACCTTGTAACTGCCTCACACCAAGAGGAGAGGACACGATATTTCAATCCTCGCCCGGCGGTTAGGCCGGGCGCAACCAGTAACGTTGAGTTCGACGAAGCCAGCAGGCCCGATGTTTCAATCCTCGCCCGGCGGTTAGGCCGGGCGCAACTGCGCGTCGGTGGTGGCCATGCGGTGCCACATTTGCTGTTTCAATCCTCGCCCGGCGGTTAGGCCGGGCGCAACGCCGCCGCCTGGTGCAACTGAACAGCGACATTACTGTTTCAATCCTCGCCCGGCGGTTAGGCCGGGCGCAACATTGCCCTTGAAGGTGATGTGGATTGATCAGGAGGCGGTTTCAATCCTCGCCCGGCGGTTAGGCCGGGCGCAACGATACGCCGTGCCGTTGGTTAGGGTGGTTATCGTCGTGGTTTCAATCCTCGCCCGGCGGTTAGGCCGGGCGCAACCGAACGCCCTGGGTCCGCTCCTGGATTGGTCGGCAATATTTCAATCCTCGCCCGGCGGTTAGGCCGGGCGCAACGGTTCGGACTCCGGCTCAGGCTCGGACTTTTCCCGGATTTCAATCCTCGCCCGGCGGTTAGGCCGGGCGCAACCGCGAATGTCGATGCCGTGTAGTCGGGGGTCAACGTATTTCAATCCTCGCCCGGCGGTTAGGCCGGGCGCAACGACCGCGCGGTTGACCAGTTGGTGCAAATCGAGTTGATTTCAATCCTCGCCCGGCGGTTAGGCCGGGCGCAACAATCAAGAGCGGCAGGGTCACTGGCAAGGGGGATGGTATTTCAATCCTCGCCCGGCGGTTAGGCCGGGCGCAACATCGCCGTCAACGGTGAGCAGCGGCCGGAGTTGATATTTCAATCCTCGCCCGGCGGTTAGGCCGGGCGCAACCATGGGTCAAACCGATCCGGTTGCCGATTGGGTGATATTTCAATCCTCGCCCGGCGGTTAGGCCGGGCGCAACAGCCTCGAGCGAGATCAACAAGCACCGGTTCCGCTTATTTCAATCCTCGCCCGGCGGTTAGGCCGGGCGCAACGCCATGACATGGGAATTACCAAGATAACTCGACACAATATTTCAATCCTCGCCCGGCGGTTAGGCCGGGCGCAACTTGCCGATGCAACCGCGCACCAAATCGGCCATCTGGATTTCAATCCTCGCCCGGCGGTTAGGCCGGGCGCAACTATCCGATATACCACCGTGACGGGCGCCGAACGCAAGGATTTCAATCCTCGCCCGGCGGTTAGGCCGGGCGCAACGCTTGGTAGTCCTCCAACAACCCGGACCAGGGGATATTTCAATCCTCGCCCGGCGGTTAGGCCGGGCGCAACTGCGAGTATCACACCTAAAGGAGTTGAGAGCCATGATTTCAATCCTCGCCCGGCGGTTAGGCCGGGCGCAACTACGTCTGGCGTCCGCAGGATTGGGAGACAATTGAGATTTCAATCCTCGCCCGGCGGTTAGGCCGGGCGCAACCCTGCTACGGGACGCACTTACACCAGGGCATGACTGATTTCAATCCTCGCCCGGCGGTTAGGCCGGGCGCAACTCTTATTCGGGGAATTTCTACTTGAACAACGCGAACCTCCTTCTTTGGCGTGGCGCGGGCAACGAAATTGACCGCATGGCTCACGGCTGGCAAGCACGGAGTAAGTACAAACGCGAACCTGCTGCTTGACGACGGCAGCGCCGGGGGTTCGCGTCAGACGAATAACGGGCCGGTGAAGTCAATCACGTTGCCGACGCCGTACTCTTCTACCCTTTTCTCACGTCCGTCGGGCATCTTGTAGAAGCGAATGCTGTCCTGGTCCCCGTCAATAATGTCCAGCAGCCTGGCTTTCATCTGGTGAAACATCACATCGCTGACGGTGCATTCAAACACCGATTTCTGGACCCGTTGGCCGTAGTCCTCACAGGTCTTGGCAACACGCCTCAGACGAGAGCGTCCCTCGGCGGTTTCGGTGCTGACGTCGTAGGTAATCAATATCCACATCTTGCTCACCGGGCTACGAAGGCCGGATAGTGCTCCAGGTCTCCGCGCAGGTGGCGCGCTAACAGCCGAGCCTGGAGATGCGGGATCAGTCCGATTGGTGTTTTTCGCTGCGCTACCGGATGGGTAATCTCTTCGGCTTTTCGCCTCTGGTAGGCTGCCAGCAACGTTTTCCGACCTTCATCGGTAAGGGAGACGCCGCCGCCCAGGCTGGTAGTGAAGTCCGCAGCGGTCAATTGGCGTCGGTTCATGAGCGTCAAGACTAGCCGGTCGGCCAAAAAAGGGCGCAACTCTTCCATCAGGTCAAGGGCCAGCGAAGGCCGCCCCGGCCGAACGGCGTGAAGAAACCCGATTTGCGGGTCTAACCCGACACCCTCGCACGCGGCCTGACATTCCGTGCGTATCAGCGCGTAAAGGAAAGAAAGCAGCGCGTTCACTGGGTCTCTGGGTGGCCGTCGGTTCCTGCCGTTGAAGTGGAAAGCGTCGCCCTCCACGCGGATCAAGTGGTCGAAGACCGAGAAATACGCGGCGCCGGCGCGTCCCTCGTGGCCGCGGACCGCGTTCAAGCTGCCAGCCTTCGGCAAGTTCTCAATGGTATCGGCCAGATACCGGGCGGCGTTGCGCAGCGCGTTTTCCGCCGCGGCATCCTGCGTCTGACGGGCTTCCCGCATCAAGAGCAGACGGCTGTTCTGCACCTTGGCGGCGACCATGTTCCGGGCAATAGCGGCGGCGCGGTCGTGGTCCTGATACGCTTCATGCTGAGCCAGTCGGAGCAGCACGTTTCCCGAGGTTGGCCCGACCACCTTGGCGCGGAAACGTCCGCCGCGGCTGAGGAAAACCAGATCGCGCCGGTCCTCCGCGCATTGCGCCATGGCCGCTGGGGAAACGCTGACCCTACCGAAACAGACCACCGCTCCCAGGTGATGCACCGGAACCTGCAAAAGGGTCTCGTTGTCCGCTTCTACTTTGAGAGTGCGGTGGTCAACGTGAACGTAGGCTCCCTGGGTGTTGACGTACAAAGTATTGAGCAACTCATGGGCCACGGTGCGCCTCCTCAGTGGTTGCGGGGGGTGAACAAACTCCTCTGGTAGTTCCGGTTGCGAGGCCGTTCTGATACCACGAAGGGCAGACAGGATTCGACCAGCGAGCAGTTCTTGCAGCGGGCGTCGGCTACCGCCGGCGGCAACGTGGACGCGCTCATAACTTGCCGTATTGCCGACACCGTCTCCCGCACCGACCCACGCAGGTTGTCGGTCAATTCAACCTCGCGCCGCTGCCGCGATGAAAAGTGATAGACGGCGCCCATTGGTACGTCAACGCCCAGCATCTCCTCCAGGCACATCGCCTGTCCGCAGAGCTGTAGGTCAGCATAGCGACCGTGCCGCGCCGGCCCGTGCTTGTACTCCACTGGGTATGGTGTGGCACCGTGAAATTCCACCAAGTCGGCCTTGCCCAGCAGGCCCAGCGACTCCGACCAGAGTGGCACGGCGTATTCTGTGCGCACTCCGGCGACGGTAGCGATGCCGGCTTGGTCAACCCGTTCGTGCACGGCGTTGCCTTGCAGCGTGTACACGTTCTCGTCGTAGGTCTGTTCCCGGTGAATCAGAGCGCACTGCCTGGGGCAGTAGCTGTAATGCTCGAGCATAGACAGCAGTACGTAATCGTCGAAGTTTGACGGCGGTGATTCCATCGTAACCCTCCGGTTTTTCTGACGGCCGCGCTAGGCGTCGAGCCGGTTTACGCTGACCCCGGCCGGCAAATTCGTTTCATCCAGCGTGACCGAGTAGTCGGCGAAGCGGCGCGGGACGGCTACGTCGTCTTTGCGCTGCACATCCAAGCGCTCAAAGAGTTGGTGGGCCGGAGCGTTGCCCAGCGCGCTCTCATGCGAAAACACGTACAGCCCCCGACAGGCCATTAGACCCCTTGACGAGGAACGGTCCAAATCCCACATATTGACCAGCGCGTTCCAGAACAGGGCCAGGTCGTCGGAGTCGGCACCGGTGCGACGGGCAAAGTGCGGGTTGAAAAAGCCGTAGCCCCGATAGAGGCCGTAGGGCACGGTTGACTTGCGGCCCAGAGTCCCGTGAGTGGGAGCTTCCTGCTCGTTTTCCTCGCTTTCAGTTCCACGTTCCCCGCGATTCTCCAGGGCGACCCGGGCGATGGTGGAATCCATGGTCAGGATGGGTTCAATGGAACGAGAGAAGGTCAATTGAACCGGGCCGCGTACCTGGCCGGCGTTGCGCTCCCGCATACTCATCACGGCGCCGAACATTCGGACGTCGTAGAACTGCTCGCAGAGCCACGGCTGAGCCTGTTGCGGCGTGGGGGCCTCGTTCTCTTCACGCCGTTCCTCGAAGACGCGGCCTCGAGTTTCGGTAAGGTAGGTTTCACGCTGTACGTAAATCTTGTGTCGGGATTCGTCCCCGCCGGCGACGTCCACGTAGTCCCTGACCTTGCGCTTGAGGGACACGTCGGTGACGATGCCCTGCATGGTTTCAGGGTCCATGCGGGGTTGGTTGCCGGCGTCGGGGTCGCCGTTGGGATTGCCGTCCTGCACGTCGAACAGGATGACGAAGTCGTGGCGCCGGCTGGCGTCGCAGTGAAGTTGCGCAGGCATACGATTATCTCCTTTGACGCTTATTCTGCGTCCGGTTCGTTGTCGTCGTTTTGCTGTGCGGAGGCTTCCCTAGCCTGTCGGCTGTTCTCAGCGCGTTGGTGGTAGTAACCGAGGGCGAAGCGCCCCTGTTGTTCCAGGGTCAGTGTTTTCGGGAAATCGTCCAGTTTGGATATGATTGTCGAGATTTTGTTCTCTATGGCTCCCCTCGCGCGTTGCTGGCGGGGGTTTGCTCCCATCTTGTGGAAGTGCGCCCGCGCCAAGTTAAGCAACAAAGGGAACACCGACTGCGGCGCAGTGGAAGCTCGACCGTAGTAGCGGTCCGCAATTGTAGCGTTGAGCCTACTGGGCCTGGCTGCTGTCACCTGAGCATTTTCCAGTTCTTGGAACAGTCTGCCGCAGAGGTAGCCAGGGTCCGTATTCTGTTCGTTGATTTCAACCATGTGGTTCTCCCGGTGGATGTTGCTTGCGTCGTGGGCGAGCAGCGCTATCTTAATAAGCGCTGCTCGGGGTCTGGTTACTGTGCTCTCCGCTTGGCAACGGCGTATTGCCTGTTGCAGTATCCCTTTTGGGATTGGGTCGCCAGTGAACGCACACTTGACGAGGGCGCGCGGCGTGGTGACCGGCAAGTCCTTGCGGTCTCTGACCGTGGCGTTGGCAAGGGTCATTACCCCATAAAACGGGTACGCCCCCTCGGCATTAGGGTATGCCAATTCTTGTTTCTGGAACCACCGAGCCAAGTTCTCCTTGACGTTTCTAACGGTGGTGTTCAGCCAATCCCGTACCACCGCCCGCCCGCCGGCAGCAGACAGCGACAAGGCATAGAAATCGGTTTTGTCCAGGTCCGTCCAGCGTCCGCGTCGCACCGATTCGAGCATGGCTTGTACGTGCTGCGGGTCAGGCGCGGACATCATCGTGAAAGCGTCGAATTCGTGAACCTCACGAGTCCAGAAAACGAAAGCGCCGTTGCCGGTTCTGAACCTGGTGGAGTCTCCCGACAGTAGCTCGTTAAGTCCTCGCGTGAAACCTTCCGCGCATTCTTGGCAAATGGGCGCCACCTGCGAGGCTTGCAGCCCGTATGACTCGAAGGCGTCGCTGTTTGCCGAGATGACGCTGGTGCCCGAAGTTTGCCCGCCCGGAATCCCTTTGACCTTGGATTGCAGACGCTCCAAGACGGAGCGGTTTTCGCCGCAAACCAGGCATTGCATGGCGGGGCCATCCGGTTCGTTGATGGCAGCCCAGAATCGCTGGACCGCCGGGTTGTCAATCACATACCGACCTGCAACACGGAAAGTGATGATGCCCGCGTTGTCAAAACCCTCGCCCAGATCAAGTTGTTCCAGCGGTCGATTCTGTAGGAAGCGCAGCGCCGCCAAAACATCCGGCTCTTCGGTTTCGGCGGCGCAGCGTTCTACCAGTTCCACATAGGCGGCGTGGGCTTTTTGCGACCGGTCGGCCTGTTTGTCGGTTTTCGGCAATCCCAACGTGTAATCGGCCGGGCTGGCCAGCAGCAAAGGGCGTATGCCGGAAGTGCGCTGTACCTGGGGCAAAAACCGCATCAGCCCACGTCTGGTTGCACGGTCCGACGCATCGCTGTGGTCAATCAACCCCAAGTACTGGCCATCATGCCCCAAGTCGATGGTGTAGCACAGCGGGCCTTCGGCGTAGAGCTTGGGCGCTGCCGTTTTGGTGCGTTGGGCGTATTCGACCAGTTTGTCCAGCATCATTTTGAAGCCTCCGGTTCCGACGGTTACATTATCCGTAATACCCCATGCTCCAGCCGCGCGTTGAAAAAGCGCGGCGTGGCGGCGCCGTTGCCCTGTGGGTCATAGGTCAAATCTAGTAGCATACTGCCCAGGTCTTCAGTAACGTCAATGGGGTTTTCCGTTCCGCCCGGCGCGGAGAACCTGGCCCAGAACTCGCGGCAGCCCAGGTAGGGAGTAGCGAAACAGCGGCCCGAGTTCACCCGTCGCCGGAACTGGTCGCGGTATTTGGCAGGGTCGCCGCCGCCGTCCTTTACCACCACCTGCGCTTTGATGACGTAGGCGACATCGCGGAGGGCCAGGGTATGACGCTGGGCCCGGTTCCGGCTGTCTGTGGCGTCGAAGCCGCCACCCTCCCGCTGCCACCGCCGGGCGGTCTGAACGGTCTGGCGCGAGGTGATTTCGTTGCGGACGAGGGATGTGTACCTGATAGGCTCCAGTACCTGGATTTCCTCGACCCGCCAGGTGAATTCCGGCTTCCAGAAGATCGCTTCCAGCACTCCCTTTGCCGCCGTCGGCGTCATCACCGGGTAGGAGACGCGCTCCACCTTCATCTCCGGCCTAGTGAAGCAGGCCAAGTCGCCGCTGACCTTTACGGACAGTGGCGGATGTTCTCGACTCATTCAAACCTCCTCATTTGCGACCATATCAGTGACAGTGCTTCAATCCTCGGCCCAGTGCCGGTGCCGCAGTTAACAGCCGCCCGCCAAGCCGCGGCTTGGCGGGCGGCTCCAGGTCGTGGCCTATCTGGCTGATAAACCATTTACTGTACTGAAGGGGTATTCAATATAACCCTTGCCTGTCAACCATCTTAGACGACGAGGCGATCTGGGTCTATCACGGAGACGCCGCCGATGCCAGTAACCGGGTTGTAAGTCCCGCGCCATTCATAGAGGCCCGGCATGATCTCGTCGAGAAGACCAGCGCGTTGGTTTTCGGATGCCTGCCGCTGGTAGAGCGACACTGTCCACGGCTGCACTTGGCGGAGCAGCCGGCGGGAATCTTTGCTGCCTCCACGCAAGGCGGCAACGGCGTTGAGTATCTTCTGACATCCTTCCGGAGCATTGGCGGCTTCGAACGCCCGCTCGCTGGTGACTATCGCTGATACGGTGTCGTCGTCAATCATCTTGAACCGCCGGGCGACTTCGGGATAGTCCAGCGCCTCTCTAAGCGCCTGCACTTGCTTGGCGTCCGTGTCCACATCTTGATAAAGCCGGTGGAAATACTCCGCTACCACGTCGGGATCGTCCAAGTCGCTGCGGCCGGCGTTGAGCATCGCCACGGTTTCACCCGTAGCCGTCCGATAGTTGCCGCTGGGCAGCATCGACGCCTCAGGCTGGAACACTATCACCCGCCCTTTGTGGGACAACAGCCCGTTGCGGTTGCAGCGTCCAGCGGCCTGGATGATGCTGTCCATCGGGCCCATCGCGCGCAGCACCATGGGGAAATCGATGTCAACGCCGGCTTCGACCACCTGCGTGGAAACGACGCGGCAAGGCTCCCGGTCCTTGAGACGCTGGTGTATCTCTGAAATTACCGCCTCACGGTGCCGTCCGCACAGCAAGGTTGAGAGATGCAACGCGGTTTCGTCGTTCAAGGTGTCCAACAGCGCCAGCGCGTCTTTCTTGGTATTCACTATGGCCAACGCCTGCGGAGTTTCTCGCATGGTGGTGGCTACTTCGTCCCACGACAGCGGCAGGCTGGTGCGCCACTCATAGCGAACCCGTTTCAAACTCTGAAAGTGCCTTTTCGGGGATGGCACGATGTCATAGGCATTCACGTCGGCAAAGGGCTTGATCGACTGAAAGGCCGGCTGGGTAGCGGTGGAAAGCACCACGCTGGCACCGTAGTTTTCAGAAAGGTCGCGTAACCCGTCCAGGATTGGCTCCAGCAGCGTCGGCGGCAGGCCCTGCACCTCGTCCAGGATGATGACGCTTTTGGCCAGGTTGTGCAGCTTGCGCGTAGAACTGGTGCGGTTTGAGAACAGGCTGTCGAACAGTTGGACGGTGGTGGTGACCACAATAGGCGCGTCCCAATTCTCGCTGGCCAGCCTGGCCCAAGTCGTTTCCGAATCGTATTCGTCGTGGTCGTCCATCTCCGCCGACGAGTGATGCTCCAGCACGGCCGCGTCCCCAAGGAATTGCCGGTACACACTTGCCGTCTGCTGAGTGATGGATATGAACGGCACGGCGACGATGACCCGGTTCAAACCGTGAATTGCGGCGTGACGGAGGGCAAATCCCATCCCGGACAAGGTCTTGCCGCCGCCAGTGGGAACGGCCAAGCGGAAGATGCCGGGCGGTTGCTCTGCGGCAGCCCGGCAAGCCTCGTACACGTCAGAACGGACTTCATCGACGATGGCATCTGATGTGCTGGACCGGACATGCTCCAAGTGCGCGGTTCTAAACCGTTCCCAAAGCTCTGCGATGCCGAACTCGACTTCCCGAATCGCTGCCTTGCTTGGATTGAAGTGCGCTTCCGTGTCCAGTCGGTCAGCGTCGATCAGCGCGGAGAACACCATCCTCAGCCACATTTCGGCGCGGAGCTTGTTTTTGACCCATGGTGGCGGCTTTATTGGAGTTTGCGGCTCCAGTTGGGGTATAGCTTGACGTGCGGCGATTATCGCGTTTTCCGTCGCCGGGTTGGTGTCTTTCTCGTTGACCCAGCCTCTGCAATGTCTCATCGCGGGCAGGCCGCCGTGATGCCCTTGGACCAACAGGGCCAAAGGTTCCAGGTGATGTTGAAGCGCCAGTTTGGCGCCGGCGCCTTTGTGGTCCAGCCTGTTTTTGTGTTCCCCGGCCAGGTACCGTTGGAACTCCGGGTTGAACTTGCCAACGTCGTGCCAGAGACCGGCGTAGTATCCCGCGTCATGGCTGTCGAAGCGTTTACAGAACCCTCCAGCTATTTGGGCCACGGAAAGTAGGTGGTCAGCCAAGCCGTGCCATTCCCCGTTCTCGTTGGCTGAATGGGCATAAAAGTCGATCATATTCATTCACTGCAAACCGAATCTCTGTGCTGATATTCCATCATCATAGCACGTCGGCTAGTATATGGCCGTGATACGGAGCAACTATAGTTGTGGCCAGTAACGGCAACAACGTACGCCGCCGCCTCCCGGACCGTCCCCGTCGTACCAGCGCACGGTGTCGCCGACGGCTACGTGGTGAAGGCTCCGTTATCCTGATGTCCCTATGCACAGTTTCCGCTGGAACCACTTGCGCCCGTTGCATCAGGTAAGATGGAGACTGCCGGTCCGGGCTTGGTAGATCAGAGCAAACCCGGCGAAGGATATTTGACCATCGACTTGAACTGCACCGTCTGCGAGACCTATAGGCAGGTCGGAGGAAGATAGACGCCGTCGTGGTTTCGCTGGTCAGCGAGATTATCACCCGTTGATGGACGTGACGTCCGGCAACGGCGACATGCTGTCGTATAGGTTGCCCCGTACAGGGCTAACGCCGTTGAGAAAATCGACGGCGGTGGTCAGGGAGTGTGTCGCAGCCGATCCTGCCAATTCCCTAACAACCGGAGCCGGCGACCAATCCATGGCTCCGACGGGCCGTGCGTAACCTAAAAGGCCCCGCCGTGTCAGCAGGGCCTTGGTGATTCACGTCCGGGGGCGGTCTTGCGGCTGACGTCTTACATTGCCAGCTTGAACCTCAACGTGAAGGTTCTTGATTTTGTCCAGCGTGGTGGGCCTGACTTGACCGTAGACAGTACCATCTTTGAAATATGGATGGCATTGTGAGACTCGGTAGTGTCCCCGCCGTACGCCCCCTCCATACGGTAGCACAGTCAATCGCATATCCAGCTAGCGATCTTCACCTTTCAGAGTTAGCCATGAGACCCAGTCCGATATGGCGCCCTGCGCCGAGAGCCAGAGGTCCCAAGGCCGGTTCTTGGAATATCGTCTCGACATGCCAGCCGGGAAGGTGCTTAAGGTAATTCGGCCGCTGGTAGTGGTTCGGATGTTGTGACCTAGGCCAAAAGGGTGCTTTCCGCATGGTCAGGTCCTTAATGCCATTGATGGAAAGTCCCGCTTGCTCAATGGCTTGAAGCAACAGTTTTTCTGCCTTGGCAAGTTTGCCGTCGTCATAACCTGGAAGTATTACTGGAGTGACAGTTGACCAGTTCCGGCTCTCGCCCGCGTACCGGCTGACCATATTTTCCGACCGCCTTCCTGATATTTCCAGCAGGCGTCCTCGTTCGTTGCGGTCAATATCCCGCAGAACTTGCCCTACAAGCCTACGTTTCGCCCACCTCGCACGCATACCATCGCCGCCATACGGCTCCGCAATCAATAGACGACGAATCATGCCGTCCGAATTGGGATGGCCAATTGTTGGCAAAGGGAAGTAAGAAAATCTGGGAGGGGTATGCTTCTCGCCGTTGATGTGTCCTGCGAGATAGACTCCCGTCCCGTCTCCGAACTGCTCTTGAAAATCTCTCTGGTTTTCACTGCGACAGGCCAGCGAGCGGAGCATGGCTGCAACTTTGATCGTTGCTTCCTGGCGAAACGAGATGCCCTCGGGCATATCGAAGGCGACATAAGGACGGTAGGGGAAAGAAGCGCTTCCGATGTATCTTACTGTATCGAAACCCTTGCGGTTCAGACGGGGATTAGGTACTGCGTCGCCGAGTCTTGTGAGGAACATCCCGTAAACCTCTTCGAGCGCTCTCAGCGAACCCTTTTTGGGCACTCGCAACTTGCCGTTGCCGGACAAGTCTCTCAACCAAGGTTCCCACCTTTCCCCGGCGAGAAGGTCTACTTCCGTATCCTTTAGGATTCTTCCGTAACCCACCACTTGGTCTATCCCCCATCCCAAAGCCATCAGGTGTTTGGCTTCTCCGCCCAAGACCTCGGCGTGTCGGCAAACCGCAGGCCAATCTTCTTCTGGAATGCCCCACAAGTAATGGACCGTCGCCATTTGGCGATTCTCACAGTCCTGAACAGAGAGTCGCCGGGGACGGAACTCCTTAATGGTGAGCCGTTCCTGACGATCGGGTTCTTGGTCGCTGTCGTTGTTCGGTACGGCCAAGCTATATGCAGATACAATCTCCGATTCGGGTGCGAGAATGATTGGCGGGTTTTGACGCTCCAACCATAGAAATGCGGCTCGCAGGGGGTTAAATTCGTCAATGGACCAGCGGGAGCTTCGACAGCCGGCTCGCGAGCCGGCCAGCAACGCTTGGAACAGCCGCATCGGTGAAGGTGGCCATTCAGACACGTCTCCATCACCCTTACCGTGGAAAAGCGGGTCAAGGAATGTTATTGAGACGCACAAATAACGGGTCATGTCCTATTAGCCCCTTTTCCCCATTATCGTCCCTGGATTCATTTCGTAAAGTTCTCCTCACCAAGTCGCGGGGTCCTGCCGAAGCAGCGCCTTCCGGTTGTTGGCATTCGCTGACATGAGCTTACGAGCGATGCCCCTGTCGAACGTGGCGTGCCGCTGCGCTTGTTCGACAACGAACTCTTCTGCTGCCGCACTCGCGAACCCAAGCGCGTGGGTATGTGTCATTTCTAATGAGCTCCGCGTTCCGTCGTGTTTAACAATGCTCCATTCAGCGGGGTTGCCTTCAATCGGCACAAGCTGGCATCCCTCGCGAAGGTACGTATCCTGTGGAGCGGTAATCGCAATTAGGCAGAGCCCGAGTATATATCGGCGTAGTTTGGCGTCGTCCTCCGGCTTGCCTGAAGCGCTTCCAAGAGATCGTAGAGGAACAAAGTTCAACACGGCATCTCTGCGAATACCGCCAGCTGCGACTACGCCCCCGTGGGTCATGACCGCTGGAACGTGAGTAAGGCCCAATTCGGCTTCAACGCCTCTCTCGGCAGTTTCCGCCTCGCCATCCTTGAGTATCTCCCCAGCGATTGTGGTGTATTGTGCGGACCGATGCACCTCCTTGACATCGAATGCCCGAATTACGGACCTCACAATTCTTGGCAGCTTAACTTGTGTCGACCTCGAATCCCACGCGCCGAATACGATGGATGTGGGTGCGATGCGGGCCAGTTTCTCAGCGTCGCCGCACTCTCTTAAGGCGGTAAACGCCTGAAACAGGTCAGAATTGAGTGGCACCGAAAATCGCACAATTGCGTCAGCGGACCGATGGCCGGCGTCCAAAAGATCAAGCTCCTCGTTCTCCGTCGCGATCAAGACTTGTGGTATTAGTTGCCGGTAATCGCTCTTCTTGAAGATTGGCTCCATACGGTTAGCTTGAGACCCAACGCTGTCGATTTGACACATGTTGGACCCATCACTGAATTCATCAATGTTGTAACCAGTGCCCGCCGTCATTGGATAAGTCGGCGGAAAAATCACCGCGTCCTTACCCTCCACCGACTCCAACCATTGCCTCATCACGAGCGCGGCGGCGGTGCCACCATCTTCAATCCAGTCGTCGAACTGTTCCAATTCAGTCTTTCCCTCGTTCATGGTTCATCTCCAATCTGTGCTGCAAAACCAAATGACTTGTACCTCTTTTGGTTGTCACGAAAGCCAGTCGAGAATCGATAACGCGTCGAGCCCGGTATCGCTACGGCGCAAGACGCGACTGACGCCGCGATAGGGGCGCGAAGGGGTGCAGCCCAAGCGCTGTATTCGAAGTGCCACCGGAGGGACGATGCTGAAGGACGAAATCGCTGCAATCCTATGAAGCAAAGCAACTCGACCGCTGGGTGTGCCGTTGTCTCGGAATCATGGGCGTCAAGCGAGAAACCCATGTCCAAAGCCGGAGCAAACCTCCGAGCGTCAAAGTAAAATGGCTCAACCTTTCGAGGTTGGCCCCGACCTTTTCTCTCGCGCATAACGGCACCAATACTCAGGAGTGCATCCTCGGTCGTCTCCGGGAGGGCGTTCTGCGCGGCGCACAAGATTTTGTAAGGTTTCTGCTGACCAGCCCATGTCTTCAGTGGCTTTAGCTCATCGTCATTGGTTTCCCACCAGTCCACAGCGAAATTGAAGGGTGAGCCAACTTGAACTGTACCCTTCTCTGTCTCGGAAATAGCGCATCTTCGCAACTCACCCACCAGGTCAAGCTCTAGGGTGGAGCCATCTGAAGCAGAAATCTCAAAAGTAGCTAGATTTGGATTGAACCATGCCTCCGCATCAGGACATAGCCTGTGCGCTAACTCCAGCAGCCCGCAACATGCGAAAAACTGGCCCGGATTAGCCACGTCAACCCGGACCGCGATGTCGGGTTCTGGATACTTCATGATTCGTCCCATAGCGCCAATTATCCGTTGGCAGCCGGTTCATAGCCCGCTTGTGACTCTGAAACGTTGGACCGACTTGGGCTTATCCGACCTTGAAGCGAACCGCCCGGATCGTTCAGTGGCTGTGAAGCGGCAATATCCGCGCAACGCATCAGGGACTCCAGCCAAGCCAGTCCCCAACGTCCGAACCTTTTCTGCAACCGCCCGAAGCGCTGCGTTACTTCAATGGCGGCCAGTTCATTTTCCGCCGTGGTGAAGTCCTTATCGAAAGCCCTCGTCTCGAAGTGGGGTCTGGCATGTCCGTGGTGCGCGGCAATTATATGCAAGATAAGGTCCCTTTCAGGGTCGAAAAACAGTTCAGCATCACGCATGGCGTCCATTAACGACCCGAACTCATGCCGGTATCCTGTGAGTGCCTGGGGATGCTGGTAGCGAGTCGATTTGGCTAACGGTTCCCGTCCATTCCCGTTGCA
>CAZCZB010000071.1:0-11065 GCA_964502995.1 uncultured Dehalococcoidia bacterium
CATCGCTCCACCTACCCTCCATCGCTCCACCTACCCTCCATCGCTCCACCTACCCGCTCATCCTGAGCTTGTCGAAGGATGGGGTTCATGGTTCGACCCTCCACGGGCGGGCCTACGGCAGGCTCCCGCCAAAGGCGGGCGTTCCGCACCATGAGCGGAATACTGGTCAGTGTGGCAATAATCGAAAGGCCCTTATCAACATTGCCGTGTATCGTCCCTAATTCGCAATAAGGGAGTATGATAGTAAATCCCCTTTACGATTATCGACGCATGGGACGTCCCCGCAGCCTGCAGTTTTGATCCAACGCATCACATCCAGCCCGGCCTACAAGTGGTGGAACTTCTGGACCATCGCCGCCGGCACGTTCTTCTCAGTCGTTGACCACGGCAGCGTCCTGATCGCTCTCCCCGGCATCGAGTCGCATTTCGATGCCACGCTGGAGTCGGTTCAGTGGGTCGTGGTGGCCTACGCCCTGGTCATAAGCGTTCTGTTATTGCCTATGGGCCGGCTTGGCGATGTAATCGGCCGACGCCGGGTGTACATCATCGGCACCACTATTTTTGTCGTCGGTTCACTGGGCGCGACATTTGCGCCAACCCTGCCGGTGCTGATCGGCATGCGCGTAATGCAGGGCATAGGCGCCGGAATGGTTCAGGGATGCGGCATGGGCATGATGATCGCTGCGTTCCCGGATACGGAACGTGGCAAAGCCCTGGGAACCCACCTGAGCGTGGTGGGCCTCGGCGCGATCGCCGGCCCCGCAGTCGGCGGCTTCCTGGTCGCCTGGCTGGGTTGGCAGTCCGTGTTCTTCATCAACGTGCCCGCGGGCTTGCTGGTCCTCGCGCTGTCGTGGGCCCTGCTGGAACGCGGCTCCGGTGCTGGACGATACACTCGTGCCCGCGACACTTCATTCGATTGGACCGGCGCGGCGGTATCGGGCATATTCCTGCTGGTTTTGCTGATCGTGGTCGGAAATGGCAACGGCCTTGGCTGGCAATCCGCGCCGGTGATCATCGGCGCAATTGCGGCCGCTGCGCTGCTGGCGTTTTTCATCTGGTGGGAGCTGAAAACCGCATCTCCCATGCTTGAACTGCGTCTGTTCGCCAACCGTATCTTCGGTATGGGAGTGGCCGCAGCCTGGTTGTCCTTCTTTGGATCATCTGCCGCCCGGTTCATGATGCCCTTCTACCTGCAGCGCGTGTTGGCCTACGCGCCGGAGCAGGTGGGCTTGATGATGATCCCGGCCGCTCTGTGCATGGTCATCCTGGGCCCCCTCAGCGGCCGGTTATCAGACCGGTTTGGATGGCAGGCGCTGACCATCGGCGGCCTGACACTGACCGCGGCCGGAGCGTTCGTTATGGCCTTTGCGCTGCAGGAACGGTCATCCATCTGGTTGGTGATCGGCACGATGATGATGCAGAGTTCCGGCACCGGGCTGTTCAATTCGCCCAACAGCAGCAGCATAATCAGCGTGGTTGACCGCAGCCGCTACGGAGTGGTTTCAGCTCTCACGCAACTCATCCGCAATTCGGCCAACGTCGTCAGCGTCGCCGTCGCCACCACCATAGTGGTGTCAACGATGGCCACCTACGGCGTCGAACCCAAACTGGAAGCCGTGAACCCCGAGGTAGCGACTGCGTTCGTAGCAGGGCTACGCTGGGCCTTCATGGTAATGGGCTGCGGCCTGGCGACAGGAGTCGCACTGTCTGTTTATCGCGCCATCGGTACCCGACGCCCGGCGATTCAACCCGCAACGCCTGCCCAGCCTGAAGCGTCTCCCTCAGCCGGGGGCAACGGCAACGACTGAACCCGGCCGGTTACGCGAACCGCGGCATCACTTCCCTGGCAAACAGTTCCATGGACTTTAGCTGTTTGTCCTGCGCCAAACCGCCAAACGCGAAGTTGCATCCAAAGTAACGGACCCCTGCGTCGTGCAACTCCTGGATCCTGGCGGCGCACTGGTCGGGGTCTCCGATGAACGCCCGCTTTTCCGCCAGGTACTCGTAGGTCGGCGGGAACACCGTGCGCCTCTCAAGGTATTCGGCCATGCTGTCATACACTTCGCTGCCGACCGAAAACTCCCTCCGCCAGGTGTTCAGGTCCAGCGTCCAGTTCAGCGCTTCCCGCGCTTCCTTGTGCGCCTGCTCCTCCGTTTCCGCCACGTAGAAGTACCGGAAGAAAGGGACATCCGCCGCGCCGACGCCGTGCCCCGCCTCCTCGGACATTTTCAGAAACCGCTGCAGCAGGTCAATCGCATCGGGCGTATCCAGAACCACGCCCACGATCAGTCGCCGGCCCGTCGACGCCACAAAGTCCAACGATTCCTGGCTCCGGGTGGCGGCCACGTACACCGGCGGGTGGGGATCCTGCAGCGGCGTGGGTACCAGGTTCGCGTGATTGACCGTGTGGTATTCCCCTTTGTGGCTGTAGTCCGGTGTGGTCCACAGCGCTTCCACCATCTCGATGGTTTCCCGGTACCTGGCCTGGCTCTCCTCGTGGTCGATGCCAAAGTTGACGTATTCGGACGACGCCGCGCCCCTGCCGAAACCAACGTCCAGCCGGCCGTCGCTGATCACATCCAGGGTCGCCGTGTCTTCCGCCAATCGCACCGGATGGTGCAGCGGTGGGATCAAAACGGCCGTGCCCAGGCGGATTTTCTCAGTGCGCGCGGCAATGTTGCTGGCCAGAATCAGGGATGACGCGCCCAGCCCGTAGCGAGTGAAATGATGCTCGGCAAGCCAGATCGCCTTGAATCCCAATTCTTCGCCCAACGTCGCCTGTTCGGTTAGATCCGAATACAGCCCGCGCGGCGTATATTGCTCAGGCCAGGGGATGTGGGAAAATAGGGCAAAGTCCATGAAACGCTCCAAAAAAGTGGTGGTGCAGCAGTGTACACACCACCGGGTGCGAATTACAAACCGCCGCGGCGCCGGCGCCGGAAAATCGCGGTGGTCTCAGCGCGTGTCGGCCTCCGCCGCGACCGTCGCGAAGGTGCCCGCGGTGAGAACGGGGCCACCACTTGGGACATCACGTCTGTTTTCCGATGCGTTCTTTCCGGCGCTCCGGCCCGCCGTTCCTGCAGGTGGAACGTGAAAGTTGTTCAAAATCCCACCGGCATGATTTCCGTCTTGACCCAACAGTGATTAGACACCCATCTGTTAGAATTAATTTGCATACCACGATCTACACACGACCCACGGCGCCTGCGTTACCTGACCTCCTTCTCCGCGGGTTGCTCCCGATTGGCCCGCTGGAGCGATATTGACCTTCCTCACTGAACTGGCCCTGCACCGCAAACCGGTCACCATCATGGCGATGGTGCTGCTGCTGCTCGCAGGGGTCTTCTCCTACGATCAGCTTCGTCAGGAACTGTTCCCCGACATCAGTTTCTCAATTGTATTCGTAATCACGCCGTACCAACAGGGCGATCCTACGACGGTAGCCGCCGATGTCACCTCCAAGGTGGAGGACGTGATCATCGGCATGCCTGACCTGGAAAATACCACGTCGGTTTCCACGGGCAGCCTGTCGCTCATAACCGCCAATTTCTCCCCGGGCGCGGATGTCGAGGAGGCGGAGGAGGAGATCAGAAGCCGAGTCAGCGGCCTCGATCTTCCCGACAACGCCGGCGAACCTGCCGTGGTTCGCCTGTCGTCCGACATTTTCCCTGCCATGCTGCTGACCGTCAGCGGGAAACAGGACATTCCGGCGCTCCGGCGCATTACCGACGAAGAAATCATTCCCAGGCTGGAAGCCGTCGACGGCGTTTACGACGTTACCGTCGACGGGGGCGTGCCCGAACGCGTCTCCGTGATCGTTGATCCCATCCTCACTCAACAGCACGGCTTGACCATCCAGGATGTCGTCAACGCAGTGTCGGGCAACGCAATCGACCTGAGCGCCGGAACGCTGACCCGGGATGGTAAATCAGTTGGGTTGAGGGCCTTCCAGGGATATTCCAACCTGGATTCCATAAGCGGTCTTCCGGTCGGATACATCAGCAGCGCACCCAACCCGGCCGACCCGACTGGCAATAGCCGCACGGTCACGCCCATCCTCCTGTCCGACGTGGCCACGGTTCGCGTCGATACTCCCGAATCCCCAACCGTGTCGCGCACCAACGGTCAACCCAGCCTTTCATTGCAAGTGTTCCGCCTGCCCGAAGGCAACACTATCGAACTGACCAACGAATTGCTCACCGTCATCGACGATCTGAATCTCCCTCCCGACGTTAAGGTTGATGTTCTCTACAACGACGGCCCGGAACTGGAAGAACAATTGGCCAACGTGGTGGGACAGGGTGGCCTTGGTTTTGTGATCGCCATATTTGCGATCTTCATATTCCTGCTGCAACTGCGGCCCAACGCGGTCAGAGGCATTCTCAACACTCTCCGGCCAACGTTGATCATCGCGATTTCGATCCCCCTCAGCATCATGATCACCGTGCTGGTGATGGGAATTTTCGACTGGACCATCAACTTCATGAGCCTGGCCGGGCTGGCGATCGCCGTGGGCAGAATCGTCGATGACAGCATCGTGGTTCTGGAAAACATTTACCGCCACGTGCAAACCGGCGGCCAGCGTTTCCAGACCGGCGGCACGGGCGCGGTGGCATACCGTTTCACAGATCTGGGAGACAACCCCCGTTTGACTGCGGCGATTCGCGGCACTCGGGAAGTCGGGCCGGCCATTTTGGCGTCCACGCTAACCACCGTTGCGGTGTTTCTGCCTTTGGGGTTTATCCCCGGCATAGTCGGGGAGTTCTTCCTGCCCTTCGCCCAGACCGTTTGCGTATCCCTGCTGGCGTCCACCCTCATCGCTCTCACCGCCGTCCCCGTGCTGGCGTCCGTCCTGTTGCGGCGGGGCGACATGGCCGATGAAGACGAAACGGTGGTTGAGGACACCTGGCTGCAGCGCGTTTACACCCCCGTGCTCAGGTGGGCCCTGGCGCATCCGCTGCTGACCATCCTGGGCTGCATCGCCGCTGTCGGCTCCAGCCTGCCGCTGCTCATCATCCTGCCCATCACCCTGTTCTCATCCGGCGAAGCCGAATCGATGAGAATCGACATCACCATGCCCGAAAACACCGGAGCGGCCACCATGTTCCACGAAGTCCGCGCCGTCGAACAGGTGCTGGACACATACGTGGATGCCGGGTACATCAATTCGTACCAGAGCACCATGGGTTCCACCAGTGAGGATTTCGGGCCCAACGTGGGTGAGTCAGGGTTCGACGTGACCGGCTTCTTCCTGGCATTGTCCGACGATGCGCCGCCCGGGTTCGCCGACGAACTCCGCCAGGCTTTGCCGGAAAAGGAAAACGTCGATATCCAGCTTTTTGTGGACTCGGCGGGGCCGCCCCAGGCGGGTATTGAAATCACCGTCTCCGGGTTCAACTTCAACGAAGTCCAGACCGCCGCCAACACGTTGGTGGAACGCATCAAGCCCGTTGACGGCGTGGTCAACCTGAAAACCAACATCAGCGACAACAAGGAAGAAGTCACCTTCGAAGTCGATACCACCGAAGCGGGCCGGTTCGGTCTCAATTCCCTGGCGGTCGGTGGTCAGATTCGCACCTGGGTGTACGGACACGATTCCGCAGACGTGAGCCTTTCGGGTGATACCTACGATGTGGTCGTCCGCGGCAAAGATGATCTCGTGGACGAAATCGTCGAATTGCAGAATCTCCAAATCGGCGGCCCGTTCGGTTCCGTGCGCCTGGGCGCCGTCACCAATGTCAAATCAACCGTCGGCCCGTCGATGGTCACCCATTACGACGGCGACCGCTCCGTCACCATCACCGGCGATTTCCAGGGACCCGACCCCCAAGCGATCAGCAGCCATATCGACCAGATTGTCAGAAGCACGGAATTGCCGCCCGGCGTAATCGTTAGGCAGGGGGGATTCGCCCAGGATATCGAGGAGCAATTCCGCAACGTCTATATCGCGATGGCGATCGGCCTGGCCCTGGTGTACCTGGTGATGGTGGCCACGCTGGGATCTCTCCGCGATCCGTTCATCGTGGTGTTGAGCATGCCCCTGGCAGTGGTGGGCGCGTTGTTCGCCCTCACCGCAACGGGCCGGGCATTGAGCCTGCCGTCTATGATGGGGTTCCTGTTCCTGATCGGAATCGTGGTTACCAACGCCATAGTGCTTATCGTCTTCGTTGACCAATTGCGCAGCCAGGGATTGGCGGTGCGCGACGCGTTGATACTGGCCGGCCGCACCCGCCTGCGCCCCATTTTGATGACCGCGTTCACCACCATACTGGCGCTGTTCCCCCTTTCGTTGAGCAATGCCAGCGGTCTGGTCGGCTCCGAACTGGCCACGGTTGTTATCGGAGGCCTGATGAGTTCAACGTTCCTGACCCTGGTCGCGGTTCCGGTTACCTATATGCTCCTCCACCAATCCATTCCGAACCTCGGCGCACGCGCAATGCGCTCACTGATACGAAAACCCCAACCCGAGCCTGAGGCGGCGGACTGAAGATTCATGCGGACTGCAAATTCAACACGCGGACTGCAGATTCAAGAAGAAGCCGCGCCCAAACCTCTCTGGAGATACATTGAATGTTGAAGCGTCATAACTCCTCCGGTTCATCTGCCCCGGTGACGCGCCTGGCAGGCATGGTCCTGTTCCTGGCGTTGGCCGCTGTGGCCATATCCGCCGGTTGCAGTCCAGCCGACAACGCCGAGCCGACGGCGGCCACCGCAGCGCCGCCTGCCGCGGACACGCCGGTAACCTCCGAAGATTTCCGCGTGCGCAGCGAGTTGATCTTTGCCACCAGAGCCGACCTCGCGTTCCAGATACCCGGCGAGGTGGGCGACGTGAACGTCGCGGTGGGCGACCTTGTGAGGGCCGGCGATGTCCTCGCCACCCTGGACACCGACACCCTTACTGACCTCCGCCATGCCGAAGCCCTGGCCGAATTGAAGGTTGAACAGACGAGGAACGAATTGGACCGTGTTCTGGGTCTGGAATCCTCCGACCCGCTGATACGCGCCCAATCCGAAAACTCTCTGGCCAAGGCCGAGGTCGCGCTGGAACGCGCCCAGGACGCGCTCAACGACTATCAGCTTGACCACGATGTCGCGCTCGGAGCCGCCAGGCAGCGGGTCGCCGACGCCATCGCCGGGCTGGACCGGGCCCAGGACGCCGTCACCGACTTCGCGGACGCCCACGGCCAGCAATTCGCCAATGCTCTCGCCGCCCGCGCCCAGGCCCGCACGGCTCTGGAGGCCGTACAGGATGCCGTGACTGATTTCCTGCCGCTGCATGACGAGGCGATTGTCAAGCTGCGGGCCAACATCTCCAACACCGAAATCGCAATCGACCAAACCCGCGAAACCCTCGAGGATTTCGACAAAAACCACGCCGACCGGTTGTTGGCGGCGAAGCAAAGCCTGGCCGTAGCCGAGATCAATCTCGACAACGCCGAAACCGCTTTGGAAGAGCATTTCGTCAAAATTGTGAACGAAGATTTCAACAGTCTGCCCGATGGACAGAATTTCGACGTCGTCCAACTGACCGCGCTGCAGGCCGCGGTCGAAAGCGCCCAACGCGCGGTCGATTCCTGGAACCAGGAAATAGCCGATCTGGAGGCAGGACCCAAGGAACTGGAACGCGAAAACCTGAACACGCGCCTGGCAGAATTGGAAAACACTCTGACCACGCTCAACGATCGGCTCCAGGACAGGCTGGCCGGACCGGACCAGGAAGAATTGCAACGGCTGGAAGCGAATGTCCTGGTCGCCCAGGAACGCATCAACACCGCCGAGCGCAATCTGGCCGAGGTCGAACAGGGGGTGGATCAGGTCGAGTTGGCGCGCCTGGAAACCGCCGTTCAAAGCGCAATGGTAACCCTCGATTCGGCACGGGCCAGGCTCGAAAGGTTGGAAGAGGGTCCCGACACGGCGACCATCGCCGCGTTGGAACAGGACTTAGAAACCGCCCGCGAAACCCGCGACGATCTGGCGTCGGGGCCCGACTCCGTCTCGGTCGCTCTGGTTCAGACCAACCTGGCAGACGCAATCACAGACCACGCCAACATCACCCGCGACCTGGAAGACACCGTGATTCGCGCACCCTTCAACGGGCTGGTCCGGCTGGTTATCGTTGAGCCCGGTGACGTCGTCAGGGTTGACGCGAGGGTGATTCAGGTGGTTGACCCAACGGACATATCGGTGCGAGGACTCGTCGAAACCAATTATGTTGACCGCATCAACGTTGGCACTGCCGCCAGTGTGCAACTCGCCGCCGTGTCGGGTTCGACTTTCGAAGCCACCGTGGAATCGGTCAGCCTGGAAGCCAGCACCGAGCGCGGCGTGATCAGCTTCCCAGTGATCTTCAGCGTCGTAGTGCCGGAAAACGTCGAGATACCCCCGGATCCGGGACTGGTTACCACGACTGTAATGCCCTGATCCTCACCGGGATCAGAGGATCAACAACGCTACGCAAGGGGGCGGTCCGAACCGTTCGGTTACCCGGATCGTCCTCTGCCGCACGCCCATGACGGATTGGCCGGCCCATTGCCTGGTCCTCGACGCTGCATTGAGCCGCCCCCGGCCGGATCTGCACCACCGTAACGGGCCCATCCGGCCGTCGGTGGGAATAACTTGGGCTTACGCCGTCAGGCCGGCTTCTCTCAGCACTTGCTGGGCCGTGCTGCCAATATCCGCCGGAGTGGGGATGATGGCAGAGCCCGCCGCCTCCAGGGCCCGGGTCTTCGATTCGGCGGTGGCGCTTTCCCCGGTGATAATCGCGCCGGCGTGTCCCATGCGCTTGCCCGACGGCGCGGTAGCCCCCACGATCAGCGAGCAGATCGGCTTGGTGAACTCCGGCGATCCGATGTATTCTGCGGCTTCCTGCTCCATCGTCCCGCCGATCTCGCCGATGAACACCACCATATCGGTGTCGGGGTCGTCGTTATACAGCTTCAGAATGTCCACGAAGCTGCTGCCGATGATGGGGTCGCCGCCGATTCCCACGCAGGAGGATTGGCCGATGTTCAGACCGGTAAGCTGCCCAACCGCCTCGTAGGTCAACGTGCCGCTGCGGGAAACCACGCCGACCCTGCCGGGCATGTGGATGTTTCCCGGCATTATCCCCACCTTGCACCGGGCTCCCGGGTTTATCATTCCGGGGCAATTCGGCCCGATCAGACGCACGTCGTTGGCCTTCACGTAGCGGTAGATACCCACCATGTCATGCACCGGAATGCCCTCGGTGATGCACGCGATCAGCGGCACACCGGCATCCACCGATTCGGCGATGGCGTCGGGGGCGAACGGCGGCGGGACAAATATCAACGCGACGTTGGCCTGGGTTTCTGCAACGGCGGCGCCGACCGAGTCGAAAACGGGCACCGCGTCATCAAACATCTGGCCGCCGCGACCCGGCGTAACGCCGGCCACCAGAGCGGTCCCATACTCACGACACGCCCGGGCGTGGAAGCTCCCCTCGCGACCGGTGATCCCCTGCACCAAAATCCTGGAATGTTCGTCCAATAGGATTCCCATCGTTCAGACCTGCCTCAGCGACCCGCCGAAAGAGCCTCTGCCGCCTCCGTCAACGTATCGGTGAAGGTTACGTTGAGGCCGGACGCGGCGAGAATCTCTTTCCCCTCTTCCAGGTTTGTTCCCAGCATTCTCACCACCAACGGCTGGGTGGCGTTGAGTTCTTCGTAGGCCATCACGATCCCGCGAGCGGCAACGTCGCAGCGCAGTATCCCGCCAAATATGTTGACCAGAACCCGGTCCACCTTGGCATCGGACAGTATGATTCCCACCGCCGTGGCGACCTTTTCTTCCGACGCGCCGCCGCCAACGTCCAGGAAGTTTGCCGGTTCCGCCCCTGCCGCGCTGGCAACGTCCAGGGTAGCCATGGCCAGTCCGGCGCCGTTGACCAGGCACCCCACGCTGCCGTCGAGGCTCACGTAGGCGATTTCGTCGTCAGCGGCGCGGGCCTCCAGTTGGTCTTCCTGGTTCCGGTCGCGCAGTTCACGCAGGGACGAATGGCGAAACAGGGCGTCGTCTTCCACTTCCATTTTGGCGTCCAAAGCCACCACCGCGCCGTCGCCGGAGATCACCAGCGGGTTCACCTCCACCAGGGAGCAATCGTTGTCTTCGAATATCCGGTACAGGGCGCCGATCACGTCCGCCCCCTGCCTCGCCGTGGTTCCCGACATGCCCAGCCGCGCCGCCACACGCCGGCACTGGTAGGGCATTAATCCCAAACCGGGCTCCACCACTTCCGTGACGATGGCCTCTGGATTCGTAGCCGCGACTTCCTCGATGGATGTTCCTCCCGCGGCGCTGGCAATCAGCATCGGCCTTCGGTGATTGCGGTCCATCGTCAGGGCAACGTACACTTCGGTTGCGATGTCCGCCAGTTCCTCCACCAACACGGCATCAACGGGAACGCCGGCGCTGTCCGTCTGGTGCGTTACCAGTCTCGAACCCAAAAGCCCCGCCGCGTAGGATTCGCCTTCGGCCGGAGATCCCACGACCTTCACGCCCCCTGCCAACCCTCGACCACCTGCATGTACCTGCGCCTTGACGACAGCGCGTCCGCCGAATGACTCAACGGCTTGAGCGGCTTCCGATGGGCTCAGGGCCACTTTGCCATTGGGAATCTGAATACCGTAATCGGCAAAAATCGCCTTGGCCTGATACTCGTGCAATTTCATCGCTCCGACATTTTGCCCTACGCTGGCGCAACCGTCAACGTGATGCCCGCTGGAGAATCCCGCGAGACGCCTCATCCAATCCCGGCAGCCCGGACGCCCTCGCGGTTTAGCCCAGGCGTGGCCTGGCAGACGACCGGAATCACACGGTTTCAATCAACGTAGCGGCTGGACGCCGGCAAAACCTGCCCAACCAGGGCTGTTCGATTATCGTCCCACCGGCCAATAGTACGCTCATGGTTAGCTTGTCGAACCATGAATCCCATCCTTCGACAAGCTCAGGATGAGCGGACAGGCGGGGCGTGAGCGGACAGGTGGGGCGTGCGCGGACAGGCGGGGCGTGAGCGGACAGGTGGGGCGTGCGCGGACAGGCGGGGCGT
>CAZCZB010000071.1:11165-15624 GCA_964502995.1 uncultured Dehalococcoidia bacterium
GAGCGGACAGGTGGGGCGTGAGCGGACAGGCGGAGCGATAATCTAAAGGCCCTGCCCGCCCGACCACCAACCATTGACAGGTTCCCAAACCGTGAATAAGGTTGCCGGACATCACGATGGATCATCGGCTTTCAACCTCAAAATTGAGTGGTTCCCATGCAATATGGAGTGATACTCCCCAACGTCGGTCCGCTGGCCACAATCGAAAACCTGGCGCGGTTCGCTAGCGATGCCGAATCAATGGGGTACGACAGCGTTTTCGTCAGCGACCACATCGCGATCCCTACGCAACTCCGGTCGGCCTACCCCTATCGCACCGACGGGCGTTTCCCGCTGACTTCCGAAGACCTGATCCTGGAACCCGTCACGGCGCTTTCGTACCTGGCCGCCGTCACCGCCACCGTCCGGTTGGGTTTCTCTGTGCTGGTGCTGCCCTACCGCCACCCGGTCCTCAACGCCAAGATGCTGGCGACTCTGGACGTTATGTCCAACGGGCGCCTGATCATCGGAGCCGGCGTGGGCTGGATGGAAGAGGAATTCGATGCTCTTGGCTCTGAGTTCCCAGAACGCGGTCCGGTAACCGACGAACACATCATCGCCCTGCGGAATCTGTGGACATCCAAAAACCCGGAGATCAACGGGCGACACTACCAGGTATCAGGGGTCGCAATCTCCCCACGACCGGTGCAGCAACCAGGTCCTCCAATCTGGACCGGAGGTATCAGCCCCGCGGCCCTACGCCGCGCCGCCACCCTGGGCGATGGATGGCACGGCGTCCGCCAATCCCCCGGCGACGTGGCAAAGGTGGTGGAATCGATCTCCCGCCTGCGGGCCGAGGCCAGGCTTGACATGGACGGGTACGCAATTTCGCTGCGCGCCGGCCTGGACGCCACCGACGCGCCTTTCAGCGGCAGCGGTCGCACTCCGCTCAGGGGCGCCCGCGAACAGGTGGCGGATGACCTGGTGGCATACGCCTACGCCGGCCTGACCCATTTGGTGGTGGAGCCAAGGGCCCAAACCCCGGAGCAATTCCTGACCCAACTGGAACGGTTCAGCCGGATCTCGAAACCCTGACTATTGCGCGGTCCACCCGCCGTCCACGACGACCTCGCTTCCCGTAACGAACGACGATTCGTCGGATGCCAGGTACAGCACGGCGTTGGCTACCTCCTCCGGTTCCCCGTATCGGCCCATCGGGATTCGCGCCAGCATCATCTCCAGGCGTTCGGGATTGTCGCGCCCCGCCCGGGTCATCTCCGTTACGATCGGCCCGGGATGAACCGAATTGACCCTGATTCCGTCCGGCGCATACTGCAGGGCGGCCGCTTTGGTCAGAATGCGAACACCTCCCTTGGCCGTCTGGTACGCGGCGCCGTTGTACGGCACGGCCACGATCCCAAGTTGCGATGAAATGTTGATGATGGACCCACCGCCGGCCTCCCGCATCGCCAATATCGCCGCGCGAGTGCCGAGGAACACGCCTTTCAGGTTCACGTCAATGGTCCGGTCCCAAAGATCCACCGGTTCCTCGTGGATCATGAAGGGATTGCTGCCGATACCGGCGTTGTTCACCAGGACGTTGAGTTTGCCGAACCGAGCCACCGTTTCCGCGACGGCTTGCTCCCAGTCCGATTCCGACGTCACGTCCAGTCGCTGGTAGGCGCATTGCCCGCCGTTCGCGCGGATGCCTGCCGCTTCGGTTTCACCCTCGTCGTCCAGGATATCTCCAATTACCACCGCCGCCCCCTCCGCGGCGAACATTCTCGCCTCCGACGCGCCCATGCCGCGCGCCCCGCCGCTGATCAGCGCCACCTTGCCATCCATGCGTCCCATACCAATGCTCCTTCCGGTTGACCGCAGTGAAGCATCAACCCCATATCCGTTCAAAACTCATACCACTTTCTTGCCCAACGGTCACCAGATACACGTCCGGATTGGACAGACCGGCCCAGCCATCGTACCCGAATGAGCCATCGATCGAGTCCAGTACCAGGCTCAAAAGGTTCCCGTGGGTAACCGCCGCCGGCAGCCGGCTATCCGAATCAAGCAGATCGAGCAGGGATTCCCACGCCCGCTGAAGCGCATCGTTGGCGGATTCTCCGCCGGGCGCCCGCAGGTCGGGTTCGCGGAACGAGTCCCGCAAAACCTCTCGCCAGTTATCGATGCGGGTAGGCGACAGGACCCGC
Organism: uncultured Dehalococcoidia bacterium; assembly: GCA_964502995.1. GTDB lineage: Bacteria > Chloroflexota > Dehalococcoidia > Lucifugimonadales > UBA3495 > Bin87. The sequence continues at coordinate 13,352 of CAZCZB010000071.1, forward strand.
TCATTCAGTCGCGCGTCCACCAGAACCGGCAGGCCCAACGCCGACCCCAGCGGTTCCGCGCTCTGGCGGGCCCGCAGATATTCGCTGGCGATTATCGCATCAACGCCATGGGGCGCCAGAAAACGGGCGAGGGATTGAGCCTGCTCCATTCCGGTTGGCGTCAGCGGGTCGTCCGGTTCCTGTCCCGACGCATGGCAATGCCTCACGAGGATCAACTGCTTCAATCGAGCCTCGCTCCCAAATTACCTTCCCCTCCGTTGAGGCTATTTCGATCAGGACGCGCCGTTCACGGTGACCGTGATGATATCAACGCCGTGATACTTCTGGTGATTGACCGACGACGCGTAATGCCGCAACAGCCGGAAGGAAACTTCCTTCTCGTCGGGTATGGGAGGCAAGTCGCTCAGGAACGTCAACCTGTCTTCCATGTTCTGGCCTTCCAGGACGGTTACGAACTCCATCTCCACTTCGTGCCCCGTGTCGCGTGCCGACACAACCAGGCGTCGCGGTTGACCTGACGTTACGTCATCATCTTCCTGCCGGAGAATCGCAATCGTTTCCTCTCCGGCCGCCGCCAGCCGATCCGCCGACTCATCGGCCCACGAATTGCGCCTGGCAACGTCGCGCAAGAATTCATCCAGGCGCGCCGGCGCATCGTCGTCCAGGGGAACCTGCAGGCGGCGACGGCGGCGGCGCGTCAGATCGACGATGCCCATCAGCAAAACCGCCACGATCGCTCCGGATGTCATGCCGTTCCCCAGCAGCACCCCCAGGAATCCGTCACCCAACTTGTCCGCGAAGATCACCTGATTCTGAAAGCCCACTCCAATCCAAAATCCCAATCCCACGATCATCGCTTTCCGATGATCGATGCCGTCCCGGATCACTATGTTCATCCCCTGCACGAAAAGCAGGGTGATCAGGATCGCGACGTAACCTGCGATCACCGGGGCCGGAATAGCAATCAGCAGTGCGGCCACCTTCGGAAAGAAGGCAATGGCAAGGAATATCACGCCAACGGCAACCCCGACTCGCCTCGACGCGATTCCGGTCACCTCCGCCAGGGATACGCTGGACGAATACGTGGTGTTGGGTACGGTGCCGGACAACCCGGACAGGAAGTTGCCCACGCCGTCCGCGTTCAGGGCCCCCTGCACCACCCGGAAATCGGTGGCCCGGGGACGACGGCGCGACACCCTTTGGATCGCCACGCCGTCTCCGATGGTTTCGATTGCGCCAACCAGCGTTACCACCACAAAGGCCGGCAGCAGCGCCCAGAACTCCACTCCCGGCGTCAACTCCAACCCGGGCCAGGATTGAAACGCGATTCCGATCCAGGGCGATTCGACCACGTAGTTGAAATCGTAGATCCCGAAGGGTATTGAGACGACGCAACCTGCGACAATGCCGATTATCGGAGACCAGATTCGCAGGGCCGGCGGCGCGCGCAGCACCAGCACGGCTACGGTGGCGATGGTGATTGTCGCCACGATGGGCGACGCGCTCGACGACGCGTTTTCCGGCACGTCGGTGAGCATGTCGAACAGGATGGGCATCACGATCGCTGCGATCAGCATGATCACCGTGCCCGTCACCACCGGGGTGAAAATTCGCCGCAACCAGGCCAGCCGGGCCGCCAACGCAAACTGGAAAAACGACGACACCACCACCAGGCTCGCCATCAGGGGTGGCCCGCCCGCCATCAGCGCCGCCGCGCAAACTGCGATGAACGCGCCGGATGTTCCCATCATCAGGACGTGGCCCGCGCCTATCCTCCACACGCGCACAGCCTGCAATATCGTAGTTATGCCACTTATGACCAGAGCGGCGAAAACCGCCCACGCCAGGCTGTCTTCCGGTTGCCCGGCGATCCGAAATACTATAAGGACCCCCAGCACCACGCCGCCGAGGATCGACAGGGCGGACTGGAAGCCGGCGCCTATGGTGACTGCTAAAGGCGGATTTTCATCAGGTTCGTAGCGTACATTGTTGTTTATCTGCGTTGGCGCGGCCAATATGATCACCCATGCCGGTTATGTATCGATCGAACAAAATAATTTCAAGTGGATGTAAGTGGGCCTGGATGGACTCGAACCAACGACCTCAGTCTTATCAGGACTGCGCTCTAACCGCCTGAGCTACAGGCCCACGTTAGGCACTCCATTATACCGATTCCCCGCAAAGGCGCAACCTGCCAGGTGCGCTCACGCGTACCCACTTTGTTGAACTGTCATTGCGAGTCCGCCGGCGGCGGACGCGGCAATCCCGCCGAA
>CAZCZB010000072.1:0-15041 GCA_964502995.1 uncultured Dehalococcoidia bacterium
GCGCGGCAATCTCATCAGGGCAACGAACGCTGCTACAGGAGCGAGATTGCCGCGTCCGCCAGCGGCAGACTCGCAATGACAAACCCCTGAACTCTGAACAGTTGCCCGCATTAGCCTCTTCTTGCCACTGCGGGCAGTCCACGGTTACACTTTCATAACTAACCAGGTGGAGGTACGTTTATGGTCGCCGTGAGATACGCGTTGGAAGATTTTGTTCATGAAATGGACGACCTGCTCGCCACGCAGCCCGACAACGAAAAAATCTTCGATCGCGGGTCCGATCTGCTGTCCCGGTTGATTGCCAACCCGGACGCCATCCCGGAAAGGTTCCGCCTGCCTGTGGGTGAGGGTTCCCGCTCCAACCACGGCTCCTGGCTCCTGCACCACAGCCCCGACAGCGGCTTGCTGGTCACCGCGGTAGTCTGGGGCCCCGGCGACCACGCCGCGCCTCACGACCATCGCACCTGGGGCATGATCGGCGTCATGGAAAACGCCCTCACCGAAACCCGGTTCCGCCGTGTGGACGATCGCCAGCGCGAGGACTGGGCGCAGTTGGAACAGGACCGCTCCTCCGTCGTAAAGCCCGGCGAAATCAGCCTCCTGATCCCCGAGGTGGACGAAATCCACCAGATGGACAATTTCACCGACCGTCCCACCGTCGAAATCCACGTGTATGGCAACGACCTGCGCGGCCTCGAGCGCGTGCGCTACGACCTGGAAACCGGCGCAATTAAACAGATGATGACCGACAAGTTCGACAACTGCTGACCATCGGACATTGGAGGTGAGCTAACATCACCCGCCGCAACGCCCACCGCATTCTGTGGAGATCATAAAATGGCTCAACCAATAACGCCCGCCCAACTGCAGGAATTGTTCGACGGAACCACTCCGTTCGCGCTCATCGACGTGAGAGAACCCGGCGAATACAACGCCAGCCACATCCCCGGCAGCAGCCTGATATCGAGGCGGATGCTCGAATTCGATCTGACCGCCGCCGTTCCCCATCCGTCCACTCTGGTCGCCCTCTGCGACGACGACGGCCGTCGCGTCGCCCGCGCCGTGGACACCGTTGAGCAAATGGGCTACTCCAACGTGGTCTGGCTCGACGGTGGCGTCAACCGCTGGATGAGCCTGGACCATCCCACCGAGTGGGGCGTCAACGTGCCCAGCAAGGATTTCGGCGAAAAGATGGAGGTGGTCCATCACGTCCCCGAAATCGACGCCATGGAACTGCACGCCCGCATGGAACGCGGCGACAAGATGGTCATTCTCGACACCCGCACCCCCGAGGAATATCGCAGGTTCTGCATCCCCGGCGGCCAGAGTATGCCCGGCGGCGAACTCGCCCTCCGCATCACCGACGTCACCGCCGACCTCGACCCCGACACCACGGTGGTCGTCAATTGCGCCGGCCGCACCCGCAGCATCATCGGCACCCGGATTCTCCAACGCATGGGCATCGACCGCGAGATCGTCGGTCTGAAGAACGGCACCTCCGGTTGGGTGCTCGCCGGCTTTGAGTTGGAATCCGGGGCAGACCGCGACCGCCTGCCCAATGTCTCGGACGCCGGCCGCGCCGCCGCCGAGGAATACGCCGCCCGTTGCGCTGCCGAAGACGGCGTCCGGTTTATCGACGTGAAAGGACTGGATGATCTCGTTGACCGCAGCCACAGTGAAAGCGTGTATTTCATCGACGTGCGCACCGCCGAAGAGTACGACTCCGGCAGCATACCGGGCTTCCGCTGGTTCCCGGGAGGCCAGTGCGTGCAACGCAGCGACGACGTGGCCGTGGTCAAAAACGCCCCCATCGTTTTCTGCTGCGATGGCCGGGCCCGCGCCACGCTGACCGCGTCCTGGTACCGTCAACTCGGTTACCAGGAGGTGTACGCCCTCGACGGCGGCACTTCCGCTTGGGCAGCCGCGGAGCGACCCCTCGATTCCGGCATGAGCGTCGGCGCGTCCTTCGACGGGTCCATCAGCGGGTTGGGAGAGCCTGACATGCTAGCCAACGCGCGAAAAACCGTCCGCACCGTGACTGCCGCCGAGTTGGCCCAGGACACCGACGCGGTTGTCGTGTTCGTGGACACCAGCAGGGATTTCGCCCGGGGCCACGTCCCCGGCGCGCGTTGGGTCCCGCGCGGTTGGATGGAATGGCAGATCTCCGAACACGTCCCGTCCACCGACACCCGGGTCGCGGTCACCTGCGGCAATGGGCAGCAGTCTCTGTTGGCCGCCGCCACGCTGGCGGAGATGGGATATACCAACGTGGTCGTCCTGGATGGCGGCATGCCAGCTTGGCAGGCGGCCCGACAACCCATCGAGGAAGGGCTGTCCGGCGTCATGCGGACCCCCGCCGACATCGTGTTCAGCGGCCCCGATCGCACCTACGCCGACATGCAGCACTACCTGCGCTGGGAGACCGAATTGGGGTACAAATACGCCACCTAGTAGTGAATCATCCCAACGAAACGGGGCCCGCAGCCATCCGCGGGCCCCGTTTCTTGTTGCTATTCGGTTGGAACATCCACCAGGTCGCCCTCCTCGGGGTTGGGCTCGATGCGCAGCGTTTGCACAATACGGTTGTAAGTGCGCTGATCACTGTGCGCGTCGCTCATGTGCCGGGTGGCCGCGCCTTCCGACCGCCGGCGGTCGTCGAACACGTCATACCAGCCGCACTCCGCGCAATCCACTCGCCACTCCGTTCGTCCCGTGGGAACCTGTTCCGTTATTTCGACAATGATGTGCAGGGTGGTCATCGAAGTCTCCAGATCCAATGCTCGAAACCGGTTGATTGTTGCCGTTCCGTTGTGCCGTGTCAAACCGAACCGCCGACGCTCACCCGCCAGGCGCTCTCCCAAGCCAACCAGCAACGCAGGCTCGTTCAAACCGGCAGTATGAAATTCCGTTCATCCCGAGCTTGTCGCGTTCATCCTGAGCTTGTCGCGTTCATCCTGAGCTTGTCGCGTTCATCCTGAGCTTGTCGCGTTCATCCTGAGCTTGTCGAAGGAAGCCAATTCGGGCGGCCAATGCGTCGACAATCTCACCACGAGCGGGTCAAGAGGGTTTGGGGCATGGCCAGAATCTGGCGGCGCGACGCATTGCGTCAGAATCCGTGTTCACCCGATCCACGGGTCGTCCGGAGGCAGTAGGCTGCATTTGTTTTGACTGGAATCCCTACCATCCGCTGATCCGGTAAATCCTGATTCTGACGATGAAATCCTGCCGGCAGCGGCATTGAAAATACCCTGGGCACAGCCTCGTGGGTCTTGCCCCATGGCCGTCAGCGTGGGAAACTTACTGGACGCCGGCCCCGTTCGGTCAGCCAAACACCAGGAGGCTCAGCAGCCATGACTACCCAGCAAAACGCGGCGCAATCCCAGGACGGAGACGCCGCCCGCCCCGACTTCCTCCAAATGGACGGCGCCGATTCGGCCGCGCCCGAAGAAAACACCGACAACTGGTACGGATGGCCCCACCGCAAGGTGGAACCCGTCACCCTGCAGCGCCCCGACGGCAAGACCGAGCGCGTTCGCACCCCCGTGATGGAATTGGAAGGCCTGATCACCCCCACCGAACTCCACTACGTCGTGCAGCACTTCGGCGTGCCCGAAACCATGGCGGCCCGCGATTGGTCGCTGTCTGTGGATGGCGAGGTCAAAAACCCCCTGCGGCTGTCCTACGACGACCTGCGGCGTTTCCCGTCCCGCTCGGTTCGCACGGTAATGGAATGTTCGGGCAGCGACGCCACGTATTTCGAGTATTTCAAGGACGAGGGACCGCGTCCTTCGCGCACCCAGGAGCGCATGATTCTCTCCGGCAGCGAATGGACCGGAGTGCCCCTGGCCGCGATCCTCAACGAGGCGGGACTCACCGGCCGCGCCACGCACGTTCGCGCCGAGGGTTGGGATGAGGGCGTCCCGGCCACCGCGGCGGAGGGCACCGAGCCATTCTTCTACGACAAGGGCCTGCCCATTCAGAAAGCCCTGCACCCCGACACCATCCTGGCCTACGCCCAAAACGGCCAGGTACTCGAACACCTGCACGGCGCGCCCATTCGCCTGCTGGTGCCCGGCTGGTCCGGCAACTGGTCGGTCAAGTGGCTCACCAAACTCGAGGTTCTGGACCACGAACCCGACTGCTGGTACCACTACAATTTCTACTACTACGGCGATTCGGCCGACGATCCCAACAAGGAACTGATCACCACCATCGGCGTGAAGTCCCTCGTGACCCAGCCCAACGACGACACTCACACGCTGTCCGCCGGCAAGCACGTCGTGCGCGGCTACGCCTGGAGCGGTGGCGGCGCCATCACCCAGGTGGACGTCAGCGTGGACGGCGGCAAGTCGTGGCAGCCGGCCAGGCTGGAAGAACCCGCCGAGCGCTGGATGTGGCGCCGCTGGTCGTGGGTCTGGGACGCTGCCCCCGGCGATTACACCGTAATGTCCCGCGCCACCGACAGCGTCGGCCAGGTTCAGTCCCACGAACCCAGGTACAACAATATGCGCAAGAATTTCACCGCAATCGTTGGCTACGACATCAAGGTGCAGTAACGCAGGGCCGCCGTACCGCAACCGAACGTCCTCCCGGGACATTGCCGCCGGATCCGACGGTTCCAACGGTTCAATCTACTTTGGAGAGCAAAACATGACCACCATCTCATCCATACTGGAGCAGGCCCCGGTGGTGGCCGCCGAGTGGGCTGAGGAACGCGCCGACCGTCAGCAGCGCACCAAGGCTGACCCCGCCGATTACGCCCGGCTGGCAAGCATCGGCGTCCCGCTGATGGCCGTCCCCGTCGATCTCGGCGGCACCTGGGAGACCCTGGAACAGTCGGCGCGGCCCATCTGCTCAATGCTGCGCAAACTGGCCACCGGCGACCCGTCCATCACCCTGGCCAGCGCGATGCACCACCTCGTCCTTTCGTCGTGGCGCATCCCCACGGTTCCGGAACCGTTCTCAGCAGGATGGGTAAAGCAGCGCAACGAAATTTTCGACACCGTCCACAGCGGTTGCTGGTGGGGCACCATCGTCAGTGAACCGGGATCCGGCGGCGACACCGCGCGCACGGCCAGCGTCTGCGAACCCGACGGTGTCAGCGATTTCGGATACCGCATATCCGGTCAGAAACATTTCGGCAGCGGGTCCGGCCTCACGTCGTTCATGACCACCCGGGCGTTGGCGTCCGGCGAAACCGCGCCGGACCTATTCTTCATGGAAGTGCGCAATCATCCCTGGGACGGTTCCACCGGGCTGACCCTCACCGCCGAATGGCGCGGCCACGGCATGAAATCCACCAACAGCCACGCCTTCCAGTTCGCCAATTTCCCCGCGACCCGCGTCGCGTGGCCCAACCACCAGGCCGAACTCATGGGAGCCAACGGCGGCCTGGGATCGGCGGCGTTCCTCTCAGTCATCGTCGGCGTCGTGGACGCTGCGATGGACTACGTTCGCCCCCGCATGAAGAGCGGCATGGCATCCGACCCCGGCCTCCGGGCCTTCCAGCAGGTGGAATGGGCCCACGCCGAGCAGGAAGCCTGGCTCATCGGCCAGGCGTGGGAGGGAGCGATTCGCTGCCTGGAAACCAACACCGGCCGCCGCGAGCTTCTTTTGGCCAAAGAGAGCGTGGCCCGGCTGTCCGAGGATTGCCTGGGCCGTCTGTGCAAACTGTCCGGCGGCGGCGCCTACACCCGTTACTCCCCCCTGTCGGTCTGGTACGACGACGTGCGCGCGCTGGGATACCTCCGGCCGCCGTGGGCGCTGGCATGGGATCAGGTTTTCCAGCAGAGCCTGGCCGATTGAGCGTATCGCAGCGGGATTCTGGGCCAACCTCTGCGGCCAATCGACGCCTGCGACGCCGGATCCGCAATAAACCCATCGTGCAACCGCGTAACGTGGCAGGTTTCAGAGCACGGTAGTACAATATGGCCGCTATGGTTGCCTATGCAAAGCGAAACGCCGCTATAGCCACATCTATCGGCGCAATGGTGGTATCGATATTGCTGCTGATATTCTTCGGCGCCTGGGCCGTTGCCGCCAGCAGCGAAGGTGATTTCACCGGTGTCTTGTCCGGCGCAACCGCAGGATTCAGCGGCTCCGTCGCTCCGCAGCCCGGCCATGCCGCCGCCAACCCGACCAACGACCCGGATTCCGTCCCGCGCCTTGCGTCCGCCGCTCCCGGCGAAACTGCCGCCGACAAATGGTGGGGCAAGGCGTTGCTGGGCGCTTGTCCGCTCCACTAGTTCAAGTCTGCCGGCGACGGCAGGAGGCCACATCTAAATGTCATTCAGTCCCAACACGAGCCGGCAATCCGGCCGTTTTCATTATGCCTGGGTGATCCTGGGCATCCTTGCCGTGATCCAGATCTTCGGGCAATCGATTTCAATGTCCGCCGGAATCATGGTCCCCGAGTTGCGAGCTCCGGTAGAAGAGGGCGGGCGGTTCGGTTGGTCCGCCAGCATCATTGGCGCCGCCCTTGCCGGATACTACCTGGTGGGTTCGCTGACCTCCCCATTCAGCGGGCGGTTCGGCGACATCCTGGGCGCGCGCAAGTTGCTGGTCGCCGCCGGTTTCCTGTTCGGCGCCAGCATGATGCTCATCGGGTTCATCACCCAGGTTTGGCAGTTCTTCCTGGTGTACAGCGTCATGCTCGCCCTCACCTCGTCCATCACAATCGTTCCCCTCATGGCCGCCATCAACCCATGGTTCCGGCGGCGTTTGGGTTTGGGAATCGGCCTCATGTGGGCCGCCGGCGGTTTGGGCGCGGCGTTGCTCGCTCCCGTCTATTCGATACTGCTCGAATCGTTCGGCTGGACCACCACGTTCGTGATCATCGGAGCGGTCGGCGGCGGAGTGACCCTCGCCCTCGTGCCGTTCTACCGCAACCAGCCCGCCGAAAAAGGCGTGCGGGCCTACGGCGCAACCGCCAGCGACCAACCGTCTGCGACGTTCAGCCCCGAAGCGGCCAAGGTGCGCTTGAAAGTGTTCCAGCGCCAGATGCGGCACACCCGCGCCTTCTGGAACCTACCCGTCATCCACGGCCTGGGATGCGCCGGACACGGCATCGTCCTCATCTTCGTGGTTGACTTCGCCGTCCAGCGCGGCATCGACTTCACCACGGGCGCGGTGATCCTCACCCTCGTCCAGATTTTCAGCATCGCCGGACGCTTCGCGGTCCCGATCATCACCGAGCGCATCGGCGGCAAACCGATCATGGCAACCGCGCTGGCAATCCAGGCGCTCTCCGTGGCAATCCTGTTCTTCGCCGGCGATGTCTGGGCGTTCTACCTCTTCGGCGCGGTATTCGGCCTCGGATTCGGCGGGGAGATGTCGGCCTACCCGGTGGTCAATCGCCAGTATTTCGGCACCGGCCCGGTCGCGTCCGTTTACGGCCTCCAGATCTCCGGAGCCATGATGGGCCATTGCATCTCGACGGTCGCCGCCGGCGTCATCATCCAGTTCATCGGATACGAGCCCGCCTTCTTCCTGTCCATGGCGTTCAGCGGCCTGGGCGTGCTCATCATCCTAACCCTGGAAACCACCAAGCGCGAACTCATCCCCGACTGGGAGGAACAACTCCCGCCCGAAGCGCGTACCCCCGGCCTTGTACCGTCCACCATCCCGCCTGCTGCCGCGGCGACCGGCGTCGCCTTTGGCAATGCCGCCGCCGGCGACGGCAACTGATTGGGGATTGGCACGTTGAACACCGAACTGACATTCCTTTGCGATTCCGCTACCGATGACCGGGGCAAACTTCATGCCCTGGGCATCGGCATCGACAGCGTGCAGGGAGACGCCCTGCCCTTCACTCACCCGCGGTTCATCGTGGTCTGCGTGGTCGGGTATTCGTCGGTCGAGGCGGGCAACAAGCGCCTGGAAATACGGTTGCTCGACCCCGACGCCCAGGACGCCATCACGCCAATCGAACAGGACATAACGTTCGCGTCGCGCCAGGGCGTACTCGATTCCAAGGCGCGCATCATAATCGAGGTCAACAGCGTGACCTTCCGTTCCCTGGGACCCCACGCTTTCCACGTCGTGATCGACAACCACGAAATGGCGCGGTTGCCCCTGAGCGTCGGGCAGCGCTCGGCTTGATGGAGCCAACGCGGGCGACCCGAATCCTGCTCGCCACCGGCAACCCGGACAAGCAGAAGATGCTCCGGTGGCTGCTGGAAGGTCTCGCCCTGCAGCCCGTCACCCCGCAGGAACTTGGCGTCTCGGCGTCGCCCGACGAATCCGCAGACACCCACGAAGCCATCGCCCGGGCCAAAGCCGAGGATTGGTCGGTCGCCTCCGGCATCCCGGCCATCGCCAGCGACGGGGGCCTGCTCGTGCCCGCGCTGGGCGCAAATTGGGAGAGCAGTTACACCCGCCGCTTCGCCGGCCCGGCCGCCGACGATAACGAACGACAGCGCCGGCTGCTTGAGTTGCTCGAATCCCACGTTGACCACGAACGCGACGCCGCGTTCGTAGAGGGCCTCGCCATCGCTGAAAACGGCCGGACCCTGGCATCCTGGGAAGTCCGCGGCGCCACGGGACGCATCGTTGATTGCATCGAAGACGCCGGCGATCCCACCGCTGGCGACGGATTTTGGGTGTTTCCGCTGTGGCGCTTCGCCAAATTCGGCCGCACCTACGACCGCCTCACCGACGACGAGCGCGCCAGCCTCGGTGACCATTGGGCCACCCTGCGCGATCGGGTGCATGCCTTCGTTCGGCAATGGCCCAACTGACCGGCAACGCGCCGCAATAGGTTACAATGGCCGCGATCACCCGGCCATGTGGAGTTTGTAGTTGACCACCGCTCAAACGGGCGCACCCGCCCAGCAAAACTCGCCCGACCTGACCTCAGTAGAGGATGTGCAAAACCTGCTGCGAGACCAGGCATATATCGCCGATCGCGGGCTCGCCATCGCCATTTTCCTGGCGCTCAAGCTCCAACGCCCGCTGTTTCTGGAGGGCGAAGCCGGCGTGGGCAAGACCGAAATCGCCCGCGCCCTTGCCACCGGCCTCGACACCGATCTCATCCGCCTGCAATGCTACGAAGGGCTGGACGTGAACCACGCGGTCTATGAGTGGAACCACACCCGCCAACTGCTGGAAATCCGTCTCATGGAGGCCCGCCGCTCCGGCAGCGATCAGCCAGCGTCGGATATCGACCTCTTCAGCCCGGAGTTCCTGATCAAACGGCCGCTGCTGGAAGCCATCGACGAATCCCGCGACCGGGCCCCGGTTCTCCTCATCGACGAATTGGATCGCGCCGACGAGGAATTTGAAGGTTTCCTGCTGGAATTGCTGGCCGATTACCAGATCACCATCCCCGAACTGCGAACCTTTCACGCCACCTACCCTCCCGTCGTGGTGATAACCTCCAACCGGACCCGCGAGATCCACGACGCCCTCAAACGCCGCTGCCTGTACTACTGGGTGGACTACCCCGATTACCAAAAGGAATTGCAGATAGTATCCACCCGCCTGCCTGACGCCCCGCGCCAACTGGCGCAGCAGGTAACGTCGTTCATCCAGGAACTCCGAGACACCGAACTGTACAAAATACCGGGAGTGTCGGAAACCCTCGACTGGACTTCCGCACTCATGGCGCTCAACATGCGCCAACTCGAACCGGAAGTCATCGACGACACCCTGGGCATCATGCTGAAATACCAGGACGACATCGAAGCGGTGCGCGGCGAACCCGTGCGCGCTCTGCTCGAACGTTCCCAGAACCGTGGCCCCCGTGGCGGCCGCCGTCGAGGCTGAACTTGAACCCGCGCGTAAACGGACTATCATCTCTGGTCCAACAGATTGCAGAGTTTGTGCGCCATGATGCGCCCCCCGCATTCACGGATGAGATGGTTAACGAGGCTCTGTCAGCACAACCCGCAGACCCATCGGAATTGCTGCTGCTCCACTTCGCGTTGGATTCGGACGGGCGTCATGACGACGGCTATCTGGATGCCACTTGCCAACGCATCGCCAACGCCATATACGCCCTGGCGGAATCCGGCGACGAGGACGCCAATATGTGCGCTACCGCACTGGCCTATCTTGGGTCGGATGACGCCGACGAAACTACTGTCGTACTCGGAGCCGCGCTGTTTCAGGCAGTCGTCAGCCAGTCGATACTCCGGCACACCATCGATGGAGCTATCGATCGAGACGCGTCGGCCGGCGCGTTGATCGGCATAAAAATGCTGGCAGAGGAGTTGGCCGGGGGTTTGTTCAACACCGATGAAATGCCGTCCGACGAAGAATTGGACAGGATCATGGACATGGACCACGATCAGTTCAGGTCCTGGATTGCAGATATAAGGTACGACAGCGGAGAAAACAAACCGGTATGAACCACAACAACAGCAAGCACGTCGCAGTGATCGGCGCCGGCATCGTTGGCGCCTCCATCGCCTGGCGAATCGCATCCCGCGGATTCCGCGTCACCCTGATCGACAAGGCCGAACCCGGCAGCGGCGCTTCCAGCCACAGCTTCGCCTGGGTCAACGCTGGAGCCAAGGGCCCGCTGGATTACCATAACCTCAACCGTCGCTCCATGGAAATGTGGCCCCGGTTCGCCCAGGCGCTCGGCGAAGACGTCGGCTTGCGTTGGGGCGGCAAGGTATCCTGGGAAACCAATGATGAGGCGGCCGACCTCCTCCGCGCCAGGGTCAGTCAGGCCCAAACCTGGGGGTATCCCAGTAGAATAGTGTCCGCCCAGGAACTTGCCGAACTGGAACCTTCATTGGAAATCGGCCCCGTCACCGTCGCCGAGTACTGCGAAAACGAAGGCCAGGTCGAACCCCAAATGGTAGTGGATGCCTGCCTGCGCCGCCTGGCCGAATCCGAGGCGGGCATTTTCACCGGAACCGACCTGGTGGGATTCAACCGGAACGCCGACGGCCACGTTCGCGCCATCCAGACCACCGCTGGCGATTTCGAGATCGACGCCGTCGTCGTCGCCGCCGGGGTCGACACCACGGCCGTCGCCGCATTGGCCGGCGTGGACGTTCCGCAGGCGGAGAGTCCCGGCGTCGTCATTCGCACCACGCCGTTGCCGTCGTTGCTTCACCATGTGCCGGTCGTGTACGCCCCGCCTCTGGAAGACGGGCGCCGCGAAATTCATCTCCGCCAGTGCCCCGACGGTCGGTTCATGATCGGCGAGGGCGATCAGGAGAGCCTGGCCGAAGACGACACCCAGGCCCACGCCGATGACCTCCTGTCCCGGGCAGCCTGTTACCTCCCGGGCTTGGCCGATGCGCAGGCGATTCCGGTTCCCGTTGGCTGGCGGCCCATGCCCTTGGACGGTTACCCCATCATGGGGTTCGCCCAGCAGGCGCCCAACCTGTATGTGTCCCTGACCCACAGCGGTGTGACCCTCGCGCCCGTGCTCAGCCAGTTGGCCGCCATGGAAATTTGCGACGGCATCCGCGCCGACGGGGTTCTCGCCCCGTACCGGCCCGAACGTTTCGCGTCCCTCTCCGCCGAGCAGGAGTCCGCCATGGCGCATCCCAGGGCACAGCACCGGTAACCCCGGATTGGCGACATTGCCGGCGCCCCCGCCGGAGCGCACGCCATTGCGCGGTTGGGCAGTCCTCCTGCTCAACCGTGTTCACTACAGTTCGGTCGTCCTCTCCTCCTTCGCCTTCGGTCTCTTCCTTCCATTCATACAGGCCGATCTCAACCTCAGCTACCTCGAAATCGGCGTCTTGCAGGGAGTTTGGTGGGCGACCTCGGCCCTGTTCCTGGTGCCCTTCAGTGTGCTGCTCGGCCGTTTCGGGCCCGACCGCAGAGTCCTCGCGGCGTTGGCCTTGCTGACGCCTTTGGTGTTCACCCAGGGGTTGGCGTTCGGGTTCTGGACCCTGCTGGCGTCCCGATTCTTCACGGTGCTGACGCATGCGTCCATGGCGTCGGCGCGACCGTTGCTGCTTCGCCGGTGGGCGGCGCAACCCCAATACTCCACGATCACCTCAGCGGGCCTGTCCGTCCATTCCGCGTGTATGGCCGCCGTGCTGACATTCAGCCCGCTGATCATCATTGCCCTCACCAGTTGGCGACTCGCCTACTTCCTGCAGGGCGGCCTGCTCGCCCTCCAACTGCTGATGTGGGCCGCACTGACCTGGCGGGCGCCTGATACATCCGACGAGCCTGCCTCGCGTGCCAACTCGTCTGCCGATTCAGAACGGGGCAACTCACCCGCAGAACCGGCTACGCCGCTGCTTGAAACCCTCAGAACCTATCCGCAGGCGTGGTTGCTGGGTCTCATCATGCTCTGCCTGTCCGCCACCTGGACGACCGTGCTCACATTCCTGCCCACCATACTGGAGAACGAGCGCGCCGTCCCCATCACCGGCGGAAGTATCCTGTTCGGGTTCCTTTACTACGCCCTGGTGCCGGGCGCGCTGGCCGGCGGCCTGATATTCCGGCGCATTACCAACCGCAAGCTCATGGTCTTGATCCCGGCCACTGCCAACACGGTTCTCACCTTCATCGCGTTGCTCGCCGACGGATTCGCGGTCGCCGCCATCGCGTTGACCGGAATCGGACTGGTGTGGGTATTCGTCCCCGCCATGGACGTCCTCCCCTTCGATTTCCCGGGCATTACCGCGCGGCAGGTCTCCAACATCGCGGCTTTGGTGCTGACCTTCAGCGCCATCGGTTTCGGTTCCGGCCCCCTGGTGGCCGGAGCAATCGCTCAAATCACCGGTTCGTTGCCCGCCGGCGTGTATGCCGTCGCCGCCATGACCGGCGTCGCCATAATCGCCGCCGCGTCCTTCCCCCGAGACCCATCCGCATCGCCATCGGTAGGTTAAACAGCGCAATCGCGTCTTCAAAACAATCTATGCCGGAGCATGGATAGCGTCCCGACAAGCGATGGTGCGCACCCCACTCACCTTCCGGAATATCCTGAAAACGGCGCATACCCTCAAATGTCCCAAATCAAACCATCCCGTTCATCCATGCAAAGTTCGCCTCCCATTCCAATACTGCCGTTTCCCATGCCAGTGTCGTCCCTGATTGAACCGCGATCGCCCTGGAAGATTTAGACCGTTCCTGCCGCGCCCGGATGCTGGTATAGTCGATGCGTTACATCGGACCCAACCTGCCCTGAGCCAACCGTGAAACCGTGACCCTCCAGACTACCGTCAATCTCCACACCGCTCCGGCAGACCTGGGCGACGGCGCGATCCTCGCCAACCTGTTGATGTTCGGAGAGGTCCTCCGCCGTTTGGGACTCGAAATCGGCTCCGCCAATATGCTCGACCTGGTTCGCGCCACCGAATACGTGCCCATCGGCGGCAACCGCAACGATTTTCGGCTCGCCGCCCGGGCTTTGCTGGTTCACAAGCGCTCCGACCTGCCGTTGTTCGACGAAGCTTTCCAGGTATTCTGGCGTCGGCCGGCCCACGGTCGCAGCCTGCGCGACCTCCGGTCCATGGGAGAAGAACGCCGTTACCGCACCCCCCGCGTCATGCCCCACCGCGAGGACACCTCCGATGGCCCGCCCGGCGACCTGGGATCCGAAGATGCCGATGACCGTCAGCCCGTCGTCGACCTCCAGCGCTCGTTCAGCGCCCGCGAGGTCCTGCGGCAGCGAGACTTCGCCGATTTCACCAACTCCGAAATCGCCGCCGCCCGCTCGTTGATGGCAGATCTGGCCTGGGATCTGGGCAACCGTCGCACCCGTCGCATGACCTGGGGCGACGGCGCTCAGGTCGATCTGCGCCGTTCGATGCGCCGCAGTCTTTCCTACGGCGGCGAAATGCTCGATCTCGCGTACCGCACGCGCCGCACCAAGCCCCGGCCGCTGGTTCTCATCTGCGACGTCAGCGGTTCAATGGAACGTTACACCAGGATGCTCCTGCACTTCGTCCATACCGTCGCCGTCAACGGACAGCAGGTCGAGGCGTTCCTGTTCGCCACCCGCCTAACCAGGATCACCCGCCACCTCGACGCGCGCGGCGTGGACCAGGCGGTGGCCCAGGTGGCCCGCGCCGTTCCCGACTGGGCTGGCGGCACTCGCATCGGCGAGGCGATCAAATCTTTCAACTACCAATGGGCCCGCCGAGTCCTCCGGGGAGGCGCCGTCGTGATGGTCATATCCGACGGTTGGGATCGCGGCGACCCGGACCTGCTGTCGCGGGAGATGGCCCGCCTGCAACGAAGCTGCCACCGTCTCATCTGGCTCAACCCGCTGCTCGGTTCCCCCACCTATCAGCCATTGACCCGGGGTATGCAGGCGGCCCTGCCGCACATCGATGATTTTCTGCCCGCCCACAACCTCCACAGCCTGCAGGAATTGGCCCGCCACCTGAACAGTCTCTCCGGTCGCAGGTCAATCCCCGCAACCTCTCGCAGGCCGCGCGGTGTTCAGGACGACGCCGAAAACCCGAGCGCATCACCCCATGATGGGAGCGCGGCCGCCAACACTCGCCGCGAGCTGAACCCGGCGCTGGCCCCCACCTTCCGCCATCCGCTCTGGGGCCACCCCAACATTCCGGGCGGCGCCTAACCCGCTTGGCCGGGCGCGATCTCTCCGTACAACGACGCCAGCGTAGTGGCCAACGCCCGGGGCCGTGCCTCATATTCGGGCGTCGGATACCATTCGTAGTCGAAACTGCGGACAATAGCACCCTCGATGCTCGTGCGCAGGCTGGAAACGATAACCCGGAACCCCAGCGCGCTCGTGGCCTGCTCCGCCAACTGCTCCATGATGATGTTCGGGCAATCGAAAATCACCATGAACCCGCCCTCTCGCTGGCCGTCGGTGACCCGCGCGCGAAACACCTTGCCCAACAGGTCAATATCGACAATCGTGTACCGGCGTTCGGGCGCGCCGTGATCCGGCCAACCGATGTAGATATCCCCGCCGACCTCCCAATGATGCATACTTCCGCCTGCCCGTTCACTGTATCGGGTTCCGTGGGCTAACGGACAGTAGCATGTGCCGGCGCCTTTGTCGAACCGGTAAACCTGCTCACGCGTACCCACTTTGATAATCTGTCATTGCGAGAATGCCGTCAGGCATTCGTGGCAATCTCGTT
>CAZCZB010000073.1:0-1292 GCA_964502995.1 uncultured Dehalococcoidia bacterium
GGATTGCCATCCGCCTGTGGCGGACTCGCAATGACAAACTGGGTACGCATGAGCCACCAATGCACGCCACCACCCACCCAAAGCCACCAACCACCCCCTCACGGTCAGCCCGTCGAACCACCCCCTCATGGCCAGCCCGCCAAACCACCCACTCCACCAACCATCCGCTCATGGTGAGCCTGTCGAACCACCCACTCCACCAACCACCCCCTCATGGTCAGCCCGCCGAACCATCCGCCGCACCCATCCGCTCATGGTGAGCCCGTCGAACCACCCACTCCACCAACCACCTGCTCATGGTGAGCCTGTCGAACCATGCACTGCACCAACCACCCGCTCATGGTGAGCCTGTCGAACCACCCCCGTGCGCCAGGTCAGCAGCCGGGAGCGATGCTGTGCAGCACCGGCACCGCATACACGCTCAGCATGGCCACCAGTATCCCAATGACGATGCCCGATGAAATACCCACGGCCAGATACCTCTTTGTCATTGTCAAACCTCCGCAGACAATGTGGGCCCACTCTGATCAGCATCGGCCACCGTCGATCAGTGTGGGCCGGGCAATCCCTTCTTCAAAACAATCGACGCCGGAGCCTGAACCGCATCCCCATGAGTGATGGCGCGCGCCCACTCGGCGTCTGGAAGTCCCGAAAAACGGTACACACCCTCAAAACTCCCAAATCAAAATATCCCGTTCATCCATGCAAAGTTCAACGTCCCGGATGACACCCGACCCGTCAGCCGCTGACGGCCGCAATCGCCTCGGCGCGCGACGGCCGAATGTCAACAATCTGCGCGATCCCGCTGGTGTTGAACACGTCGTTCACCTCTTTGGACAGCGAGCACAGCGCCAGCTTCGCGTCCTGCCTCTGCATCCTGCGCACCATCTGCAGAATCACGCGAAGCCCCGCGCTGCTGATGTAGGTCAACCGCGCCATGTCAATAACCACCGAACGCTCGGACGCGTTGATGGCCGAATCCAGTTGGTCGTGGAAGTCCTGGGCGTTCCCCATATCCAGCCGGTCCTCGGCATGGATGATCAATGTCCCCTGATCTCGGCGAGTCTCAACAACCATGGTGATCCCTCCGATTGAATTGCCCACGCAGCACGTGCGGCGGACGGGAGGTGCAGCGCAATGTGCGCACACGCGTCAATTCTGGCGACACGCCCGCGCCATCGGCAAGGGATTGCGCAACGGATTTGGCGCACTTTACAGTTGCGTGAATCCGTTGGCCTCATCCCGACCGTATCAGTTTCACCGTAATGCAATTGGTATCCAGGACATTTCCA
>CAZCZB010000073.1:1392-14342 GCA_964502995.1 uncultured Dehalococcoidia bacterium
AAGCCCCCTTCGACCGCTCATGGTGAGCCTGTCGAACCATGCACCCGCTGCAACCTGTCGCACCATGCACCGCCCAAATTGGTATCCAGGACATTTCCAAAGCCCCCTTCGACCGCTCATGGTGAGCCTGTCGAACCATGCACCCGCTGCAACCGGTCGCAACATGCACCGCCCAAATTGGTATCCAGGACATTTCCAAAGCCCACTTTGACCGCTCATGGTGAGCCTGTCGAACCATGCACCGTAGATATTGGTATCCTTCGACAATCACGGGATGAGCGAAATCTGACGCTGTAAATCACCTTGGAAATGCGCAGGAGGAGATGCCCTGACCGGCGCCGCCATTCCGCCGTCCGGCCCGTTCCCATCCCGTCGCCCAACTACGCAGCCAATCGGAGGGGCAAATGCGTTTTCCCTGGGCCAACGTAGCCCTGATCGTCCTGGTCGCCGCAGAACTGGTAACCGGCTACCTCGGCCTGACCCACTCCAACCCCGAGTGGATCGCCGCCATGCACCTGCACCGGATTTTCGGTTTCGCCATCCTGGCCCTGTTCGTCTGGAAGTCCCGCAACATCCTGGGCTCCCTCAAATCCGGATACAACTGGCGACGGTCGGGCCGGCAAATGCTCTGGTCGCTCATCCTCCTGGCCGGCCTGCTCATCGTGATGGGATTGGGGCTGGCCTGGAGCCACCTGGGCAGTTACTCATGGCTGGGGTTCTCCGGAACCACCATCCACATGAACCTGGCCTGGATGCTGATCCCCCTCCTGCTCTGGCACTCGCTGCGCCACCGCATCAGCCTCCGCTCCCGCTACGTCGCCGACCGGCGCAACCTCCTGCGCATGGGCGGGCTGGCCCTGGCCGGTTTCATGCTGTGGCGCACCTCCGAACTGACCGGCATCCTCGCCAACGGCCCGGGCGCAACGCGACGCTACACCGGCTCATATCCCGAAAACGGCCCGGACTTCCCGGTCACCATGTGGCTCAACGACAGGGTCCCCTACGTTGACGCCGGAACGTGGCGCCTCAAGGTGGACGGCCACGTCGACGCGCCGTTCGAGATCGACCTCGTCGAACTCCGCCGGTGGACCCATCCCGTAACCGCCACTCTGGACTGCACCGGCGGATGGCACACAACGCGAGAGTGGCAGGGCATCCCGATCACGGAACTGCTGGCCCGTGCCCGTCCCAGGCGGGGCGCATCCAGCATCACCATCCGTTCGCGCACCGGATACTTCCGGCGTTATTCACTTGAAGAATCGCAGCGGGCCATCCTGGCCAGCCGCGTGGACGGCGCGCCCCTGTCCCCGGGCCACGGCTTCCCCGCGCGCATGGTCGAGCCCCACAAGCGCGGCTACGACTGGGTCAAGTGGGTGGACTCCATCACCGTGAACGAGACCGGCAAATGGTGGCAGCCGCCCCTGCCGCTCACCTGACCCGCCCTCTGAGGCTACGACGAGGCGGAATCCGCAGGTTCGGAGTCGTCACGTCCACTTTTCAACTGCCGGATCTGTTCCTGCAATTCCCTGATTACGGGCTCGAGCTCAGACCGGATCTCCTCACGACCCTCCTCACGGCCCTCCTCACGCTCTATGCGCATACGCTTTCTGGCAAGGACCATAATTGCTACCTCCACCATGGCAGTGAAAATCAGCGCCAGGATTGCGGAATCTTCTGCGTAAAGCGTCAGGCTGTCGTATGCCGCCCACAATGCTGACCACAGGGATTCTCCCTCCAGCATTGTACCATTCCATACGGCGATGGCAGATCGAGACATCGTGAAAAGCGCGAAGGCAACCAGAAACTCGACCAACCAGCCAGGGAAAGCAGTACGTTTCTGAATATACTCGACAGCGGCGGTCAGCAGGGAGTCGATCATAGCCGTCGATTATATCGGTTCAGGGTTGGGGCGCGGCGCGGGGCTATGCTAAAATCTGCCCCAAGCAAAACCAGCAGCGAGGTGCCGTATGGCGAATATCGTGCTCTCAAATACCAACTACAACGTCGTCGGTACGCGGCCCATCCGCCACGACGGGGCCGACAAGGTCACCGGCCGGGCCAAGTACGGCGCCGACTTTGAAATGTCAGGGATGCTGTTCGGCAAGGTGCTGCGCAGCCCCCACGCGCACGCGCGCATCAAGTCCATCGACACCTCGGCCGCCGAGGCCTTCCCCGGCGTCCGCGCCGTCGTCACCGGCGCCGACCTCCCCATCGCCGGCAAGGACAATCCTCCCATGTCTGCCCGCGCCGCCAGCAATAACATCCTGGCCGCCGACAAAGCCCTCTTCCGCGGGCACCCCATCGCCGCCGTGGCCGCCGA
The DNA here is from genome assembly GCA_964502995.1 of uncultured Dehalococcoidia bacterium. Taxonomy (GTDB): domain Bacteria; phylum Chloroflexota; class Dehalococcoidia; order Lucifugimonadales; family UBA3495; genus Bin87. Next base: position 3,713 of record CAZCZB010000073.1, read on the forward strand.
CTCCGCCCACGTCGCCGAGGAAGCAGCCGCATTGATCAAGGTGGACTACGAAGTCCTCAAGGCCAGCTCCAACGTGCTGGACGCCATGAAGGACGACGCCGATCTGCTGCACGAGGATATGACCACCACCGAGTTCGGCGAGGAAACCGACAAGCACAGCAACGTCTCCAACCGCTTCGTCCATGAGCAGGGCGACGTCGAATCCGCCTTCGCCGAAGCCGACTACATAGTCGAACGCGAATTCAACACCCGCACCGTCCACCAGGGCTACATCGAGCCGCAGAACGCAGCCGCCCTGTGGAACACCGACGGATACCTCACGATATGGACCAGCACCCAGGGCGCATTCGTCGCCCGCGACGCCCTGGCCAGCATCCTCGAACTGCCCGTATCGCAGATCAAGGTGGTGCCCATGGAGATCGGCGGCGGTTTCGGAGGCAAGATTCCGGTTTACCTGGAGCCGGTGGCCGCCCTGCTTTCCAAAAAGACCGGCCGCCCGGTCAAGATGCAGATGAGCCGCACCGAAACCTTCGAGGCCACCGGCCCAACGGCCGGCGCTCACGTCAAAATCAAGATGGGCGCCAAAAAGGACGGCACCCTCGTCGCCGCCGATGCAGTCCTCATCTACGAGGCCGGCGCATTTCCCGGAGCGTCGCCCGTTTCCGCCGGCGCCCAGTGCGTTTTCGCGCCCTACGACCTCGAAAACCAGCGAGTCGAGGGCTACGACGTGGTGACCAACAAGCCCCGGTCCTTCGCCTACCGCGCACCCGGCGCGCCCATTTCCGCCTTTGGCGGCGAGCAGGTGGTGGACGAACTCGCCGCCAAGTGTGGCATGGACCCGCTGGAGTTCCGCCTCAAGAACGCCAGCAAGGAGGGCAGCCGCCGCGTTGACGGGCCCCAGTTCCGCGTCATCGGCAACGTCGAAACCCTCGAAGCGGCCATGGACAGCGACCATTACAAGTCCGATCTCACCGGCCCCAACCGGGGACGCGGCGTCGCCAGCGGCTACTGGATGAACATCGGCCTGGCGTCCAGCGCCAGTATCAGCGTCAACGCCGACGGCACCATCGGCCTGGTGGAAGGCTCCACCGACATCGGCGGCTCCCGCGCCTCGATCGCCATGCAGGCGGCCGAAGTGCTGGGCATCCCGGCCGAGGACGTGCGCCCGCAGGTCGCCGACACCGACTCGGTGGGCTACACCTTCCTCACCGGCGGCAGTCGCACCACCTTCGCCACCGGCTGGGCGGCCTACGAATGCGCCCAGGAAATCAAGCGGAAGATGATCGACCGCGCCGCCCAGATCTGGGAGAAGGACGCCTCGGAAATCGAGCTGTCCGACGGGATATTCTCGCACAACACCGACGAGGACCTGCAGATGTCCTTCAAGGAACTGTCCTCGCAGTTGGGCCGCACCGGCGGACCCATCTCCGCGCAGGTCAGCGTCAGCCCCGGCGGCGAGGGCGGAGCCTTCGGCACCCACCTCGTCGACGTTGAGGTGGACCCCGAAACCGGCAAGGTCGACGTCCTGCGCTACACCGTCGTTCAGGACGCCGGCAAGGCCATCCACCCCAGCTACGTCGAAGGCCAGATGCAGGGCGGAGCCGTCCAGGGCATCGGCTGGGCGCTCAACGAGGAATACTTCATGAACGACTCGGGCGACATGGTGAACTCCAGCTTCCTGGACTACCGAATGCCCACCAGCCTCGACCTGCCGATGATCGACACCATCATCGTGGAGAAGGCCAACCCTGGCCATCCCTACGGCGTGCGTGGCGTCGGCGAGGTGCCCATCGTTCCTCCCATGGCCGCCATGGCCAACGCCATCCACAACGCCATCGGCGTGCGCATGGACAACCTGCCCATGTCCCCCGGCGCCATCCTTGAGCGGCTCTGGGAAGAGAACGGCGGCTAACCCGTTCACAAACTCGGCAGTCAGAGTGGGGGCGAATAATTATTCGCCCCTACATCAATGCAGGTCGCACGGCGCGATCGCCCATCGAGATGCGGTTGCATTGAGTCAATGGCTGGCGCATCGGAAGCACACTATGATGAGGAGTAGAAAATGGCCCGAGTACCCTTCGCCACCAGAGAAAACATGGACGCCGCCGGACAGGCGGTTTGGGACGATATCGAAACCTCCCGCGGCGGCGTGCAGCGCAACTATGCCGCCATCCTGAACAATCCCCAGGCGGCCAGCAACTTTGCCCACCTGGGCGGCTACGTGCGGTTCCAGACTCCCCTGGAGCCACGGGTGAAGGCCGTGGCCATCCTGACGGCCGCCCGGGAAGCCTGCGGGCACTACGTGTGGACCGTGAACCAGCCGGCCGCCCGCAACGCCGGCCTCACCGATGCCGAGATCGCGGCCATCCACGAGTACCGCGCCCCCAACGGATTGAGCGGCAACGACGCCGTGGTCTCCGGCTTCGTGATCGAACTACTGCGCCAGCACCGCGTCTCCGACGACAGTTTCGAGGCCCTGCGCGGCATCATCGGCGACGCTGGCATCGTCGACCTGCTGGTGGTCGTCGCCTACTACCACGGCCTCGCCCACTCCCTGCAGGCCCTCCAGGTAGAACTCCCCGAAGGCACCGCCGACGCGCTGACCTACTGACCGCCGTTCCGCTCCGCCTCGTACTCTTCGAGGCAGTTCACGATCACCTCGTTCATCGCCGGGAACGAGTTCCCGGCGAAACCTTTCCACCCACTCCATCACCCTGGAGAACCGCCAAGCCTCAGCGACAGGGGCAGTCGTCTCTCAATCGGAGATTTCGCCGCCTATGGCGCTGGCAGTAACGTACCGAGAATTCCACCGGTATAAACGGGACGAACGGAATGAACCGGTTGGACGGGATGTTTTGATGGGGGAGTGTTGGATTTGAGGCTCAGATTCCTGGGCCTCTGGGTCAGCGAAATGTGTGCGCGCCACAACCCATCGGGGTGCAATACACGGGCGGGAACGATCGAAGCGGCAATTCGGCAATGATGTGACTTTTCGAGTCCATCTCGATGTTGCCGTGGTTGGCGGTGGTCGGCAAACATTGGCTCTGGATTCTTGCTTCCGCAGGAATGACGTTCGCTCAGTCTGGAATCTCACCAACTCGGAACGCGTGCCCGGTCGAATTTTGGTTTGCACGATAGACGACAACCCTGTAAAAATATCCGTAGGCAATCGTAGTGCGTTTGGGTCGCCTGGCTGCGTGGTGTCCCAAGTATGCCCACCGATTTTGGAGGATGTCTGCCATGGTCGCGATCAGCAGCGACACCACCGATCAGGTCGCCGCCATCATCGGCGACACCCTTAACGGCTGGTTCCGGCCTCATCTCACCTTCGACCCCATCGTCGTCAGGCAACGCTACGATGACTGGTACGACGAGGACTACCTGGAAGCCTGGATCGTGTGGGAAGGCGACTACGCCCACATGGATCATCGCAAGACAGTTGACCTCCCACTCGACATCATGCCTCAACTGGATGAGTTGGGGATTGGCCTTCTGCTTCATCCGCATTTCATCGCCAAGTGGGAATGGGATCTCAAGCATCAGACACTGCTCAGATGAATCCGGTCGAACTGATCGCCCTGGCCCGCGCCCTGGTCAACGGTGTTATTGCGGGTTCGGATTCAGCCACCCAAACCGAGTTGCGACGCGCCGTCAGTTGCGCTTATTACGCTATGTTTCACACACTGTCAGTCAGCAACGCCAATTCACTGGTTGGGACATCGACAGCCGATCAGCAGCGTTGGTCCTGGCGCCAGATTTACCGCGCCGCCGACCATCGCCCTGCTCGCAACAAATTGACCAGCGCCAGCCTGGGCAACAGATTTCCCAGGGAGATCCGCCGATTCGGCGCAGTCTTTGCCGAAATTCAGAGTCAACGACATTCCGCCGACTACGATCCCCACAGTGATTTTTCCGCAACCGGTATGAGCGATTTAATCGACCGCGTCGAAATCGCAATCAGCACATTCAACCAAACCCCCGACGACATCCGCCGCGACCTCGCCGTTCACATCCTCACCAACATCCGCACCGACTGACACAACCCGTGGAGGTTCTCCAATGCCCGCCGATTTCGCCTACCTGGTCCAGATGGATATTCCCGCCGAGCACGAGGCCGACTTCAACCGCGTGTATGACACTGAGCATGCCAAGTACATCTGCAACGCGCCCGGCGTCCATTCCTGCGACCGCTACCTCCTGAAGTCCACCGACGCCCCCAAGTTCGCCCGTTACGCGGCCCTCTACGGCATCGACGACCCCGGCGTGCCCACCTCCGCCGGCTGGCAGGCCAAGAGCGAGAAGGGCGACTGGGCCACCAAAATCCGCCCGCACGCCACCAACCGCACCCACACCATCCTCAAGCGCATCGCGGATTCCGGCGACGCATCTGGCGAAGCCGGGTATATGTACATCGTGCAGACCGACATTGCCGCCGACGCCGAGGACGAGTTCAACCACCTGTACGACACCGTCCATCTGCCCGGGCTGTGCGCCGTTGACGGCGTGGCCAGCGCGCGCCGCTATCGCGTGGAATCCACTAACCTGGACGGCCTGCAGAAGTACGCCGCCATGTACCGCATCGCCAGCCCCTCGGTGGTAGAGTCCGATGCCTGGAAGGCCGCCGCGCAGGACGAATGGGCCGCCAAAGTCCGCAGCAAGTGCATCGGCCTCACCCACGCGCTGATGGAGTGCGTGGCGCTCCATCCGGCGCCGTAGCGGCAACTGGAGCAAGCAGCATGAGCACCTCAACCACACCCCAGACAGACCAGCGGCAAGTGATCGCCGAGCGGATCAAGAAGTTTGTCCAGGACGGGCTGAATCGTCCCCTCTCCGAAGACGACCCTGACATCTTCTATCCCAGCTCGGACGGTGAACCCTTGGCCGAATCAGACCTCCAATTTACTCCTCTGACCGAAACCGTCCATGTACTGCGCCAGCGATATCGAGACCGCAGCGACGTGTACGTGGCCGGCACCCTGCTGTTGTACTACCGGATGAACGACAACGAGGTTCGCGTGGCCCCGGACGTCATGGTGGTGTTCGGAGTGGAGGATTACCCGCGAGACTCGTACATCGTGTGGCGAGAGGATGGCAAAGTGCCGGATTTCGTGATGGAGATCGCCTCGCCAGGCACGTACTCGCGAGACGTTACCGACAAGAGAGATGTTTACGCCGGCCTGGGAGTCGCGGAATACTGGCGTTTCGACCCCACCGGCAATCTCTTCTCCCCCGCCCTGGAGGGAGACCGGTTGGCTGACGGCGTGTACCAACCCATCCCGGTTGGAACGGATGACGCCGGCATTTTGCGCGGCCACAGCGACATCCTGGAACTGGATGTGTGCGTCCGCCCGGGGTTGGAGCTGAAGTTGCACGACCCGGTAAACGGAACCTGGCTGCGCAACTTGGACGAAGCCGAGGATGCCCTGGCCGAAACTCAGGATGCCCTGTCGGAAACCCGGGATGCCCTGGTGGAATCAAACCGGCAGAACGAGGCGCAGGCGGCCCGTATCCGCGAACTGGAAGCCCTGCTGACCCAACAGGGAATCGAGTCGCCCGACGCGTCGGCATGAGCGCTGCGCCCACCGTCGCCATCCATACCGACGGCGCCTGCCTGGGGAACCCCGGGCCGGGCGGCTACGGTGTGATTCTTGACCACGCCGGCCGCCGGAAGGAACTCTCCGGCGGCTTCGCCCTCACCACCAACAACCGCATGGAGCTTCTGGCCGCCATCATCGGCCTGGAATCCCTGACCCGTCCCTGCGACGTGACGCTGCACTCCGATTCGCGCTACCTGGTTGACGCCGTCAGCAAGGGTTGGGCCGCGAAGTGGCGCGCCAACGGCTGGATGCGCAACAAGCGGGAGGCGGCCGTGAACCCCGACCTGTGGGAGCGACTGCTAAACCTGCTGGAAACCCACAACACCGAGTTTCGCTGGGTGCGAGGGCACAGCGGCGACCCCGACAACGAGCGGTGCGACGCGCTGGCCAGCGCGGCCGCCCGCCAGCCTGGCCTGCCCAGTGATCCCGGTTATCCGCCGGCTCGCTCGGGTGCCGCGAGGGGCTGACGGCTGCTGCCTTCAGACGGGGGCGCATGATTATCCGCCCCTACGATGCGCCTGTCCTGCACCCGTATTGCCGGAGCCGCGCGGGCAACACGATACCGGCGGAACAACCGTGTCAGCGTGGGGACAACACGCCGGCGGCGGCGACGTCGTCGATGCTGGGGACAAACCGTGTCAGCGTGGGGACAACCCTCGTGGTTGCCCTTGCCTGCTGGCGATGGCGGATGTTTCCCGGGGCCATCGGCGAACGCCGGCCCGGAAATCGTGGGCACGTTTCCGCGCGGGGTCGTGCGGGCATGAAAGGAGCGGCCGGTCCCGAGGGGGAGTCGCTGAAGGAGCGGCTCGCTGCCGGTCGCTGGCCTACGATTGTACCCATGGATCCGCTCGGTTGCAACCGATAGTACAGATTCGCTACAATCGGAAAATCAAATCCCCTACGAACCGGACGAGGTATTCGCCATGGCTGTTTCCGCCAGTACCATCAGAAACGTTGCGCTGCTCTCTCACAGCGGCGCCGGCAAGACTTCGCTTGCCGAGACCATACTGTTCAACGCCAAGGTGATCAACCGCATTGGCCGAGTGGAAGACGGCACCACCGTCTCCGACTATGAGCCTGAGGAGAACCGCCGCGCCGCCAGTGTCCAGACCAGCCTGATCCGGTTCAGCGAGGGCGACAACAAGGTCAACATCCTGGACACCCCGGGGTACGACGAGTTTCTCGGCGAGACCGTCGCCGCAATCCGCGTGGTGGAATCCGCAATGATCCTGGTCGCCGCGCCCACGGGCATCGACGTCGGGACTGAACGCTCGTGGGACCTGGCGCGCGGCCGCGGTCTGCCCGTCGCCATCGTGCTCAACAAGATGGACCGCGAAAACGCCAACTTTGAGCGCAACGTGCAGGAGATCCAGAGCGTATTCGGCAACCAGTGCGTGCCCTTCCAGCTTCCCATCGGAGAGGCGCAGGACTTCACCGGCCTGGTCAGCGTGATCGACCCGCCGGCCGACATACCCGCCGGCGTGGTGGGTGATTTCGACTCGGCCCGCGAGCGGCTGATCGAGGCCGTTGCCGAGTCCGACGAAGCGCTCGCCGACAAGTACCTTGAGGGTGAGGAGATCACCGCCGCCGAGGTGACCGCCGGCGCTCGTCTGGCCATCCTCAACGGCGACCTGACCCCAATTCTGGTGTCATCCGCAACGCAGAATATCGGCGTCGAGGAAGTGGTCCAGGTGATCCGCGACTTCCTGCCTTCCCCGGCCGATCTGCCCGCCACGTCCGGCGACGACGACATCGCCGCCGACGCGTCCGGCCCGCTGGCCGCCCTGGTATTCAAGACGACCTCCGACCCCTTCGTCGGCAAGCTGTCCATGTTCCGCGTGTTCCGCGGCACCGCCATCTCCAACGGCGAGGTGTACAACAGCAACAAGGGCGAGTCCGAGCGGCTCGGCCAGCTCTACATGCCCCAGGGCAAGAACCAGGACAACTGCGGAGAGGTGGTTGCCGGAGACATCGGCACCATCGGCAAGCTGAACGCCACGCTCACCGGCGACACGCTGTGCGCCAACGACAGCCGCGTCACCCTGCCCGGCATTGAATTCCCCAAGGGCTTCTACTCGCTGGCAGTGCTGCCGGCGACCCAGGCCGACCTGGACAAGATGTCCACGTCCCTGGCCCGCATCGTCGAGGACGACCCCAGCCTCCAGTTCACCCGCAATCCGGAGACCAGCGAGAGCCTGCTCACCGGTCTGGGCGAGGTGCAGATTGAGGTTGCCCTGGACCGCATCTCGCGGAAGTTCGGCGCCAACCTCAACGTCAAGCTGCCCGTGGTGCCCTACCGCGAGACCATTACGCAGATCACCAACTCCGAGTACCGCCACAAGAAGCAGACCGGCGGCAGCGGACAGTACGGACACGTCCTCCTGCGCATCGAGCCCAAGACCCGCGACGAGGGGTTCGAGTTCGGCAACGAGGTCGTCGGCGGTCGGGTGCCGCGCGAACTGATTCCGGCGGTGGAAAAGGGCGTGGTCAATACCCTGCGCGAGGGAGTACTGGCCGGATTCCCCGTGGTGGACCTGAAGGCCGTGATCTACGACGGCAGCACCCACCCGGTGGACGGCAAGCCCATCGCTTTCGAGATCGCCGGCAGCCAGGCCTTGCGCCAGGGTATGCAGAAGGCATCACCCGTCCTGTTGGAGCCCATTGTCCGCCTGTACGTCACCGTGCCGGAAAACTACACCGGCGACATCATCAGCGACCTCAACAGCAAGCGCGGACGTATCCTGGGCATGAGCCCCGAGACCCGCTACACGGTGATCGAGGCCGAGGTGCCACACGCCGAGGTGCAGCGCTACTCTCAGGACCTGCGCTCAATGACCGGTGGACGCGGTTCCTACCGCTTCGAGTTCGACCACTACGAGCAGGTCCCCCAGAACATCGAACAGCGCGTCATCGACACCGCCAAGCAAGCCAAGGCAGGCGCGACGGCGTAAGGACGCTGGCACATCAGCAACAAACGCCGGGGCGGGTTTGAAACCCGCCCTTCTATTACTGTGTTCAATTACAGCCAGCCGGAACGGGTTAACGGAGCGTACCTTATGAGGAATGAATATTATGGAGACAAGAGGGACGCTGTTAAGTGGACTAGCGTACTGCATATCGCTCAACGAGAAGGCATATGTCGCATAGTCCAAGTTGCCATGTGTACGGACACAGTGCGGGCTGCGCTCCCAGTGATTGGAAATCTTGATGGAGAAATAGTGCAGTGTCAAGCCGTGGCCGAACAGGTAGCGGACCATTTCCATCGCCACAATGACCTCAACGGCATCAGATCCCTTGGTGAACATCTGAATGTCAATATCGAAACATGGTTGATGCCATTTGCGCACGCGGGACGTGCGGGATATTTCGCCAATGTCCTAAATGAAATCCGGAGATCTGCAACGCGGACAATTTGGTTCTTGGATCCAGATACAGGTATAGAGCCTCAGAGACCCAGTGAGAAACACATAAGGTTGCAGGAACTCTCAGATGTGTTTGGAGCGATGCCACTAGGAGATTGGCTGACCTGCTATCAGCACGCCTGGAGAGAAGATAACTGGCAGACTCTGGCTCGTGCGCGTTTGGCTGCACAGTTGGGTGTCGTTGAAAACCGAGTGGAAGTCTTCACGTCGGATTATGCGAGCGACGTCATTATTTTGGCTGTTGAAAAGCTATAGCGCAGGTGCAACACCAGCGTTTCACTCTTTAGGCGGCCACAGGTCGTTGAAAATCTTGGCGATGTCAAAGGACACGCAAGGAATGGCGCTTGTGGTCAGAATGTCGCCCTGGCGATAAACCTTTTCCGAAGCGTAATGGCCTATGCCGTTGCTGGTCACCGGGATAGTCAGCCTCCGCAGAGTTTCGTCCTGGATGCTGACTATCCAGTATTCCGGCATACCGTGGCGAGCGTAAAGCTCAGGTTTGACCGTCAAATCCCTTTCTGTGTTGGCGGGTTGAAAGTCAGGGGAAAGGATTTCCGCCAGCATGTCCGGTACGCCCTCATAAGCCCGGTCGGTGAACAGGTGGCAACGTTCCCGTTTGACGAACATCAAATCCGGTTCGACCACATTCTGCTCGGAGAGGACCACCGCAAAATGGCCGCCGGCCCAAAACACACCCGGCTGCCTGTCTGTGCTTTGCAAGGCGTATTGGTTTGACACATTGCCCAAAACTTCCTGGTGCAAGGTGCCGGGCGTTTTCGGCGTGTGATGCAGGGCGCCATCAATCAGCTCCCATCGCTCACCCTCCGGCGTGGCGAAGTAGTCGGCAACTGTGTATGTGCCTTTCGGTTTTGCCGTCACATTAGATAGGCTCCAATCAGAAGCCCCAACCCGGCTGGTATTCGCCGTACACTTCACGGAACACGCCCATCATTTCGCCCAGCGTGGCCTCCGCCTTGACGGCCTCGATCAGCGGGTACATCAGGTTGGCGTCGCTGCCCGACCGGCGGGCGGCGGATTCCAGGGCGCGCAGGCGTGCCGCAACCTCCCGTCCGTCGCGGCGGCGGCGTACCTCGTTCAGATGGGTGATGTGCCGCTGCTCGCCGGCCTCGTCCACGCGCAGTATGGGGATGTTCAGGCTCTCGTTCTCGTCCACGTAGTCGTTGACGCCGACGGTGATTCGTTCCAGGCGGTCCTCCTCCTGTTGGTAGATGTAGGCGGCATCGGCGATCTCGCGCTGGAAGAACCCTGACTCCAGCGCCGGAATCACGCCGCCGTGCCGGTCAATCTGCTGGAAGTAGTCGTAGGCGCCGGACTCCACCTGATTGGTCAACGCCTCCAGGAAATAACTGCCGCCCAGCGGGTCCACGGTGTCGGTCACGCCCGTCTCGTGGGCGATGATCTGCTGGGTGCGCAGGGCCTGGAGCGCGGCGTCGGCCGATGGCAGCGCCCACGCCTCGTCCTTGCTGTTGGTGTGCAGCGACTGGCATCCGCCCAGCACGGCGGCCAGGGCCTGCAGCGACACCCGCACCACGTTGTTCTCGGGCTGCTGCGCCGTCAGCGACGCGCCGGAGGTCTGGGCGTGGAACCGCA
>CAZCZB010000074.1:0-14333 GCA_964502995.1 uncultured Dehalococcoidia bacterium
CTCCAAACTCCATCGCCTCTATCCCTATCATTCCTAGATTGATCCGGTACTAGTGGTGACACGTTCGCCTGCGGCTGTGCCTTCAGTCGACGTGTCAGAATCCGGAACGCCGATACTGTTCATTTCAGCGGGGATGCTGTCAGCATCCAACCCCACAACGATGTCGGTGGGACCAGCACCGGGACCCGTTGCTATCGTTCCCTTGAGTGTGCTCTTTTCAGTTGTGTCGTCGGTCAAAGTTACGGTGGTGCCCACTACTGCGTAAGTCCTTGTCCTGACAGAACTCTCCACAGTGACGTCCATGCCGGGGATCAAAGCAGCCCACATTTCGGAGTGGACCGTGCGGGGCTGCACAGTAAGGCTAGGCGAAGTGAAGCTGACCTCACCAGCCGTATCGTCAGTTGCAGCATCTGCAACTGTTTTATAGCCGGCGAACGTGGCGACTAGCTCGTTGTCCTTGAAGGTAGCGGTGATGGGACCGGATTCACCTTCGTCGTGGTCGGGTTCGCCGACCATCAGGGTGGATACGGGCTTACCAACAGGCCTTCCCAGATCGGTGGTGACGAAGTAGATCGTCTCGTTCAAAACAGCAGTGGGATCAGTAATCTCGAAGTCATCGTCACCAATATCGAGGTTGGTGTTCGTGGCATCGTCTAGGTCAAGCAGCTGCACTGTAACGGGGTTGTTCCCATTGCGGTTAATGACGAAGTCCACGTGATCCGCGCTGCCGAAATCACCGGTGTCCGGGACTTCGACTTCCATAAAGCTGATGGTGGTGGAAGGTGCGGTGTCATCCTCGGTGTCAGTCGCCGTATTGAAAAGGTACAATTTGTGGTCTGCGCCGCCGGTGATTTTACCGTTGGTGAAGACTTGGTACGTATTTCCACCTGCTACGGCCCGTATCCGCATCGTCACCGAGTCACCGAAAGCGACACACTGTTCGGCTACCGGAACGGCAACTTCGATATCGGCGTCCGCATCTAGATTGATGCCCGCCGTGTCGGTGTTTTCCACCGGGTAGCACACATCAGACGGGTCGTTGGCAAAGCCCTGCGCCTCGGCGGTCTGGTTGCCGTTAGGCACGAGCCAGAGGCCGGCGGAAATGAAGGCGGCCAGTGCGAGCACTGCCACCAGGGAGATTGGCACGGGGCCAATCCGTTTTCCAATCATTATTCTCATTATTGAAAGTCTCCTTGTATCCGCCTCTCGGCGGATTGTTACAAGCAGTTGTTGTTGTTTTTGACTCTTGCGAGTTTCAAAACCCGGGGCCGGGTCTGCGGCGGGCCGGATGGTCCGCCTGGGTCGGGGTCGCGTTGCGGCAAATGCAATCTCGGTTGTACTGGGCGCGTCGCGTTATCCGAGTGGCCTTTCCCGGCTCCACTTTGAAGTTATTCCGGTGTTGCACCTCCTTGCATTGGTGAAAGCCCGCCTCGAATCCGCTCATCCTGCGAAACGTCCGCCTGTGGCGGGAGCCTGTCGAAGGATCATCCTGCGGAACGTCCGCCTGTGGCGGGAGCGGGATGGGGACGGGCAGTCGTCGTCCTCTGTATTGAACACTGGTCATTCTACGCGGCGCCGTATTACGCGAGTATTACAAATGTCTGCCAAATTTCACCCATTTTTGAAAATTCTCAGGAATCCCAAAGGGGGCGGGGGGTTGTTTTTCATGGATGCACAGGATTCACAGGATGGGGTTTTGATTGCCGGGGACGGGGGTTGTTTTACATCGATGCACAGGATTGACAGGATGGGGATTTGATTGCCGGGCGCGGGGGTTGTTTTTCATGGATGCACAGCATTCACAGGATGGGGTTCTGATTGCCGGGCGCGGGGGTTCTTTTACATCGATGCACAGGATTCACAGGATGGCAAGTGTTCAGAGTTGTGGGATTGTCATTGCGAGCGCAGCGCGGCAATCCCGTTGGCGCAGGGGAGTCTTCACGGCAAACGCCACTGCTACGGCATCGAGATTGCCACGTCCGCCTGTGGCGGACTCGCAATGACAACCCCACAACTCTGAACTGTTACACCGCACGGCGCCGAACCGTGCCGCAAACACCCGACCCGTCAACCACGCCGGCCGCATCGTAGGGGCGAATAATTATTCGCCCCTACACCGTACCGAACCGCGCCGGTTGCATCGACCGCACCGAACCGGACCGTGCCGCGCCGAACCGGACGGCGCCGCGTCGTACCGCGCCGCGTCGCGCCGCAAACACCCTGTCATTGCGAGCCCGCCGCAGGCGGACGGCAATCCCGTTGGCGCAGGGAGGTCTTCACGGCAAACGCCACTGCTACGGCATCGAGATTGCCACGTCCGCCTGTGGCGGACTCGCAATGACAACCCCACAACTCTGAACTGTTACACAGGATGGGGTTGATGGCAGGGGTGTGTCGGGTTGCGATGGGCTGCGGGCTGGTAAAATATGTCAAGTCGGTTGACGACGAAACGCGGCAGCAGCGAGGGCGTCCGTCGCATCGGATGATGCAGAGGGAGGCGCGGCGCAACCCGCTCCGGATGGCAGGGAGGCCCTGAAATATGAGCGAAGACAGCATGGCCCGCAAGGTGCTGGTGGTGGACGACGAGCCGGAGGTTGAGCCGATGTTCCGGCAGCGGATGCGGCGCGAGGTGCGGGCGGGGGTGTACGAGTTTCTGTTTGCCTGTTCGGGTCGCCACGCGCTGGAGGTGCTGGACGAGCATCCCGACATCCGCCTGGTGATCACGGATCTGAACATGCCGGAGATGAACGGGTGGCAGTTGCTGGTGGCGCTGGGCGAGCAGTGGCCGGAGGTTCCGTCGATGGTGGTGTCGGCCTACGGAGACGAGGAGAACAAGCGTCGGGCGCACGAGAGCGGGGCCAGCGGGTTCGTGGTCAAGCCGGTGGACTTCACCGAACTGCGCGGCATGGTAGCCGAGTCCCTGGGAACCTGACCCCCGCCACATCCCACAGCGCACGGGACGGCGGAGCGGGACGGCGCACGGCGCACGGGACGGCGCACGGCGCACGGGACGGCGGACGGCGGACGGGACGGCGCACGGCGGGCGGGACGACGGCGGAGCGCGACGATGGACGGCGCACGGCAGGCGGGACGGGGCGACCCTGATCCAACGGCGCCCAAAACAATGGAGCGGGCGATGGGATTCGAACCCACGACTTTTTGCTTGGGAAGCAAACACTCTACCACTGAGTTACGCCCGCCCGGGTCCCTGCGCCGATGATACCACGATTTACCGCGCCCCGGCGACGGCCCCGCCGCATCCCGGCCAGGCCCCCACACCCTGTCATTGCGAGTCCGCCGCAGGCGGACGCGGCAATCCCGGCGCGGCCCCGCACCTCTGTCATTGCGAGTCCGCCACAGGCGGACGCGGCAATCCCGGCCAGGCCCCCACACCCTGTCATTGCGAGTCCGCCTCAGGCGGGCGCGGCAATCCCGGCCAGGCCCCCACACCCTGTCATTGCGAGTCCGCCGCGGGCGGACGCGGCAATCCCGGCGCCGGTCAGGTGTACCAGTCGGCAGCCAAGTCAGCGTGAGCCGGGTTGCTCGCGTCGATGAGCGCCTCTTTTCTAGCCCTCGACCAGGACTTTATCTGCTTTTCCCTGGTGATAGCGGCTTCAACATCCCCGGTTTCTTCAAAATAAACGAGCCGCGTAACGTTGTAGCGAGCGGTAAAAGACCGGCGGTCAGTCCGCCGCCGGTGCTCCAGCGTCCGCCGGAAAAGGTCGTTGGTCACGCCGACGTAAAGGGTGGTAAAGCGCGCATTGGCCATGATATAGACGCAGTAGGACTTGGTGCTGGGCATGGTTTGCGTCTCCCGTGATTGCTGCGCCGACGAGATTGCCACGCTGCGCTCGCAATGACAAGACTCGCAACGTCATTACCGCATCCGCCCCCACTCCTGCCATTGCCAGAACGCCCCCACACCCTGTCATTGCGAGTCCGCCGCAGGCGGACGGCAATCCCGGCCAGGCCCCCGCACCCTGTCATTGCGAGCCCGCCGCAGGCGGACGGCAATCCCGGCCAGGCCCCCACACCCTGTCATTGCGAGCCCGCCGCAGGCGGACGCGGCAATCCCCGCACGGCGTCGCGCCTACGCCTCGGCCGCGGCCGGGGCGGCGGCCGGGCGGCCCTCCTCCTGGAAGTCGCGGGTCAGTTGGCCCAGCAGGAAGAAGATGTTCTCCACCGCGTTGGTGGCGTCCACGATGATGCGCTGCTGGTCCGAGTTATCGTCGGGGGTCAGGGCCAGGTAGCGGGCGCGCACCTCCTGCATCAGGACGCGGCGGTCGCCCATGATCTGCTCCACGAACTCCCAGCCGTCGGGGTCGTTCTCCTCCAGCGCGTCCAGGAAGATGAGGAAGGCGGCGTCGGTGCCCTCCACCACGCTCATGCGGAAGGTGTCCATGGTGATGTCGTCCTCGGGCAGTTCGCGCAGCACCTCGGGCAGCGTGGAGAACTGCTCCTCCAGCCAGGTGATGAGTTTCTGGCGGCTGAGGACGGCGTTGCGCCGCTCGCCGCTCTGGCCCGGGCGCAGGCGTCCCAGCTCGTTGAGGAACTCGTCGATGCGGGCGTTGACCTCCCGCGCCCACTGGCGGATGGCGCCGGCCGGCCGGCCCTCGCGCGCCCGCTCCAGGTAGCCCGAGAACATCCCCAGGACGCGCCGCTGCTCCAGGTGGGTGAGGTCCAGCGCGGTTTCCACGTCGTCCATGGCCTGGTCGTGGATGTACCAGGGGCGCGACTGCTGCTCCTCCGCGCTGGCGGGCCACATGCGCGAGCAGAGCCGCATGGTCCAGTCGGGCGCGGCCAGCACCACAATGCGCGAGGGCATCCCGAAGATGATGACGGCCACCGCCAGCTTGGGGCCCAGGCCAATGTCCAGCATCTGCAGGAACGCCAGCACCAGCGGGATGTTGGCGTACACCTCGATGTAAAGCAGCGCGACCAGGATGATGGCCGAGAAGAACACCTGGCTGGCCCAGAACATCCCAAGCTGCCGCGCCGTGCCGCTGAGCCCGTAGGACACCACAGTGACGCTGATGGCCAGGCCCACGTAGGAGCCGTACATGTACATCAGCACCTGCTCGAGTCCCACCACGCCGGCGGCGGCCAGCCCGACGCCGAAGGCGACCACCGGCACCAGCGCCTGCACGATGAACGTCAAAAGCGCGCCGATGATGAACGACAGGAAGATGGAGCCGGCCGAGATGTCCAGGCCGGCCTGGAACCAGGGCTGGTCGGCCAGCGGCGCGGCGGATTCCTTGATCAGCACCAGCCCGAAGAGCAGCGCGGCCACGCCGAACAGCATCGCGCCTGCCTCGCGCCAGTTGCCCCGGCTCAGCCGCGTGATGATCACGCCGCCCACGCCGATGCCGATGAGCGCCGCGATGCGGATGTCCACCGTAACGATGAACAGGATCAGGCCGACGCCCATCTGCGCGCCCAGGGAGATGGGATAGGCCTGCCGCGTGGAGATCAGCCCCGACCGCAGCATGCTGATGGTGATGAAGGTGACGGCCGGCGAACTCTGGGTGATGGCGCCGGCCAGGGTTCCCCAGGCGAATCCGGAGAACCGGTTGTCCGCCAGCCGGGCGGCCAGCATCCGCAGGCGCGGGCCGACCACCGTTTTCAGGTTCTCCGAGAGCAGCCACATCCCGAAGAACAGCAGGCCAACGCCGCCCAGGATGCCACCCAGCACTTCGATCATGAGGAACCCCTTGCCGGTTGGTCAGTCGCCGTTACGGGGCACCGGCTTGCCGTTTCTAATTGCGATGTCTGGCCGGTTGTATGCAGCCTTGTCGCTGAATCTGGATGCCGGCTTGATAACCCCGAAAGTGTGCGTTCGTCCTCCACCGCCCACGCCGGCGCCGCTGCCTTCGTACTTCCAATCCGCCGATTGCAGAAATGCAATGTGTACTCGCCAGATTACTAAATGGCGGCCCGGCTCAATAGTTCCCGTCGCGTCAACCAGGTAACGCATGACACAATACCAGCCAGAGTGATCGTAATGTGCCTGCAAAGCCCAGGGACGCAGGCTCGCTTTGACCTCCAGGGAGTCGTTGGCCACTGGCGGGCTGTCTGAGCCGCGACGCTGCAAATCGGGAAACCGCTGCTGAGCCAGATCTCTGTGCCGCGGTTTTTCATACACTGTAAGCGCCGAGAAGGCGCGGGCTGCAAAAATACCGACCAGCGCACTGAACACGTTGGCCTGTTCAAAATACACGTCCACGAATTGTTCAACTTCGTTCTCTACAGACTGAATCACCCGACCCAGTTGGCCGGCGGTCAACCCAGGAGGAAGCCCCACTTCACGGTCAAGCCAGCCATCGCGCGCGTTTCGATTAGTCATGCTTTAGCTGCGCCAGCAACGGCACTGCCTGTTGCGCCATTACGTGATATTCGGGCAATGCCTCAATACCCACCGCGCGCAAGCCGTTGGCCCGCGCTGCCGCAACCGTGGAACCTGAACCCATAAACGGGTCCAGTATGGTTCCTGCGCCCAACGGCAACGCAGCCCGCGTCAGTTGACGCATCAACCGTTGCGGTTTCAGTGACGGATGCGGCGCAATCTCCCGTTCCGCTTTGGATGCTGGCGGACACACTATCACGTCCCAGAAGGGTTGCTCGTCGGAAATGCGGCGCAAACCGCCCGCGCCCCAGCGCCGCAGATTGTCCTGGACGCGGCCCTCAACGGGTTTGCGGAACAGCCCCCAGGGTTCCCAGCCGGAGCGCGGCATCACGGACACGTCAGGGAACTCCTCGTGCGCGCCCTTGGGCCGATCGCCGCCGCGCAGGGTTTTCACGATGCGCACTATTTCCCCGCGTTTCTCAAAGCCGGCGTCCAGCATCGGCCCGTACACGTGATGCGACAGCAGCGGGTTGGTCGCTATGAAAACGTGCGCTCCCGGAACCAGCGCCCGCATGAGCAGCGGCGCCAAGCGGTTGAAAAACCGGAGCAACTCCGCCGATTCGGCCGGCGTGAGCACGGTAAAACGGGGCAAAGGATTACGCTGCGCGCCGTCGAAGCTCGGCGGAATGCGCCACACGCCGCCGGCACCGTTCTTGCGCTTGTCCAACTGGTCCGCGCGGTATTCAACCAGACCATACGGCGGGTCGGTGACCACCGCGTGGAAAGACGCCGGCGCCGCCGCTTCCAGCCAATGGAAGGCGTCGGCCCTGATCAGGTCCGCGTCAGCCTCCGAATCGGGCGTCGAGGCCACACAATCGGCGGCGCCAAAATTATGCAGTTCCGGCTGAACGGCCATGAGGAACCTCCCGGCATGGGCGTAGCATAGCGCAGCCCTTGTACGGTGTCTATCCGGTAAGCCTCTCCTCACCTACCTCACCGCCCCTCGGCCCTTCGCCCCACGGCACCTCCGGCAGGTTGCGCTCGCGGCGCACTTCGTTGATGGTCAGGACGCCGCGGTCCAGCAGGGCCGTTTCCCGCTGCACCCGGCTGTTCTCGTCCTCCTGCAGCGCCTCGATCACCGACAGGTCGAACTCCACGGTGAGCTGCGGGTAGCCCAGCTTTGGCAGCAGGGCGCGGTTCATCTGGTCTTCCAGGAACCGGATCTCGGGAACCACCGTGTTGCGCCAGAACATCCTCTCCGATGCCTGCACGTTGGCATACGTCGCCCGCTCGAAGTCGCCCAGCAGCAGCTTTGGAACTCCATAGGTCCGGCTCACCTCCTCCAGGCTCCAGCGCAGCCCCTGGATGAAATCGATGTCGCGGTTGGACAGACCCAGCGTCTTAACGTCGCGCACCGCCGACGCAACGGCGGGACGGCGAGCGTTGCCCGACCCCTGGTAACGCTGCTCCCAACGGGCGTAAAAATCCTCAAGCTCGGAGTCGTTCATCTCCTGGTTGGTCAGCAGCAGGAAGTCGGGGCGCGCCGAGTTGCGCAGCAGATGCCGGTTGAAGTGCAGCCCCTCGTTGCCCATGTCGGCCGACAGACGCGCCGGCGCCAACGGCGACAGGCCGGCCATCTCCTCCAGAGGGTTGAAATAGCGCAGCCACACCACCTCGTCGGGCGTGTAGGCCACCTGATCCACCGGTCCCCGATACACGAACCCGCGCACGTATCGCCGACGGTCGGGTATCACCGCCACGCGGTCGGGACGCAGCGGCCACAGTTCCGGCGCGCCGTCCTCTCCCCGCTCGATGGCCCAGAACGCCGACCCCCAAAGGCACAGGTACACCTCGGTGGCCCGCCACAGGTCGGCGCGGGTGTACCACGGGTTGACCCGCTCCAAAAGCCGCGACACCGGATGCGACGGCTCCACCGGCATCCGCCGGCCCGTTGCGTCCTCGGCGCGGCGGTACACCCTCAGCGGCGGACGGGTCACGGCCTCGGCACGCAGGCGCACCGCCGAGTACACCGACGGCGAGGTCGCCATGTATCGGCCGTACTCCGGCCGCGCCCATCCCTCGCCGCCGGTGGCAACGGCAGCATCCCCGCCGGCGCTCAGACGGTCGAAGGATGCCGCCGACGCGCGGTTGGCGCGCTGCACCGCGGGAGACGCGCCGGCGCGGCTATCGTCCCGTCCCGACAGTGTGCGCATCACCTTTTTGATTCCGATCATAGGGATAATCTCTCCTTGTGTGTGATTGGTGACGCAGGGGCGAATAATTATTCGCCCCTACATGGTTGGCCCATGTCCGCCCCGGCATGGTTGGCCGATGGTGGCAGGAACGAAGCATGCCTTGCCCCTACGGACGTGTGTTTATTGACGGTTCACCGAACCCGCGCGTGTAGGGGCGAATAATTATTCGCCCCATGGGTTCCGCTACCCAACGGCGGCCGCCGGGTCGTCGTCCAGGAATGCCAGCATGAGCGCGTCCGCCTTGTCGGGCGACGCCAGGCCGCGTTTGCGCATGCTGTCCTTGCTCTGGATCAGCAGGCGGCCCCGGCTGTCGTATTGGTACCGCAGCGTCGCCAGTTCCGAGATCAGTTCGGCGTCCCGTGGAATGCGGATGCGGCGTTCGTGGAACCGTCGGGCCAAGGACTGGTAGCCTTCGGCGCGCAGGTTGGCGCAAAAACGGTCGCGCCGGGGTTTCTCCGCCACGTTGACCCCGCGCACCCGCATACCCTGTTCGTGCAGACGGTCGACGATGCCGGCGCCCACGCCGATCACATCCACGTTGACCAGATCGGGCATATACTCCCGAACCGCCGCCATCACCTGTCCCGCCGCCGCCATGGTATCGATGCGGGAAAACGCGCGGATTGACTCCACGGTGTCGTCCCGCCGCGTCAGCACCACGGTGCGGTCGCTGCCGAAGCGCGCCACGTCCACGCCAACCACCACCCGCCCGTACCCCAGCGGAGACATTCCCGGCAGAAACAGGCCGAAGGGGTCATGGATTGATTCATGCCTTTCACGGACCGGCGCGGCGGTCCGCTCATGGTTCGACAGGCTCACCATGAGCGGACTGTTGCCCGGAGCATCGGGGGCAGGTTTGAAACCTGCCCCCATGCCAACGGCTTCGCCAACGCTCCGGTCATCCGGAGCCGATTGGAAACCTGCCCCTATGCCGCCGGATGCGCCAACTCTCCGCTCATTATGAGCCGATTGGAAACCTGCCCCCATGCCGCCGGATGCGCCAACGCTCCGCTCGTCCTGAGCCTGTCGAAGGACGCTCCTCCCTCCGTCGTCGCACAGCGCCGCCTCGATATCATCCATGGAAATCAAGTTGTCCTCTCCCCGTTTGGGAAACTCGCCCAACACGCGGGCTCGGAACATGTCACTGTCCTCGCCCCAGATGATCCGTCGTTCATTCACCCACTTCGCAGTCACCAGCCCGGGTATTTCAATCTCGCCGTTCTGCACGTTGGGCGATTCCAGCGCGGATATGGTGAGGGTCGTGTAGATTCCCCGGTGCTGGTGAAACGCCCGGTGGAACGTTCCCGCCGTGCTGGTGGGGTTGCCAATCAGCAGCAGTTTGGGGTTCCGCGAGGTCATCACACCGTCGATGGCCTCATAGATCTCTTCTTCCACGCCCTCCGCTTCGTCCACAACCACCAGCACGTTCTCGCAGTGGAACCCCTGGAACTGGTCCGCGCCGTCGGCCGACAGGCCCATTGCATAGCGGTCTTCGGACAACTCCCAGCGGGTGTCCAGCAACCTGCCTCCCAGCGTGTCCGCCGCCATTCGGTGCAGCCGATGGATCTGCCGCCACAGCACGTAGCGCACCTGCCGGAAGGTGGGCGCGGTGCTGAGGACGATGGCCGGTTCGTGGCAGTGCAGGTACCACAGCACCGCCACCGCCGCCGTGAAGTCCTTGCCCAGGCCGTTGCCCGACTTCACCGCCACCCGACGCTCGCGCATCAGGGCATCCAGCACGTCCTTCTGCCGCGACCACAGGGACACGCCCAGCGTCTCCGCCGCAAACCGCACCGGCGGCATCCAGTTTGCGTTGGCGCCCTCCGGCGGATCATCCGGCGCGTCACCACTTCGCTCGTCGGCAGCGCCACCATTCCGCACACCACCATCCCGGTCGTCCGTCGTCTCACCCTGCGCCTCGTTCCGTGTCCCACCGTCCCGGTCGTCCCGCACACCACTATCCCGCTCATCCTGAGCCTGTCGAAGGATGCGCCCGCCATCATCATGGGCTTGCGTGCCGTCCGTCCCCGGCCGGGCCAGGGCTAGCGCCTGCCGCGGCGGGGACGGATGGCGGCCACCCGTTCGCGCCGGACGCGAGCCACCTCGCCATCGGGAAGCAGAGGCGACGCTGATTCGTCCGACAGGCCCTCGGCGGCGTCGCGCGGACTGAACAGGAACCCGCAACTGCGACACCGGTACACCGTATGGTCCGAACCGTCGAGCCGGACCAATTCCAGCAGATACTCCGATTCGCAACGACGACAAATAAGCATAAACACCTCTCGCGCCCCTTGGCGCGCGCACAAAAATTTGTCCGCCAAATCAGGCGAACACATGTACAGATTAACGAGGCGCGCAAAGGGCCGTCAACGGGCGGGTGTCACTCCAACTCCCTTCGCGTCTCTGCGCTTTTGCGTCGATTCACCGAACACTCCACGCTCATACGTACCCAGTTTGTCATTGCGAGGAGCGTAGCGACGTGGCAATCTCGTTAGAGTAAGAAACGGCGCTACGGCAACGGGATTGCCACGCTGCGCTCGCAATGACAGGTTCAATGACAGGTTCAACGAAAGTGGGTACGCATGAGACACTCCACGGTTGCGCGACGACCAGAAGCTCCAGGGCGACAATTCCGCCGCATGGTACGATAACGTCAGCGGAGGTTGAACGATGGTGACCAATACATACCAGGTGGCAAGCCGGCAGCTGTTGGCCCAGGGGCGCGAGGAACTGGCCCGGGGCGACGTCCGCCAGGCATCCGAAAAGGGCTGGGGCGCGGCTGCCCAGATCGTCAAGGCGGTGGCCGAGCAGCGAGGATGGTCCCACCGGAATCACGCCGCCCTGTTCGACGTCATCTCCTATCTGGTCACCGAAACCCGCGACGTAGAAATCCGTAGATTGTTCGACGTTGCCAATGCTCTCCACATCAATTTCTACGAAAACTGGAACAACGCGCAGAACGTAAGCACCGCCCTGGACGACGTGGAGCGGTTCGTCGACAAGTTGGAGCCACTGGTATCAGCAGAATAGCCGGGCGCAATGGCTGGTTTTCGTGAGCAATCCGTAAAGGCTATAATCCCACGGTATGATCGAATTCTGGGCGACCAATTGGGGCGATGTTGCCACTGGGATTGGGATCGTCCTCTCATTGGGAGGCCTCGGGTGGGCCATCAAGGAGGCCAGGGGAGCAAAATCCGCCTCGCAGGCAGCGCAAACAGCGGCCAAGGAGACAAGGCAACAAATCGCCAGCCATTTGCAGACTGTAGATTTGCAACGCGCTATCGGACTGATCGAGCGGATCAAGACCCTGCACGACAATGAACGATGGGAAGCAGCGAGAGAGCACTACCAAACGTTGCGCGCCATGCTCTCGGATGTAATAGTTCGCTGCCCCGAAAACCTGACTGACGTTCGCGCAAAGTTGACCACATCAAGAACTATGATCACAGAAATGGAAAACTTCGTCAGAGAACATATTGGGCAGACAATAGACGGGCAACGCCGCTCCCAACTTAATCAGAGATTGAACGGGATTCAGAGCGACTTGGAAGAACTGGCAAGCGATACGGGTTTCGGCAATTAACAGGGGGAGATGCCATGAGTCAGTTGGACAACATACTGGACGGGTTGATTCAGCAAACCACCGAGGGCAAATTGGCATGGACCCCCACCGTGGCAGATGACCGGTATGTCACTTCGATAGATACGATTTCGGTCGTCATATCACAATTGGGCGGAGGGGCACGGCTAGGAATTATGAGTGGCCGTTACCAGCTTGAGATCCTCAACGACCAAGGATTCACGGTAGAGGTGTTGCAGACATCGGACGGATTTGGTGTGAACCAGGACGACAAGTACGCGACCGATAAGCAGGCAGGCCAAATGAGCCGTCTCTACGCGCTGGCCCGACGGTCTGCGCTCAACGCTGAAGCGACCCTCGAAAAACTCGCCAGGGCTCTCGAATCGTAAGCCCGACATCGATCGAATCGCTCACTCTCCAAAGGTAATCGCTTCCGGCCTGCAAATCAGGGAGTGACTGGGAATTGCGCCAGCGCATACCTCACCCTCTTGCAGCCCCCTGCGTCCCGGCAGTTGGTGTTCTCCGCCCCGCCCATCCACGTCCGCTCACGCCAAACCGTTGCCGGTCATCTCATGTGCTATGATATGCGCTCACTCTGCGGGCCGGGTTTGGTGGCCCGCGTCAATCGCATAGCACCCAGGAGTTCCCGACACCATGACCACCCAGGCGGTTTCCCTCGAACTTGAACCCCGCGCGACGTTGGGCAAGAAGGTCAAGGCCCTGCGCCGCGAAGGCATCATCCCGATCCATCTATACGGACGCGGCATCGACTCACGCTCGCTGCAGTGCGAGATGCGCACCCTGCTGCGCGCCATCAGCCGCGCCGGCGGCGAGTTCGGACAGCCCATGCAGGTATCCATCGCCGGCGAGCCCGGCGAGTATCGCGTCGAGCCGTCCGAGATACAGTGGGACCCGCGCAACGGCAACGTTCTGCACGTGGATTTCCGCACCGTCGCGTCCTGACCTACTCTTCAACCAACAACGGGGGCGGGCCTGAAACCCGCCCCCAAGCCTATCACCCCTACCGATACGTGTCCGTCCCGGGAGGCTCACGATGTACATGGTTTTCCTCAGCGAGTCCGGTCTGACCGGCGCCAGCGCCAACGACCCGAACCAGCCGCACCACGTCCACTCCGGCCTCCTGGTCCAGGAAAACCAGTACATTTCCATGTGCGGCGAGTACGACGCCCTCGTCCGCCGACACTTCGGTAACCCACCGGGCGTCGACGGCGTGCCCAATGAACTCAACCCGCGCCATGTTTACCAGGGCACCGGCCCGTTCCGCACCTGGCGTCCCGAGCAGCGCGCCGAGTTGATCCAGGACTGCCTCAGCATCATGATCCGGCGCGAAACCCCGCTGCTCGTCTCATACATCAACCGCGAGGAGTTCGCAAACGCCGCAGCCACCGAGGGCAATTCGCTGCACGGCCATGCCGACCCGTCCCGCCTCGCCTTCAGCCGGCTCCTGCTGGCCCTCACCATGTTCCTGGATGAGAACGTGATGGCGCAGATGAATCCCGACGACATCATGCAGTCGTCATGGGACGTTCGGGACTACGCCATGCTGATGGCCGGCGCCCAATCCACCTCCATATCCGAAGCCGTGTCCGAGTTCCTCAGTTCCGAGTCCGACACCGTGTCGCCGTCCATCTACGACGACCTCATGGTTGCCCCGCCGCAGACCACCGTGGGCGGGCAGTTGGTCAACATGTGTACCTATTTCATCCGCCGCTGGCTCCAGCAGCCCGGCGCGCCACACGGCTACTTCGACGCGTTGCGCGACGGCCGCGTCATCCAGGTAATCTATCCCTACCAGTTCGATTAGCCTTCCTGACGAAAACGGACAACCGTATCCTCACACCCGTAGAAAAGCGCGACAGAGAGCGCAAGGAAAAAGAACCGTACGATTCTGCCATGGCAATCAAGCGGGCCATGGCAAAGCAGGGATTGCCGGTTGACGGGAACGTTTAGCGAAATCCGACATAGAAGCGCTGATCCGATGCCAGCAGCTTTGCGTATCTACAGTCGTCAGATACGCGGCGGAGTTGCTGGCTTTTGATAACATCAACGGGACCGACACGGCTTCGCAGTTTCGGCGAGATCTCACGCGTACCCACTTTGATAATCTGTCATTGCGAGTCCGCCACAGGCGGAC
>CAZCZB010000075.1:0-12223 GCA_964502995.1 uncultured Dehalococcoidia bacterium
ACTTCAACCGCTCAGCACCAAGACCTTCTAATACTGATTTGAGACGATACTAGAGCCACTGCGTGGGCGGGACGGTAGCACATAGGTGAAATGTCGTCAACAATCGTCATGGGCGTTTACAGGATTGCGACAAATGGCGCTGAACGGAAAAAGGGCGACGCATTGCGTCGCCCTTTTTCGGGACCTGAGCAGGTGGGTTGCGAGCGTTATCGGGCGCGTCGCAAACGTGGGTCCAGGTAGTCGCGGAGCCAGTCACCGAAGAAATTGAAGGCCATCACAACAACGGTGATAACTATTCCCGGGAACAGGGCGATCCACCATGCCTGGGTAAGGAACTCGCGGCCTTCCGCCACCAGGATTCCCCAAGCGGGGTCGCCGGGCGCCAATCCCAACCCCAGGAAGCTGAGCGAAGCTTCGAGCAGAATGACTTGCCCCACGCTGACGCTGGTCAGCACCATCAAAGTGTTGATGACGTTGGGGAACAGGTGCCGATATACGATCATACCCGGGGATACCCCGTAGATCTGGGCCAGCACCACGAAGTCGCGGTCGCGGATGGCGAGCACCTCGCCACGGATCATGCGGGCGAACCGGGCCCATTGAGTGGCGGCGATGGCGATCATCACGTTCCACACGCCAGTACCCAAATAGGTGACGATTAACAACGCAACCAGTATTGATGGGAACCCCAGCACTGCATCCGTGATGCGCATTAATACCGAGTCGGCCCAACGGCCTGCATAACCGGAAACCAGGCCCACCACTGTTCCAGCGACGATTGCAACCACCATCGACGGCGCGGTGACCTGGAGCATGGTGCGAGCGCCAAAGATCAGACGGCTGAGCATATCCTTGCCCAGACGATCGGTTCCCAGGATATGCTCGGTGCTGGTGAACGGGGGCTGCAGTTTGTTTCGGACGTCGTTTTTGCGCGGCTCGTATGGTGAGATCAGGTTCGCGAAAACGGCACAGAAAACGATTATCAGCAGGATGGCGATGGGCACCCAGGGCAGCCGGGCGTCCTTGATACGCTGCCCCAATGTGGCTGGGGCGCGTTCATCCAGTACGAGCGTTGGAGTTTCTGCGGCCAAAATTGTCTCCGGTCAATAATCAGGAGGTTAGTTCATGCGGACGCGTGGGTCTGCGTAGCCATAAAGGACGTCGACGATCAGCGCGGTCAGGATGTATGCGGCGCCGGATACCATTATCGCGCCTTCGACCTGGGGGAAGTTGTTGGACAGCACGCCTTCAAGGAGCATCAGCCCAACACCGGGCCAGGCGAATACCACTTCCACAACCACTGAGCCATTCAGCAAACTGGCCAGGCTGATGCCGCCGAAGGTGATCACCGGGATCAGCGCGTTGCGGGCGGCGTGTCTCCAGATGACGACACGATCACTCATGCCCTTGACCTGGGCGAATTTTACGTAGTCGCTGTCCAGAACTTCAAGCATCGCGGAGCGCGCAAGACGCATGATCGCGGCAACGATTGCCAATGCCAGCACGAAAGCGGGAAGGATCAGGTGGGCGATCATGTTCGGGATCTGCGACCAGGATGGGAACCAGCCCGTCATGTCGCCGCGCCCGAATGCCGGCAGGATGCCCCAATAGCCGGCGAACACGATGATGAGCATGATCGCGACCCAGAATTGGGGCGCGGCCATGCCGAAAATGGCAAACAACTTGCAGACCCGGTCCAGCAACGAATCGCGCTTCACTGCCGATATGATGCCCAGCGGCACTCCGATTGCTATTGCGATAATCATGCCCGAAAGGGCCAGGTGGACGGTGGCCGGGATTCGCTCCAGGAGGATGTCCCGGACCGGGCGGCGCGCGGTGAAGGAGTTACCAAAATCCAACTGTACGGCCTTGTAAAGGAATGTGGCGTACTGGACGATGAAAGGCTTGTCCAGGCCGTAGGCCTTTTTCTGGGCTTCGTACACGGCTTCGTCATGGTCGTTGGAAATGGGCAGGAGGAAACGGGCAGGATCTCCGGTGAGATGCACGCTGCCGAACACCACGAAGCTCAAAGCGATCAACGTGACGAATCCTTCCATCAAGCGCCGTGTGATGTAGATGGTCATGGCCTTTCAGTCCAAAAACTATTGACGAATTACCAGTAAATTATAACTTAGATCAGTAGTGAAATAAGGCAGGAAACGATTGGCAAGGGTGGACGTTAATCTGCCCTTGCCAATGTTCGGGTATTGCCTCAGCGAACTCCTGCGCTTACTTGAGCTTCAGGGTCCAGATGGCGGTTACGTAGGGCACGAGGCTCCAGGGCTCATAGCTGGCCACGTCGGAACCGAGACCCCACGGCACGTTGGTGTTGAACCCGTCGCCCCAGTACGTCTGATCCTGCAGGTAGTCGTACATGGCGTTGTACGTGGCGGCGCGGGTCGAGGGGTTCAGGTCGGACAGACCTTCCTGCACGATGGGGGTGGTTGTGCTGGCCCAGGGTTCGTTTTCCCAGTTGTCAACGGCGCGCCAGGCGATGGCTTCATTGAGGTAGCCGCCCTGGGCGATGGAGGTGCCGTCAAAGCGGGCTTCGTTGGTGCGAACCAGGACATCGCCCGGGTACTCGCGGTTGTTCCAAGCCTGGCGGGTAGCGGCGGCGTCGCCGACGACTACTCTGACGTCCCAACCGAGGCCCTCGGTCCAGAAGTCCTTGTAGAGCTGGGCGAGGTCAGGGAGACCGGGCAGGTCGCCGGCTTCCCAGGTGTAGATGGTGAACGAGATCTGCTCGCCGTTGGCGTCGGTGCCGTCGCTGCCGTCGGCGCCGCCATAACCGATGGACATGAGCAGTTCGCGCGCCTTGGACACGTCGAACGGGCGCGGGCGCAGGTTCTCGCCCCAACCCAGGGAGTTGGGCGTCACATGGGCCCAGCTGTCGGCGTTGATGGCTTCGGGGCTGTACAGGTCGTTGACAATGGATTCCTTGTCGATGGCGTGTTCAGCAGCCTGGCGGGATTCAACGGGGTAGCACCAGAGTTCTTCCTTCCAGCAGTCAACGTACACGACCCAGTTGTAGGAGGACTCCTTCTGCCAGGCCACGCCGGCGCCGTCGATGCTCTCGATGTCGCCGACCATGTTGATGTTGGCCTCGATGAGCTGGGCGTCGCCGCTGCGCAGGGCGGCCAGGCGAGCGGCCGGCTCGGGGACGATTTCCAGGGTCAGGGAGTCGAATGTGACGCTGCGATCTTCGGCGTAACCGTTCTCGGTGGTCCAGAAGAAGTCGTCAAACCGCTCGAAGGAGTACCGCTGCTCGTGGACGAAATCGGTGACTTTCATGGAACCGATGCCGATGGGGTCCTCTTCATAACCCTCGAAGCCGGTGGCTCCGGTGCGGGTACGCATGGCGGCTTCGGGCACGATCATGGCGTCGGCGCCCTGGGCGTTTTCGGACCAGTTGAATGCGAAGTCCAGACGCACCGTGTTGAACACGACCTGAACCTGATTGTCGGCCGGGCCTTTGAGGACCTGGTCAACGCGCTGGGCGAACGCCACGTCTCGGGGTTCGTAGTAGGTGGCAGCAAGAAGGTTCGCGGCTTCCTCGCCCATCCGGCTGTCGAGGTTGAAGAAGACGTCGTCGCGGGTGATGATGCTACCGTCGTGCGCCATGATGTTGCCGTCGTTGACGGTGAACGTCCAGGTGAGACCATCTTCGCTGACGGACCAGTCGTTGGCTACCGCGGGCGTGAGTTCGCTGCCGCCGCCGCCGCCGACCATGGCCACCTGGAAGATGCGCTGGAACTTGAGGTCCTCGCCTTCGGTGAGGAAGGGGTCGAACTTGCCGTTGCCGATGTTGGTGACCAGCAGGTTGACGTGGCCACCGGTGCTTTCGGCCATCATGGCGTCCGAACCTTCGGCCTGTTCGGGCATGGCGGTCGGCTGTGCCGCCGCGGCGCTTTCGCCGGAACTCGCGGGAGCCGATGTTGCAGGTTGTTCGGCGGGGCCACCACAGGCCACCGCTGCGATCAACCCGGCTGCAAGGCCGACGGCCAAGAGCAATCGGGCATTCAGGAACCGATTCAATCTCATATAAGGGTACTCCTCTTTTGTGTCAAGCCGTCCATACTGCGCACAGACGGGTGGCCGGCTCTTAACGGATAGCGACAGATTAAACTGCCGTTATCGGCATTTTGTCAAGCGTGATTGACGGTTTGGGGATAATGAGCGACGGTTTTCTGAAACTGAAATACAATCTCAAATGAACAAGTTGCAGCGCCAATGGTTGCCGCGCACAAGGATGAAATAGGGCGTGTCGCAGATGTACTATAATGCCTGACATGTTTACACCGACAAAGTTGATTTATACGCTGGGCGCCGCCTTGTTGGGCTCTGCAGCCGGGGGCTACGTCGCGTGGGCGATATACTCCAGGTTTGCCCGAATTGCCGAGCTGAACGACCGCGCCATTGTAGAGCCGCACGTTCTGGTGGTCCTCTGCGTTGCCGGAGGATTGCTGGCGTTTCCCCTGGGAGCCGCCGCCGGATTGATCCTGGTGACTTTGGTCATGCGCCTGCTGGATTTCGCGCGGCGGGCGAGCAGCAGGACCAGTGAATCCGACCAGCAATCGTGGGTTGGCCGCCGCGCCAGTGGTGATGAATCCGTCCGCGATTAACCGTTGCGGATGGGCCAAGAGATCGGACACGACAATCAGAGGAGCTTACGATGCCGCAATTTGTGCGCGTTTACACGGGGCCGGACGGTGAGTCCCGGCTCGAACATTTTGATCCGCCGTTTGAGGATTTTCTGGATACCGAGGGGGCATACGGACGTGGTACGCCGATGCAGGCGACCACGGGCATGACCATACGGGTCTCGCCGCCGGATTACTTCCTTGACTTTCACTGCGCGCCGCGGAGGCAATACACCATCACGCTGGCGGGGCAGGCGGAGATCGGGTTGGGCGACGGCTCCACCTACCGGGTTGGGCCGGGAGACGTGCTGCTGGCGGAGGATATGACCGGGCGCGGCCACACCACTCGCGTGGTGGGAGGCGACGAGAGGGTGTATCTGGTAATCCCGTTGGCCGATTAACGTCGACGACGGCCAGGGGCCGGCATACATCCCGTGGGATACCCACGGCCTGAAGACCTGACGGATTCCGCTCCGGCGCTCGGCGGCCGGGGCGGAATCTTCTATGGGTGGTGGGTGCTCGGCGCGGCGGCGGTTTTGGGGTTTTTCGCATTTGGGGTGGTGATACCCGGGTACCTGGCGTTTTCGGTCTCGATTCGGGATGAGCTGGGACTGAGTTCGGGGCAATCGGCGTTCATAGTGGGCGCGGCCTGGGGGATTGGTGACATTACCTCGCTGGCGGCGGGATGGCTGGCGGACCGGTATGGGGCAAGGCGGCTGGTTCTGATTGGGGGACTGCTGTGCGGCATCGGGTTTGCGGCGTTGGGATTCGCGGATTCGTTCTGGGCGATTGTGGCGGCGTACACGGTCACGGCATCGCTGGGGCGCGGGTTGGGGATATTCCCCACGCTGATGACAGTGGTGAACCAGTGGTTTGATCATCGCAAGGCTTTGGCGTTGGCGGTCATCAACACGGCGGTTACCGGGGGGGCGGCGGCGGCGCTGCCCGCGCTCAACTACACGGGCGGCATCGTGGGATGGCGAACCGGGGCGATAATTGCGGGCGCGTTGGTATGCGGCCTGACGATTCCGGCGGCGGCAATCATCCGAAGCCGGCCCGAGGATATGGGGCTGGAACCCTATGGGGCACGACCGGAATCCGGCAGCATGGTTCAGGCAGGTCGCCGGGGCGGTGGAGTACAATCGGCGACGGCGAGGCGTGACTACTCGGTGCGGCAGGCGTTGGCGACGCTGTCGTTCTGCGCGCTGGCGGTGGGCGCGATCATGCGCACCGTGCCATCCGATGTGCTGGTGATCAATCAGATTCCACTCCTGATCTGGAAAGGGGTGTCGGAAGAACGGACGGCGGTGTACCTGTCCATCACGTATTTTGCGACGATTCCGGCGCGGTTCGGGATGGGACTGGCGGCCATGTGGTTTTCGCCGAGGTGGATGCTGAGCGCGGCGATGGCAACGGTGGCGCTATGCACGGTGGCGGCGCTGGTTTTGAGCGGAGACCCGGTGGCATGGTTCCTGATACTGTCGTCGGCGGCGGGACAGGGGGTGAGTTCGCTGGCGTGGATCGCGGTGGGCGAATACTACGGGCGGCGCAGTTTCGGTACGTTGGTGGGGATTATGACGGTGTTCTATGGGGTGAGCGGTTTGATAGTACCGGCAATCGCGGGATCGGTGTTTGACAGGACGGGGAGTTTCGTTCTGGTGCTGGCGGCGGTGGGCGTTATGCAGGCGGTATCGGCGGGGGCGTTTTTGCTGGTGCGGCGGCCGGGTTTGGCTGCCGCAGACGACGACCAATAGGAACCGGGGCGGGAGTGTCCAGCCAACCGACAGCCCGGGAGTCCGCCGGCGGCGGGGGCATCTACTACGGATGGTGGGTGCTGCTGGCGGCGGGCGGGTTGGGGTTTTTGGGATTCGGGGCGCTGATTCCGGGGTTCCTGGTATTTGCCACTCCGATACGGGGTGAGCTGGGGATAAGTTCGGCGCAGTTCGCTTTCGTGGTTGGCGCGGCGTGGGCGGTGGGCAACCTGGCATCTCTGGGAGCGGGATGGCTGGCGGACCAATACGGCGGCAGGCGGCTGATCCTGGTGGGAGGGTTGCTGTGCTGCGTGGGATTTGCGGCGGTGGCGGCGGTCAATTCGTACTGGCAACTGCTGCTCCTGTACTCCGGGCTGGCGGCGCTGGGTCGAGGCATCGGCGTGGTGCCCAACCTGATGACGGTGGTGAACCAGTGGTTCGTGCGGCGGAAGGCGCTGACCATGACGCTGCTGAATACGGCGTTCGCCGGGGGCGCGGCGATCATGGTGCCGCTGCTGGCGTATTGTGAGGGACAGTTTGGATGGCGGACGGTGATCCTGTGGACGGGAGGGTTTGTGGCGCTATTGACGGCGACGGCGACGGTAGTGATACGGAGCAGGCCGGAGGACATGGGGTTGCTGCCGGACGGGGACCGCCCGGCGCCCGACGCAGTCCGGCAGGCGCGGGGTCGGCGCATTGAACCGACGTATGACGAATCGGATTTCACGCTGAGGCAGGCGGTGGCGACGCCGGCGTTCTGGTTGATGACGGCGGCGGTGACACTGCGGATCGCATCGGCGGACGCGCTGGTGATCAATCAGATTCCGATGCTGGTCTGGAAGGGGTTACCGGAGGAACAGGCGGCGTATTACCTGGCGATCACGTTCGTAGCAATCATTCCGCTGCGGTTCGGGTTGGGATTGGCGGCGACCGTGGTTCCGTCGCGGTGGCTACTGCTGACGGGGATGACGGTGGGGGCGGTGAGCACGGCTACGTTCATGGCATGGTCGGGGTATCCGGCGGCGGCGGTGTTCGTGGTGTCGATTGCGGCGACGGAGGGCGTCGCCACGCTGGGCTGGCTGGCGGTGGGCGAGTATTTCGGGCGGCGCAGTTTCGGATCGCTGGTGGGGATAATGACGGTGAGTTTCGGGATTGGGTCGCTGGTTGCGCCGGTGACGGCGGGATGGGTGTTTGACCAGACGGGGGATTATGGGCCGGCGCTGATCGTGGCGGCGGTGATGCAGTTGGGGGCCGGGGTTTGTTATTTGTTGGCGCGTCGGCCGGGGTGAGTTTGACATCGATTTACAGGATGGACAGGATTTTTCGGATGTGTGGGTGGATGGAATGGGGCGGGTTTGGTTGATGGGAGGGTGGGGCGAATGATTATTCGCCCCTACGTGGGGATGGTGGTTGGCGTGAGGTGGGTCGTGGGTGGATGGAATGGGTGGGGCGAATGATTATTCGCCCCTACGATGAATTGGTATGGAATGGGGCGGGTCTGAGACCCGCCCCTGCGCTTGGGTGGTTGTTGGGTTGGTTAGTCGAGGATGAAGCCTTCGTAGCCGTTGTTGGCTACTTCGGCGCGTTTGGCGCGCATGGCCGGCGCGGTGTCGGGCGCGGTGAGCAGGACGCGGGCCTTGCCGGGGATGTTGGCGCCGACGAACCAGGAATCGGCCTGGGTGCGGAGAATGTTTTCACCGTCTTCCTTCATGTGCCGGATCCAATCGTCCTCGGCCTGGAGGGTGGGCTGGATACGCGCATGGCCGCTGTCGCGGACGTGGGCGATGGCATCGGTGACCCACTCAACCAGCGGCTCGGCGGAGCGGGGGAAGTTGCCCACGGAGGCGGCGTTGACGGTGAAAAGGTTGGGGAAGCCGTGGCTGGACATTCCCATGAAGGTGCGGGGGCCGTTGGCGAATTTTTCCTTGAGGACTTCGCCCTGGATACCCTCGATGTGGATCAGGTTGAGCGGCCCGGTGACGGCGTCGTAACCGGTGGCGAAGATGAGGACGTCGAAGTCGAACTCCTCGCCGCCGTTGAGTTTGAGGCCGCGTGGGGTGATGCGAGCGATGGGATCGGCGCGGACATCGACGAGGCGGACGTTGTCCTGGTTGAAGACCTCGTAGTAGCCGCTTTCGCAGGGGAGGCGCTTGGAGCCGAACATGTGGTTCTTGGGCACGAGCAGTTCGGCGACTTCCGGATCGTGGACGCGCTCGCGGATCTTGTTGCGGACGAACTCGGCGTAGTCCTCGTTGGCCTCGCCGGGCATCATGACGTCGTAGAAGTTGGAGAGCCACTTCTTGAAGCCGGGCTCGGCCCAGAGGCGTTCGTACTGTTCCAGTTTTTCCTCTTCGGAAACGGAGAGGGCGGAACGGGTATCGAACATGTGCATGAAGGAACCGGCGGTGTCCATGCAGCGCTGAAAGATTTCGGGGTAGTGGGACTTGATGTAGTCCTGGGTTTCGGGGTCGATCACCGAGTTACGCAGGGGGACACAATAGTTGGCGGTGCGCTGGAAGACGGTGAGGTGGCCGACTTCCTTGGCGATTTCGGGGATGATCTGGACGGCGGTGGCGCCGGTGCCGATGATGCCCACCTTTTTGCCAACCATGTCGATGCCCTCTTTGGGCCAGCGATTGGTGTGGGTGGATACGCCCTCGAAGCTTTCGATGCCCTCGAAGTCGGGGACATAGCGGGCGGAGAGGATGCCGATGGCGGTGATGACGTACTGGGAACGGACCTGGTAACCGTCGTCGGTGGTGGCGAGCCAGCGGTTGGCTGCCTCGTCGTATTTGAGGGAGGCGACGCGGGAACTAAAGCGGATGTGCCGGCGCAGGTCGAACTTGTCGGCGACGTAATTGAGGTAGCGTTCGTTTTCAGGTTGGGCGGAGTAGTGTTCCTTCCATTCCCATTCCTGGAGGAGTTCTTCGGAGAAGGAATAGCCGTAGGTGTAGCTTTCCGAGTCGAAGCGCGCGCCCGGGTAGCGATTCCAATACCACGTGCCGCCGACGCCGTCTCCTTCTTCCAGCGACTGGGCGCTGAATCCGAGGTTTCTGAGACGGTAAAGGGAGTACAGGCCGGTGACGCCGGCTCCAATTACGGTGACGTCGAATTCGTCGATTCCATCGGTGTTTCGCGCTGCGCCCGTCGGGGTTTCCTGGGTGGAAGTAACCATGCGATTCTCCTTGAACCTTGCGGTGCCCTCAAGGTTGGGCGAATGATGGCGCGATTATACACGGTTTGGGTAAGCGGGTTTTACATCGATGTACAGGATGGGGTTTGATTGCGGGTTTTACATCGATGTACAGGATGGGCAGGATGGGGGTTGAGTAACTGTTCAGAGTTCAGGGGTTTGTCATTGCGAGTCTGCCGCTGGCGGACGCGGCAATCTCGCTCCTATAGCAGCGTCCGTTGCCCTGATGAGATTGCCGCGCTGCGCTCGCAATGACAATTTTCCCGTGACTCTGAACAGTTACGGGTTTGATTATTGGCAGGTGGGATGGACAGATTCGGATGTCGATGTTGTGGGCAGGAGTGGGCAGGTTTCAAACCTGCCCCTACCTGGTGGAGGTGGTGAGCGCCGATTTGGCGGGCACTGTCAGGGTGTGGCCGGGTTCGGCGACTCGCGGGCGTCGGGTTGGGTCAGCAGGTGAGTTCGAGGGGATTGGGCAGGCGGATGCCGAAAGTTTTTTCGAGGGCGTTTCGCCACAGGGGGGACAGGGTGATGCGGTTTGGTGACTGGGGTTGGTTCCACAGGTCGGCGTGGCACTGGCAGGGACGGGGCACCTGGCCTCGGGAATAGCAGTCGTGGGGGTCCGGCGATGCGGCGAGGCCGACGCCGTGCAGTGCGAATCGTTCGCGGATTTGGTGGAAGTTGGGGAGCCCGGCGATGTCCTGGGCGGAGGTAAAGTCGG
The DNA here is from genome assembly GCA_964502995.1 of uncultured Dehalococcoidia bacterium. GTDB lineage: Bacteria > Chloroflexota > Dehalococcoidia > Lucifugimonadales > UBA3495 > Bin87. The sequence goes on from CAZCZB010000075.1 coordinate 10,306, forward strand.
GCGCGGGAGGCAGGTTGGGGTCGCGCTGCCAGCGTTTGTGGTGGATGACAGGTTTGGGACGGCCGGCGATCAGGGCATTGGCGTGTTTGATCAGGGAGGCCACGCGGCGGCGCATGCGGCGAAGTGTGGTTTGGCATGGATGTACGGTGGGGACGGGATGACCCGGTTTTGAGTTGGGATTGGGTTGGCCGGCAGGGGGCGACGCCAGACCCTGGGTCATGGCGTGGGCCTGGCGGAAGGTTTTGAGGTGGCTGCGGCTGAGGGATTCATTGGAAACGGCGGCGTGCAGGGCAATTTCCAACCTACGGGTGGAGTTGTGCCGGCGTCCGTAGTGGACGGCGAGGGCCGTGGTGGCGTGGGATGCGGCGCGACGCAGGGCGACGGCGGCATCGGCCGGGGCGTTGTCGGGCATGAGGCGGTCGGCCCGGTGGAGGAATTCCTGGGCCCTGGACTGGTGGTGGGAAATGGTACCCATTTTGGAGCGTCCTCCTCATTTGGAATGGGCGAATGATTATTCGCCCCTACGTGGTAGGGTTTTGCAGGGTTGGTAGCGGCGCAGGCAGGATGGCCCGCGATTATTCGCCGGTACGTGTGGGATGGGCGAGTGGTTATTCGCCCCTACGTGGTAGGGTTTTGCAGGGGTGGTAGCGGCGCAGGTGGAATGGCCGGCGATAATTCGCCCCGACGGGTTTGGATGCGCCACATGTTTATGGTTGACCGGTGGATTTCGGTCGCGGTGTTGGTTTGGCCTGCCGCGAGAGGCCGGGGATCAGTTGTGTTGCGGCGAGATCGGTGGTGCGGGGGCGGGATCGGTTGTAAAAGAGGGGATCGCACGTGAGAGGGCTGGGACGGTTGTGCGGCGGCGAGATCGGAGGTGAGAGGGCTAGATCGGTGGTGCGGGGGAGGGGCAACTGGAAGGGTTGCCGCTACGTGATTTGATGCTGGTGTTTGGGGATGTTCCTCCTGTCCGGTCGGGTGATTGCGGTTGTTGTTGTGGTTTTTCGGGTTGGAGTCGGCGAGGTTCAGGGCGTCGGCGCTACGGCCAGAGAGCGTTTTGATTGCGATGTTGCGTCCTAGGGTTCCACGTGCTGACCGTCTGTCCGTTTCGATATCCGGATTCCGGATCAAGTCCGGAGTGACGTCGAAAGGAATCCGACCCTCGTGGAGCGGTGGTGACACCCGCCGTACTGGTCCTGGCCCTGCCGCGGAATGGAGCAGCCTCAGGCGCAAGCCAGCGTGCAATAAGAAACCGACTGTTTAGGCCGTGTGGCACGCGGGGAGGCGTACCGGAAACCGTGAACCTCGATTGACTCCTGCCGAATTGGAAATGGCGTCGGCGATGGCCGTGGCCTTTGGCTTTTCGCCTGACGTGGAGTACAGTTTATAGAACATGCGGGCGCATGGGCAATGGGCGGGTGTCAGTTTTACATCGATGAACAGGATAGACAGGATTGGGTGATCGGCTTGGAGAGTCTGGTCATTTGGCGGGTGGTACACTTCGGCGGCAGCGGGGTTATTTTGGAATCACATCGGCGGGAGATTTGGCATGGCATTTGAGGGACTGGATTTGACGGGGCGGAAGGCGTTGGTTACGGGGGCGGCGCGGGGGATTGGCGCGACCCTGGCGGTTGGTCTGGCGCAGGCGGGGGCGGACGTTGCGGTGTGCGACCTGGCGTCGGACGAATCCTGGGAAGGGCTGGCGGAAACGGTGTGGAAGATCCGGAATGAGGGTCAGGTGGGCATCGCGGTTGATCTGGACGTGCAGGAGGTGGAGGAGATCAGGCCGACGATACGGCAGTTGGAGCAGGACCTGGGCGGGCTGGACATCCTGGTGAACAACGCGGGCATCCGGCGACGGGCGCCGGCGCTGGAGGTTACAGAAGAGGATTGGGACGCGGTGATGGACACCAACCTCAAG
>CAZCZB010000075.1:12233-14084 GCA_964502995.1 uncultured Dehalococcoidia bacterium
GCGTTTTTCTGCGCGCAGGCGGCGGCGCGACTGATGATTCCGCAGGGGTATGGACGCATCATCAACGTGGCGTCGCAGATGGCGCTGGTGGGATCGGTGAACCGGGCGGCGTACTGCGCGAGCAAGGGCGGATTGCTGAACCTGACGCGGGTGCTGGCGCTGGAGTGGGCGCAGCACGGGATCACGGTGAACGCGATTGGGCCGGGGCCGACGCTGACTCCAGGGGTGCTGGAGGCGGAGACGCGGGACGCGGACGAGGTGGAGGCGGAACTGCTGGTGAAGATGCCGCTGGGTCGGCGGATGGATCCGGAGGAACTGGTGGGGGCGACGATTTACCTGGCGAGCGAATCGGCGGGGGCGACGACGGGTCAGATGCTGGTGGTCGATGGCGGTTGGACGGCGATGTAGGGTTTTGTTTTTTCATGGATGGACAGGATGGGTTGGGTGCGTTGGGTGATATGATTTTTTGGATTCCGGTGGAAGCCGGTATGGGGTCCTTCGACAGGCTCAGGATGAGCGGAGGTCTGAACCGCACCACGCGCGGAGAGGTGAGTTATGAAGTTTGGGATGTTTTATGAGTTGCAGATGCCGCGTCCGTGGACGGATACGGCGGAGTACGACACGCTGTGGGACGCGGTGCGACAGGTGCAGTTTGCGGAGGAGATGGGATTTGAGCGGGTTTGGCTGGTTGAGCATCACTTTCTGACGGAATTCGCGCACTCGTCGGCGCCGGAGGTTACGCTGGCGGTGATGGCGCAGCATACGAAGAAGATGCGGCTGGGGTTCGGCGTGGCGCTGGCTCCGGTGCATCATCCGCTGCACGTGGCGGCGCGGGCATCGACGTTGGACATTTTGAGCGACGGACGGGTGGACGTTGGCGTGGGGCGGACGAAGGGGCCGTATCAGTTGACGCCGTTCGGGACGGACGTGGCGCAGACGCAGAGCATGATGGTGGAGACGCTGGAATGCCTGCCGCGGATGTGGTGCGACGAGGTTTTCAGCCACGACGGGGAGAACTGGACGATTCCGCCGCGCGAGGTGATTCCGCGTCCGTTGCAGAAGCCGCATCCGCCGCTGTGGATGGCCTGCACGCAGGAGGATACCTTCCGGCTGGCGGGACAATTGGGGGTCGGGTGCCTGGTGAATACGCTGGGCGGGACGGACAAAACCCGGGGGTTGGTGAACGCCTACTACGAATCCATCGAGAACGCGAATCCGGTGGGTCGGTTTGTGAACCGGCAGGTGGTGGCATCGACGATAGGGTTCTGCGACGAGGACGACGCGAAGGCGCGGCAGAAGGGCGCGGAGGTTGCGGCGTGGTACCTGGAGCAGAGCCGGCAACGGTTCGTGCTGGAATGGGCGGGTGTGGATCAGGACGCGGTGCCGGAGGAGTACCAGTTTTACGTGCAGGGCGGCGCGACGCGCGGGGGTGCTTCGACGGGCTCAGGCGCTTCGACGGGCTCAGGCGCTTCGACGGGCTCAGGTCCTTCGACAGGCTCAGGTCCTTCGACAGGCTCAGGACGAGCGGGAGGTGAGGTGAGGTCGGAGGACCCGCAGCAGCAGGCGCCGCCGACTCCGGAGGACCTGCTGGCGGGCGGCGGGTACTGCGTGGGTGATCCGGACGCGTGCATCCGGGTGATCGAGGAGTTCGAGTCGATGGGTGTGGATGAGATCATGCCGATATTCCAGGCGGGGTATGCGACGAATGAGGAGGTCTTGAATTCGATCCGGCTGTTCGGGGAGTATGTGATTCCTCACTTTCGGGCGAAGAAAGGGCGTTAGTTTTTCATGGATGGACAGCAACTGTCTTGAAGGTCAAGGGCTATGCGGCGATTGCTGGGTTCCAAGGGT
>CAZCZB010000076.1:0-14049 GCA_964502995.1 uncultured Dehalococcoidia bacterium
CGAGCCAAATGCCCGCGGGAAAACTCAGTATCGTGGCCCGCTCATGGTGAGCCTGTCGCGGGCCCGCCTGTGGAGGGTCGAACCATGAACCCCATCCTTCGACAAGCTCAGGATGAGCGGGTGAGTGGCGGGATGAGCGGTTGATCGGTGGGATGAGCGACGGGTTTCAGGAAAACCGGAATGCCCCCGGCGCGGCCGCAAACCAGTGTAGGGGCGAATAATTATTCGCCCCCACGGTAACGAGCCAAATGCCCGCGGGAAAACTCAGTATCGTGGCCCGCTCATGGTGAGCCTGCCGCGGGCCCGCCTGTGGAGGGTCGAACCATGAACCCCACCCTTCGACAAGCTCAGGATGAGCGGGTGAGTGGCGGGATGAGCGGGTGATCGGTGGGATGAGCGACGGGTTTCAGGAAAACCGGAATGCCCGGCGCGGCCACAAACCAATGCAGGGGCGAATAATTATTCGCCCCTGCCGCGCCGGCCATATGACCGCTCGCAGACCCGGAGACGGGCAGTCAGAGGCGATACGCTCGCGTCGCCGTGCCCTGGAACATCGCCGCTTTTTCGGTGTCCGAGTAGCCGGCGGTCACCCGCTTGAATGCGTTCCAGCAGGTGGTGTACGGGTACGATGCCTTGTCCACGGGGAAGTTGCTCTCGAACATGCAGCGACTCGGCCCGAACCGCTCGATGCACCACTCCAGCCACGGACGGATGGTATCCGCCAACTCCCCGGACGCGGGCGGCGCGTCCCGTTGGTGCCAGTCGTAGCCGCTGATCAGGTTGCCGAACCCGCCCAGCTTGACCACCACGTTCTCATGCTCGGCAACCGCCGCGATGCCCCGCTGCCAGTCGGCGAACACCTCGTCCCGTCGCCCGGCATAGGGACCGACGCCCAGCGGACGGCCGATGTGATTCAGAATGATGGTGGCGTTGGGAAACGCGCCGGCCAATTCCGCCAACTCGCCCAACTGGGTGTGGTACACCAGTGCGTCGAAGCTCAGCCCCATGCGCTGCAAAACGTCGAAGCCGGCGCGAAAACGGCCGTCGGCCAGCATCCCCTGCGTGTTGGGGCTGCCGGGCGACACGTCGGGGCTGGCGTCCCAAGCGCAGGAGAAGCGAATGCCGCGAAACCGGTTGCCGCTGGCCGCCTGGTGAGCCTCCAGCACGGCCTGGACTCCGTCGCCCAGCATCAGGTTTGCGTTGGACACGATGCCGGCGGCAACCTCGGTCGGGCCGTACTGACCACTGGCGCTCTGGGCGGCCAGACCCTGCACGAACTCCGTTTCGCCGATGCAGCGCAACTCCTCCGGCCCGCCGGCACGATACATGGAATGGCACTCGATGAATACCGTCTGCACGATGTTGTGCCCGCCGCCCACGTCGTCGGCTAGTTGATCCAGGAAGTAGCGGTCGCCCGGACGGTCCCAGAAGTGATGGTGCGGGTCGCATATGGGCAGGTCGGGGTCGATGGCCGCCTCGGCGTTCTGGGCGAGCCATTGCTGGCGCTGACTGGTCATGGTGTTTTCCCCCTCGTTGGGACGGACGGCGCTAGACCGGCAGCGGCTTTTCGGTGATGTCGTCGGGCAGTTCCACGCCGAATCCGTTGATGTTGAAGGCCAGCATGGCATAGCAGCCCAGCAGCGTGGTCAGTTCGGTAGCGCCGTTCCTGCCGAACTGTTCCAGCACCGCGTCGAAGGCCGCCTGGCTAACCTTCCGCGTGCGGAAAAACTCGCGCCCGTAGTTGACCACGGCGCTCTCGTCCGCCGATGGATTGGGCAGTTCGACCTTGTCGCGCAACGCATCGACGATTTCGTCGCGCAGGCCGGCGCGGCGGGCCGGCGGCGCGTGGGCGTTCCAGATGAACTGGCAGTCGTTCTCACGGGCGGCCAGCAGCATCGCCAACTCGCGGATGCGCGGGTCCAGCGACGTGTCGGTGCGCAGGTACAGTGCGAGGCCCAGGGCACGCTGCGCAACCTCCGGCGCGTTGAGCATCACCGAGCCGGGGCCGGTGGTGGGCACCTCGCCTCGGTCGGCGACGAATGCGTCGAAGGCGGCCCGCTCGTGTTCGGGCACGGATTCGCGGGTTACGGTGGGCGTTCTGGCCATGATGTCCTCCCGGTTCGTGGGGTTTGCGGCCAGTCTAACACCAACCGGACGGGAGGATGGCGTTCCGAATACGCCGAACGGCTATTGGATACGCCGAACGGCTACCAGGCAGCGGGTTTGGAGATGATGCCGAGAGAGTCGCTCACGGTGGCAGAGAATCAAAGAGCGCGGTAATACAGATTCAGCCCATCGATATAGAAATTGGTAATCAACGCCCACGCACCGCGATTAAAAACAGAGACCGCCGAATCCGGCGATCTCAACCCTTTCACCTAAGCTCCAGGGGGGGTAACACAATGATGCCGCACGTAGCGCGGTTCGTCAATCTACGGCGCGAAACTCGACCACCGAAACGGTGTGTCCTTCAATGCACGGTAGTACAGGTTGAACCCATCAATGTAAACATTTTTAATCATCACGATATTTTTAATATACTGTGGCCGTTTATTGGCGGCCTCGACCCTACCGTCGAATCGATAGGGGGGGTAACTCAATGATCCCACAAACGGCGCGATTCGTCAATCTACGGCGCGAAACTCGACCGCGCCTGTGCGCCCCAGTGTCCGTCCGAATCCGTCATGATCCACAGGGAGCGATAGGTGGCGATGGCCGCGCCCTGGGCGTCGCAGCGGGTGAACTGGATCAGCACGTGGACCTTGCGCTCCGAGCTATGGATCACCTCCGTGGAGTCCAGCACGGTGTGATGCCAGTCGGGGCCTGCGCGCTGGTAGAAGTCGCGCAGATAGGTCGCCTCCAGTTCGCTGCGGTCGTGCCAGATGGCCACGCCGGCGCCGGAGATACGCACGTGGGGCAGGTGCAGCAGGTCGAGCAGCCGGCCATCATCGCGGTCGTTGAGGGCGGCCATGAACGCCTCGATGGCGCCCACCGCCGATGCTGCACTCCGGGGCCAGTTGCTTTCTCTCATGGACATTCACTCACCATGCGACCCCATCAGACTCACTGACGGTCGAAAATCCGGCGTGCCACGTCGAAGTCGAAACCGGGCAACACCGACTCACCCGACAGCGTGGCGGGATTGTCCAACCGCTCCGGTTCATCCTGTCCGGCGCGGTAAACGTACACCCTGCGGTTGGACGGGTCGATGAGCCACCCGAGCAGCGCGCCGTTCTCCATGTACAGTCGCATCTTTGCCTGCAGTGGGGCCAGGTTGTCGGAGGTTGACCGGATTTCCACCACGAAGTCGGGACAGAACGGGTGCGCGTCGCCGGCGACGTGGGGGTGGGCGTCCCATTTCCCCTGCGAGGTCCACGACGCGTCGGGCACGAGCACGCCGCCACGGGGCATCAGGAACGCGGCGTTGGAGTTCCTGGCCTGGCCGCCGTGGTCGTCGGTCCATATCGTCAAACGACCGCCCAACTGAGATTCATGGCCGTCTTTTGGGTGATAGGCCGGCGGCGTTGCGACAATTTTACCGTCAGGACTCAGCTCAAACTGCCAGGTGTTCTGGCTGTTCTTGTTGCAAAAATCGACGAACAGCCTCTCCAACTCCCGGCCGGAGGCTGCAACGCCGAGATCCCTGGGGTCGATCACCAGGGCGGTGTCCTGCCAGATGCGCGTTTCCGTGGCCGTGGTCATGGTTATTCCCACCGGGTTTGACGATCATTGCCGGCGCCATTATACCGTTGTTCCGCTCCAAGTCGCTCCGCACCCGTCCGCTCATGGTGAGCGCGTCGAACCATGAGCGGACGGGTGCGGCATCCTTCGACAGGCTCAGGATGAGCGGGGAACGGAATGGGCTGGGATGACAGGACGGCGGGGAGCATGAACGGGCGGGACGACGGGGCAGCCGGACGTGTGGGATCTTCAGGCATGGAGACCGAGACGTGGTAGAATCGCGTCGATTTGACAACTTGCCGATTATCTCTGCGGAGGCCCATCGTGAGCAGCGCAAAAATCAACGGAATCGACCTGCACTATCAATGCTACGGCGAGGGGGAGGCCATCGTTTTCGCCCACGGCGCCGGCGGCAACCTGCTCAGTTGGTGGCAGCAGATCCCGTTCTTCTCCCAACGCTACCAGTGCGTCACCTTCGACCACCGGGGATTCGGCCACTCGCTGGACGAACCGGAAGGCCCGGGCATGGCGTCCTTCGTGGACGACCTGCGCGGCCTGCTGGACCACCTGGAAATCGAGACCGCGCACCTGGTGGCGCAGTCAATGGGCGGCCGCACGATGCTGGGGTTCGCGGTGGCGTATCCCGAGCGCGTCCGCAGCCTGGTGATGGCCGACACCGTGGGCGGCATGAACGTGCCCGAGGTTCTGGCCGAGCAGCGTCTGTGGGCCGCCAACCACACCGCATCGGGCGAGATCGGATTCAGGGCGGTGTCGCCGCTGTTTGTCCAGCGCACGCCCAACCTTGCCAACCTGTACCTCCAGATCTCGCGCACCAACCCGCCGCGCCACGCGCCGCCCGCCGGAACGCCCGCCGGCCCCGGCCCGGAGGAACTGGCGAACCTGAACATACCCACCCTGTTCTTCGTGGGTGAGGACGACCAGATCTCGCCGCCGCAGGTCATCGCCGCCGGCGCAAAGGCGATCCCCGGATCAAAGCTGCTGCGGGTTCCCGAGGCCGGCCACTCGGTCTATTTCGAGAAGCCCGACATCTTCAACTTTGAGGTTCTCCGATTCATTGAGAACGCATCGAAGGGGAAATCCGCATGACCGGCGGCGTCAACCTGAAACGGCAGGATGCCATCGCCACCCTGGAGATTCAGGGGCGCACTCACCTGAACCTGCTCGGCCCCGATGTGTTCCGCGACCTTGCGGAGCAGGTGGAGCAATGCGGCAGCGACGAGACGCTGCGGGCCATCATCCTGCGGGGCGCGGGCGACCGGGCGCTGTCCGCCGGCGTTGACCTGCACGAGATGAAGGACCTGGACCCGCTGGCCGCCGAGCGGTTCATCCGATCGTTGCACGCCGGCGCGCGGGGTTTGTTGAACTGCCCGCTGCCGGTGATTGCCGCCATCCACGGCCCCTGCCTGGGCGGCGCGTTCGAATTGGCCCTGGCCTGCGACGTCAAGATTGCCGCCGAGGATGCGATTTTCGGGCTGCCCGAGGTTCGCGTCGGCCTGCCGTCGGTGATCGAGGCGTCGCTGCTGCCGCCCACCGTGGGGCTGGGACGCGCCCGCCGCATGCTCCTCACCGGCGAGACCATCGACGCGGAGGAAGCGCTGCAAATCGGCGTGGTTGACCGCGTCGTTCCCAAGGCCGACCTGGATGCCGTGGCGATGGAAACCGCCCATACCTTCCTGGGCATGGGTCGCTACATCCTGGCGGCGCAGAAGCAGATCGTGTCGGCGTGGCTGGAAATGGGCCACGAGGCCGCCGCCGAGTACAGCATCAAGACCTTTGCCCTGTGCTTCAACACTCCGTACCCCAACGAGGCGATGACCGCGTTCCTCGAAAAACGCCCGCCCCGATTCTGAACCGCTGGAGATACACACCATGACCGACAACACCGACCTTTTCCACATCATGCAGACCACCCGCGCCATGCGGCGTCTCAAGCCCGACCCGGTGCCCGATGAGTTGATCCTGCGCATCCTTCAGGCCGGCCAGTGGGCCGCCAACGGCGGAGCCAACCAGCGCTGGCGTTTCCTCGTCATCAAGGACCGCAGCATCAAGGAACGGGTGCAGGTCTGGTACAAGAAGGCGTTTGACGAGGTGGTCGGGCCGCGCTACTTGGGCAGCGAGCCTCCTCCCGGTTCTACCGTCGGACGCTACCGCCGCCAGCACGACGCCGTTGAGTATCTCACCGACCACTACCACGAGGCTCCCGTATGGATCGTGGCGTGCCAGGACGACGGCGAGGAAACGTCGACCCGATCGGCCGGGGCGTCGATATATCCTGCCGTCCAGAACATGCTGCTGACGGCGCGGGCCCTGGGATTGGGCTCCACCCTCACCAGCCGGCACCTCCGCCACGAAAAGGAGGTTGAGGAGATTCTGGGCCTGCCGCCCGGCGTCCACTCCTACGCCATCCTGCCCATCGGCTATCCCATGGGCAACTTCGGCCCGGTGCGTCGCGGCCCGCTGGCCGACGTGGTGTATCAGGATCATTGGGGCGAGCCTTACATCACTGACTGATTCTGCGGCCCAATTTCAACGCACGGGCACAGAGACGCAAAGTGGGATGGCACGTTGGCCATAGCGTTCCATCCCGTTCATCCATGTAAAGAAATACCCTCCTAAACACCAGAGGCATCGAACACCAGAGGTATCGTTATGGACGTATTCCAGTGCATTCGCACCCGCCGCACCATCCGCGATTTCAAGCCCGACCCGGTGCCAGACGACGTGCTCCACCGGATGCTGCAGGCCGCGCGATGGGCGCCCAGCTCCAGCAACACCCAGCCGTGGCATTTTGTCGTAGTCCGCAACCCCGACACCATCGCCGAGTTGGGACGCATCTGCACGCAGGGCGCGTTCATCGGCAACGCGCCCCTGGCCATCGCCGTGGTGATGGGCGAAACGCGCCGCCCGCAGTTGGACGCCGGCCGCGCCCTCCAGCAGATGGAACTGGTCGCCTGGTCCGAGGGCCTGGGAACCTGCTTTGTGGGCATCCGCGGCGAGCAGCAGACGGAGGCCAAGGCGCTGCTGGGCATCCCCGACGACATGGAACTGATCACCGTGCTGCCCTTCGGCTACCGCATCATGCGTCCGGCCGGCACCGGCACGCCCCGCAAGCCCATGTCGGAGATAACCCACGGCGAAAAGTTCGGCCAGGAACTGAGTTTCGGATAATTGGCGCATACGTGCTACACTGGCTGCAAAATGAAAAGCTCTGGACCGGCGCATGACAGTTTGGACGATAAGAGGCGGCAGAACAGGTGAATACGAAAACGCCTTTCTGGAACAAGGCGTGGTATCCGTGGGCTTCGGTTTGAACCGGAGCGCCGAGGATTTCACAGACCGGGAGGAGATGCGCGTTCACTCGGACAGCCGCAGTCAAGCCGACCAGTTGTGGCGATTCTATCAAGACGTTGCTATTGGTGATTTGGTAGTGGTCCCCCGCAAGACGACTCGTGAAATTGCGGTAGGCCGAATCAGCGGCCCCTACGCATACCGGCCTGAGATAGTAGGAGCCGGCGCTCCGCACGTGCGGGAGGTTGAATGGCAGATTACCAACATACCCCGTTCTCACTTCGACCGGGATCTGCTCAACTCGTTTGGCTCTTTGATGACGATATCGCGACCGGGGGCCCCCAACGCAGAAGCCCGTATTGCGCGTGTCGCCAACGCTTTCCTGGAGAATGATTCCATCCAGGAACCTGCAACGACACCGGTCGGCTACACGGAATCTGCTGAATACGACGGTTACGGCGAAAGCCAGACTTTCGACGAAATCGATATCGACCAGGCCATCAGGGATCGTATCGTAGCCCGTCTCCGGCAGAAATTCTCAGGCACCAGGCTGGAATACCTGGTAGCGAGCATTTTGAAAGCCTCCGGCTACGTCGTCCTGCAAACCCGAAAAGGAACGGACGGCGGCGTTGATGTTCTGGCCGGCAAGGGCGACATGGGTTTCGGCGAGCCGCGTCTGTGTGTACAGGTCAAAGCGCGAACCAGTACCGCAAGCCTGGAGGAATACGACCGGCTTCAAGGCAACATAGCCTCATTCCGGGCACAGCACGGGCTATTCGTCAGCCTGGGAGGATTCACCAAGCCGGTACATGACCGCAACGAGCAATCGTTCTTTGTGATACGGCTCTGGGGTCCGGAAGAATTGGCGCAGCAGTTGTTGGACAGCTATGATTCACTGCCGCAAGATATTCGCGCCGATATTCCATTGGAGACGGTACGCATGTTGCGCGAAACGGAATAATCACGCAAAGGACGCCTGACAACGGCTTCGGTGGGCGCCTCCGCGCCGTCTCCCTGAACCTCCACATACCTGGACGCATCAAACTGCAGGGGCGGGTTTCAAACCCGCCCCTACCCGAATGCAACGACCTCGGTGATCCCGCCTACCGCCCCTTGAACTCCGGCGCGCGCTTTTCCAGGAACGCCCGCCGGGCCTCGTCCGCGTCCTCTGAGCCGCTGAGGATGCCGCCGGCAACCTGCTCTCCGAGGTCGAGCAATGGCTCAAGATGGAACTGGCGGCCGAAACCGATTGCGACGTGTGGGGTGGGTGAGTTCAGGCGCCGATCATTGGCCCCGCAGCCGCCTGAGTTCCGCCTCGAGTTCGCGCACCCGGGTCTCGGAGGCTGCTCGCGCTTCTCGCTCCGCGCTGAGTTCCGCCTCAGCCCTGTCTGCGCGAGTACGTTCGTCCCGGAACGTTGTGATGTGCCGGCCCGTTGCGGGATCATGCCATCTCAATTCGCCCTGATCCCACCGGAGATTCAGATCCAGAACCGCGCTGTACCCTTGTAGAACACCGTCCGCCAACTCCTCAATGGGAATCGGTTGGTACTCGTCGCCAACCAACCGGTCGCCGGCCAACCGCGGTCGACGACCCTGAGGAGCTTCGTCGAAGCGCCAGTATTCAGGGATGCCAAGGGCAGCGTAGTCGCTTCGCTTGTCGGTAGCGTCTATGCGCCGCGTGCTGGGAGACGCGACCTCCATCACAAAATCGGGTGGTTTTCCCTGATCTTCGATGACGTAGGCCCGGCGGCGTCGATACAGGGCGGGGTTGACTTCAAAGGCTATCAAAAGGTCGGGGTAGCGTAGCCCAGCCATGTCGCGGGTTGGCGCCACCGCCAGATAGCGCTCGCCGGCGACCAGGGTGGTTTCAGGGTTGCCGAAGTGGATGACCAGGTGGTGGACGTTGCCGTTGGCAGCAAGGTGGTCAAAATTGGTCAACTTGTCATGGGAAATTTCCGGCGGATCGGGAAACACGATGAACTCGTCAGATTGCTCGCTGCTGACGGCAGCGCGGTCGACGGTGGTCATGTTGAACCTCCGGGTGGCCTGGCGGTGTGGATATATTGTACCCGCCTACCGCCCCTTGAACTCCGGCGCGCGCTTTTCCAGGAACGCCCGCCGCGCCTCGTCCGCGTCCTCTGAGCCGCTGAGGATGCCGCCGGCGTTTGACGTGAGCGTCATCGTGGTTTCCAGGGTGCTGTCCAGCGCCGCCCGCATGATGCGCTTGCTGATCCACTGCACCATGGGAGGCGTGCGGATGATGCGGTCGCACAGGTCGCGGGTGGTCTGCTCCAGGTCCGCAGAGTCCACCAGGTAGTTGAGCATCCCCCACTCATAGGCGCGTTTGGCGTCCAGGTGGCCGGTGTAGGCGAACTCCAGGGCGCGGCCCAGCCCGACCATCTTGGGCAGGTAGTAGCTGCCGCCGTTCTCCATGATCTGCCCCAACTGCTGGTATCCGATGAACCGCGTGTTCTCGCAGCCCAGCCGGATGTCGCAGTGCAGCGCCATGTCCATTCCCGACCCGACGGCCGGCCCGTTGATCATGGCGATGGTGGGCTTGCGGACCTGCGAGATGTCCCGGTGCAGCTTGGTGAAGCCGTGGTAGAAATGTTCGCGGGCAGCGTCCGGCCCCGGCTGCGTGCCCCGGTTGCCGATGAAGTTCTCGCCGGTCACGTCCGGGTTGTTTTCCCGCCGCATATCCGCGCCCGAGCAGAACCCGCGGCCCACGCCGGTCAGCACGATCACCCGCACGTTGGGGTCGTCGTCGCCGGCCCGCATGTACTCGCCCACCTTGGCAACGGTGCCGTTCTCCTCCGACGAGCCGATCAGCGCGTTCATGCGCTCCGGCCGGTTGAACTTGATCCAGAGGATTCCCGAATCCTCGGGTTCGTAGAGCAGGTGGGGCACCAGGTTCGGCGGCATAATCGTCTCCTATATCGTTCAAGCTGTCATTGCGAGCGGAGCGTGGCAATCTCGGTAGCGGACTGCGCTCCTCGCAATGACAAAGTGGATACGCCTGAGAATAATCCCGTAAATCCTGATTCTGACCACTCCCTCACCACGACAAATCTACTGCGCCGTCCGGCCGCCGTCGATGACCACCTCGGAGCCGGTGACGAACGACGATTCGTCGCTGGCCAAATACAGCACCCCGTAGGCGATTTCCTCGGGCCGGCCAACCCGACCCAGCGGCACGCGACCCACCTGCGCGGCCACCCGAACCTCATCGTCCGGCGTCGTGCCCAGCATCGGCGTCTGGATGGGGCCGGGATGCACCGAGTTGCACCGTATGCCATCGCCGGCGTGCTGGATGGCCGTGGACTTGGTGAACAGCCGCACCGCGCCCTTGCTGGCGGCGTAGGCGGCCGACGTGCCGGGGGCCGGCGCAATGCCCGCGCCCGACGAGATGTTGATGATGGAACCGCCGCCGGACTCGCGCATGGACGGTATCGCGGCGCGGGTGCCCAGGAACACGCCCTTGACGTTGATGTCCATGGTGCGGTCCCACTGTCCTTCCGTCAGGTCTTCGATGCCTTCCCGCACGGAGATGCCGGCGTTGTTGACCAGGATGTCCAGCCGGCCGAACCGGGAAACCGCCGTAGACACCGCGTTCTCCCAGTCCGACTCGCTGGTGACGTCCAGTTGCACAAAGACGCATTCGCCGCCGGCCTCGTTGATACGGGCTTCGGTGGCGCGTCCTTCATCGGCCAGCACGTCGCCGATCACGACCTTCGCGCCCTCGCGGGCGAACATCGCGGCCTCCTCGGCGCCCATGCCGCGCGCGCCGCCGCTAATCAGGGCTACCTTGTTCTCCAGCCTCATTTTGTGTCTCCTGCTGTTCGGTATCTGCAAACAAGTCAAAAATCCGTTCCTGCACCGCAAAGCGGAAGCCGGGCAGCACGTCATCGTCGCCGTCGATATGCTCCGGGTCGTGCAGCGTCTCCGGCTCCCGGCCAGGGCGGAACTTGATGACCGTGCGGGTTTCGGGGTCGATGTACCAGGCTAATCGGGTGCCGTATTGAATGAACGATTCTATTTTGGCGATCAGTTCCGAGCGAGCATTTGACGGGGATTTAATCTCTGCCACAAAGTCGGGCGCGAATCGAGGGAAGGGCAGGTTCTCTCGCAACATAATTTCCTGCCGCCGATCCTCCGAGATCCACGCGGCGTCCGGCCCCATGTACGAACCATCGGGCAAAACGAAACGACTGGTGGGAGGGTAGGTAATACCGCCGTGCTGCCGTCTCCAATTCCCCAGGTCGATGGTCAATTCACATTCAAAAATAACTCCAGGGCTTCCGGTGGGTGGCATAATCAGCAAGTATCCCTCGTTGGAAATTTCGTACTGGCCCTCGTCCCCATTGCGATCCGCGAACGCCTCGAACCACCGGTCCAGGTCAGCGTTCTCCAGCGACTTGCCGAATTCCGCCAACGGAAGCCGCACAACTCTGGAACGCTGCTCCGGCGGCGTAGGGTGGGTTTCGTACGGCCTGATTGTTGTGGTAACCATTTCCAGCGCTCCTGTCTATTCAGTGTCCCCCGAGTAGTCCCACGAACGAATGCGGTGCGGCGACACCTTGATGTACGCCGCGCCCGGCCGCGGTTCGGTCGGCAACTGGTCGTCGGGGACGCCGCGCAGCCTGGCCGCCTCGCGGGCGTAGTGCAGGAACTCGTCGGGGTCGGAGATCACGGTGGCGTTGCCCTGAACCATCACGCCCTTGATGTCCTGCCGCGTGCTGCCGCTTTCCAGCATCAGGCTGACCCTGGGGTTGTATCGGATGTTGCGGGTCTTCAGCGTGTTGTCTCGCACTCCCAGCAGTATGTCGTCGCCCAGCCGGAAGTAGCCCGTGGGCACCGTGTGCGGGAAGCCGTCGGGTCCCACGGTGGTGAGCGCGATCCATCCGGGTTTGCTGTCCAGGAAGTCGTGGGTTTCCTGTACCGTCATGTGTCGCGGCATGGCATGGTCTCCGTATGTGGCGCAGCGGGTAGGGGCGAATCCACGTGAGGCGGATTCGCCCCTGCGAACTCGCCGGCCGTGTCAGCGGTCGGTTGGTTCTAAAAAGCCCGGGGCGGCAGGATGCGGCGATACACGCCCGGCGATCCGTGAGCGTGCCCGTAGCTGCCGCCGATGTACTCGTGCATCCGGTCCTGCTTGCGCTGGTTCTCCCACGCGACCGTCTCGGGAACCTTCTCGTGCTCGAACTCGTACATCGTCAGATATTTCGGGTGCCCGTCAATCACGTGGTACCGGCGCACGTGCAGGCAGCCGGGAATCTGCAAATTGGCCGGCGTGCGCTCGTTGTCGTAGTAGTAGTTGTACTTTTCCTCGATATCAACGGGAACGTCCATGCGCCCAATCTGCAGCGCCGGAGCCATACCGCGGCCCAGCGTGTGCGGGTCGCTCTCCGACGGGTAAATCTGGGTGCAGACGAGACGCTGGGTGCCCCGGCCCACCGCGTTGGGAGACATTCGCTTCGTCCAGTCGGTGGGGTTCTCGCTCATGTGCCGGTATTCGGGGGTTTGCAGCGCGTCCGCCGATTCCAGCTCATACACCGCCAGATACCGCGGGCCGCCCTTCAGCGCTTCGTACCGGGCCGCATCCAGAAAGCCCGGGGCGCTCAGCCGCTCGGGGACGTGTTCCTCGTTGTACCACGCGTTGAACTCGGCGTCGTGTTCCACGTCAACGTCCGCGTACACGACCAGCAGGGCCGTTCCTTTTCTCTGTGCCATGTTGCCACCTCTCTTGCCGCGCCATTAAAGCACAATTCGTAGAGCGTTGGGGCGGTTGCGCGTTGAGGGTTCGCTTTGTTGAGGGTCCGCTTTTCCGAAAATGGTATATTGCGTTGACATCAGATTACGGGCGCCGGAGGCGGAACCTGCCATGGGCATCTTTTCCACAACCGTTTCGATAGGCAACCTTGAGGGTGGCGATCACGCTGACGTGCTGGCGTTGGTTGACACCGGAGCGTCGGATTCAATGTTCCCCGCATCCCTGCTGGAACATCTCCACGTGCATCCGCGTACACAGGTTGATTACGCTCACACGTACCCAGTTTGTCATTGCGAGGAGCAATGCGACGCGGCAATCCCGTTGGCTGGCGGGCAATTCTTCCTTCGGCGAGATTGCCGCGCTTCGCTCGCAATGACAGTTCTGACGAAAGTGGGTACGCATGAGGTCGATTACGTCCTCGCCGATGGCAGCGAAGTTACCTACGGCCGAGGTCAGGCACACATCAGCATCGGAGACCGGGACGGAATTTGCCCGGTGATTTTTGGTCCGGACGGCGCCGACAACTGTCTCATCGGTGCGACCACCCTTCAGATTCTGATGCTCTCTGTAGATTCAACCAACGAAACGTTGCTGCCAACTGCCAGGGGCAGGTTGGGCTACGGCGGGAACCTGTAGCGCGGGAACCTGTAGCGCGGCGTATTGATGTACCATGTCGGCGCAGAACACACTGAGAGGAGCGATAACGCCATGCCAAGAGTGACAATCAACATCGGCGAACCCGACGGCCAGGCGGTGATGGGTTCGGTTTGGCGGTTCGCGACGGGATACATTCCCGGAGAGGACAACGGCGGGCTGACATTCGAGGAAACGGGCGGCAGCCCGGCCCGGCTGGCCGACTACGACGATTCGGGCTGGGAGATCTGCACCGACCTGCCGGGACGGGTGTCCGGCGGGTTCACCTTCGCCTGGTATCGCACCACCATCACCATCCCCGAAACCATTGCGGGACACCCCACCAACGGGATGCGCGTGCAGTTCGAAACCTGCGTGGACGACTACGGCGAGATCTGGATCGACGGCGAGTGCAACCGCGACCGCGGCGTCGTGCAGGGTTTCAACGTATCCCAGCGCACCCCCGTAACCGCAGACGCCCAGCCCGGCAATCAGCACACCATTGCCGTCCTGGCGATCAACGGCCCGCTGGGCGACCCCTTCGGCACCGTTTTCATCCGCTACGCCCAACTGGGTTTCGAGTTTTAATCCAACCCGGGCGTGCGTACCCAGTTTCGTTGCAACTGTCATTGCGAGTCCGCCGGTGGCGGACGCGG
>CAZCZB010000077.1:0-1740 GCA_964502995.1 uncultured Dehalococcoidia bacterium
ATTGCCACGAATGCCTGACGGCATTCTCGCAATGACAGATTATCAAAGTGGGTACTTGTGAGGGTTCGACCGCATTGCCAACACGCCCGTGCGCATCCACTAAAACCGTCCCCCGTAGGGGCGAATAATTATTCGCCCCTACCGCTAATCCCTCGCCAACGTCCCGGGCGACAATAATCGTTCGCCTATATCCTTCATCCCTGACCAACGCGTAGGGGCGACGCATGCCTCGCCCCTGCCGGAACGGGCGCCAAGCCTCAGCAACCGGACGCACCGGCCCGTTGACGCCCGCCAATCCTCGGTGCTACGGTGAGCCAGCTTGAACGCACACGGAAAGCCAATGGGCCGCTTGGACTATCGCTGGGTGATCCTGGTCACCGGGTTCGCGATCCTCTTTTTCAACGGAGGGTCGCGCTCGGCGCTGGGCCTCATGCTCAAGCCCATGGGCGACGACCTGGTGTGGACCCGCTCGGCGCTTTCGGCGGGCATCACCGCCTACATGGTGATCTCCGCGCTGGCAATGCCCTTCGTCGGCCGCCTTGCCGACCGTTACGACCTGCGCTGGATCATGGGCGCCGGCGCGGCGGTGGCAGCCATCGGCATCGGCCTGATGAGCGTTATTTCGCAGCCGTGGCAGTTGTTCGCGGTGTATGGCATCGTTTTCGCCCTGGGAAACGCCGGCATCTCCAACCCCATCGTCAGCGTGATGATCGTCCGGTGGTTCCCCGACCGGCGCGGCGTCGCCAACAGCGTGGCCGTATCCGGCAACGCCATCGGCCAACTCGTGATAGTCGGCCTGCTGGCGCAATCCCTGGTGCAATTCGGCTGGCGCTGGTCCTACGGCGCGCTGGGTCTGGCCAGCCTGGTAATCCTGACCCCGGTGGTATTGCTGGCCGTGAGGAAAGCCCCGATCCAGCAGGCGACCCCATCGCCCTCCGAGTCAAGAGAGGTGGTTGAATCGGCGGTCAACGCGGCCCGGCAGGGATCGCTCCTCAACTCGGGCCAGTTGTGGCTGTTGGCGGGCATCTACGCCATCTGCGGGTTCCAGGACTTCTTCGTCGCGACCCACGTGGTCGCATTCGCGCTGGACCGCGAGATCAGCACGGTCATCGCCGGCAATCTGCTGGCCCTCATGGGATTGATGGGCCTGCTGGGGGTTCTGGCCTCCGGCTATCTGGCCGACCTGATGGGCCCGGGCCGGCCAACCCTGCTGTGCTTCGTGATGAGGATTGCCATATTCGCGCTGATCATCCTGTCGCAGGCGCAGCCAGTGGTGATGATCTTCGCGCTGCTCTACGGGTTCACCTTCCTGATGACCGCGCCGCTGACGGTGATGTTTTCCGGCAACATATTCGGCACGGCGCGGCTGGGCAGGATCAGCGGCACCATCTCGATGGTTCACCAGATCTGCGGCGGCCTGGGCGCCCTGGTCGGCGCGCTGGCCTTCGACATCTGGGGCAGCTATGACGGCGCCTTCGTCCTCATGCTCGCCCTGTCGATAATCGCAACCGCAGGCACCCTGCTGGTGCGAGACCGTCAAATCCCACGCGGCCAGCCAATCCACACAACCTGCCTCTAACCCAAAGCATGTAGGGGCGAATAACCATTCGCCCCACCCCAACCCCACACACCGCCAAATGCGGAAACATGTTTCAAACCTGCCCCTACCTCACTCCACAGCCATCGCCGCTTCGCTCACCATTCACCCCACAACAAACCGACGCATCCCACAGTAGGGGC
>CAZCZB010000077.1:1895-12442 GCA_964502995.1 uncultured Dehalococcoidia bacterium
CCCACAACAAACCGACGCATCCCACTGTAGGGGCGAATAATTATTCGCCCCTACACAAATCCCGCACACCGCCAAATGCGGGGGCAGGTTTCAAACCTGCCCCTACGTCACTCCACCACAATCGCCGCTCCACCCACCATTCACCGCAACAACTACCACCGAACTGTAGAGCCAACCCTCGCCTAACTTGACGCCGGCCCCAGCATCGGCCACAGCGTCGCCGCGCTGCCTCCCATGATCCAGTCCAGGTCTTCGGCCGACAGCCATGGCAGCGCGGTCTGACCCAGGCGCACCTGCCCGATGTATCCACCCTCTCGCGATGACGGGAAGTTGGAACCCCACATCACCCGGCGCGCCGTGAACGCCTCGATAACCTGCCGGAACATGTCCTGCTCGTCGGCGGGCTGAGTCAGATACGGCCCGAGGCTGGTGCTGGAAATTCGCAGGTGGGCGTTGTCCAGCTTCGCCAACTCCACCAGCGCGGCGGCCACGGCCGGCTTGTCCGCCGCGCCGCTCCATCCCGCGAAGTGGTCGGGCGCGAACTGCACGTTGGGATGGCGCGCCCCGATGTTGCGCATGGCGTTGACCCTCTCCGCCGTGCCGCCGCCTCCGATGGAGATGGGGACATTCAGGGATTCGGCGCGCTGCCAGAGGGCGTCGCAGCGCGGGTCGTCGGGCGCGGCCTGGCTCTGCAACCGCACGCCCTTCATGGCGCGCTCGTTGACCCAGTAGGAGAGTTTATCCGCCGCGTCGTCCGCTGCCGGGTCCAGGATGCCCACGGACACGGTGCGCGGTTCGTAAAGCAGGGCGCTGTCGCACTGGTACGAATTGTCCAGACCGTAGGTGCCGTTGGGCTGAACGAGGGTGGCGCACTCGACGCCGGCCGCGTCCATCTCCTTGATCAGATCCTCAACGTCGTTGCTGACCTCGGTTGACCAGCCCGAAGCGTCGGGATGAAGCGGGTGCAGGTTCTTGTCGCTGCTAACCACATGGGTGTGGGTGTCGATGATCATGCTGCAACTCCTGATCGGGCGGGCGTATAAATCCGGCGTGCCAGGCGCCGCCTCGCGTGGCGCGTATCTTACCAGCAACCACAACCAACCACATCGCCCGTGGGGGCAACCCTGGTGGTTGCCCTTGTTTCTGGCGCCTCTCCCACATCCGCATCCGTCACCGTCAGTCCTCCTCCGGCGGATGGCAATCTCATCAGCTCACTGCCCTTGTCATTGCGAGCGCAGCGTGGCAATCTCGTCAGCACGGCAGTCTCCTGACGCCAAACGTGTCCGAATTGAAACGAGATTGCCACGTCCGCCAAAGGCGGACTCGCAATGACAGACCAACTGTGAGGTGTACGCCATGCCTATCAGGACGGGAACCGGCGATTACGTGTACGAATACCAGCCCGATTGGCCGAAACTGCCCGTGGGCCAGGGGTTCCAGGGAATCAGCGGCGTCGCCGTGGATTCACACGACCGCGTGTACGTGTTCCAGCGACAGGGCCCGCCCGTCCTCGTTTTCGATGCCGACGGCAACCCGCTGGCCGCCTGGGAGCGGCGGGACGGCGTCCCGGCCGACGCGCACCACATCCACATCGGGCCGGACGACTTTGTGTACCTGGTGGACCGGGACGCGCACCAGATTCTGAAATACACCACCGACGGGGCCGCTTTGGCATCCATCGGCGTTCGAGACCGGGCGTCGCTGCAAGCGCCGTTCAACCACCCGGCGGACATCTGCGTCGCGCCGTCCGGCGAGCTGTTCGTGGCCGACGGTTACGGCAACTCCAGCGTCCATCGGTTCGCCCCGGACGGCTCGCATATTTCATCTTTCGGCAGCCCGGGAAGCGGCCCGGGACAGTTCATCGTGCCCCACAGCATCCGCGTATCCGTTGACGGCAGAATCTACGTGGCCGACCGGGAGAACAACCGGGTGCAGGTGTTCACCGAAACCGGGGAGTTCCTGGAACAATGGACCGACTTCAAGTGTCCCATGGGAATCCACATCGACGCCGCGCAAACGGTGTTTGTCTCCGACCAGGTGCCGCGCCTCAGCATCCTGGACCTCGACGGCAACCTGCTGGCCCGGGGCCGCACCTTCGAGTACGCCCACCAGATCTACACCGACTCCCAGGGCAACATATATGGGGCGGATACTTCCAACCAGCGCGTGCAGAAACTCGCCCGGGTCAGATGACACGTTAGCGCGATGACCAACCGGGCTGAACCGGCCATGTATAATCGTTCGCGCCACAGGCAATCCATCTGAGAGAGGTAACCCACGATGGCCGCGGAACCCGTCAACATTTTCGAGTATGAAGAGATCGCCCGCGAACGGATCGAGAAGGGCCACTACGATTTCATAGCCGGCGGCGCAACCGATGAAATCACCGTCCGCCGGACGCGGGCGGTGTACGACTCGATCATGCTGCGCCCCCGCATGATGGTGGACGTGGACCAGCGCAGCCTGGCGACCACCGTGCTGGGCCAGGAGATTTCCCTGCCCGTCATGCTGGACCCGGCGGGCAACCACAGCGCCGCCCACCCGGACGCCGAGATCGCCTCGGTCAAAGCCGCCGGAGCCGCCGGCACCCTGATGGTGCTGAGTTCCCACGCATCACGCACGCTGGAAGACGTCGCGGCCTCCGCCGCCGGCCCCATCTGGTTCCAGCAGTATTTCTTCAAGGATCGCGGCCTGACGCTGGAGATGGCCGCCCGCGCCGAAGAAGCCGGCTACTCGGCCATCTGCATGACTTTGGACGCCAAGATCAAGCCCAAGCGCGAGCGCAACATCCGCAACGACTACGTGGGGCCGGAGTCTCCCAACTACGCCCAGCTTGACCTGGGTACGCACAGTTGGAAATTCGCCGCCGACGCGCCCGCCGGCCCCAGCGATATCCGCGACGTTGCCGCCACCTGGGACGACCTGGACTGGTTCGCCTCCAGCATCCAACTGCCGGTGGTCGTGAAGGGAATCATGGCCGGCGAGGACGGCCGGCTCTCGGCGGAAAACGGCGCCAGGGGCGTCATAGTGTCCAACCACGGCGGCCGTTACCTCGACACCACGCCCGCCACCATCGAGGTGCTGCCCGAGGTGGTGAACGCCGTCAACGGCAACGCCGAGGTGTACCTGGACGGCGGCGTCCGTCGCGGCACCGACATCTTCAAGGCGGTGGCCCTGGGGGCGCGCTCGGTGCTGATCGGTCGCCCCCTGTTCTGGGGACTGGCGGTGGACGGCGAGCCCGGTCTGCGAGCGGTGCTGGAAATGCTGCGCGACGAACTCGACGCCACCATGGGCATGTGCGGCTGCCCCGACATCGATAGCATCGGCTCCGCAACCATCGACACCGTGTCGCCCCTGCTGTCCGCCTTCCCCACCGCCCCCAATTTCCGTTAAACCGGCACGGCGAACATCCGCGAAATCCGTAGGGGCGGGTCTCAGACCCGCCCCTACCAACCGGCAACCAACGTACCCGGTCGCGACAACCCCGCCCGCTCCGGCACCGCCCGCTAAATCGGCGGCCGCGTCTCGTACAACCGCGCGTGCTGCTGGTACGTGTACGCAGCCTGGATCACGCCCGGCTCATCGAACGGCTTGCCGGCGATCTGCATACCGATGGGCAATCCGTCCCCGGTGAACCCGCACGGCACCGAAATCGCCGGCAGCCCGGTCACGTTGAAAGGCGCGGTGAAACTGCGCCCCCGCACCGTGCTGGTCGGATCGTAGGTCTCGAACGGCGCCGCCGGCTGGGTCATGGTCGGTGTCACCAGGAAATCCACGTTGCGCATCACGTCCGCGAATTCCCGCCGCGCCCACGTGCGCACCCGCTGCGCCTGAAGGTAGTCCGACGCCGACATCAACCCGCCGATGCGGAACCGTTCGCGGGTGATGGCCCCGAACTCCTGCGGGCGGGTCTTGAGGTTGGGTTCGTGGTAGGCGTATGCCTCGCTGACCATGATCACCGAGTTGGCGGCCCGCACGTAGTCCAGGCTGGGCAGCGAGACCTCCTCGACGATTGCCCCCAGGCTCTCCAACTCGGCGATGGCCTTTTCCACCGTGGCCACCACCTCGGGGTTGACGCTGGGGTCCTCGTCAAAGAAATAATGCCGCGGCAGTCCCAGCCTCACGCCGCGAATGCCCTCCCGCAGCGACAGCGAGTAGTCGGGAACCGGCGCCGTGCTGGACGTGGGATCCTTGGGGTCGTGCCCGGCGATTGCCTGCAGCATGTAGGCCGTATCCTCCACCGTCCACGTCATCGGCCCGGCGTGGTCCTGCGACCAGCTCAGCGTAACGACACCGGCGCGGCTGACGCGCCCGTAGGTGGGTTTCAGCCCGACGATGCCGCACAGCGACGCCGGCCCCCGTATCGATCCGCCGGTGCAGGAACCCAGCGCGCCCAGCGCCTGCCCCGAGGCAACCGCCGAACCCGAGCCGCTGCTGGAACCGCCGGTGATGTGCGCCAGGTTCCAGGGATTGCAGGCCGGCTCGAACGGAGTGGTCCAGTCGGGGCCGCCCAGCGCGAACTCGTGCATCGCCAGCTTGCCCAGCAGGATGCCGCCGGCCGCCTTGAGCCGCGCCGTGGTGGTCGCGTCCTCGGTGGGCACCCGGTCGATGTCCACCTGCGATCCGGAGGTGGTGCGGACGCCGGCGGTGTCATACAGGTCTTTCAGCGCGAAGGGAATCCCGTGCATGTGGCCCCGGTATTCTCCGCGCAGCATTTCGGACTCGGCGACCCGCGCCTGCTCCAGCGCATCGTCGGCCAGCAGCAGGATGAACGAGTGCAGCCGGTCGTCGGTGTCGGCGATGCGGTCCAGGCAGGCGCGAGTCAGTTCCACGGGCGAAAGCTCGCCCTTGCGCATCAGTTCGCCGGCCTGGTGGATGGTGAGGAAGTGCAATGGACTGTCGGATGTAGCCATGATGGATTTACTCCTTGATCAACCGTGTGATCGGTCTCATGAGTACCCACTTTCGTTGCAATTGTCATTGCGAGCGAAGCGTAGCAATCTCGCCAAAGGAAGGAGCGTCCGCCAGCCAGCGGGATTGCCATGTGGCTTTGCTCCTCGCAATGACAAAGTGGGTACGCATGAGTGTACTTGGTGGCGTGGGCTACTCCTCCGGCCAGTCGGGATGAAACTCCACGACCATCTCGGTGGCGCCAAACTCGACCTCGTGGCACATCCGCGCATAGGCGGCGTACATGTCATATACGGGCTTGATTGCCTCCACTTCCTCCCTGCTCATGCCCAGGCCCGCGCGGTCGGCCAGTTGCTGCAATTCATCGATGGACATTTCTGCCGGTTCAGGCATATTCGCACCTCCGGTCTGCGACGGTGGTCGGTACTCTACGTGAATAGACTCTCGCGAGTTGCCCGATTATACATGGCCGGCGCACGAACGCCCGCGGGTTTTTGGAAACACGCATGGCAACCCCGCCCGCTCATGGTGAGCCTGTCGAACCATCGTCAGCCTGCGGCAGGTCCGCCTGTGGCGGATCGAACAATGAACCGCATATTTTGCCCGGCTCCCACCACCGTCCGACGTTCCACAGGATGAACGGCTCGGCGGCGTAACAACGGAAAGGTCCCGAAGCAAAATAGTACCGCTAACACCCCGGCTGTTTAGCCCAACCGTCCCTCACCCAGCGCGGTCACGCAACGCGCCGGGTCGGACTCCGACAACACGGTCGGCGGATGCCCGGTGTGGATGTGGTCGGCGATGAGCTTGCCCGCCATCGGCCCGCGTCCAAACCCCGACGACGCCAGCCCGCTCACCACGTACAGACCATCCACCTGCGGGATGCCGCCGATAATCGGCCGCCCGTCCAGCGAAAACGGCATCAGACCCGACCAGCGCCGACTGATCGCCAGTTCTCCCAGGAACGGCAGGATTTCCACCGTATGGGCAAAGTTCGCCTCCACGCCGCCGGCCTCGACAGTCTTGTCGTATCCCACCAACTCACGGTCGCCGCCAAAGATGATCTCGCCGTCCCGCGTTTGCCGGCCGTACAGGTGCCGCGTAACCCTCCGCGACCCGATGTGGGTAAGTTCCGGCGGAGTCTCCGCGTCGTTGCCCGGATTCACGCTCCAGTGGGAGTAGGACTCCACGCCCGATATGGAATGGAACACCCGGGGCGGCAACGGTTGCGTCGCCCACATCTGCCCCCGCACCGGAACCACCGGAATGTCAACGCCCAGCATCGCGCCAAGCGGCCGGCACCACGCGCCCGCCGCCAGCACGAGGCGTTGCGCCCGGAAACCTTCGCCTCCGGCCACCACGGTGAACGTCCCGTCCGATGCCTGTGACATTTCGGACACCTCGCGGCCCGTCAAAACCTTCGCGCCGGCGGATTGCGCGGCGGCCGCGAACGCCCGCGTGGCCTTCTGCGGATCCGCCTGCCCCCGCAGCGGAAAATACATCGCCCCCGACAGTTCCGGGTTCAAACCCGGCTCGATGCTGCGCGCCTCGCTGATCGAAAGAAGTTCGGCGGTGTATCCGTTGGATCTCAGCGACTGCACGCGCTCACGGGCATAGTCGTACTGCTCACCCGTCTGTATGACCTGCAGCCCGCCCGAGGCGCGGAACTCGATGTCATAGCCCATATCAAGTTGCAGCGTCCGGAATATCTGCAGGCTGCCCATCGTCAGGTGAGATTCCAGGTTCGGCACGTTGCCCCAGCCCAGCGCTCCGACGCCGCCGGCGTTCACACCCGACGCCTCGGATGCGATCTCGCCCCGTTCCACCAGGGCAACGTCGTGTCCCTCCTGCGCCAGATGGAAGGCTGCGGACACACCCGCGATGCCGCCGCCGATGATCAATACTTCGCATTCCGTCATGTAGCCCGATCCCCGTGTTGGCGCGGGTTTGTCGTCATTACATCCGCGCCGGATAGCGCAGCAACTCTACCACTGCCTGCCCGGGATGTAACGCTCCGGATCCCAACCGAGCCTCAACTCAACCCAATCGGTCGCGGCAGGATCCCGCCGGTTCCTTTGGCCATAACCGCCTGCGCTGCGACGGACGTGCCCAACCCGTCAGGGTACGATCAGTGAGACCGGCAGCCTGGCAATCAATCACCTGCCGGTCCGCACGCCGCCGGTTTGCGCGGGCAACTCCGCCACCTGTTCCGGACCGACCACCCAGGGCGGCGGGGCACGGCGACCCATGCGGTAGATGGCCACCATGAAATTGCCGCCGATAACAAACAGCATATAGACGTACAGCAACATCGCATGCCACACATAGCCGATGTTCAGTTTTTCAAGTGCCTCCGCACGTGAATACCCCAACGAATCAAAATCAATCTCCCAGGACTGGATCAGATTGTGATCCGGCAGCACCATCGGCAGATCGGGCAGCAGATATACCGTCATGACAATCGCCGCGCCGATCACCGTTCCCATGATGACGATCGACAACGTGCAATTCTGAGCAAACCGGCGTTCGTTTTCGGTGGGGTTGAGAGTGGGATCGCGCAATATGAGCAGCGCGGTGAACTGCGCCGCCAACACCGGCATCAGGATGCCCAGTTGCAACCAGATTGAAGCGTTCGACAGCACGATAATCACCAGGTAAGCGCCGGCCAGGGGAGGCACCGCAACCCACGCGGCCCGCGAATGGAAGCTTCTGCCCTCTCTGTCGGAGTTGTTTTGCCAATGCCACAGCAGGTTGAATAACAACCCGGCGGTTCCGGACAAGGCCACGTTCATAACCAGCGCCAGCATAAATGGGGTGTGTGGCCCCGCGAAATTCCCCAGCCTGTAAAAACCGTAATGGTCCATGCCCAGTGCGCCAAACTGGAGGAGTGGAGTGGTCAACACCACGAAAACCGACACCCAATAGAATTCGCGCAACCCGGCTTTGACGTCTGCGATCAGGAACCCTTGCGTTACTACCAGTCCAATCGCCAGGACAACGTACCCCGTGGGCATCCACATGTTGTCCCAACCCAACCACGAAAACGCGAAACCCAACCCCACTATCGCCGCGGCAACCAGCAACGTGCGTACGAACAGGAATCGCGCCGATTCGAGAATCAGGCTGGGCAGGTGAACCCCGGTGGACACGTCGCGCTCACTGCCGTCGTCCGCAGATTCATCAACGGGCGGATCCCAGTCGATCAGACCATGATCGCTGGAGCCGTTGCCGTTGCCATTCCCGTTGGCATGGCCGTTTTTGGAGTCCGCTCGCTCTCGCGCCGAGTCGAAATCCACGGCCAGGCCTGCCAATAGAATGAGCCCCGCGATCTCCGTCTCAGGCAGATGCAGGGCTGTGCCGAAAGTCTTGAGTCGTTCCAGGCTAGGACGGGTGGCGCCCGATTCCCACCGGGACACCGTGGCGTGGCTCGACCGTTCGCCGTATTCCCCCGCCACATCCGCCATCAGGCGCAGCAATTCATCCTGCGTCAACCCGCGACGGCCGTCTTCCCGCGTGTACGACTCCCGGTAGGACCTCATCAGCAGGCCCACCTGGGTCGCCCTGGATTTCTGCACACCGCGTTCACTGGTCATCGAATCATGCCTGTCCTCATTTGGTGACCGGCCAAGACCATCTCATAAGTGGACCTAACACTTCCTTGCAAACGTGCGGCCACAGTGTAACACGCAAATGGCAATGAGCGTAGTCTGTTGGAGGCACCATCTGGCGCTGTTTGAGTTGAAAAGACTCTACCGCCACGGTCACACATTCTCTCTACAGTGTCCACGCACCGGTAACAGGAACGGCCACCAATTTGCCGGCCAAAAGTCTTCTCCGATCATTCAGGTAGGGGAATGTCGTCAACATTCCCGCGACCACAAAGACATGATACCAACAGGACGTCCCGCATATCGCGCCATCAGCGCCCCGATCACTCTGTCCCATCGGCAAAATGCCCCGGTACCCGAAAAACCGTTTCGACCCGCACCCGACGACATCGCAGACCGCTTGTGTTAGGCTCATGCCACGACGCCAATCGCTCCCGGCCGGCTTCCGTGGCGACGCGCCCGCGCCCGGGGACGCAGCGCAAGCCCATCGCGCTGAGCGCAGGTGAACAACATCGAGATACAAACAGCGCAGGCGCCGGCCAGGCAGGTCAACAAAGCATGGTTCCTCACCATGCTTTATTTCGCCATTTTCACGACGCAAAACGCGGTAATGATCGTTCCGCCGCTGCTGGTGGACATCGCCGACACTTTGCACACAACGGTCCCCGTGGCCGGCCAGTTGGCGACGGCAACCGCCGCAACCTGGGCAATATCCCTTTTGATAGTTGGCCCTCTCTCCGATTCGTTCGGACGTCGTCCCGTGGCTTTGACCGGGCTGCTTTTGATCACCGGATCCGTTCTCGCGTCGGCGTTCGCGCCCAACCTCGCCACGCTGCTCGCGCTGCGCGTGCTGACCGGTCTGGGCGGAGGGACCATACCCTCAACCTCCGTTGGCGTCGTGTCCGATGTGATCTCACCGGCCCGGCGGGCGAAGGCGATCACCATGATCATCGCCATCAACGGACTGGCTTTTACGGTCACCGCGCCGTTGGCCGCCGTCCTGGCCGACTGGCGAGGCTGGCAGTTCGTATTCCTGGTGGCCGGCCTTCTGGCTGCGCTGGCCTTTTTCGCCAATTTTTTCTCATATCCGCGGGAGAACAGCAGCCAGGCGCGTAGCTTGGCGTTTTTCTCAAGGTACTGGTCGCTGCTGTCCCTGCGCTATTTCCGCGTCGCCGTCGCAATCGGAATCACCCAGCGAACCGCGTTCTGGGGAATCAGCGCCTACCTGGCGGCCTACCTGATCCACAAGTTCGGCGTAACCGAGGCGTCTGTCGCCCTGCCGCTGGCCATCTATGGGACCGCGCAGGTTATCGGCAGTTATTCCGCTTCGTACATCGCCAACAGGAAGGAGCGAGGTCTGTTCCTGGCGGTCACGTCCGTGGGCGGCGGGGTTTTTGCCCTGCTCTGCTTCTCATTCGACATGGGATTCTGGACAACGGTGGTGATGGCAACTGCGGCGACCCTGCTGGTCAGCGTCGCCATGCCGGCCATGCTCGCCATCAGCACCGAGTATTCCGGAGATTCCAAGTCCACCGGCGCCAGCCTGATGGGTTTCAGCAACCAGACCGGCGGCGCGCTGGGAGCGGCGGTCGGCGGCATTCTCCTTGCCACCACCGGATACGCCGGAATTGGTTACCTGTTCCTCGGCGTCACCGTCGCCAGCGCGCTGATGGTGCCGCTGTTCGGTCGGCAGTTCACCGAAACCGCCGGCATTGACAAATAAACGCTCACGGTGAACCCACGCCTATCTCAAATCGCCCTCACATGGTGAACCCCCGCCCATCGTAAATAGCCCGCTCATGGTGAACTCCCTGCCCATCGTAAATAGCCCGCTCATGGCGAAAGCCCCGCCCATCGTAAATTGTCCGCTCATGGTGAACTCCCTGCCCATCGTAAATCTCCCGCTCATGGCGAAAGCCCCGCCCATCGTAAATTGTCCGCTCATGGCGAAAGCCCCGCCCATCGTAAATTGTCCGCTCATGGTGAACTCCCTGCCCATCGTAAATAGCCCGCTCATGGCGAAAGCCC
>CAZCZB010000077.1:12542-14010 GCA_964502995.1 uncultured Dehalococcoidia bacterium
CTCCCTGCCCATCGTAAATAGCCCGCTCATGGCGAAAGCCCCGCCCATCGTAAATCTCCCGCTCAGGGTGAGCTTGTCGAACCACGCGCCTCATCCTTCGACCAACTCAGGATGACCGGACCACGTGCCCGAATCTCAAAACCGCCCACCAATCAAATAATCCCGTCCATCCCCGTCATCCTGTTTATCCAGGCAAAACCCACCATCCGCAACCGCCAGCATCCACGACAACGCCATGCTATACTCGCCAACGCCGCAGCCGGCGGCCGGGTTTCTCAGGTGGAAGTGGTTTTTGATCGGGGCGTGTATCTGCCCCATTTGGATCTCTGGCTCGATTCCCTGCGCAAGCGCGACACCTCGGTGGTGTCGCACGCCCACTCCGACCACATCGCCCGTCACGCTCGCCCGATCCTGACCCGCGGCACCCGAATCCTGCTCGGCGATTACCTCAAAC
Organism: uncultured Dehalococcoidia bacterium; assembly: GCA_964502995.1. Taxonomy (GTDB): domain Bacteria; phylum Chloroflexota; class Dehalococcoidia; order Lucifugimonadales; family UBA3495; genus Bin87. The sequence goes on from CAZCZB010000077.1 coordinate 12,997, forward strand.
GCTCTGAACCCGTCGAGCTGCAATACGGCGAACCGCTGGAAACCAACGACTACGCCATCACCCTGCACCCCGCCGGCCATTGTCTCGGCTCCGCTCAGGCTCTGGTGACCGACCGCCGCAGCGGAGAACGCCTCCTCTACACCGGCGACCTGCGCATTCAGCCCTCGCCCATCAACGAGCCTGCCGAAACCGTCGCCTGCGATACGCTGGTCATCGAATCCACCTACGGCCGGCCCGATTACGTCTTTCCGTCGCAGGACGAATCCATCGCCACCGCCGTGCGTATCATCGCGCAATGGCTGGATCAGGGCGCGATCCCGGTGGTCTTGGGCTGGCGACTGGGCAAGGCGCAGGAGGCGCTGCATCACCTGCTCACTGCCGGATTCGCGGTGGCGTGCGAAGACGGCGTGTACGACATCGCCCGGCGCTACGAAACGGGCGGCGTGCAATTCCCCGGGACATACCGCGTCTTCGACGGCAACATCCGAGACGGCGAGGTTCTCGTATTCCCGCCGGGCCGCAAATCACGAGAGACCATCGGGCAGCACCTTCCCGCCCGCCGCTCGGCCAGTTATCTCGAATTGACCGGATGGGCCGCCGGCCAGGGTGGCAAACCCTGGGGCCGCGGCCGGCCCGGCGATTCCAGCCTGCCCTACAGCGACCACGCCGATTTCAACGACCTGCTGGGATACGTGGGCGCCGTCAAACCCCGGCGTGTCTACACCGTTTTCGGTTTCCCCGATCTGGCCGAGCGTCTGCGCCAAACGGGCTACGCCGCCATCCACCTCGGCAAAAACGCCACCCCCGCCGACCAGGCCGTCCAAATGCCACTCCTCTAACCCCGCCAGCCCAGAAACGTCCGTGGGGGCGGGTCTCAGACCCGCCCCCACCACTCGCGTTAACAACGTAGGGGCGAATAATTATTCGCCCCTACACTGATCGCTAGCCGTCGTTTACCCACCCACCCGTCGGGCCTGGAACACCGCAAGCCCGCAAACGTCCGTGGGGGCGGGT
>CAZCZB010000078.1:0-13847 GCA_964502995.1 uncultured Dehalococcoidia bacterium
CGCTCCAAACTCCATCGCCTCTATCCCTATCATTCCTAGATTGATCCGGTACTAGATTGACGAAAACACCCGCATCCGGCGCTTGAAGGAGGGATTCCTGATGTTGCATCGCAGATTGGGTACGAAAGGCCTATTGGTTTCGATCGCCATTCTCTTGCTGCTGATTGCGGGCGCCTGCGGCTCGCCCACCGAAGAAGCCGCTCCATCTGAGCCTGAAACGGCCTCCGATCAGCAACCCGCTGGCGGCGGCGACTCGGGCGCCAGCCAGGCGGCCACCGCCGTCCCGGCCGCAACCCCGGAACCTGAGTCGGCTATGACCGAGGACACCGGCGGAACAGTGACCCTGATGAACGCGGTCTGGGCCACTGAACTGTTCACACCCAGGGACGGCGTCGGCGAAACCGCCGCTTACGGTCGCCAGATGCACGCCTTCTGGATCAACGGCAACGAAAACCTGGAAATGGTTCCGGGCGTGTTGACCGACTGGTCCGTGTCTGACGACGGCCTGTCGTGGGACCTGACCCTGCGCGATGGCATAGTGTTCCACAACGGAGACCCGCTGACCATCGACGACGCCATGTTCACCATGGACTTCACCTTCGGCCCGGAAGCTGTGACTGAATCGATCAGCCCAAGCATCCAGGCGGAGGCATCCGACACCGCGAGCATCGAAGCCACCGGCCCGAACACAATGCGGGTGACTCACGTCAGCCCCAAGGCGTTCTTCCCGTTCTTCATCTCCGACCTCAGTTTCGGAATCGCCGGGGTTCTTCTGCCCAAAACCTACTTCGAGAGTCTCGGCCAGACCGGTTACAACGAAGCGCCCATCGGAGCCGGTCCGTTCCGCCTCGAAAACCACACGATCAGCGAGCAGATCCTCCTGGAAAGGTTCGATGATTACTTCGATCCTGACCGTGGCCCCTCATTCCAGACCCTGGATATGAGGCTGGTTCCTGAAGTGTCGACGCGCGTGGCAGCCCTCAGGGCGGGGGACGCCGACGTGATCGAAGCCAATCTGGCCGTCAAGGACCAGGTGGAAGACGGCGACGGTCGCATGATCTGGGCGCAGGAATCATCCTACATCTGGATTCTGTTGCCCGGCTGCTGGGAAGAACAGTTCCCATGCCACAAGAAGGGTGTGCGGCAGGCGTTGGATTTGGCCGTCGACAAAGAATTGATCATCAACTCGCTCTACGGGCCGGAAGCCGCCGTGGCCAAGGGCTGGAACTGGGCGACTCCAAACGCTCTCGGTTACAGTGAAGATCTGGATCCGAACCCCTTCGACCCCGACCGTGCCAAGCAGTTGTTGGCCGAGGCGGGCTACCCCGACGGTGAAGGGTTCGGCACCCTGGAAATCCACACCTGGAAGGCCGGCGACGTTCCGTTCCTGCCCGAGCAGGCTCAACTGATCGCTGACATGTGGGAAAAGAACCTTGGCATCGACGTTGAGGTGATCGTGGGCGAAGCGGCTACCGTGCGCGAGCGCTGGTTCGGCCGGCAACTGGACGGCAAGGTGATCGTCCGCGCCAACGAGACCCGCTGGGATGGCGGCAGCATCACCAACGCCGTCTACGGCGATCCTGAAGGCAGCGCTCACCTGGGCGGCAAACGGGAAGACCTGATTGCCGTGGCCAAAGAAGCGCTGGCGGTGGTCGATCCTGCTCTCAGGCAGGAGGCTTTCAACAAGGCCTACAAGATTCTCAGGGAAGAGGGTTACGAATTCGGAACCGGGTACGTGAACCTGCCGTGGGGCGTAGGACCTCGTATCGCAGATTGGCAACCGTGGCCCGTGGTGGCGTATCAAACTGCCATCTGGACCATGAGACTGGCCCAATAGACGAGAGCACCCCTTCATGTGGCAATTCATAGGCCTACGAGTCGTCCAGGGACTATTCACCCTGCTGGTTATCAGCCTGCTGGTGTTCATGGCGACTCGCCTGACCGGAGATCCGGCGCTGGTGCTGCTTCCACCCGAAGCCTCCAGCAAAGCTGACTATGACCGTCTGCGGGCGCAACTTGGACTCGACAAACCCCTGTCCACCCAGTATTTCATCTTCCTGAAAGGCGCGGTGCAGGGTGACTTCGGTTTGTCGATTCGAGACCGCAGACCCACCCGCGACCTGCTTCTGGAACGCCTGCCGGCTACGTTGCAACTGGCGCTGGCCGGCATGGCGCTGGCCGTGATCATTGGGGTACCCCTGGGTATTTTATCGGCGGTAAAACGAGATTCCGTCTTCGACAAATCAGGCAAACTGTTCGCTGTGCTTGGCATGGCGGCGCCTCAATTCTGGGTCGCCATCATGTTGATCCTCCTGTTCGGGGCAATCCTCAAAGTTTTGCCCACATACGGCAGAGAAGGGCCGGAGAACTTCATTCTCCCCGCGTTCGTGCTTGCGTGGTCGATCATGGCCGGAATCATGCGGCTGGGCAGGTCAAGCATGCTGGAGGTGCTGGACAGCGACTATGTCCGTTTCGCCCGGATCAAGGGTTTGAAAGACGGCATGGTGGTGTGGAAGCACGCCTTGCGCAACGCCCTGATACCAATACTCACTTTCAGCGGCATCAGTTTGGCCGGCCTGCTCAACGGCGCAATCGTGGTCGAGCAGGTGTTTGCGTGGCCCGGATTGGGGCGATTGATGCTGGACGGAGTGCTGCAGCGCAACTTCCCCGTGGTGCAAGCCGCAGTGATGGCCTCTGCGTTTTTCTACATTTTGACTGCTCTGATCGTAGACATTCTCTACGTGTACGCCGACCCGCGGATCAGGCACTGAGGCTGATCAGGAACCGACGTTATGGCAACCACTGACCTGGTGTTGGAAACCTCGCAACCCGCGCTTACCTGGCGTCAGAAGCTCGCCGAGAAGCGGCTGCCGTGGATCCCAATCTCTGTTTTGCTGATACTGCTGATTTGCGCCGTGTTTGCGCATTGGCTGGCCCCCCACGATCCGGAGAGCCTGAACGTCCTCAACAGCAAGTTGGCGCCGTTTGCCAACAGCAGCCACATTTTGGGAACCGACGTGCTGGGCCGGGATATGGTGAGCCGGCTCATCTACGGCGCTCGCACCACGGCGCAAATCAGCGTCGTCGCGCTCACCCTCGGGGCCGTGATCGGCACGGTAGTCGGCCTGGTGTCGGGCTACTGGGGTGGTTGGGCGGACGCCATACTGATGCGTATCACCGATGCTGCGTTGGGATTCCCCACCATTCTGCTGGCGCTGGTAGTGGTCGTGATCATGGATCCCGGGCCGCCGGCAATAATTCTGGCGGTCCTGCTGACCGTATGGGCCCGCTTCGCCCGGATGATCCGCGGTGACGTTTTGACCGTCAAAGGCTACGATTTCGTCACTTTGGCCAAGATAACCGGAGTGAAGCCGCCGGTTATCCTGTGGCGCCACATATTCCCAAACGTCGCAAACACGCTGATGGTGATCACCAGCCTGATGGTCGGACAGATCATTCTGTTGGAAGCCGCCCTGAGTTTCCTCGGGTTGGGTTTGTCTCCGGGAGCGCCAGCGTGGGGTATAATGGTGGCCGAGGGACAAGAAGTAATTCTTGATGTTTGGTGGCTGTCGCTATTCCCCGGACTTGCGATTACGATTGTGGTGCTGGCGTTCAACTTTTTTGGCGATTGGCTCCGCGACTATATGGATCCCAAGTTGCGGCGATCCGGATAGACGGTTGGACACCCGCGGGCGTGAGAAACGCCGCAGGTGCGACGCTGGATCGGGTCGGAAGCTGCCAACGACAGGTGGCAAATGACTGACGATCATATCCTCCAGGTACAAGACCTGCAGACCCACTTCTTCACCCGCACCGGCGTCGTGAAAGCAGTCGATGGGATCAGCTTCGACCTGAAACGCGGCGAAACCCTGGGCATCGTTGGCGAGTCCGGTTCAGGCAAGAGCATGACTGCCTGGTCGATCCTGGGGATGGTCCCGCACCCCGGTCGCATTGTCGGCGGTTCGATCAATTACCTGGGCGAAAACCTCCTGGAGAAGAGCCGGGGGGAAATGCGTGAGATTCGTGGGTCGGGGATCTGCATGGTGATGCAGGACCCGCTCACCTCTCTGAACCCAGTGTTTACGGTAGGCGACCAATTGGTCGAAACCCTCAAGCTGGAATATAACGAGCCCAGGCGATCATTGCGACAGCGCGCAGCCCAACTGCTGGCCAACGTACGAATTCCCGCACCCGAAGACCGCCTGACCAACTTCCCTCACCAGATGAGTGGCGGAATGCGTCAGCGCGTGGTCGGTGCGATCTCGATCGCAAGAGCCCCCAACCTGCTGATCGCCGACGAGCCCACGACGTCGTTGGATGCAACCATCCAGTTGCAATACCTGCGACTGCTCAAGGACATTCAGGAACAGACGGGGGCGGCGATCATCTTCATCACCCATGACTTTGGAATCGTGGCCCGCATGTGCGACCGGGTTGCCGTGATGTACGCCGGCAGGATCGTGGAGCAGTCTGATGTAGAGGACATGTTCGACCGGCCCGCGCATCCTTATACCGAGGCGTTGCTGCAATCAGTGCCCGATCTTGACACGGACGTCGACATGCTTCCTTCAATTGAGGGGCAGCCGCCGTCATTGGACGCACTGCCCGAGGGGTGTTCATTCGCGCCCCGGTGTCCCCACGCTTTTGACAGATGCAGCGAATATCCAACGGAGTTCACGGTTGCGCCGGGACATACCTCACGCTGCTGGAGGTCCGAATAACATGGCAACCACAGTTGCAACCAATGGAGCCGGTACCGCCACCGGCGGAAACGCCCTGGTACGCCTTGAGGGCATCCAGAGACATTTCCCCATTTTTCGCGGCAACCTGCTGCGCAAGCGGACGGGCACGGTCAAAGCGGTCGATGGAATATCGATCAACATCATGGAGGGCCAGACCTACAGCCTGGTTGGTGAGTCCGGTTGCGGTAAGACCACCACCAGCCGCATGCTGCTTATGGCCGACAAGCCCACGGACGGCAGCATATATTTCGATGACCGCCCGATGCACCAATTCACCGGCGCCGAACGGCGGAACTTCCGCTCGTCGGTACAGGCAGTTTTTCAGGACCCGTGGAGTTCATTGAACCCACGCATGCGGGTTGACCAGATTATCTCGGAACCACTGGTAACTCACCAGCGGCTGAGTCGCTCAGCCGTGCGCGCCCAGGTGCAGGAATTGCTGCAAGTGGTCGGTCTGCATCCATTCCACGCTGAACGATACCCCCACGAATTCAGCGGAGGGCAGCGTCAGCGCATCGCCATCGCCAGAGCGCTATCAACGCGACCGAAGCTGATCGTGCTGGATGAACCGGTATCCGCGCTGGACGTGTCCATACGTGCTCAAATCCTGAACCTGCTCAAAGAGTTGCAATCGACCTACGAATTGAGCTACCTGCTCATCGCGCACAACCTCGCCACCGTTCGGTACATGAGCCACATGGTAGGCGTGATGTATCTGGGAAAGATCGTGGAGGAATCGCCGCCGGTGGAATTGTTCACCGACCCGCAGCATCCATACACGAAAGCTCTGATCTCCGCATCGCTGCCGGCCCACCCCCGCCAGCAACGAGAGGAAATCGTTCTTACGGGTGAAGTGCCGTCTCCACTCAATCCTCCGGGCGGTTGCGCTTTCCATCCCCGGTGCCCATTCGTTCTGGAACGGTGCTCCAGCGACACTCCCGTGCTGCGAGAATATAGCCCAGGTCATGCCACGGCCTGCCATCTCTACGACTAGAGGACATCTGCAACATCGCGGTTGTTATATTTACAAATCCCCCTTCGTGCCTGAAGGGGGATTTTGTTCGATTGCTTCCTGAATTACCTCCTGTTGGTTTGATTAGCGCCCTGCAGGTTTCCGGGATTCAGGCTGTCGGCGCAACGGTCCGAGAGCGTTGTTTGCCATTTGCGTCCTGGGATTCCACGTGCTGACCGCCATTCGGTTCCCGTTGCGCCGATCGTTGGGCCGAACCAGGGTATTCCCGGAACGGGCTCCGATCGAGCGTTTTGGGTCAGGCGACCCTCGTGGAGCGATGGTGACACTCGCCGTATAGGTCCCGGCCATGCCGCGGAATGAAGCGGCCGCAAGCTTGGGTCAATGTGCAGAAAGTTCCGACTTTTGCCGCAGGAACCAACCCGCAGCGGTTTGGACCGTTTTCTCCTGAATCCCTTGAAACCTGATTGACGTTGCGGACGACTGCGGGCCATGCCCCATACACTGGGTTGAAAGCCAAACCACTGGGAACACGCTCATTTCCCGCTGTCCGCGTGTCGAACGTATGCACAGTACAGTACGCCGGTCAGCCATAAGGCAAGGCCGCATTGTCAGCCAGGACGCGCAGAAACCGGCGCGAATCTGAAAACACGTAACACCTGGGAAACACTGATAATAAGGGAAGTGGAGTATAATAACCGCCAATGTTATGCGAAATCGCCAATGGCTTGGCGATTATCGTAATCCCCTCAGGAATCTTTCAGTTGTTGCAAGCGCGTGAACTCGCCCACCCAATGCGCCTGATACGGGGGGTATTTTACGGTTGGTGGCTGGCGGTATTCGGCGCCATCATCATGGTCATAGGAACCGTCCCGCTCTTCCAGGCGCTTTCGCTGTGGATGCCGGTGTTGCAGGGGCAGTTCGGCTGGACCACCACGCAACTCTCCTGGGCGTTTACGCTGACCCGGGTGGAAGGGACGGTGATGGGACCGATCGCCGGATGGGGGGTGGACAAGCTTGGGCCCCGGAAGATGGTGTTCATCGGACTGGTGGTATTTGGCCTCGGGTTCCTGATTTTCAGTCGCACGGCCAATCTATGGATGTTCTATGTGGCGTTCATCGTCATCAGCCTTGGTTCGGGTCTGGGTTCCTGGCTGCCGGCCAACGCGGCGTTGAACAACTGGTTCCGTCTGCGTCGCTCGACCGCCATGTCGATTCCCATGCTGGGCTTTGGGCTCGGCGGAGTCGTGATTGTTCCGTTGATGGCCTGGATGATGGGATGGGACGCCCAGTCCGCCGCGGAGATTCCCGGCCGGTTGGGTTGGCAGAATACCGCGCTAGTGGTGGGCGTCGTTGCCATCGTGCTGGCTTTCCCGCTGGCTTTCCTGTTGCGCAACCGCCCTGAGGACTACGGGCACCATCCCGATGGAATCGATCCTGACACGGTTCAAGAGTCCGGAACCCGGCGATCAGCCAACGGCGGCGCGGTCGCTCCGGAATACTCCTGGCAGGAAGCCATCCGCACCCGGGCGTTCTGGTTGATCACGATGGGGCACGCCAGCTCGTCGATCATCATAATCAGTGTGATGACCTACCTGGGGTTGGTAATGGTCGAGCGGGGATTTGATCTGGTGCAGGTGGGTTTGGTTATTTCGGTGCAGACCGCAGTATCCACCGCGTTCATGGTAATCGGCGGCATGGTTGGTGATCGCATTCCCATCCGCATCGCCATTTTCGCGTTCTCTTTCCTGCAATCGATAGCGGTGGGTGTGCTTCTGTTTGCAGAAACCCTGCCGACGTTCTTCCTGTTCGCCATCTTGATGGGTATTGGATTCGGGGGGCGCACGCCTTTGACAACCTCCATTCGTGGAGTGTACTTCGGACGTAGCAATTTCGCTCGCATCACCGGAATCTCAATGATACCGATGAACGTCATGTTTATCATAGTGGTGCCATACATCGCGTGGATGCGGGACAGCATCACCGGCACGTACACGTTGCCGTTCGCCACCATCGCAGCCGTGAGCGCGGTTGGCTCCTTGATGTTCCTGATCCTGGGGAATCCGAGGTTGTCGCCAACCCAGCGTCGGCAGGCGGACGTGCGTCGTCTGGTCGCCAGGGGAACGAGAGCGTCGAATTGAACTGGGACTACGATTGACCGATCCGACAGGCGCCGCACGGCGGGGGATGCCTGATCGGCTATCAGAGTTCGCCCGCAGCGCTACCGGCGGCAGAGTGTTCTACGGCTGTCGACTGGTCGTTATTGAATTCCTCATAGTTCTCGTGGGGCGCGAGCTCGGCGATGGGTTGATTGGAACAGCGTGGAGCAGCCGGGCCCACCAGGGCTAGGGGTTTGGTCCGCCCTGGGTCGCATTAGTCATTGCGGCTTACGCGCTTGGTGGGTTGGCATCCCTGTGGCTTGCTGGTTGGGAGGCCGACCGCCGGGGCCCGGGGAGGATGGCTCAAATCGGGTTGCCGTTGGTGGGGCTGGTCGCGTTGTTGGCGGTGATTCCCGCTCCGAGTGTCCTGGCAGCCGCGATCCCTGGCTTGGGCGCCTTTGGGTTGATCGGCGCCTATGTTCCAACAGTAACGATGCTGAACAACCGGTTCCGTGAACGGCTGGTCCTGGCGTTGGCATTGATGCTTTTCGGAGTGGGAATCGCCGGAGTCGCCGTTGGCCCATTGATGTCCCTGTCGTTGCTGGTCGTGGACTGGCAATTGCTGACAGTAGTGTGAGGCGCGGCGATACTGGCGGCGGCGTTGCCGCTGGTTCGGGCCATGCGGAATTGTCCCGAGGATTGGGGAGAGCATCCCGATGGGTTGGCTCCGGCTCCAACGGCAAACATTCCCGATTACCCATGGCGTGAAGCGATGCAGTCGCGTAAATTGTGGATGCTGATAGCCGCCGGTTGCCCAAGCAGTGAGTATGGCCGTGTTGTTGCCCGGGTTCGAGCATGTATTGTTGCAAGCGGCGGTTTTGCTCAGCGTGGCGTCGGGAATGGGAACGGCGCCGGCCATCGCCGCGGTGGGAATCTATTTTGGCCGGCGGAGTTTTGGGATGATCACCGTAACTATATTCATAATTGCCTGGGTGGCATCGTCCGCCGCTCCACCCTTGGCCGGCTACCTTGGTTATATCGACGCGGTGGCAGGGGTGTACACCGCGTTTTTCATAGCAGCCATGATAGCAAGCCTGATTGGCGCTGCCTTGTACCTGATGCTGGGGCAGCAGCGATTGTCGCCATCTCAACAGATCGAAAATCCGGCGATCAGTTGAACTTTGACATCACTTCGTCAGCGAACAGGGCGAGGGTTTCGTTGGGCGCGCCGTCCGGGAACACGATGAAGAAGTACCGAATACCGAACTCGACGAACTCGTTGATTCGTTCCGCCACCTGCTCCGGGGTTCCGGAAAGGGTGTTTCGCAGCCGTTCGGATTGGTACCGGGTCGCGGTCATTCCTGCCGCGTCCGCCAATTGAGCCACCAATGTGTCGTAGTCGCGTTGGGTCGGAGCGATAACGCAGTCTGAGTTGTGGGTCCATTCGATTGACGATGGGTCACGGCCGGCAGCATCGGCAGCGCCGTACACGATACTCTGATAACCTCGATGATCCGCGAGGGTGTCGTTATTTCCCACGTTGCAGATGTCGGCGATGCGCCCCAACGTGGGCAGCACGTGGCGCGGGCCGTGGCCACCCACAAGGATTGGCGGGGTCGGTTGCTGCAAGGGTTTGGGTCGGACCGATGCGCCGGCAATGGAATAGTGGTGTCCGTCGAACGCCACTGACGATTCGGTCCACAGCATTCGGATAATTTGCACCGACTCTTCCAGCATTTCGCAGCGCTGCCGGGTGGAGGGGAACGACAGGCCGCCGGCGCGGGTGTCGCTGCCGCTGCCGCCGGCTCCGATGCCGAGGGTGATGCGACCGCCGCTGATTACATCAAGGGTGGCAACCATCTTGGCAGTGAGCACAGGATGTCGATAGGGGTTGGCCAATACCATCGGCACGGCCCGGATGCGCCGGGTCTGGGCCAGCAGAGCGGTGAGGGTTGTCCAACACTCCAGAGCATCAGCGTTGAGCAGGTCAAACAGACTGGCCGAGTAGTAACCCAGCCGGTCGGCTTCCATCCAGATCCGCTGCAGGTTCTCGTAGGAGTAACGATACTGGTTGACCCGAACGTTGAACTTGACGGGCGGCCGATCGGTTGGCATGGTCATGGCAGTCTCGAGGGCAAAAATTGGGGGCGGGTGCTAAACCCGCCCCTACGATAGCGTACGCGACCGGGGGTTACTTGGAGCCGTTGCCGTTACGGAACGCCGGAATAACCTCTTTGCCGAACTTCTCGATGGACTTCATCACCTTTTCGTGAGGGATGGTCTCGGTCTGCATGATGAGCATGACCTGGTCGACGCCAATGTCCTCGTACATCTGGCAGGTCTTGATGCACGACTCGGGGTTGCCGGCGATGATGACGCCGCGGTCGGACAGAGTCTTGCCATCCAACTGGGCGATGGCGGCGCGGGCAGCGCCGGGGCCAGCGTCCAATGAGAGGCCGACGTTCTCGGCCAACTGCTGGTGCTCTTCGTCGGATTGTCGCAGCCAGCGGCTGAAGTCGGCCGACAGGTGGTCGGGCACGCCGCCCCACGCTTCAAGGAGTTCCTCGTAGGCGCCGATGCGACCGGCGATGTAGGGCTTGTCGGGCCCGAAGAAGGTCTTCATGGACTCGGCGGCCAATTCCTTGGCGTAATCGTCATCGTCGTCGCAGAAACCGTGAACGTTGTTGCCCCAGAACTCGGTGACGAACTCACCGACGGGTTCGCAGTCCTTAAGGGCGTCGCGGTAAATTTGCACTTTTTCCTTCAGCACTTCGACGGCGTACGAAGCGGACGACAGGACACCGATGCCCTTCTGTGCGGCCAAGCGGAAGCTGTCCTCGGAGGTGCAGGCCAGATAGAGGCGCGGGTGCGGCTGCTGGAAAGGCTTGGGCAGCACACGGCGCTTGGGGACGCTCCAGTTCTCGCCTTCATATTCGTACTCGTCGGAAGTCCAGATCTTGGGCAACATGCTGATGGACTCGTTCCAAAGATTACGGGTATCCCGAGGGTCGATGCCCAGGCCGGTCTGCTCGTAGGCGTTGGAGCGACCGGTGCCAACCTCGATGCGTCCATCGGTCAGTTGGTCGAGCAGGGCGACGCGCTCGGCCACGCGAACCGGGTGATGGTAAGGCAGGATGCACACGCCGTAACCGATGCGGATGTTCTTGGTGATGCGGCTCAGGGCGCCGAACATGGCGTCCTGCGACGGCGAACCTGAGAAGCCGGTCAGGAAGTGGTGCTCCACAAACCAGAGGTTGTCAAACCCCACCTGGTCGGCCAGCTCACACTGTTCGAGCGTTTCCTTATAAAGGGCGTTCCAATCGATTTCAGTACCCTCGAACGGGCGCTGACATTCGTAAAGCAGTCCGAACTGCATGATAAAACTCCTCTTGAAACTGTTCCTGACAGTGACGGAATCGGTTAATTGGCCGTGCAACGGTACGGAAAACCACCCGAAATTCCGCCTGTTTGAGTTGGGCGCAGTATATCGCAATAGCCCATCGTTGGGAAATCGAAAGCCTTGTGGTACAGTGCGGATGACGGCTTCCCCTTGCGACCAATCAAGTTTGGGGCGATAATCTGGCGTAACCAATTCTCACTATGCCAATCAGGAGAGCCAGCCAATGAAGTACGACGTAATCATCATTGGAGCGGGTTCGGCGGGCTGCACCATGGCGGCGCGCCTTTCTGAAGACCCGGACCGCTCGGTGCTGGTGCTGGAAGCCGGCCCGGACTATCCCGATTTCGAACTGTACCCTGACGACCTCAAGTATGGCTATGACCAGACTGCTTCGGCCGTGAACGCGCCCCACAACTGGACGTTCTGGGCGAACAACCCCGGGCAGGAGAACCCGATGCCCGTTCCCAGGGGCCGCGTTGTCGGAGGGTCGTCGGCGATCAACGGACAGGTGCTGCTGCGCGGCGTCCCCGAGGACTATGACGCTTGGGCGGCGTTGGGCAACGACGAGTGGAAATTCTCCGACTGCCTCCCGTACTTCCGGAAGCTGGAAACCGACACCGACATCACCGACGACTTCCACGGGAACACGGGGCCGATTCCGGTGCGGCGGCACCGACGGGACGACTGGCTGCCGGCGCAGGTCGCGTTCTGGAACGCCGCCCGGTCCGCCGGATATCCGGACGATCCGGACATGAACCATCCCGATTCGGGGGGCGTGGGCCCAATCCCGATGAACAACCCCAACGGGGTTCGGATGAGCACGTCCATCACCTACCTGCGCGAGGCGCGGCACCGGTTGAATCTGACCATCCGTCCCAATGTGACCTGCCGCCGAATCGTGTTCGAGGATAAGAAAGCCGTTGGAGTCGAGGTCGAGAGCGGCGGCGAGGTGTTCACCGTAGAGGCCGACGATATCATTCTCAGTTCGGGCGCCATCGGATCACCACAACTTTTGCTGTTGTCGGGCATCGGTCCTGCCGACCATCTCCGTGAAATGGGCATACCTGTGGTGCATGAGCTTCCTGGAGTGGGACAAAACCTGCGGGACCATCCCAATATCCGAGTGCCCGTAAAGGTAAAGGAAGACTTCCCGCTGGACCCGGCGGCCCCGCGCACCCAGGTGGCGTTGCGGTACACCGCGACGGGCAGCCATCTACGCAACGACATACAGATCATGCAGTCGTCGTTCTCATCCCCCATTGCGGGAGACCCGCTTGAAGCAGAGGGAATCCGATTCACCTGCATCCTGGAGTTGGCGGTGGGATCCGGCAGTTTGAAACTGGCCAGCACTGACCCGCACGAACAGGTGCAGCTGAACTACAATTACTTCCAGGAGGAGTTCGACCTGTCGCGGATGCGCGAGGCGGTTCGGTTGTGCGTTGACCTGTTGGGTAACGAGCATTACCAGGACATTGCGGACGAGATTCTCGATCCCAAACCCGAAGACCTGGGCAGCGACGAAGCGTTGAACGACTGGTTGAAAAGCGTGGTCAGCACCTCGCAGCATATTTCGGGGACTTGCAAGATGGGGACGGCAGACGACCCCATGGCCGTCGTCGATCAGCATTGCAAGGTGTATGGACTGGAAAATCTGCACGTGGCCGACGCCTCGGTGATGCCGGACTGCATCAGGGCGAACACCAACTGCACCACGATCATGATTGGCGAGCGCGTCGCGGACTGGATCCGTTCCGGCCGCTAGCGCTGTCCCGCCACATTTGCGCGTGACATTACCGTCACACTGACCCTTCCCGGTGCGGTTTCCCTACCAGTTCTCCAGGCTTCCGGGGGATCTGTTCGGCGGCGTGACCACCGCGGCCACGGTGCTCCCGATGGCGCTGGCCTATGGCGTCGCCACGGGACTGGGGCCCGTAGCCGGCATGTACGGGGCAATCGCCGTTGGGTTTTGCGCCTCCATCTTTGGCGGGACGCCGGCCCGGATTGCCTACTCCACCGCCGCGATGACGGTGGCGATGATGATCGTGCTCACGCAGCATGCGGAGAGCGCGTCCGAAGCGTTCACCATTGTGATGCTTGCCGGCGTAATCCAGATTGGATTGGGGCTCCTGCGAGTCGGCAGGTTTATCAACTACACCCCGTATTCCATGATCGCTGGATTTACGTCCGGCATCGGCCTGCTCATCATAATCATCCAGACGTTGCCCTTCCTCGGCGCTCCCCCTGCGCCCGGGGGTCTGCTCGGCATCATCCGCGCCTGGCCGGGAGCGGTAATCGGTCTGAATTTGCACGCCGTGGTCGTAGGCGGGGTGTGCCTGGCGATCTGCGTGTTCTGGCCGCGACGGCTGGGACGTTTCGTTCCCGGCCCGCTGTTGGCCCTGGTTGTCGGAACGGCGTTGGCGGCGCTGTGGCTGCGAGATGCCCCCACGATTGGGAGGCTGCCGGAGGGCTTGCCTGAGCTTTACCTGCCGGAATTGGCGCCGGATCTGCTTTTGTCCGCGTTGCAACCCGCGCTGACCCTGGCCCTGATCAGCTCGGTGAACAGTCTGGTGGCATCCCTGCTGGCGGATACTCTCACACGCACCCGTCACAAACCCAACCGGGAACTGTTCGGCCAG
>CAZCZB010000079.1:0-13758 GCA_964502995.1 uncultured Dehalococcoidia bacterium
TGACGAAGGCCGACCCGTCGGTGATCTCAAGGGTGCCCCGCATCAGCGCGTCGGGCCCCTCACTGTACCGGCTGCGCGGTTTGCGGACGGCTCGCGTGCGCTGGAACGATGCCAACGTCGCCGATTCCAGCACGGCGCCTCCGCGACCCTCAAGCTGTTTTCGCAGCCAGTCGGTATAGACCTCCTCACGGGTGCGGAGCATCTTCCCCTTGGGATGTTGTTCCGCCTCCAGTTGGAAGGCGTCCCACTCCTTGCCCGGTCGAGCATCGGCCTTGTCGGTGCGCCGTACGATGGGGCGCACCCGCACCTCGAAACCCAGGCGCTTGCCCGCCGTCCATCCCTCGGGCATGGGTTTGCTGTCGATGCTGTGGGGCGGGATGATCCGGCACTGCAGCGGGTCGGCGTAGGCTCCGGCCGCCTCGCGCAGGTCGTCCGCGCCGGCGGAGCCGTACCCGTACAGGCACCCACGCGAGCCTCCCCTGGGGAAGATGGCGCGGAAGGGCCGGGGCGCCAGGTCCCGGCCGAAGCACTCGGTCAGCAGGCAATGCATCCCATGGTCGGGGTCCTGGAGGCGGCGCATCCCCATCCAGCGCTGGAAGTCCCGCACGTTGATCTCCGCCCGCGCCATTTGCAACGTTTCCGTCATGTCGCTGCCACCTCCATCCACCGGCTGCGTTCAACGGTTCCCTCGCACACCCAGCGGCCGCCGCCGTGCAGTCCGGAGACCCAGTTGCGCTGGTCGGTGATCATGTGTGTCCGGTTCGCATCGATTTCGTCCACTCCCTCGCCCCGGGGCCACTGGAGCCGGCAGGGCTCACCGCGAGGATCATCCGCCGGAGCCACGCTGAGCAGGGCGGCCAGCACGGTATCGCCCTCGGCGAAGCCGCCGTACAGCGGGGCGGACGGCAAACAGGGCTTGCGGCCGATGAACAGGGGGCGGGCGGGTTCGCGCAACGCCTGCGCCAGTTCGTCCAGGTCAGGCGCGTCGTCCGCCGGTTCCAGCCGCAGCGCCACCGAGACGCGCATGTCGGCGTAGTAGTCGCGCCAACGTTGGTGAGTGAAAGGACCACTACCGGCTGCGCCCAGAGCACCGGCTCGCGTGTCAGGTTCACCCCGCGTAGTCCAGCCAACCACCCAGTGGCCACTTCTCACGGCCAGGTCCACCGTATCTCCCATCTTGACAGTCTGATAGTCCGTCATGCGGACGCCGCTGGCCGGTTCCCGGTCGATGCGGGCCGCCATCACGATGCGATCCTGCAGGTCCTGGTGTCGCTGGCGTTCCACCCGTCGCCATCCCAGGGCGTTGGCGAGCAGGCCGGTGAGCATGGACACGGCCGGAAAGGGCCGGATCACGCCCAGGTTGTCGATGGTCTCGCCGCCGAATGCCATCAGCGGCGCTTCCAGGTTGATGATCAGGTGCCGCATGGCTACACCGCCGTACCGTTTCGCACCGCGTCGGCCGCCCAGGCCGCCAGGTCGTCCAGGCACAGGCGGTCGGCGTTGGGTATGTCACAGTCCTCCACCGACATGATCCGGCGGACTTCCTTCCCGCCGTAGGCTGCGTCCAGCTTGCCCAGATGACCGGCGAGCTTCTCGGTGGCGGCCTCGATGCGCGCCCGGGCCGGCTCCCGGTAGGCGTTGGCCAAACTGCGGGGCTGTCGGCTGCCGGCCTCGATGAGCATCAGGTCGGCACAGGCGTAGGGCGCGGTGGACCCCAGCTTGGCCCCCGGCGACACCGTGGCGATCAGGTGGGTCAGGTGCTCAACGACCTTGCCGGCCAGTTCCCGGTCGGCGCTCTCCCACTCACCGGCGTCGCAGCCTTCCAGGTTGGACACGAGACCGGGCACGTCCACCACCACGTAGCCGTAGAACAAACCGGCCGTCAATTCCATGTCGCCGATGTGGGCGGCGCCGGCGTCCTCGTCCTCGCGCTGCAGGTCGTCCACCACCGAGAAGTAGTCGCTCTCGCTCTCCTCGGCGTGGACGGTGAAGGCGTGGGCAACGTGGATAGCCGCATCGATGTTTGCGCCGGGATCCGAGGTAACCATGCGGCCGAACAGGGCGCCCTCCAGTCCGCCGGGCAGCCGGGCGGAGTCGCGAAAGGCGGCGAAATTGTTGCCCTCGCCGCGACGGTTGTTGAAAAGCAACGTGGCGGCATCGCCGGCGGCCTTGGCGTCGTCGGGATGCTCGGCGCAGATGGCGGCGGCCTTCTGCTGAAGGTACTCGACCTCGGGCAGGCCCAGCAGCAGTGGCTGACGGCCGGTTTCGGTGGTGCCGCTGCTGCCGTACACGCCCACGTTGAAGGCGTTCTCCACCGCCGTCAGGACTTCCTCGGTCACGCCGTCCGTGCCGCGCATGGGGTCGAATACCTTGCGCTCCACGATGTTGCGGGAACGCAGGGCGGATGTGGCGCCGTCAATACTGCGCAGCGCAAACTCATCCTGGGCAACGCGCCAGTGCCGCTTGAGGCATTGCGACGAGATGCGGGTGCGCACCGCGCCGCCGAAGGGCATCCGCTTGGCCAGTCCCGAGTCGTCGCGGTTGAGCAGCGCGGCGGGGTATGAGTGCAGGGTGTGTATCTGCAAAAATCTGGGGGTGGTCATTGATGGTCTCCCTGTGGCTATGCTGATGATGATTGGGAACCGCGTCGCTCGGCCCGGTAATACTCGCGGGCGATGCGGCGGCGATTTCGTTCGGCGGCTTCGTCGTCGTATCCCTCGTTCAGGATGTACGTCGCCATCTCCCGCCAGTCGAAGGTCGCCTGATCGGCAGCGAGCATCCGGAACATCCGGGTGAGCAGGACGCGCAGCATATCGCCCCGCGCCGTCAGCAGCCGATTGAACCGGGTTTCGCTGTAACCGTTGTCATAGAGCGCACGGCCCACGGGGATACGGCCGTCGTGTGCGGAGCGGCTGGCTACGTCGTCGCCCGAGGTGCGCGTCATCAGGGCGATGCCGTGGAGGATCAGGCCCCACTTGCGCTCAACCTCGGGGATGCCCAAAAGGTCCTCGCGGGCCATCAGCCGCCAGAAGGCCGCGGTGTCGGGCTCGTCGGGGTCCATGCGGCGCAGTCCGGCGAAACCGCCCCGGTCGTGGTCAGGCAAACCTGCCACCTGGCCGGCCAATCGAAAGGCAATATCGCCCCACGAGCGACTGACTGGCTCCGCCGCGTCAGCCGGATTCTCTTCGGTAACGGTGGTGGTCATGCGTTGTTCTCCTGGGGATCGTCAAACAGGAAGGGCAACCCGCCGTTGCCGCGCAGCCGGCCTTCAAACAGCCCGGTGGCGTTCTCGCGGGCGCGGTAACGGTGGATGGACGGACAGGGCAGCGAGTCGGTGGCGTCACCGAGAATGCGTCGGGCCTGTGGCACCACGAAGTTGCGCAGCCACTCGTAGTGTATGGTTTCCCTGGCGGGATCACCATCGACCTCAAACTCGTCCTGTAGATCATCGAAAAAGCGTTCGTCGATTACCTCATCCAGGCGGTTCAACCAGGGGCGTGCCAACTGGCGATGTTCCGGGCTGACGTTATCGCTGTCGCCCCGGGCCGCGAAGGTCTGGATCGCATGGCTGAGGATGCGCTGGACAATGGCGATACGATCGATGCGCCTTTTCGCCAGTTCGCCCAGGTCGGCCATGCTGTCGCGGCCGGTCCGGCGCGTCATCGCATTCCGGGTCTTGCTGCGCACGGGGATGCTGCGCTCGAAATAGCCCTCGGTTTTCCCCTGGCCTCGCACCATGCCGCGAGCCACCAGTTGCATGGTCTCATCTGACTGCCGTTCTGCAGCGGTCGGCTTCAGAAGGTCGGGGGAGTCCCAGACCGCCAGGTACTCCTGCACGCGTTTGTAGTTGAAACCACCGCCAGCGAGAGTCAGTGGCAGGCCGTCCCGGTTCGGGTTGTGCGGAGTCCAGGGATCGCCGGTGCGACCCTTGATGTCCTTGCCCTCGATCCGGGCGGCCTTGGAACTGGTCCTGATGGCGTGGATGTTGCCGGACTCATCGCGTCGCAGCCGGGTGCGCCGGCAGACTTCGATATAGAGCGGAGCCAGTTCGGTGGGCAGCAGACGCTGAGCGCTGGCCCCGTCCCACGGCAACAGCCACAGCAATTCGTGTCTCCCGGTAGCCACCGGGTAGTCTGACAGCAGGGCCTCAATGTCCCGTTTCACGTGCGCGCCCGGACCTCCCGGCGGCGCCAATGAGAACGCCGGCCGGCTGCCCAGCCCGCCGTTCATGCGGGAGATGCCGTAGTTGCCGGCGCCGCCGAAGCCTTCCATCGTTTGCAGAGTGATCAACGCGAAGATCCAGTCGTCTGCGCTGGCCTGGGCTCCCGCAGACGACTTCAGGTCGTGGTTCTTGGACGTGACCAGCATGTCAAGCTCATCGGGCGTCGCCACCACGCTTTTGAAGTCCTTCTCCAGGTCTGGCGACGATGCCGGCGGCTGCATGAAAGCGGGTTGGGTAATGTCGTCTACCACCAGATGCCACGGTTCGCCGTCGGGGTAATCGGACGTCAGCCCGCGGATCAGCGCCAACCATCCCGGTGCGTCCGCAGGCGGTTCGCTGACGCCGGCCCGGTGCATCGCCATTGCTCCCAGTTGCACCAGGAAGGCGTGCCAGGCGTGGCGCTGGTGAGGCCGCAGAGCGGGGAATGCCTCCACTTCGTCAGCCACCAGCGCGGCATAGACGTCGGGCAGCGACGCCGATTGCGTACCCGTAGAATTGGTCAAACGGACAACGGGTTCACTCAAAATATTCAGCATCGTTGGTTCCTTTCGCCGAGTCCGCACACAGAATCCGGTTTAGACATGCGCGTGTGGGGCGGCGATTATGACGATGCCGCCGGCAAACTGGAATAACCAGCCCGTGCTACGTTGCTGAACTCTACACCCGCCGCAGGCCCAGGCGGTCGTAGCGGAAGCGCCGGTCGCCGACGAGGAACTCGAAGCCGCCCTCCGCCGGCGCGGGTTTCACCGATTCAGGCGGCTCGATCCCTGGTAGCCACCGCGCCGGCATTACGAGGCGTTCGATGGCGAGCGATGCGTCAAAGGGGCTGACGGCCTCCGGTTGAAACGTGATTTCCACTCGGTCGTCGCCCAAGCGGGTGCGTATCCGCTCGTCGTCGCTGGAGAACGACACGTCCCTGTTGTCGGTGAAGAACGATTTGTCCCGCCGGATGACGTGTCCGCGTGCGGTCTGAACGTCGGCGATATGGCCGCCGGCGGTGCTGATGGCGTGTTCCCTCCACCCCTCTCCCAGTTCGGCGGTGATCCGCTCCAGGACCTCGGTATGGGTCGCCATCTCCACCAGTTCCCGGTTCATCTCCGGTATGCGCCACTGGGGATGCTGGGCCACCAGCCGGCGGGTCGCCTCCAGGACGTGCAGATTGCGGTACACCCCGCCGTGGGGCCCCAGCCCGTTGGCGTTCTGCCCGCCGGAAGACAGCAGCGGCGCAAGGTCATCCCCCGGCGTCAACACAATGCAACGGGCCTCGGCGTAGCCGTCGGGTCGGGTGGCGTCGTTCTGCCGGTGGCGGTGCAGCCGTCCGATGCGCTGGAGCAGCACGTCGGCGGGACACAGGTCGGTGATCAGCAGGTCGGCGTCGATGTCCAGAGATTGCTCCAGAGTCTGAGTGCCGATCACGACCAGCCCACCGGCGGGGCGTCCACGTCCCAGACGGCCCTCGATCTCCGTGTCCAGCATCTCCCGGTCAACGGCGGCGAACCGGCCGTGATGCAGCGTGGGGATGCCGTTGACGGAGAACAGCAATCCGGCGTCATCCGGCCCGGCCGCTTCGAGCAGTGCCTCCTGCGTGCGGATCGCATAGTCCACCGTGTTGCGGACCACCAGCGCCTTGGCGCCGGATCGCGCCGCCGCCAGCGCCCGGGCGGCCACCGCGCTGAAATCCCGCATCTCCGGCTCGGCCCGGATGTTCACGTTCTTACGCCGGTCATTCTCTCCAGCGTCAATCATCTGCGACGACGTGCTCACCGCGGGATAGGGGGCGTCGATCGCATCGGTCAGGGTGGGCGCGTCTGCACCGTCGCGACCCAGCCAGCGATGTCGGGCGGTTGATCCCAGCGTGGCACTCATTAGCAGCGCGTGGCCGCCCGCGCCCAGGTGGGCATCCAGCACGGCGGCCAGCACCTCGCTCATGTAGGCGTCCGACGCGTGGACCTCGTCCACCACCAGCAGGTTGCGGGCCAGGCCGGCGGCCCGCATGTGGGCGTTCTTCACCTTCAGCGACCCCAGCATCACCTGATCCACGGTGCCCACGGCGATCTGGGCGGTAAGGAACCGCTTGGGATTCTCGGCGGCCCAGCGGCGACCGTCGGCGGCGTGGTCGTCCCACCACACCTGATAGTCATGGAGTTGCCGCTGGCCGTGGACATCGCCGGACCGCAGGTAGCCGGGCACCGCCAGCACCGGCTCAGGTCGTGTGTCCTCTGGAAACATGTTGGCGACAAAGCGGTTCACCCGGTCAAAGATCTGCTTGGCCGCCGCCCGGGTGGGCAGGGCGAAATAGAGACCGTCCACCAACCCCGCCTCGTACAGCCTGGCGAAGCGCCACAACGCCGCCTCCGTCTTGCCGGACCCCGTCTCCGATTCGATGATGACCAGCCGTTCACCCAGCGGGGCGTCGTAGGCGGCGGCTTGGATGGCGTTGGCCTCCGCGATGTGAGGGAACAGACCCGCAAGGTCGGGGACGCCAGCTTGGGCTGCACTCTGCCGCTGGGCCACCAAATCGACGCCGACACTGTCAATGGCTCGACCCGCGCGCTCCCGAGCAACGTCAATGTAGTCGTCTCTGGGTTCATCGACGTAGGGAAACCAGAGTTCGTTGGAGCCAATCCAGTCCGCCAGATTGCACAGCCCCAGGAAGTGATGCTGGAACTCCGGCGTTGACGGCAAAGCCTGTCCACCCACAACAAATGCGGCCGGGAACCACTCGTTTACCAAACGGCCGATGCGGATGACCTGTTCCTGCGGGTCCAGGTCGCCGTAGCGTCGCCACAACCGCCGGTTCTCGGACCGCCCGTCGTCCAGTTGCAGCGGCCGCCCGTGATGCGAGAGCGTCGCCACCAGCAATCCGCACACTGTTTCGCCACCGCAGTCGTCCCACGTCTCCGTGGCATCCCACCACCAACCTAGCGCGTCGCAGAACCAATCGGAAGTCGCGAGATCATTCCCATTCAGCACCGGCATCAAGTCCAGGGTGTGTCCGGCGCGCCCGGGTGGGCGGGCGCCATTGGGGTAGTCATCCCGCCGCCAGATCTGAGTCTGGAACCCGACGTTGACTTTGCCGATGTCGTGCAGGGCGGCGAACACGCACAGGCGCGCCACCGTGGCATCGTCAATGTCGTTCCAGCCCGCGGTATGCGCTAGGCGTTGGCGGATCAGCGGCTGTCTCAGCAGAGCTTCGAAGCACGCGCCCACGTCCGCCAGGTGATGCTCCAGCAGGTGGATGCGCTCCGGGGCGTTGCGGTCCGACTTGCCCCAGAAGTGGTGGGTGTATGTTTTTGCAGGCTGGGTCACGCCTATCTCGGAATGTCGGTCATACCGTTACGGATCACCAGCCGCAGTGGGCAGGGCACGTATTTTCGCACCGACCAACTGCTCCGCGCCATCGGTTCGACGCGCTCCAACCCCTGGGATCCCAGGGTGGGACTGCGCCACGCCAGATCCAGATCACTGTCGGAATGACACCGATCATTCACCCGGCTGCGGCCGCACACCCACACCTCGGCGTTGGGCATACGCTCGCGCGGCATGACTTCAAGATCTTCCCGACCATGGCGCAGCATCTCCAGACGATCAGCCATCAGCTTCTGCGAAGGGGTTCAGCACCGTAACGCCGGTGGGCGCGAAGTCGCGTACGTCACGGGTGACCACCGTCAAGCCGCGATGCAAGGCGATGGCAGCAATCTGCAGTTCGGAGTTGGTGTAACCCAACTCCGCATGCAACAGACCCCAGCGCCTGGCTGCCGCCTCATCGAACGTGAGAATACGGTCATGGCACGAGGGCGCCACACTCTCCGACCAGCCATTTTGCAGAAACATTCAGAAATCGACGGGCCGGGACGTGTAGTCCCGGGTACGACACGGTAGCTCGAAGCCGTCGCCTCCGCTGCCTCTCGGAATGGCCAGCAACTGGCCCACGAACGAGGGCCTATACTCAGCATCCCTTCTGCATAGCCGCCGGTATTCTTCGAAGCCGACCACTACCACGACCGGCTTGCCCCTACGGGTGACCACCTGGGGCTCCCCGGCAAGTGCGGCTTCCACCACTGCGCTGAACCGATTCTGGGCGTCCTGCAATTGCCAGGTGGTCATCATAAACTCCGTCCAGGCTGTCCAGCCGAGTATAGCGCAACAAGCGTTTCATCGTGGCTTTGGTTTAACCACAAAACGTGCGATGGCTGGCCATCATCATCCTCCACTTTGTCGATGCCCATCTTGCCCCGGCGCTCAGCGGCACCGACCCAACCGCGTTGGACACGGTCCGTTGATGCAGGGTGGTGGGGTCCGCCATGCAATCGGCGTACCGACGCACCTTCCCTCAGACCGGAGTACCGTGAGCGTCGTCCACAATGATGGGTGGCGAATGGACCCACTCGCCGGTGAACGTGGTGGTCGCCGTCGCTCAATAACAGCACGGGAAAATCCACGATCTCAGCTTGGCATCACCAGACAGTTGGTCAGTTCCGGTCATCCGCCACGGCCTCAGCCATGCGGTATCCCACGCGGGGTTCGGTGAAGATGTAGGTGGGGTTGTCGGCATCGTCGCCCAGGCGTCTACGCAGGGAGCTGATCACGGTGCGCATCGGACGCAGGTCGGCGTCCTGGGCTTGACCCCAAATCCGCCGCAGCAGTTGGGCGTAGGTGACGATATTGCCGGCGTTGGTGGACAGCTCGATGAGCGTCCGGTATTCGATGGCGGTCAATCTCACCGTTCGCCCCGAAAGGGTCACCCGCCGTTCAGCGTAATTGATCTCCAGGTTACCCAGCGTGTAAGGGGCGACCGGTTCAGGCGCGGCCTGCCGGCGGAGTGCGGCCCTGATTCGCGCCGCCAGTTCGGTGGCCGAGAACGGTTTCACCACATAATCGGCGGCGCCCATGTCGAAGGCACGGGCGACGAGTTCCTCCTGCCCGTAGGCGGACAGGAAAATCACCGGGATATCCTGCGCCTCCCGTATTTCCTGCATCAACTCGATGCCGTCCGTTCCCGGCAGTATCAGGTCCAGCAGAACCAGTTCCGGACCCTGTTCCCTCAAGAGACGCATGACCTCGTTGGGGTCGCCGGTACCGGTCGCGTGGTAGCCAGCGCCGGTCAGCGCGTCCCTCACGTAACGGAGGGCCTGGGGGTCGTCGTCCACGGCCAGAACACGAACCGGGACTTCCTGGGGTCGCGATGGACGCCATGAGGGGAGCGCCGGTGAAACGAACCCGCTATCCTCGACGACCGGAACCGTGAAGGTGAAGCGGGCTCCCAGGCCGGCGCCATCGCTCTCGGCCCAGATGCGCCCGCCGTGGGCCTCCACGATGCCCTTGCAGATGGCAAGACCCAACCCGGTGTCTCCGCCCTGGTCGTCGGCCTCCACCTTGGTGAACTTCATGAACAGGTGGGGCAGGCTCTCCGCCGGAATGCCCCTGCCACGGTCGGACACGGAAATCGCAACGTGGAAGTCAGCCGCAGACGCGCTGACCACGATGGGGGAAAGCTCCGGGGAGTGCCGGGCGGCGTTGGCAATCAGGTTGCCCAGCACCTGGACCATCCGTGAGCGGTCCGCCATGACCCAGGGCAGGTCCGACGCCAGGTCGATCTGGAGGGCGTGGGCGCCGCCGGCGCTTACGAATGAAGTTCGGGCATCGTTCACCAGCACGGCAACGTCGGCCGGCTCCGGCGTCACCGACAACGCCCCCGTCTCGATGCGCGCCACATCCAGCAGGTCCCTGATCAGCGCCTGCATCCGGTCGGTCTGAGTGTTTATGATGCGCAGGAACTGCTGCATCTCCGCGGGGTTCAGGGTTGTTGCGGGATCCAGCAGGGCGGCCACCGATCCCTTGACCGAGGTCAGCGGAGTGCGCAACTCGTGGCTCACCATGCCCAGGAACTCGGCGCGCAGCCGTTCCATCTCGCGGATCGGGGTCATGTCCTGCAGTGTTATGACGAAACTCTCGACCTCGCCCCGCTCCGAACGGATGGGCGTGGCGTTCAGCAGAACCGTCACGCTGCGCCCGTCCGGCACCCGGATGACGACCTCCTCGGCACGGACCGTTTCTCCGGCGCTCAGCGCCCGGGCCAGGGAGAGCGGTTCCATGGAGACTTCACTCCCGTCCGCCCGGCGTATGCTGGCCGCCGCCAGGACTGACTCAAGCGCGTTTGGCCCGGTGTGTATGTGGCCGAGAATTCTATGGACCTCGCGGTTCAATGTGGTGGGCCTTCCGGTGCGCGCGTCGAACACCATCACTCCCACCGGTGAGGTGTTGATCAGCGTCTCCAGGTCGGTCCTGGCCCGCTGCTCTTCCCGGTGGCGCCGGGCGTTGACGATGACCATCGCCGCCTGGGAGGCGAACAACGCCAGGGTGTCCTCGTCCTCGTCGGTGAACTCATCGCCTCCCTCCTTCTCCCCCACAAAAAATATGCCGACGACCTCGCCCTCGTTTCGGATCGGAGCGGCCATGAGGGGCATGGCCGGCCCCACGTCCACCGGGGGCTGGAACTCCGGCAGCCCCAGCGAGCGCATGTACCCGTGAAAATCCCTTACCCGCAGTGGCGCATCGATCCTCCTGAGGTAGTCGAAGAATGCCGCACCCTCGGGAAGTTCCCAGAGTTGCCCCGCCTCTTCGGGAGTGAAACCCGAGGAGAGGAATTCCTGGATCCGTCCGTCGCCGTCGCAAAGGGTGATCACGCCGTAGCGGGCTTCGGTCAGGGTTCTCACCGAGTCCAGAACACCCTGCAGAACCTTGTCGAAATCCAGGCTTTCGTTGATGCGTCGACTGGCCTCGGTCAGCCGGGACAGGCGGTCTCGCAGTATCCTGATCTCCACATCGCGGTGGTCTTCGGTGGTCAATTCGTCTCCCCTTGGGTGGCGCGGCGTCGGGTTTCAATCCGGCCGGCCTTGCCGCGGCAGATGGGATATGGTCCAACGGCGATTATGATGGGTGTGAGTGATTCTCACAAGGGCTGCGGCATATCTGCTTGTCGTGTGATATTTGTGCGCCCGTCCAATAATTGAAGCGCGCGCAGTTTGCTCCACGGATTGCGGGTCAGGCCTTTCGTCAACGCCGCTGCGGAAAGAAATTCACCAACGGGCTGATGTTGTCTCACCGGAAAGCAGGCGCATCATTCAGCGTCGCCGGCGCCCTCATCAACTTCACCATTCGGTCTGCCCAATGTCCGTCTGCCCGATGGCTGAATGTATCCCTGAGCGCGGCCCGGCCCAGGATTAACGCCGTATCGATTTAAACCGGCAGCCTTCGCTTTGCTTCGAGTCAGCAGCCACCTCGCCCGGACGCTTGGCCCAGCTTGTCGTGCGGGTTCGGCCGAGCCAGGGAATCTCGCTAGCGCCTTTGATCGCAGGTTGTGATCCGATCGATCACCGGGCGTCGAGAGCGTCGCCCCCACAGCGTGCGTGCGGAGGCTCCGGGTCATCTTCAACGCCATGGTCAAGGGCGGGCAGCGCCGGCAACCTCATACCCTCACCAAGATCATCCAAAATGGGTGGATTGGGGTTTGCGGCGCCGGAACGGGTGGGCCCGCTGTGCCTCCTCGCCAAACATCGGTGTCGTCGCCACCGCGGCAAAATCCGCGTCGAGCCAGTATCTCTGCAACGGTACGTTGGTCACCACTGGCCGCGACAGCACGGTTCCCCGATTCCGCTGCAACCTGCGGACCTCATAACTCATGCTGATTAGTAGCCGGCGCAATTCCTCGGGTGTCAATGCAGTGCGCTGACACAATTGGCGTCGGTGGATTCCATGGTTGCCCGCTGCCCGGATTTGATGGACCACCCGCCTGGATACGGGATCCAACCCGGCCGCGAAGTCGGCGGCCAGTTTCTCCGTCCACCCACCGGGCGGCTGAGCGGTATGCAATGCCCCGGTCTCCGATTCGGCAACCGCGGCCGCTTCCGGCACGCCACGGCCGGGAGGCCCGGTTGGCACACCGGGGGGCTCCGGCCTTCCGCCAAGCGTCGGATTCCCGATGCGGCGGAGGATGCGGACAACCTCGTCAACGTCACCCTCAAATGATAGATTGAGTTTCAAACTTCTGACCTGCTCATCGACGGTATGGTACAGATATGCAGGGACAGTTCCCGCGAAGGCTCCCGGTGTCGGGAACCCATGAAGGCACGAGCCCTCCATGGCGGCTGCGGAAACACCGGCTCCGGTGGTCGGTCAAGATGGTCCCGAAGTTCAGAGTGTGTGCGAACCGGCCCCTGGTCGGTTCACTCCGAAACACCTCCGTTTTTCGTCGTCTGCTGCTGCCGGTTAGCCCGATGGCCCGCTGATCGTCGCCGTGATTGTGCCCGTAAGCGGCTCGTCGTCATCGGTGCAGATCGCGTCCCTGGCCGTGCAATCGGTGGTTGACGGACCCAGGGTGACGGTCACGTCGTCGTTCCCCTTCGGCTCGAAGGTGAACTCGAACAGGTCGAGGCGGTCGTTTACCCGAAGCACCTGCTTCATATCGGCGCCCGTTCGCGTCAACGCTCTCCACAAGTTCCGCTTGGTTCCCTGTTTGATCGCCTCGCTGAACTTCAGCCGGATCGTGAACGCGGCCTCGCCGTCATGGCTGGTTGGGATTGCCAGAAACTCGGCAGTGAACGGAGGTGGGGCCACCGATGCGGTTGGTGCGCTGGTCAGACTTTCGTCGTTACCTTCATCGTCCGTGAACGACACCTTGACCTTGATCTTCTTGCCCTGGTCGTCGCCCATCAGGGTGTAGGTCGATGATGTCGCGCCGCTGATGTCCGAGTCGTTGGTGCCGTCGTTGCGGATCCACTGGTAGCTGTAGGACACGTCGTCGAGACCGTCGGCGTCGCTGATCCCGGACGTGCTCGCGGTCAGCGTCTGGCCGACCTGGGCCGTACCGCTGATCGTCGGCGCTCCCGTCGCTGCCGAGTTGGGACGGGCGGCCACCGATGCGGTGGCGCCGCTGGTCAGACTCTCGTCGTTACCTTCATCGTCCGTGAACGACACCTTGACCTTGATCTTCTTGCCCTGGTCGTCGCCCATCAGGGTGTAGGTCGATGATGTCGCGCCGCTGATGTCCGAGTCGTTGGTGCCGTCGTTGCGGATCCACTGGTAGCTGTAGGACACGTCGTCGAGACCGTCGGCGTCGCTGATCCCGGACGTGCTCGCGGTGAGCGTCTGGCCGACCTGCACCGTCCCGCTGATGGTCGGCGCGCCGGTGGCCTCGTTGTTGGACTGCTGGGCCTGGGCCGACAGCGTGACCGCCTCGGTGGCGGCGCTGGTCAGCGACTCCGAGTGCCCGGCGTCGTCCGTGAACGAGACCTGGACTTTGATCGTCTCGCCCTCCCAGGCGGCGAGGACAAAGAGGGTCGAACCGGTGGCGCCCTCTATCTCGCTGTCCGAGGTCCCATTGTTGCGGATCCACTGGTAGCTGTACGAGACGTCGTCGAGACCGTCGGCGTCGGCGATGCCCGACGTGCCCGCCGTGAGGGTTTCACCCACCTTGGCCGCGCCGCTGATGGTCGGCGCTCCCGTCGCTGCCGAGTTGGGACGGGCGGCCACCGATG
>CAZCZB010000080.1:0-13716 GCA_964502995.1 uncultured Dehalococcoidia bacterium
TTCATCTCATTCGCGCTCATCGTTGATGCCCTGCGCTAGTGTGAACACGCCCTAGCCGAAACGTCCCAGGCGCCAGACCCTCCGCTCACGGTGAGCCTGTCGAACCAACCCAGCGTTGGGGCGAATAATCAATCGCCCCCATCCCTGCCCCAACATCCGCCCGCAACGCCAGCCACGTAGGGACAGGTTTGAAACCTGTCCCCTCCATCCAACCACATCCGGCCGCCCAACAATCCAAACGCCAGCCCATCCCAACGTAGGGGCGAATAATTATTCGCCCCTACCCATGTTCACGGGATCGCCGGCAATATGGAGCGGCCACGCCTCACCACAACCCGCCTTTGCACCTCCGCGCCTTTGCGTCAAAACCCAAACCGGGAACCAAAACGCGAGCGAGCACCTTTAAGGCAGGTATTTGTCCTCCATCGCCCGAATGCGGTCCGCCCCCAGGATGCCGCCGTTGGTGGCCACGCCCCACCTGCTCTGCGCCGCCGTCGCCAGGAAATCATCGATGGCGTGCGTCCCGCGTTCCTGGAAGTCGTTCAAAAAGTCCCACGACGCCTGCAGCCCCGCCATCGTCGTCAGCGCGGGATACCAGGCCGCCGCCGCGCCCGCTTCCTGCAACTCCTCCAGCGTGGGGTGCGTCTGACTCCCGTGGGTGAACAGCGGCAGCACCGGCCCGGGAATCCGCCGTATCGCTTCCCGGTTGTCCTCCCAGGAAGCCACGGCCGGGCACACCACGTCCACGTTGGTCTGGCTCTTGTAGGCGAGGCAGCGTTCCATCACGTCCTCAAAGGTCGCCCCCGGCACTCCCGCGTAATCGCACCTTGCCACGATCACGAAGTCCGGGTCCAGTTCCATCTTGGCGTCCATGGCCGCCCTGAGCTTCCCCACCATCTCCTCGATGGACACGCAACGCCGGCGCGGGCCCGACTTTGGCGGATAGGTCTGGTCCTCAAGGTGAGTGCCGGCAATGCCCGCGCGGATGTATTCCTTCACCGTCTCGTACACCTGAATAGCGTCCCCGTAGCCGGTGTCCATATCAACGAACGCCGGAATGTCGATGGTGTTCACGATGCGGCGGGCGTTGTCCACCATGTCGCGCATGCTGGTGCCGCCCTCGGTCAGTCCCATCAGTTGCGCCGACGTGTTGCCTCCCGACATGTAGAACGCCTCGAACCCCAGTCGTTCCGCCATCTTCGCGCCCATGGCGTTCATGCCGCCGGCCAGCACGAAAATCTCCGGCCGCTCGAAAAGTTCCTTCAGCCTGGTGGTCATACGTTTGTTCTCTGCCATCGCCGTTCCTCCTTTACACATCCCATAATTGGCACAACCGTAACGTCTTCCCTTACAGGATTCAAGCAGCATCCTTGCCTCATACGTACCCACCACCTCTGTTGAAACTGCCATTGCAAAGAGCGAAGCGACGTAGCAATCCCATTAGCAAACTCGCACGCACCCAGCTTGTCATTGCAAGTCCGCCCGTGGCGGACGTGGCAATCCCGTTAGCAGGCAGTCGCCCCTTCCGTTGGCGAGATTGTCCCGCTGTGCATTAAGTACCCGTGCGGCATCCTTGCTCCGCAACCCCAGCCGATTCGGCACCCATGCAGTGGTACACTTCGCCCGAAGCAACCGAACGCAACTACCACTGGCATCATGCACGTGGTGGACCGACTCCACGGCGGCCCGTACATCCTCGAACTCAACATCTGAGCCACCCACAATCGCCAATCCGCACCGGAGGATTCATGCCAGCAGACAACGCCAGACCCCAACCGAATTACGACCCGTTCCCGCCGGGCCGCACCACCCGCGCCACAGTCACCGAGGTGGACGTCGAGGACATGGGCAACATGCTCCGCCGCGCCTTCGTCGGCCGCGACGTCAAGTTCACCATCTACTGCGACGAAGGACCCAACGTGGGCGGTTATCACACGGCCCCGGCGCCACTCCACTATTTCGCATCGTCCATCGCCTTTTGAGAGATGACCCAGATCGAGAGGTACTCTCGAATGATGAACGTGGAAATCACCAGTGTCAGGGCGCACGTCGCCGTCCATTTCGGACTGGAAGGGTCCGTGCTGGCGGGAACCATCCAGGCCAGCGCGCCCAAGGTTGAAACCAGCTACGAAATCGAATCGCCCGACGATCCGCAGCGGGTGGCCGCGGTGCTGCGCAACGCGCGCAACGGCTGCTGGGTTCGCGCCGCCGTCGCCAACCCCACGCCCTTCGAGGACACATCAACGCTCAACGGCCAACCCATCCACCTCGACTGACCCAAACCTGCCCGCCCGCCAAACCGACAACACGGCCTCCCGTCACAGTGATCGCCCATCCACACAGGGGCGAGGCATACTTCGCCCCTGCGTGCGCCGACGGCCACCCCTGCCGGGCATCATGCCTGGCAACGAATCCAACGCCCACGGCTTGCAACTCAGACGCCGTCTCGCCTTCCCCCGCAATCCAATTCCCCGCCAAGACCAACCGGCCACCCGCGTAGGCGCGAATACTCATTCGCCCCAAAATCCGAAACCCCAACCGACGCCATCGCCCGTCACCACCCCAACCGCTCAGGAATCAAAATCATCGTAATCCTGCCCACCACCGGCTCGTGCTCCATCACCATGTATTTCCCAATGGGCGCGGGACCCGACCCCCGGCCTTCCAGCCACCGGTCGTGCCGTTCCAGCGTGTAGCCCCGTGTTCGAGCCTCTGCCTCCGCCAGCGTCGGGCAGATCTTCTGCGTCCCGGCGACCATGACGACCCGCCTGGCCCCGTAGGCAAACGCGCCAATCTGGCTGCCCGACCCGCTGGCGACGACGATTTCGCCCGTTTCGGCGATGGCCTGCACGCTGCCCACGAAATAGTCCGCGATGGTCGTCTTGCGCCGAAACTCGCGCTGCGATGCCGCGTCCGGCTGCGCCAGCATCCGGTCATGGAGGTTGACGTAGCGGTCGTTCCCGTTCATGTGCTCCGTGTACCCGATGGTGTCCAGCGTCTCCGACGTGCTGACGAACACTTCGGAACCCTCCGGCACCAGTTCCAGCAGCTTCGCCAGGGCCGCCTCGCGGTTCTCCACGAGCGCCGCCTCCACATTCCGCGCCGCCAGCGCCTCAATCGTTCGCTTGATGGATTCGTTGGTGGCCGGGTTGGCCTGAGCGCCAGAGGACATAGTCGCGTCTCCCGAGTCTGGTTTGCAAGCGGTTGAATTGCC
Source organism: uncultured Dehalococcoidia bacterium (assembly GCA_964502995.1). GTDB lineage: Bacteria > Chloroflexota > Dehalococcoidia > Lucifugimonadales > UBA3495 > Bin87. The sequence continues at coordinate 3,215 of CAZCZB010000080.1, forward strand.
GGTTTCCGGGCCCGTCAGCCGACCGGCCGCAGGTTTGGCATCACCTCATCCACAAACAACCCCATGCTCCCCATCACCTGGTCGGGGGTCAGATCGCCCCACGCTAATATGGGACAGAAATAGTTGATGCCCGTCTCATCAATGGCCCGCTGCACCCGCTCCCTCACCGTCTCCGGCGAACCCACGATCACCACGTCCCGGGATTCCAGCGCGTCAAAGTCCCGCATCGCGCCGAGTCGATCCAACCCGTTCTTGGCCCACAGGTAGTCGATGTTGTGGAACCATGTACCATAGGCCGGTCTGGCTTCGGCCATGGCCCGTTCGTCCGTGTCCGCGATGTACATGTGGCGCACCAGCCCCAGCTTGGGCGCGGACACGTGGCTGTTGAGCCCGTCGGACATTCGCTCGGCATTCCACACCCGCTTGTACAGGTCATAGTGGGCCCTGACGCCGGCGTTGTCCGCGAAAACGGTGCAGGTGTTGAAACCGTGCTGCGCCATCCACGGCACCGTCTCGATGTTGTTGCTGGCATACCAAAGCGGCGGATACGGTTTCTGATGCGGCGGAATCCAAAGCTCGATGTCCCGGTAGTTGTAGTGCTTCCCCTTGTGACCGAACTTCCCGGTGGTGAACCCGTGGATGAACATCTCCATCTGCTCGTTGAACACTTCCCAGCTAGTGCCCAGGTCAACCCCGAACTCCTCCGCTTCCACCGGCGACACTCCGCGACCCACGCCCAAATCCAGCCGGCCGTTGCTCAGGTTGTCCAGCATGCAGATCTCGTGATACAGCCGGATCGGGTTGTAAAAGGGCAGCAGGAACACCAACGGACCCAGCCGCAACCGCGATGTGCGCTGCGCCGCCGCCGCCAGGAACACCGCCGGCGATGGCGACACGCTCAGCGGCGTGATGTGATGCTCCGCCAGGTGGTAGCTGTAGAACCCGCTGCGGTCGGCGTATTCCAGCATCCTCAACCGGTTTTCAAAGATCTCGCTCGCCCCCGATTTGTCCCACTCGATCCAGTCGAACAGGCCAAACTCCAGGGTGTCGTTCAGCGCGTCAGCCGTTGCCATCGCCCAACTCCTCTTTCAAGGCCTTTCCGGCGCTCATCCCCGCCGTTGAAACCGCGCAACCTGCGACAGGTTCGGGGCGCCCGCATCAACCGTTGTCACGCCACCACCAGCGGCCGGGAGGCGTCGGTCGCGTACTCCGACATCGAGGCATCGTACACCGCCACGTTGTCATACCCCAGCATCGCCAGAACGAAGGCGTCGTTGGACGCCGCGATGCCGCCGCCGCAGTAGGTGATCACCCGCTGCGATGGGTCAACTCCCACGTCAGCGAACAATGCCGCCAGTTCATCGGCAGGCCGGTACAGGCCGGTTTCCGGATCCGTAAGTTCACCCGACGGCACGTTGCTCGCCCCCGGTATGTGCCCCGGACGTCCGTAGGTTTGCCCGCCGTCCTCGCCCGAGTGCTGATCGCGTCCCAGCGCGTTGATCAGGCAGCTTCCGCCGCCGTCGCCCGACTCGATAAAGGCCATCACCTCCGCCAAATCCGCGAACCTCGCGGTATCGGCGGCGGGCGCAAACTGCGCGGGCGCATACGCCGCCGCATCGGTGGACACGGGGCGACCCTCGGCGGTCCACCGGGTCAGGCCGCCGTCCAGCACCACCGCGCCGGTGCAGCCCATCGACCGGAACATCCACCAGAACCGGGCCGCCCACTGCGACCCCAGCCGGTCGTACAGCACCAGCTTTGAGGACTCCGATATGCCGTGCCGTCCCGCAGCCTCGGCGAAGGCCGCAGCCGACGGCATCATGAACCGGTAGGGTTGGTCGTTGTCGGAAAAATCGGCCTGGAGGTCCAGAAAGCCGGATCCCGGAATGTGTCCGGTCTCGTAGGCGCTGCGGCCCGACTCAGCGCGGCGACCCCGGCCGCCCGGCCCGGGGTGCAGGAACACCGTGGTTTCAAAAACCCGCACGTCGTCGTCTGCAATGTGTTCAGCCAGCCATTCGGTGGATACCAGGTACTCGGGATGCGCAAATGCCATGATCAACTCCAGCAACCTCGTGCGTCGCGTCAAAGGTCGGTTTGTCGCGTTAGTATCCCCTTACGCGCACCCAACCGCAACCACCCTGCCGCAACCCCAGGGCCTTTCGATTATCACTCCACCTGTCCGCCCATCCTGAGCTTGTCGAAGGATGTGGTTAATGGTTCGACAGGCTCACCACGAGCGGACTGTTGGCCAGTGTGGCAATAATCGAGAGGCCCTGGCCGCAACCCGCGGCGACTTTGCAAAGTCGTTCCCGGCAACTCTTATGGTGAACGTGCCATCGGCCCGCCTGCCGAAGGCCGAACCATCATCCACATCCTTCAACAGGCTACGGATGAACCGACGGGCTGAGCCTGTCCCATTTCAAACAAGCCCCACCATATCCGCCCACCAATCCCCGAAACAAAAACCCCTGTCCATCCCATTCATCCGGATTAACCCGGCAAAAGCCCCCGTCGTTTATCGCCAATTCGAGGGGCGCCGCCGCCGATCCCCGGACTGTGGTTGATGCCGGAACGCCCGACCGGAATGGGTGCCGCCGACCCCTGTGCTATATTTGTCGGGCCGCATATTTGCGCCGAGAGAGACCATACATGGACATCAGCACCGTAGCCATCCTGAGCCCCGGCGACATGGGGCACGCCGTTGGCCGCCGTCTCCGCGAGCACGAACTCGACGTTATCACCTGTCTGGCGGGACGCAGCGACCGCACCCGCGCGCTGGCCGCTGCTGCCGGCATCCGCGACGTCGCCACCATGCGGGAACTGGTCGAACGATCCGACCTGGTAATGTCCATGACCGTGTCCGAAGCAGTCCCCGGGTTGTGCCGGGAGGTGGCCGATGCAATCGCGGCCACCGGATCCGACACCCTTTTCGCCGAGTGCAACGCCATCTCCCCGCAGTTGGCCCGCGACCTGGAACCCACGATCACAGACGCCGGCGGACGTTACGTGGACGCCTCCATCATCGGCGGCCCGCCACGGACGGGTTACAGCCCCCATTTCTATGCGTCCGGCCAACACGCGGCAGAGTTCGCAACGCTGAACGATTTCGGCATCACCGTGCTGAAACTCGACGGCGATGTTGGCCAGGCATCCGGCATCAAGATGTGCTACGCCGCCATGACCAAGGGTTCCTGGGCGTTGTACACCGAGTTGCTCATGGCCGCCGAAATGATGGGCCTCACCGACCCTTTGCTGGATGAGTTTCGCTCCGGTCAGGAAGCCGTCCTGCAGCGTATGGAGCGCACCATCCCCACGGTGCCGCCGCGCTCACGCCGCTGGGTCAGCGAGATGGAAGAGATCCGCGACACCTTCGCCCAACTGGGCATGACGCCCCACCTGTTCGAGGGCGTCGCCGATATGTACCGGTTCATCGGCAGCACGCCCCTGGGCGACGAAACCCCAGAGTCCAGGGACCGCGACCGCACCTTCAGCGAAACCATCCGCCAACTGGCCCAACACGTGCCGAACCAGACCGATCAAACCTGAATCACCCACGTCGGCATTGCCGCCGCCAACCCATAATTTCCCTGGCCTGCCCACCGAATCGGAGCCCTCACCAACACCGAACCGCAAAGGATTCCACGATGCCCGAACCCGCGCCCACCAGCAATCAACGCCACATGTTTTCCACCGAGGAATGGGGGATGGTGTCCAAAACCCAGATTGAACACGCCACCGTCTCCGGAGATACCAACGAGGACTCCGGCGTCCTGGTGGTCTGGACACGCGGCACGGCCAACGACCCCAACGCCGGCTGGACGGCTCGACACGCCATATCCGGCGACGCCCTGCGCGACGCGTTGATCGCGGCCGGCCTGCTGCCAGGCGAACAACCCGAAGTCTAGGCGAACAACCCGACGCCTAGTTGTCGCCTCCCGACGGGCTGGCCGCCGCCAGCGGATGCGCCGTCCCCCGGAAGTAGATGTCGCGCCAGAACCCGCTGGCCACCACGGTTCCCACCACCACCAGCGTAAACGCCGCGCCCGCCACCGCCATCACCGTCCCTGCCGACCAGAAGTCCGCCAGCCGTCCGTACAACAGGTTGGCGAATGCCATGCTGCCACCGATGTGCATGGAATAGGCCGACGAAACCCGGCCCCGTATCTCGTCGGGCACCACCGTTTGAATCACGGTGTGGGTGATGGTCATGAATCCCGACGTTCCCAGGCCCATCAGAACCGCCGCGATCACAGAAATCCCGGTCTGCGACGACAGCCCCATCCCTATCGGCGTCAGGCTGCTCGTGAACCCCAATAGCAGGAACACCCTACCTCGCGTCGCGTCGTTGATGATGCCTCCCACGAATACCGAGGAGAACAGCGCGCCAATGCCCAGCGCAGCCATCAGCGCGTACACATCGTTTTCGTTGAAGGTGATGCCGTCCGACGACAGTTTTTCCAGCGCCAGCGGCGGCAGCATCGACTCGAATGACATCACCAGAACGCAGTGGGCCACCGCCATCAGCAGTATCCCGAATATCAGGGGCGTGGTGTACGCGTACCTGAACCCGGCGGCCGCGTTGGACCAGAAACTCCGGCTCCGGTTGATAACCCCCGACGACACCGTCCGGATGTTCAGTGCGGACACCAGCGCTACCAGGTAGAACGCCGCGCACGCCCAGAACACCACCGCCGACGTTCCCATCGTCACCACCAACTCACGCAGCGAGAACGAGACACCACCCGACTGGAAAATCGCCGCGCTGCCCACCGTAACCGAAATCGCCAGCAATATGGCCGGCCCCACGGCGCGCGATCCCTGCTGCATGGCCTGGTTGAGCGCGACCGCGTTGGGCAGACGCTCCCGGTCCACCAGGTTGGGCGTCAGCGATTGCGCTGCGGTCATCTGCGTCGATCGCAGCGTCCCGTTGATCACCGCCAGCGCCACCACGTACCACGGGTTGCTCACGCCAACCATCACGAACACCGCCATCACCGACGCCTGCGCGATCTGCAGCGCATACACCCATTGCAGGAGCGTTTTGCGCGTCATCTTGTCCGCCAGGTACCCGATGAACGGCGTGGCGAAGAAGCGCGGCGACATCGCCGAGAACGTGATCAGCCCAACCCACAGACCCTGCGTGCCCTGCAACTCGGGGATGCTGTACACCCACGCGCCCCGGGCAACGATCAGCGCCCACGCGCCGCTGCTGCTGCACAGCGCCGACAGCGCCATGAACCGGAAATCTCGGAACACCAACGCCGCCAGAAATCTGTGCGCTTTCTTGGCAAGAAAGCTGCGCTCCGGCGCCGTCGGTGTGGACATATCGCGTCTCCTGCCAATTCCGAAACCGGTTGGCAGCGACGTGTGGCCCGGCCGGAACATCTGCCTGAAACCAAGGGGGTTCCGGACCCGTCCGTGCCGCAGCCGTCGTGACCCACGGTTTACATTGCGGTTATCGCCGCATTGTACCCCAACCAGGCGCCGAATGGAGATCAGGGACCCGCAGGTAACTGTTCAGAGTTCAGGGGGTTTGTCATTGCGAGTCTGCCGCTGGCGGACGCGGCAATCTCGCTCCTATAGCAGCGTCCGTTGCCCTGATGAGATTGCCGCGCTGCGCTCGCAATGACAATTTTCCCGTGACTCTGAACAGTTACACCCGCAGCCCCAAGGCCTTTCGATTATTGCTCCGTTTGTCCGCTCCCATCCTACCTATCCGCTCATCCTGAGCTTGTCGAAGGATGAGGTTCATGGTTCGACAAGCTCCCGCCAAAGGCGGACGTTCCGCACCATGAGCGGACTACCGGCCAGCGTGCCAACTATCGAACGGTACTAACGCACCGCCCTCAAACGGTCGGAATTCGCGCCCCGGATCTATCCCGGCAACTCGGTAATCGAAATCCAGCCCGGCCCCTCACCCAGCGGATGCGTCCCAATCCGGCTCAACTCGCCCGAATCCCCGTCAACGGCGAAAATGGCCATCTGCCCCGAATCCTGCCCTGCGGAGTAGATGAATTTGTCCTGCAAATCCAGGCAGAGCGCGTTGGGCCGCGCCTCAGATTGCACGATGCCATTGGACGTAAGTTGACCCGTGGCGGCATCCACCGTGTAGCAGGCGATGCTGTCGTGCCCCCGGTTCGGAGCGTAAAGGAACCTGCCCGATGCGGTTATCTGGATTTGCGAGCAGGTGTTGCGCTCGCTGAATCCCTCCGGCGGCAGCGTGGTGACGGTCTGTGCCAGCGACAGCGTGCCGTTGGAAGTGTCCAGGTTGTAGGCGCTCACGCTGCATCCCTGCTCGTTCGAGAAGTACAGCACATCCAGCGAGGGATGGAAGCAGAAGTGACGCGGCCCCAGAAACTCCTCCGGGTCCACCGTGGCCGGCGAGTTGGGCGTGATGCGTCCGGTGTCCTCATCGAACCGGAACTGCCATATCGAGTTGGGCCCGTTGCCGGCAATATGCGGCACGAATGCGTAGGAGTTGGTCGCGTCGGTCTGCATGGCGTGGGCGCCCGTGGCCGTTTCCAGCCATTCCACCGGGTCGCCTCCCACCGAGCCGTCGTCTCCAATCGGGTGAACTCCCACGCGCGCGCCCTGATAGTACGAAGACAGCACGAACCTGCCCCGTCGGTCGGTCGCCACGTACACCGGCCAGGCATCCAGCGCCACCGACCCGTTCTGCGTCAGGCCGCCGTTGGACTGATCGATTTCAAAGCTCACCAGTTGCGTAATCTCACGACACCCAACGTACAGGAACCGCCGGTCGGGACTGATCGCCATGGTGAACGGCCCGCCGTCAACGGCGACATCCCGCTCCAGGGTCAATCCGCCGGTATCAGGATCAATGGTGAACGTCGAGATCTTGTTGTCGCCCTGAACTGCTACGTACATGTAGTAAGGCATGATTCTCTCCACATCGTTAGCGGGATGGCCGGAAGCGCCGCGACGACGCCAGCCGGTGTCGTCGTCAGATCCGGAACGCCGGGCCCAAACAATTCCGTCCGGGTCGTGCGCGCCAGTATAGCACCGCGCGTCACCGTTCAAATCCCAAAACCCGCCGGTACAAAATAGTAGGGGCGAGGCATGCCTCGCCCCTACGCCATCGGGACGGCTCGTCAGTCCTCGCGGACGCGCCGATTACGCCAAATGTTGGTGAATGAACGCCGCCATCCGCTCGATGGCTTCGTGCGCCATCGCCGTTGAAGTATCTTCCAGGATGCGCTCGCCCTCACCCTCAAATATCTTGAATTCGATGTCCCCGCCGGCCTTGCGGTACTGGGCGATAAACTCTTCCAGGTCCGGGCGCGGGTGCGCGTCCTCGTGGGTGCGCGCCAGGCACAGCGTGGGTGGCAATTCCATGCGCTCACCGTTGGCCAGGGCTCGGGCCGGCGCGGCCTCCGCCATCGCATCCTCGGTCTGCCAGTACAGGTCGTGCATCGGCACGACCCGCTCGGCCATGCCCTCCGGCGGAGTGCAGTCGTCCCGCAGACCCTTGGCGTACCGGTACCGACCCAGCGGGTCGATCACCGGCGAAACCATTATCACGCAGCCCAGCGTGCCGTCCATGTTGGCGGTGCCGTTCTGGTCGGGCAGCGCTGCGTACCGCTCGTCGTGGGGACGCATCCCCAGCAGCATCGCCTGATGGGCGCCGCTGGAGGTGCCCATCGCGCCGACCTTGCCCGGTGTACCATTCCAGGCCGCGGCCTGGGATTTGCACCAACGGATCGCATAGTGAATGTCGGCGAACGACGCGGGGTAGGACGCCACCGGCGGAACCCGAAAATCCAGCGCCGCAACGATCACGCCGTTCTTCGCCAGCTCTTCATTGGAAGCGTTGCCGATGAGACGGTCTCCTCTCACCCACGCGCCGCCGTGCAACTCGATCATGATGGGGAACGGCCCGGTTCCGCGAGGTCGAAGCAGGCGGGCCAGCAGGGGAGTATCGCCGTGGCGGAGATATTCCACGTCCTGAATATCAACCTCGTACTTCGTTGATTGCTTGCTGGTAACCATGTCAAACCTCGCTTGTGGTGCGTGTCGATTTTTGTGGTGGCGCCTACTCCAAATGCCGGAGCAGGCTGCCAAATCCTGCAATTGGTTCGGTCCATCCGACCTGCCTCAGGGCGGCCCAGATGGTGGCCTGGTTCACGGTGATGACGGTCTTGCCCAGCCGCTGCTCCAACTCCTCGGCGGCATCCAGCGCGCGCCAGGCCGTACCCGGCAGGAAGATGGTATCCGCCTCATCCTGCGCCACCGTCAGCACAAAGTCGATGATGGTCTGCGGAGGCTCCGCGTCGATTTCCCGGGGATTCATGGAGTCCTGCATCCACGGCTCGCCGTCCGCGCTCAGCACCTCAAAGCCGGCCTCTTCCATCAGGGGCTTCAGCCGGTTGCGCAGGTGGAAGTTCCGATACGGCCCGGCGATGCTCAGCTTGCGGCTGCGCATGTGTTTCATGGCCGCAATGCACGAACCCACGGCCGTGATCGACTGAACGCCGCTGGATTCCTGGATCAGCCCCGCAATCATCCGGTCATAGGCGAGGTAGCCCTTGTGCCAGGTGCCGGAGGTGCAGGCGTAGGCCAGCACGTCGGGCCCGATGTTGGAAAGCGCGCTGGCTCCACGGGCCACGTCCTCGTTCATCTTGGCGATATCGAACCCGAACAGCGCCGTATCGACCTGATCGGCCTCCTCGCTGCTCAGGCTGATTACGTGGCCGGAATCGTTCCCTGGATCCGGTTGCGTGCCCCACTCGCCGTTCCACATCCGCTCGAAATGAACCGTGATTTCCGGCGGCACCACCCGGTAAAAGTCGGGTTCCACCACCGGATTGGTCGCGGGCACCAGCGCGCCGATGCGCCGCGTGTTGCTGAGATTCGCCATATCCACCTGCTCAGGACCGTATTCGGGCGTATTATACAGACTCGACTGAACAGAAAATGCCCCACGGAAATTCGACCGATAATCACAGGAGGCAAACCAATGGCTGAAACACCGATCCGAGTCGGCCTGATCGGGGCCGGCGGCAACGTGCGCAACCGCCACATCCCGGGATTCCAGGGAGTGGACGACTGCGAAATCGTCGCCGTCGCCAACCGAACCGTCCAGTCCGGCCGCGTGGTGGCCGACCAGTTCAACATCCCAAAGGTGTACGCCAACTGGCAGGAGTTGCTGGAGGACGACGAGATCAACGCCGTCTGCATCGGCACCTGGCCCTACATGCACCGCACCATCACGCTCGCCGCGCTCGCGGCGGGCAAGCACGTGCTGACCGAGGCGCGCATGTCCAACAACGCCACTGAGGCGCGCGACATGCTCGACGCTTCTCTCGCCCATCCGCACCTGGTGTGCCAACTGACCCCAACTTCCACCAGCTACACCATCGACAACGTGATCAAGCGGCTGATCGACGAGGGACACCTGGGCGAACTGCTGTCGGTGGACTTCACGTCGCTCCAGAACAACTTCGCCGACTTCGACGGCCCGCTGCACTGGCGCCACGACCGCATCCTGAGCGGCCACAACACCTTGAACATCGGCGCGTCCTATGAGTCCATGATGCGCTGGTTGGGGCGGGGCAGCCGGGTCATGGCCATGGGCAAGATTCACGTCCCTTACCGTCGGGACGACTCGGGCCACCTCACGTCGGTGTCCATCCCCGACCACATCGACATACTCTACGAATTGGCCAACGGCGCCCAGGTACACATGCAGATGAGCGCGACGTCTGGGCTGAACCGGGGCAGCCAGATCTGGATGTTCGGCTCCGACGGCACCATCCACGTCGATTCCCAACGACGCGTGTGGGCCGGCAAGCGCGGCGAGTCCGAGTTGACGGAAGTGCCCAACCCGCCGGAAACCCAGGCCCGTTACCGCGTCGAGGAACAGTTCACCAACGCCATCCGCGGCACCGAAATCGTGGACATGGTGGCCTTCGAAACCGGTGTCCACTATATGGAATGGACCGAGGCCGTCCACCGCAGCGCCACCACCGGACAGGCGGTGTACCTGCCGCTTTAGTCTCCACCCACGCCGGCCAATGCCACCCCATGTCGGCCAATCGTAGGGGCGAATGATTATTCGCCCCTACTCCGTGGAGACCAGCGGTCGCCGTTACGCGCCGGCCAACTCCTCAAACGAGGGTTCCGCCATTCCCTCCGTCCACGTTGGGTCCCGCAGTTCCAGCCGGTTGCCGCTGGGGTCGAAGAAGTACAATTCCCGTCCGGTGAACACGCCCCTCGCCCGGTAGGTAAGGTGGTCGATGCGGATGCCGCGTTGGTGGAAAACCCTGCAGGCCAACTCGAATGTTTCCGGAGAAACCGTGAAGGAATGATGGGCGTTGCCGTCCTCGCGCAGCGCGCCGTCCACCGCGTTGGGACGCTCACAGAGCAGAACGTTGTGGTCGCCCACGTTGAAGCAGGACATGACGTTGTTGCCCAGCCGGCCCACCGGCGTCAGGCCAAGCAATTCGCCGTAGAACTCCTCGGCCTCAACGAGGTCGTTGACC
>CAZCZB010000081.1:0-13651 GCA_964502995.1 uncultured Dehalococcoidia bacterium
CGTCCGCCAGCGGCAGACTCGCAATGACAAACCCCTGAACTCTGAACAGTTACAAGAGAATGCCCCTCACGCGTACCCGCTTTGATAATCTGTCATTGCGAGTCCGCCACAGGCGGACGTGGCAATCTCGTTGAGGCGCTAACGACTACGACCAACTGCCCGCGCCAGGCGGATGGGATTGCCGTCCGCCTGTGGCGGACTCGCAATGACAAACTGGGTACGCATGAGGAGCATGCCCAATTTGCGCCGGGTGCGGTATGCGGGTATCATAGCCGCCGTTTCCTGAGGTAATGGCCGCGCTGGCGGGTTTGAGGGCTCCACCGCGCGCCTTTCAGCGGGGCGCTGTCGTACTGACAGGGCCGCGATTCGTTGCTATAATCTGCGCCGGAGGAGGTGCCCATGCGAGCTATTGACTACCAAGCCCCCACATCCCTGAGTGACGCCGTGTCCATCATGGCCAATAACCGCGCCCTGCCGCTGGCCGGCGGAACCGATCTGCTGGTTCAGTTGCGCGGTGGACGTCGTGAAGCTGACGTCGTGCTGGACACGAAAAAAGTTCCCGAGCTGAACGGACTCAACCTGAGCGACAACGGACTCCAGATCGGAGCCGCGGTGCCGTGCTACCAGATCTACCAGAACGCTGCCGTTGCCGCCGCCTATCCCGGCCTGATCGACGCCGCCGGCCTGATTGGCAGCATCCAGATCCAGGGCCGCGCGTCCATCGGCGGGAACCTGTGCAACGCTGCTCCGTCGGGCGACAGCATACCCCCGGTGATCACGCTGGGCGGCGAGGCGCACATCAACGGACCCAACGGCTGGCGCACCATGCCCGCCGAAGATTTCTGCACCGGTCCGGGCCGCAACGCGCTGGAAAACGGCGAGTTGCTGGTTGCGATCCAGTTGCCGGCTCCGGTCGCCAACAGCGGAACCGCCTACCTGCGCTTCATCCCGCGCAACGAGATGGACATCGCCGTGGCCGGCGTCTCCTCCTCGGTGGTGCTCGACGCCTCCGGCCAGACCATCCAGTCGGCGCGCATCGCGTTGGCATCGGTGGGGCCGACGCCCATACTGGCGACCGCCGCTGGTGACAGCCTGGCGGGCAAGGCCGTCTCCGATGACGCCATCGCCGAAGCCGGCCGTCTGGCCAGCGAAGCCGCCACACCCATTACCGACATGCGCGGCACCATCCGCCAGCGCCATCACCTGGTGGACGTGCTGACCCGCCGCACCCTGAACATCGCCATCCGGCGCGCCCGTGGGGAGGAATAACAATGCCCGGACTTGTCCACGTAACGACCAACATCAACGGCAACCAGACCGATTTTCTGTGTGAGCCGCGCCAGAGTCTGCTGGAGTGCCTGCGCGACGTCGTCGGCATGACCGGCGCCAAGGAAGGGTGCAACGACGGCAACTGCGGCGCCTGCACCGTCAACCTGGACGGCCGCATCGTCTGCTCGTGCCTGGTGCTGGGCGTTGAAGCCCAGGGCGCCGAGGTCAACACCATCGAGGGCGTTGCCTCCGCCGAGGGACTGCATCCCATCCAGCAGGCGTTCCTGGAGAACGCCGCGCTGCAGTGCGGCATCTGCACGCCCGGCTTCATTGTGGCCGCCAAGGCCCTGCTGGACGACGAACCCGACGCCGACGAGGCGCGGATTCGCCACTGGCTGGCCGGCAACCTGTGCCGCTGCACCGGCTACGACAAGATCGTCCGCGCCGTGCTGGACGCCGGGGAGCGAATGCGAGCGGGCTAGTTTGCCGCAGCCAACACGAACCAACGAAAAGGGGCAGCCCATGTGGCTGCCCCAACTCGTACGTACTACGCTAAATTGAGCACATCGCTCTGCTCTCCACTAGCAGCTAAACGTATGGAGAGAGCAGTTCTGCGAAACTCTCTATAGCGTGTTCCAAAATCTCAGGGTTGAGTTCTTTGAAATACTCTGTCCTGTGGATAGGACGGTCAATTTTGCGCTCGCCCTCCAGTAAAGTGATGATATTCAGGTCAACCTCCTGAAAGTATGACATCAGCGTGTGAGTGCTGGGACTGCCGACTTGTGGTGCCGCCAGTGGGTTGGAATATCCACCGCCAAGTTGGCTTTCCAATTGCAGCAAACAGCACACCAAGTCAGGGTGCAACGATTTCAGCAGGCGAAAGTCCACCAAAATGCGTTTTAGCATCGCGTTTTCCGTGTACGACTTGCACTCCACGCCGATTGCAAATTCCTCGTCCACAAAAACGTGCTGGTCAACTTGGGCCCGGTAAACAGGAGGCATCGTTTATGTCTAACAATCTCGATAGGCAATCTCCCGTCGATTTGTCAGAATCACTCCTATCGAAACTCTCCAAAGACCCGGGCTGGTTCCTTTACGACGCCCTCAACCAGGCAGAACCTTTGGGTAGGCATCTGAAGCCATGGGACGAACTGGATGAATTACAGCAGGCCATCATCGTCCAGCACGTGAACGATATGTCATCATGGCAGGCGGAAGGAAAAGTAGATCCGTCCGATGCCGACTTACGGTTTGAGGGCTACCCTCAACTCCGGGAATTGCTGGAGTAAACCGACGAGCCAGTGCGCCGCATTGCCGAAGTCTTGCCGAGGTGCTGTTTGCTATTGGCAGTACAGGGGAGCGTTGCTAAGATGGCCGCTGAGCGTGGGCTGATTTCAATTGGAAATCTCGCTGAGATTGTTCGCTCAGCGCGCGCTAATCCCTGCGCCGGGTTGCAACATGGCTTTACCACCGCAAAGGGCTTTTCTGCGGCCAATTCTGGAAATCACGGCCAAAGCGGAAAAGCGGCTGTCTTACAAAGAAATCCTTGACGAATTGATACCACTGCTCTCATTGAGCGATGATGACCTGCAAGAGCGGACGCCGCACGGCGCGTTACGGGTTGAGAAACATACTCGTTACTCAATGCACCTGCTGAAACGAGGCGGCTTGCTGGATGCCCCTTCACAAGGGTCGGAACGGGGACGCTACCAAATCACCGGGGGCGGACGCCAGTATCTCCGCGAGCATCCCGACGCCCTGGACCCGGCACAGCTCAATATGCTGGTTGTGGAACAGGAACAGCCCGGGGATTCGCCGCCACCTGCCGGCACGATTCCAACGGCCGGCGATATTTCCCCCGACGAGCAAATCGAAGTTACCTATGAGCAACTGCAAACCAAACTGGCCGACGAACTGCTGGAAGCTGTAAAAGCCGTGTCGCCCGAACACTTTGAGGAGTTGGTGGTCGAGTTGCTGGTCAAAATAGGCTATGGACGTGGCCAGAGAGTAGGGCGCAGCGGCGACGGCGGCATTGACGGCATCGTGACCCAGGACCGGCTGGGTTTTGAGAAGGTTTATGTTCAGGCCAAACGATGGAACACTGCCCAAGTCGGCGAGCCGGAAATTCGTAATTTTTCCGGCAGCCTGGATCCCCACGGCGCAACCAGAGGGGTATTTATCACCACTTCCCGTTTCAGCGAGACCGCCAGGCGAACCGCTGATGAAGCCGCGCGCAACAACAAAACCATTCTGCTGATTGAAGGCCCTAAACTGGCCAGGCTGATGATTGAGTACGGCGTCGGTGTGATAACCAGAACCGTCTACGAAATCAAGGAAATCGACGAAAACTATTTTGCCGATGCCTGACCACCGCGTATGACTGTGGCGGGACCCCAGCTACCCTCAGCTCGATCAATTCCGGCCGGATTTCCCAATAGAGCCCGTTGAGCCAATTCGGGTCCAGCAGGTCGCCATCACCATCAAAAACAACGTAGATTTGGAGGTACTCCTCATCCCACTGATCCAGCCTGGGAACCACCCGTATTTCATCGAATTCAAGGTGGCCGCCAAACTTGTTCTCCAGGTGATTGCAATAGATTGCCGCAACCTTTTCCTTGACCGTATCGTACTTCCCCATAATCGGGTCTCCAATGCAGCGCTCTGGCGAACCCAACCGGTGCGCCACGCCGTGAACCTGCGTAGATGCTAACAGCCGGTCTCAGACTCGTCAAAATGCCCGCGAAATCTGACCAATCTACAATTTGCGCTATAATCCCCGCCATCTGAAACCACCATGAGGTGAACCAAAGTGACCACAGCCAACCAGGTACTTTCGGAAGTCGAGTTCGACGTTGTCGGCAAGCGGCCGGTGCGTCCCGACGGGGTGGACAAGGTTACGGGCCGAGCCCAATACGGCGCCGACCTGAACCTGACCGGCCTGCTGCAGGGCCGCCTGCTGCGCAGTCCCCACGCCCACGCCCGCATCCGTTCGGTTGACACCAGCAAGGCGGAGGCCCTGCCCGGCGTGCGCGCCGTGATCACCGCCGCCGACCTGCCCTTCGCGTCCCTGAGCAAGGACGAACTGGGCAACGACTACAACCGCTTCAAGTTCCTCAGCGACAACTTCCTGGCCAGCAACAAGGCCCTGTATCGCGGCCACGCCATCGCCGCCGTCGCCGCCGACAACGCCCACATCGCCGAGGCCGCGCTGGCTCTCATCGACGTCGATTATGAGATCCTGGAGCCCGTCATCGACGTGCGGGCCGCCATGCAGGACGGCGCGCCGCTGCTGCACGACGACCTGATCCACACGTCCGCCATGGGCGAGATGTCCGAAAAGCCCAGCAACGCCGCGTCCTACATGAAGTTCGAGAAGGGCGACACCGCAGCCGGATTCGCGCAGGCCGACGTGATCGTCGAGCGCGAGTTCACCACGGCGTCGGTTCACCAGGGCTACATTGAGCCGCACAACGCCACCGCCCACTGGCGCGCCGACGGTCAGATCAACATCTGGTGCAGCACGCAGGGCGCGTTTGTGGTTCGCAACATCACTGCCGACGTGCTGCGGGTGGACGTGTCCGACGTTCGCATCACGCCCATGGAGATCGGCGGCGGGTTCGGCGGCAAGGTGGCCTTTTACCTGGAGCCCGTGGCCGCGCTGCTGTCCCGCAAGGCCGGCGCGCCGGTCAAGGTGCTGATGAGCCGCACCGAGGTATTCGAGGGCAGCGGCCCCGCGCCGGGAAGCTGGATGCGCGTCAAGATGGGCGCCAACCGCGCCGGCAAGATCACCGCCGCCGAAATCGAACTGGCTTTCGAGGCCGGCGCCTATCCCGGCTCGCCGGTGATGCAGGGCGCAACCTGCGCCTTCGCTTGCTACGAACTGGAAAACGGCGCAGTCTCCGGCTACGACGTGGTGGTCAACAAGCCCAAGACCGCCGCCTACCGCGCCCCCGGTTCGCCGCAGGCCGCCTTCGGCGTGGAGCAGGTGGTGGACGAGGTCGCCCAACAACTGGGCGTTGACCCCGTGGAGTTCCGCCTGAACAACGCCGTGAAGGAAGGCTCGCGCAAGGTCGAGGGGCCGGTGTTCCAGAAGATCGGCCTGATCGAGTGCCTGGAAGCCGCCCGCAACCACGACCACTACCGCACGGAACTGACCGGCCCCAACCGCGGCCGTGGCATCGCCTCCGGTTTCTGGATGAACCGCGGCTTCCACTCCAGCGTGAACATCACGGTGAACCCCGACGGCACGGTGAACCTGATCGAGGGATCGGTGGACATCGGCGGGTCGCGGGCGTCCATCGCGCAGCAGGCCGCCGAAACGCTGGGCATAGCCTACGAGGACATCAAGCCGCAGGTGGTGGACACCGACTCCATCGGTTTCACCATGGTCACCGGCGGCAGCCGCACCACCTTCGCCACGGGCTGGGCCGCCATCCTGGCCGCCGAGGACGTGAAGACGCAGATGGTGGAGCGCGCGGCGTCGATCTGGGACGTTCCGGTGGACGAGGTCGAGTACGACGGCGGCGTAATCCACCACCGGTCCGAGGAGCAGAGCTTCACGTTCAAGGAACTGGCCAGCCAGCTTTACACCACCGGCGGCGGCATCACCGGAACCGCCAGCCTGGACCCCACCGGCGAGGGCAACTCCTTCGGCGTCCACGTGGTGGACGTTGAGGTTGACCCCGACACCGGCAAGACCGAGATCCTGCGCTACACGGCCATCCAGGACGCCGGCAAGGCGGTGCATCCCAGCTACGTGGAGGGCCAGATACAGGGCGGCGCGGTGCAGGGCATCGGCTGGGCGCTGAACGAGGAATACTACTTCGGCAACAACGGCCAGATGATGAACTCCAGCTTCCTGGACTACCGTATGCCCACGTCGCTGGACCTGCCCATGATCGACACGGTGATCGTGGAGGTTGCCAACCCCGGGCATCCCTACGGCGTGCGTGGCGTGGGCGAAGTGCCGATTGTGCCTCCGCTGGCCGCCATCGCCAACGCGGTGGAGCGGGCCACGGGCAAGCGAATGACCGCGCTGCCCATAACCCCCGGCAGCATCCTCGAAGCGGAGTGGAACGGCAGATAGATCCCTAGCGGGTAGATCCCCTAACAGAAGTGTCGTTGCCGGCTTGCCGGGAGGTTCCAGCAGGCCGGCAGCACATTTCACGCAACCAGCCGACAGTCATTCAGGATGGCGAAATACCGACTCTACGTAGACGAAGTTGGCGACGGTGGCCTGAGATATGTCCGAGACCGGCAGCACAGATTTTTGAGTATGACAGGTGTGATCGCGGAATCTGATCATGTCCGGGATCAAATTCATCCTCAGTTGGAAACTATCAAGAAACGCTACTTTGATTCTCATCCTGATGAACCGGTGGTTTTACACCGTAAGGAACTGGTCAACGCGACGTGGCCGTTCCAGGCGCTCAGGGACTCGGAAACCAGAGCTGCTTTTGATACCGAGTTGTTTGCCCTCATCCGCGATTGGGATTACCAGGTGCTTACGGCCTGCCTGGAGCGGTTTGCAGATTGCAGACTTAATCGCACACCCGTCGCGCAACGATATTTTGAGCGAGCGTGGCCTCCTCTCCCGGCATCCATCCCCCTACGCGTCGGAAATTATCGCCACACTGGAAACCAAGTATTGGGCTCGGGATGGGGTGATTGTGAGCAAGCGCTTCATTCCATAAAAAAGAGGCTTCGAAAAGCCCCTTTCCCGGCGGCTATACGATCCGCCCCCCTCCGCCCCAACGTGCGGATTGACACTACGCTAGCGAAATGGCCAGTGGGATGTCCAGTGGGCAACCCTCCTGACGCGTACCCACTTTGATAATCTGTCATTGCGAGTCCGCCACAGGCGGACGTGGCAATCTCGTTGAGGCGCTAACGACTACGACCAACTGCCCGCGCAAGGCGGATGGGATTGCCATCCGCCTGTGGCGGACTCGCAATGACAAACTGGGTACGCATGAGGGCAACTCTCGTGGTTCCCGCTTCACATGGTTGCTAACCCCTTACCAAAGGAGCCGCGATTGCAGATCGAATTTGGCGAGTGGCGCATACGTAGCTTTCGGCCTGACGACGCTCCGGCGCTGACCAGGTATGCGAACAACCGCAACGTATGGCGGAACCTGCGAGAGGGCTTTCCGCATCCGTACACCCGGCAGCACGCCGAGGAGTGGATTCGCCACGCCACGGCACAATCGCCGGAGACCGGCTTCGCCATCGCGTCGTCTGAGGAACTAATCGGCGCAATCGGGTTGGATATACACGAAGAATCCGGCCGGCGGATTGGTGAAGTCGGGTACTGGCTGGGCGAACCGTATTGGGGTCGGGGCATCGCCACGCTGGCGCTGCGCGCGCTCACCGAGTATGCGTTTGCCGAGCTTGACGTCGTGCGGATCCAGGCGTGCGTGTACGAGTGGAACCCGGCCTCGGGACGGGTGCTCGAAAAGGCCGGTTACGAGTTCCAGGTGCGACTCTGCCAGAACGTTACCAAGGACGGGCAGACCATTGACGAGTTGATATACGCCATCGTGCGGGAGTAGCGATCGCGTACCAGGAAAGGCTCGATGTTATACTCAATCCAACCAGATGGTTGCCAAACGGCGTCGCTCGCCTCACCCACCGGGAGTCCGCCCAATGACGATAGGCCAGGTCGATAAAACGCTGGAAAAGCAGATCGCCGACATCGTCCAGCGCACGCTGGACGACCACTACCAGGGCGCCCTGACCTTCGGCCCCATCCGTGTCGAGGAAACGGACGACATGGTGACCGGTGAATGGTATCTCCAGATTTACATAGTGGTTGACGGCGACTACTCGCTGGTTCGCGACCTTTGGGGCTGGAAACTCTCCTCACTCATAGAACCGGACCTCATTGCTATCGGTGTTACCCAATACGTCCTCCCAAGATACATTCCCCAAGGCGAATGGACTTGGTTCCGTGAGGCGAAGGGTTTTGATTGCTGACGACCTGCTGGATATAGCCCGACGTCTTGCCGGGGACAACCCAAACCAGACCGATTTGAGGAGGGCCGTCAGTAGCATCTACTACTCGGTATTCCACGCCATCTGCCAGAGCAATGCCGATTCACTGGTTGGCGAAGACCCTCAAGACCGTGATCCATCGGCTTGGCGTCAGGCGTATCGAGCATTGGAGCACGGATACGCCAGTCGACGCTGTCGCAGCGCCCAAAGCAATTCCCGGTTTTCCCAGCCGGTTCGGGATTTGGCGGGTCATTTCGTCGACATGCAAAGTCTCCGACACAGATCAGACTATGACCCGGACGAGATTGTTTCCCGTCAGGAGGTCCTGACCTCAATCATCGAGAATTCAGGCTATATCGCCGCTTTCCACGGGGCGTCAGATTCCGAGCGCCGCGCCTTCGCCGTGTACGTACTGATGCGCGACCGACAGGATTGAACCATGTTAGTCAAATCGATAGTTCCCAGGCATTTCATCCCGTGGCTGGTTGCCGCCGTGGCAGCCCTCGCGATGGCCGGCTGCGCGGGCGAGGAAGCTCCGCAGCCCGCGTATGAAGACTCCGGCAGCGCTGGCGATTCCGTAACGGTGTCGGTGCCGACCCTGTCCGAAAATGCCCAGGCCGGCCAGGCCGCGTTCAACGCCAACTGCGTGCTGTGCCACGGCCCCAACGCGTCGGGCACCAACCTGGGGCCGCCGCTGGTCCACAAAATCTACGAGCCCAACCATCACCAGGACTTTTCGTTCCGCAGCGCTGTGCAGAATGGCGTGCCCTCCCATCACTGGCAGTTTGGCAACATGCCGCCGGTGCCCGGCGTGTCCGACGACGACGTGGAGAAGATCATCTGCTACGTGCGCGAGTTGCAGCACGCCAACGGCATTTTCGACGAACCGGCGGGTTTGGCCGCCTGTTAACCTGCCCACCGGTTTTACCTTATCATATAGGCATCAACTCAAGCGCAGGAGGTGCGCCGTGGCCAAGGTATTCATTCCCACCATGCTGCAATCCGCCACCGGCGGCGTGAAACAGGTTGAAGTGGAGGCGCGCAACGTCCGGCAGGTCATCGAACAGTTGGACGAGATGTTCCCTGGCATCGTCGGCCGGCTGGTTGAGGACGGCGACATTCGTTCCAACCTGGCCGTCGACGTGGACGGCGAGGTGGCCCGCATGGGCATGATGGAGCGGGTGAAAGACACATCGGAGATCCACTTCGTGCCGGCCATCGGCGGCGGGTGAAATCCGGGAGCGCGCCGCCGCGTGCGTACGTGGCCGCCGCCCGAGGCCAATCGGCCTGACCGGCCGGTATCAGCCGCGCCGACCCGATGCAGGCGGCGCCTGCCCTGTCGTTTGACCCTTCCCGGCGCCGGGGCTACAATAAACTCAATCCCTACCGAGCTATACCCTCAGCATGAACACGTCCGCACTCCCCACAGACGATCAATCCGGCATCATCAACACCGGCAACGATGCGACGTTGGCGGTGGGAAGCGCCGGCGTGGACTCTGAATCGTATCCATCGGGACAACGCTCCAACGTAAAGGTGGTGTCCGCCGGCGGTCTGGTTTTCCGGCAGTCGGGCGACCTGATCGAGACGCTGCTGTGCGCCCGCGTCCGTCCCGGCTATCACGGGGACGACGCTCCGCTGACCTGGCGACTGCCCAAGGGCACCCCCGAACACGGCGAGACCGTCGAGGAGACGGCCTGCCGCGAGGTGCGGGAGGAGACCGGGGTACACGTCAGCGTGGTGGCTCCCATCACCAGCATCCGTTATTTCTTCGTTGGACACGACGACGGCGTGCGCTACGACAAGACCGTGTATTTCTACCTGATGGAACCCCGGGGCGGCAACACCGCCGACCACGACGCCGAGTTCGACGTTGTGGAATGGTGCAGTTACAACGAAGCCCTGGAACTGCTGGAATACGAAAACGAACGCAGCGTGCTGAAAGCGGCTCGGTCTCTCATCGAAACGTACCGGGAGGGCGGCGGGCCATGAGCAAGGAAGACCTGGTACTGCGGGGTGTGCGCGTCCTGTTGCGGGGCAAGCGCATGGAAGACGCCGAGAAGGACTACATCTGGCGCAGCGACCCGGAGATTGCCAGGCTGGACGCGGCATATCCGCTGACGATGAAATACGACCGGTACCTCAAGCTGTTTGAGGACCAGATTCGCTGGCCCACGCCCGGTTCGCACCATTTCGGCATCGAAGCGGCCAACGGGAAATACATCGGCAACTGCATGTATTACGACCTCGACAGCCTGGCCAAGGCCGCTGAACTGGGCATCGTAATCGGAGATAAAGACTACTGGAGCGGCGGTTACGGTTATGACGCCGTGGTGACGCTGCTGCGCTATATGTTTGACGATATGCGGCTCAAACGCGTCTATCTGCACACCCTGGAATGGAACCACCGGGCGCAGAAGTGTTTCGAGCGTTCCGGATTCAACCCCGTTCGCAACGTCCGCCGCATGTCCCATGACTTCATCCTGATGGAAGTGCTGCGCGAGAACTGGGAAACCGACGCAGAGGAACGGTTGGCGCTCCGTCAGCAATACCTTGAAGAGCGCGGCGGTTCCGCTGTAAGCAACGACGACGCGGTGGCGGAAGCCGTCTGAACAAACGCCACACGGCCCCAATGGGTTTTTGAGGGGCGGGGACCGAGCGGCGCCATTTCGACCACCTGCTGGCGTGAGCCTGATCACGCAGGGGCAGGAAGTGTCAAACGCAGGGGCAAATGCGGCCACCATAGTGGGCGCGACTGCGACCAGCGCAGTAGGGGCGACTGCGACCAGCGCAGTAGGGGCGAATAATTATTCGCCCCCACGAATGAGTTATGACCGTTCCACGCATCATGCCCTGATGCGGGCCGGATGCTCGAACAGTTGCGCCAGGGGCAGGCTGAGTGTCGGAAACAGCGGCGTGGTGAGCGTATCGGCGGAGGTAAGCGCGGCCCGCTCCCGATAGGTCCCATCGTCACCAAGTTCCAGTTGGGTGAGCGTGTCGGCGTCGCCATCCAGGATCCAGTACTCGGGGATACCGGCAGCCGCATATCGTGCGCGCTTGCGCACCAAGTCTATGTGGCGATTGGACGACAGAACTTCCACCACGAGGTCGGGCGGACCGCCGTCAATCACGGTTGGTCCAATGATGTTGGTACGGTCAGCGCGCACAACTACAATGTCCGGCCCCAAAGCGCTGTCGTCTGATACTACAACGCCGGCCACCTGATACACGATCCCCAGCCCCGTTTCCATGATTTGCAGAACCAATTGTGTGCTCAATACGGTCGCCAGGAATTGGTGATCGGGAATCGGGAAAGCGGCCATATAAACCACACCGTCTATCAGTTCGCAGCGGTGTTCCATTCTGGGCAACTCCAGAAACTCCGCCAAAGTCATCCGCGTGCCTGTCACGATGTCAGGTGTGATGGTCATGTCATCCGCTCCATGATTGAATTGCGCCGTGCTTACTGGCGGATGCGGGCCGGATGCTCGAACAGTCGCGCCAAGGGCAGGCTGAGTGTCGGAAACAGCGGCGTGGTGAGCGTATCGGCGGCGGTAAGCGCGGCCCGCTCCCGATAGGTCCCATCGTCACCAAGTTCCAGTTGTGTGAGCGTGTCGGCGTCGCCATCCAGGATCCAGTACTCGGGAACGCCGGCGGTTTCGTACAGCCGGCGCTTGTCCACCAAATCCCGGTTGCCGTCTGATGACAGCGCTTCCACGACGATGTCGGGAACGCCTTGTACCCACACCGGCCCCAGGATTTCGGCGTTATCGGAACTTACCACGATAATATCCGGCGACAGGCAATCATCTGCGGACGGCACGAGATTTACCGCGCTATAAGCGTGAGCGGCGCCGGCCATTACCAACTGGTCAAACAGATATTTCAGCAGCAATTGCACCAGGAATTGGTGGTCCAGCCCCGGTTCCGGCATTACGTACAGCGCCTCCTCAACCAACTCGCAACGAGGGCCAGTCTCCGGCAGGTTGCGAAACTCCTCGGAGGTCAACCGCATACCATTGTAGAGTTGGATGGTAGTGGTCATCTCTGCTTCCTCACTTCCGACGTTGACGCCATTTTATCATCCTGCCGTCGGCTCTACGCCACCGCGACCCGCTGCCCCTCGTCGCTGGACTGGCGGATGGCGTCGATGAAGTGGTGGAGTTTGACCGCGTGGTCAAAGTCGGGCAGCGCGTCGCCATGCGATTCCTGACCGCGAATGGACGCGGCGAAGCGGCTGTAAAGCTGGCCCACGTTGTAGGCCGCGCCCGCCGGCATCTCCGGCGCCAGGTGCAGTTCCTCGGCGGCGGTGAGGTCCTGGAGATCGTTGCTGCCGCCCCGCGCGCCGCGGATGCTGACCTGCTGCAACTGCGGCGAGTCCACCGAAACCGCGACCAGCGTGCCCTCCTCGCCGTAGATCTCCATGCGGTAGCCGCTGCCGGCCCAGGGGGTGCTGCCGATCTGCACCGACGCCACGCCGCCGCTCTGCAGATTGCCGCTGACCAGGATGTTGTCCGGCGACGTGACCGGCAGATCCTGGCCGGTGTCGGTCTCGTGCCAGGTGGCGGCCTGGGTGCTGACCACGGTGGACACGTCGGCAAAATCGCCAACGATGCTGCACAGGGCGTCGATGGTGTGGCCGCAGGCGATGGTGAGGGTGTGCGCGCCCAGTTCGTTGTCGCGCTGCCAGGTGCGCCCGGAGTCGCGGGACAGCACGCCCTCGCGCATCAGGCGGACGTGGCAGGTCATCACGCGGCCCACGTAGCCGTCGGCGATCAGGTTCTTCAGGTGGGCGACCGTGGGGTTCGCGCGGGCCTGCAGCCCGACGGCGGTCTTGACCCCCTGCTGGCGGGCCAGGTCGGCCATCTCGATGGCCTCCTCGGTGGTGCGTCCCAGGGGCCACTCGGTGAAGGTGTGCTTGCCGGCGCGCAGGGCGGCGGTGGTCGGCTCGTAGTGGCTGGGCACGCGCAGGGATATGGTGGCGGCCTCAATGTCGGCGTCCGACAGCATCCGGTTGTAGTCGTCCCAGGCGCTGCCGGCGTTGAAGGCCGCTTTGGCCTCGTCGGCGGATTCCTGGCGCGTGGTACAGACGGCGGCAAGGTCGAAGTCGGGGTGAGCGGCCAGCGCCGGCAGGTGGGCGCGAGGCGACCAGCCCACGTGGATATTGGCGCCGATGAGTCCGATGCGAATGGGCTGCTGCGTGGTCATAGCGATGCCTCCAGGGAGTCAGTGGGTGGCTGTGCAATAAGTGCGCCCATCGTAACACAGGGACGCGGCGCGCCCCCGTCAGGGTGGTACAATCGGGAGGCACGAGGTTGCATGGCCTTTCGCTTATTGCCACACTGGCCGGCAGTCCGCTCATGGTGCGGAACGTCCGCCTTTGGCGGGA
>CAZCZB010000082.1:0-13545 GCA_964502995.1 uncultured Dehalococcoidia bacterium
CTGATGCTCAAACGGCTTCAACCCACCTGAACCCATTTGTCACACACCCTCTTAGCGAGATATTCGCACGTCCAAGCTATCTACCAAAGTGCAGTGGAACGCCAGTTCTCTACCGCGTTAGTGAATACGCTGATTAGCGTGATCAGAAAATGCGACCCTGACGCGGGACAAGGCACGAAGTTCGTTTCTTTCCAACAGGATTTCGAGCGGAGTGTCGCAGAGGCGCGTAACCGCCGAGAAATAAACCTCAGCAGGCGTGAACTCAAAGACCTTTCCCAAGGTAAGCGATTCCAAGGCTACAAGTGGGGTGCCAAACAATTGCGTGTGCCTGAGATATATCAAAGCATCGTAAGCAAAGCGCGAAATCGCTTTGCAAAGATTGGCGAACTCGCGGCGGTCAGGCTTGGGGTCACTACCGGTGCCAATGAGTTCTTTTACTTGAGCGACGACAGGGTTCGGGAGTTCGGCTTGGAAACTAGGTTTCTGCAACCGGTACTGACCAGCCCCCGAGAATTTGCCAGTGCTGCGCGCAGCATCACGCTGACACCTTCTGATCTTGCGAACAACGCTTTTGTCTGCCACGATAAGCTCCAAGACCTCATAGGGACCGCAGCCCGCGATTACATATTGTGGGGTCAAGGTCAGGGGTACAACCAAAGGCCGTTCTGCTCGTCACGTCCTGTTTGGTATGACCTTGGCGACCACGCCGAGGTACCACTAGCCATGAACGAACTCATCGACACGACTGGGCACGTCTTTCACGCAAAAGGCGCAATACTCTTTGACAAAAACTTCATCGTCATTAGGCCAGACGAGGCTAATGTCATCCAACTTTGTGCTGCCATGAACTCGACGTTGTTCCAATTGGGCTTACATTCATCCGCAAGAGAGACTCTCGGAGGCGGTGCTGTTCGAATAGCCACCCACGAACTGGTGAACCTGCTGGTCGTTCATCCTAATTTCATCAATGAAGTCGACAGCGCGGACTTTGATTCCGCCGGGTGGGACGTACGTAACATATCCCAAGTAAGGCGGCGGCTAGACGACACGCTCTTCGAAGCGTTGGCTCTCACCGCTGGTGAACGAGATGCAGTATACGAGGCTACTCACGAGTTGTTGGACAAACGCACTCAAAAAGCACGTAGTCTTTAGCGTCAATGGTCTAGTCAGGAACAGGACAGCGAGAGCTAAGTCTTAGATGACAGTGCCGATGGGCGTCCAGACTGCCGAGCACGGCTAACTACCGTCGAAGCCTGAGTGATCTTCTGCACACGTTTTGGCAGGTCGTACGACGGTGCCGACGTGCTGGGCCTGACGGCCGGCGAGCGGGGGGTGGTGTATGCTGGAACAGCCAACTCGGTGTGGGACCGACGGCAGACGATGACCTTCTCAAAAGGGGCTCATCATGACAACCAAACAGAACATACAATTCAAAGACCCCCGGCGAGCCATTGCATGGCTGCGAGCAGCCTTGGACAAAGAGCGTGAAAAGTACGAGCAGTGTCCTGTCCTGCCAGATATGGTACCGGGCTACGAGACAGCGCAGGGGTGGGCCTACGTTATAGCGGGCTATTTCCTCATGGAAGAGTCCTTCAAGGTCGTCCTTCGCCTGCGGGGGAAACAAGTTCCGATCAAGCACTCCTTGACCGAGCTTTTCTACTTGTTCGAACCTGCCGATAAAGACATTCTACGGGAATACTACTCTGACTACCGCGCGACCATTGGCGGGAACAGGGCGAGCTTTCCTTTCACCGCGCTGGACGAGTTTTTGATGAATCTCGACGGCGACCCAAACCCACGGGGAACTGATCACATGGGATCATTCGACTGGCGGTACTTCCCAATAGAGGAGCACAGAAGTCAGGATATGCCGCTCGTCAGCATTGACTACCTGCACGAAGTCTCCGGCGGGTGCATCAATATCGCCAAGTCCATTCACTACGGCAACTGTTCACCGCTCGACTACACGCATAGTCAGCGAATGCGTTGGGCGCGCCGGAAGAAACGCGATGCTTGGCTATTCGTGCGGAGGAACTCCGGCGGCTGGGACGAACTACCAGACAGGCTGGAAATTCTGTGGGGACCAGACTACCGTGGTCGATATGATTTACTTCTCTTCAAAAAAGATGAAATCACATCTTACTTCCAAGATTTGCCTGAGGATTTCCCGCTCCCGATTATCGACAAGCGTGCGGAAGTGGAGGCATACGATGTGGAAGCTGGATACCGCAGCATTGGGACGAACGTCATCTCCCCGTCAACATCTTAATGAAAATCCATACCATCCTCCACGCCCACGGCGCCGGGCCGTTCGCTGAGGATCCGCGCTTCGTCCTCTCCGACCCTATCGGCCGGCAGAACATAGATGTAGAGGTGTGAGACGCGCTCGGCCCACCTGTCGGCGAGAATGAAGTGGTGTATGCCGGTGCGACAGAGTTGGTAGAAACGCCAGCGGCTGGTGCGAAGCGGGTAACTTTGAAACGTGAACCCTCCCGCAATCCTTTGGATGGGATCTAGAGGCCAAACAATGCCCGCCAAAAGCCGACGTAGAAACCATCCAAATCAGATTCCGAAAAGGACAAGGGCAACGATTCGGACCGCAATCGCACTTGCCACTGTGTACGCGATTGTTCTCGTAACTTCCACCGTTTGGGAAAGCAAAGCTCCACCATTGGCAACGGTGGCGTTGGAGCACCGGGCCGGCCTGCTTGCGTTGGTAGCTGCCACGTTTGGGATTTTGTCCATCATAATACCCACTCAAACTATGCCAAAGGCGTTCCTAATTACCGTAGTGACAGGCGGCTTGACGGGATACGCGGCTGTGATAAACGCATTCGATCCGCTGAGCAAGGAAGTCGCTGTCGCAATCTTGGTCGCAACGCTTCCCATACTCGCACTGTGGACATCCACATGGCGAATGCCCATGGGATGGGAATGGGCCGGTTGGTCCGCAATGAGCTCAATCGCAATACTTGCAATCGTAGTTGCCACGGTAAACACCCCATTAGCCGTTCTAATTGTCGCTGTTTTCGGCGAAGATACAGCGGTCGGCATCTTAGGGTTGGCGGCTGGGATCGGCGTAATGATGCTTGCCCTATCATCTTTCGCATTTGTCGTCAAAGCAATTGCGATGGCATTGGCATCGCGTAACCGTGTCAGGCGTCGCTGAAAAGAATGATTCGAATACCGACACTACTTACCAAACCCGTTAAGCTCCGAACGCGGCGCGATGTAGGCGAGAATCTCCCCAACCAGTGGGGAAATTGATTGTGGCGGACAGGAACGTCGCGAAAGTAGAGTCGGCAGCGAGCAATGCACCCTGACATTCTGGAGACATCCCATGGACATCAATGAGGCTCAAAAGCTCGGGATCGAAGTAGCGAAGGCTTCGAACACGGGTTTAAAACTGCTAGATAGGGTATTTACTCCTTGGAGTGCAAAGCGCAGTGCGGATGCCTCCGCCCAAGCCACAGTTCAAAACGCGATGGCACAACGCCTCAGCGATTTGATTGAAGACGACCAGATGTCTCCGGATGCTTACGAAATATTGGCCACGTGCGGCGGTAGAATGTCAGTCGCCAACCTGGCAAATATATTGTCAATGGCTTTGCCAATGTTGGAAGAAAGCGCAGATCCGTCACTAGTCTCCGACGACTGGATTGCGAACTGGCGAGACAAGGCACGCCTCGTTTCAGACGAAGACATGGCGCTACTCTAGGCACAGCTGCCGGCTAGCGAGACGAATTCCCCCGGTTCTAAATCGAGGAAAGCCGTCAACGTATTGGCTGACCTAGCAGGCTGTCCGAGGAATACGGTTGGCGAGTTGCAGAGTGTATGATGGGCGGAGTCCAATCGCAGGGAGCCGGAGATGAGCAAGACCTATCTGCCTTACGATCCTGACCAGCAGTTGCTGCTGCCAGCTGCTCTGCAGGAATGGCTTCCCGAGGGCCACCTTGCCTACTTCATCTCCGACATTGTGGACCAGTTGGACCTGTCGGAGATCACGGCTCGTTACGAGGGAGAGCGACGGGGCGGTCCACCCTACCGTCCGACGATGATGGTGAAGGTGCTGTTGTACGCCTACTGCGTCGGGGTGCCGTCATCAAGGCGCATGGCTGCCAGGCTGCATGAGGACATTGCCTTCCGGGTGTTGGCGGCAAATAACACGCCCGATTTCCGCACCATCTCGGACTTTCGCAAGGACCACCTGGCGGCGTTGTCGGGGCTGTTTCTACAGGTACTGCTGCTGTGCCAGCATGAGGGACTGGTGAAGTTGGGCCATGTGGCTTTGGACGGCACCAAGGTAAGGGCCAACGCGTCGAAGCACAAGGCGATGATTTACAAGCGCGTGAAAGAGAAGGAAGCGCAGTTACAGGGCGAGGTGGACGAGTTGCTGCGCCGCGCCCAGGAAGTGGAGGAGGAGGATCGCCGGTACGGGAAAGACAAACGCGGTGATGAGTTGCCGGAGGAGTTGGCCTTCCGGGAAGGCCGGTTGGAGAAGATCAGAGCGGCCATGGCAGCGCTGGAGGCCGAGGCTCAGGCCGCTGCGGAACAGGCTGCTGAGGAAGGCAAGAAGCATCCCGGTGTCCCAGAGGACAAGGCCCAGCGCAACTTCACCGACCCAGAGTCTCGCATCATGCCTGGGCCAGGTGGACGGGAGTTCCAGCAGGCCTATCACTGCCAGGCGGTGGTGGACCATGAGCATCAGGTGATCGTGGCAACTCGCGCCACCGACGTGGCATCGGACAAGCAGCAGGCGGTGGCGATGATCGAGGAGACCATCGCCAATGTCGGAGTAGTGCCCAGGGAAGTATCCGCCGACGCCGGTTACTACTCGGCGACGGCTGTGGCCGATTTGCAGGCCTTGGGCACCGACCCTTTCATCGCGCCGGAAAAGACCCGCCACGGCTACCGACCGCCGCCCGCACCGCGAGGGCGGATACCCAGGGATCTCTCACCCAGAGACCGGATGCGCCGCAAGTTGCAGACCAAACGGGGCCGGCAGCGTTACGCGTTGCGCATGGGGACGGTGGAGCCGGTCTTCGGCCAGATCAAGCAGGGCCGGGGGTTCCGGCAGTTCCTGTTACGGGGTTTGGCAAAGGTCCAGGGAGAGTGGTCGCTGATCTGCACCGGCCACAATCTGCTCAAACTGTTCCGCTTCGGCGGGTGGGCAGACGGTAGTGGTTATCAACCCCACATCACAACCAACGGGCTGTTGCCAAATCAGCGCCCCATCGGCCTACCGGCGTGACCAGTTCTTCACCTCGGCTTGTATCAAACCCCACCGCCACGAATCCTCAGACAGGCTGCTAGAACCCGAAGATGCGAAGTTGTTCAGAGCGTTGTGTGATTTCCGCTTGTTGCAAGTGCGAACTCCTCCTTTTACTGTTCCGGGCGCCCCACCGTTCCCACGGTCAAGATTTAATACGGCACCTAACCCACCTCTTCTGGTGGTAATCGATCCACTGAACGAGATTTATCAGGCAAAAGGGGTGGACTTTGAATCCTTAGCCCATTTCGAAAGCTTGGGCCTGGTGAAGGTTGTACCACCAGGATACCAAGCAGGCCCTGGGAAATTAGTGCTTGGTCATTCGAAAGGCTTCCTGATTTTGACCGCAGCATCTTCGGTTCCTTTGGGTCAGGCGTACTTGACGACAGCGGGCTCCCAGCTGACGGAACTGTGCGTTCCTTTGGAAACACCCGACGAATTTCCCGGATACTTGACTAGTTTTTGGGAGTCAAATGGAATCACCGTGAGCGACAATCTCAACGACGGGATCACGATGACTTTAGAAGCGTACCATGAAGACCCGGAAACCGGCGAGTGGATAAACCAACGAACCGACGAAAGGTTACCAGCGGATCACTTCGGAGACACAATCAAAGCTATCCAAGAGGAACCATGACCATTCTCAACGCCCACACCGACCCCGACTTGCTCACGCGCCTGCGGCAGATGCTGGCCAGTGCCAACCGCGCCGACGTTGCCGTCGGCTACTTCTTCATGTCCGGCTTCGGCCAGGTGGCTGACAAGCTGGTCAGGCTGAACAAGACCCGCATCCTGGTGGGGCGCGCCGACCAGCCCACTCTGGAAGCCGTGGCGGCCGGTTTGCAACAGGCGGACGCCGTGCGTGCTCAACTGGAGGCCGACCAAACCATCCCCCGGGGGCAACGGCAAGCCCTTGCCAACGAAGCCGCGACCGGCGTTGCCCAGGGCGTGGCAGCGATGCCTCAAACCGACGCCAGCCAAGACGCCGTGGAAAAGCTGCGGCAGTTGGTTGCCTCGGGATTGCTGGAAGTGCGGGCATACCCGAAAGGGTTCCTGCACGCCAAGGCCTACCTCTGCTGGTACGACAACCACGCCGAACCGGGCGCCGCAATCGTCGGCAGTTCCAACTTCACCTTGGCCGGCTTCACGGGCAACACCGAGCTTAATGTCCGCGTCACCGGCGACGACGACATGGCTGTCCTGAAGGACTGGTTTGAAAACCTGTGGGCCGACTCAGTGGACATCAGCACTCGAGTGGAGCAGGGCCTGACCGAAAGCTGGGCGGTCAAGCAGTACACGCCCTACGCCATCTATTTGAAAGCGCTCTACGAGCTCTACGGCCAGGACCTGGGCAGCGACGAACCGCTGCCGCTGGAACCGGTCCGCGGCGTTGAACTGGCCAACTTCCAGATGGACGCCGTGCGCCGTGGTCTGGACATGATCCGCAGCTACGGCGGCTGCTACGTGGCAGACGTTGTCGGCCTAGGCAAGACGTACATCGGCGCGGAACTGCTGCGCCAGCTGCGGCAGAGCTACCCCAACGACGGACCGCCGCTGATTATCTGCCCCGCCGGCTTGGTGGATACCTGGCGTCAGGTCAACGAGCAGTACGGCTTGGGCGCCGAAGTGCTGTCGCAGAGCCGCATCGCGCCGCCGCCCGACCTGGTGTTTGACCCCGAAACCGAGCAGTACGATGAAATCGCCGGCAGCGCTCACGGCGTCTATCTGACCGACGAGTATCGCTACCGGGGGCCGGTGCTGGTGGACGAAGCCCACAATTTCCGCAACGACGTGAACCGCTCGCGCGGCCTGCGCGATTACCTGGAAAGGGGCGACCACAAGGTCATCCTGCTCAGTGCCACGCCGCAGAACCTGGGGCCGCGGGACATCTATCGCCAAGTGCGCCTGTTCCTGGACGAAACCGACCACGGTTTGCCGTTGGAGCCCCAGGGCTTGGAAGACTACTTCAACAGCGTAGTGCGGTGGCGGGAGTACGGAGAGGACGTCGACGCCTACTCCGCAGCGCTGGCGGAACACCTCAAAAGCGGAAGCAACGGCGAACCGCCAACCCGACCACAGCGTCCCGACACGCCGCCGGCGGACATTGCCCAAGTGCTGACGCCCATTTTCATCAGGCGTCGCCGCAAGGACATCGCTGAAGTGTACGGCGACACCGCCACCATCAACGGCGAACCCGTAGCGTTTCCCACGCCAAGGCTGTCCAACCTGGAGTACCACCTAGATCGAGTGTACGCCAAAGCCGGCGACTTCACCGATCTGCTGTCCACCCTGGGGCGTCACCAGGCTGTGCGCTATAGTCCCACGGAGTACCTGAAACCCGGACGGAAGGAGAGCAGGCAGTACGCCGGACTGCTCCGAGCCCGAGGCCGCATCGCTGGGATGATTCGCCACCTGCTGTTCAAGCGTCTGGAATCCAGCATCCCCGCTTTCCGCTCTACGCTGGAATCGCTGACCCGCAGCAACCGCAGTTTCAAGGCAGCGCTGGAAGCCGGCTACGTGCCGGTGGGCAGCGTGGCCACCAACCTGCTCGCCGGCCAAAACTTCAACGCCGAGGAAGCCCTGGCAATCCTGCAACAGGAAGAGGCCAATCGCAACGGACGCTTCCACTACCCTGCCGCCGACTTCGACGTTGCCCGCTGGATCAGGGATCTGGACGCCGACCACGCCGTGCTGAGCGACTTGATCAGCCGCATCGTCGACATCGGCCCGCAGGACGATGACAAGCTGGCGTGCTTGCGTGAGTTTCTCGACGGCTGCGCCGATGAGAAGGTGCTGATATTCAGCGAGGCTGAGACCACCGTCGACTACCTGTTCGGGCAGCTGAACCTAGACGGTAAGGACGGCGCCATCGCCAAGCTCAGCGGCAGCAACCGCGACCAGCGGGCTGGCATCGTCCGGCGCTTCGCGCCAAGGGCCAACCTGCAAGGGGCGGGACAACCGCAGACCGAAGAAATCCGCCTTTTGCTGGCAACCGACGTGGTGTCGGAAGGCCAGAATATGCAGGACTGCGCCCGTGTCCTGAACTACGACCTGCACTGGAACCCGGTGCGGCTCATCCAACGGTTTGGCCGCGTTGACCGCATCGGTTCGCCTCACGACGAAATCTACCTACACAATATGCTGCCCGACGCTGAACTGGACGAGAACCTGGGCCTCACCGGAAAGCTGAGCGACCGAATCCAGGCGTTCCACGACCTCATCGGGCTGGACAACAAGGTGCTGTCCGAAGAAGAGCAGCTGAACGTCCAGGGCGTCGGCGTCATCTACGACAACAAGGAACTGCCGGAGCTGGACGATGCGCTGGACGAAGTGTCCGCTAACCAACGGGCCATCGCCCTGCTGCAAAACATCCGCAGCGATGACCCCGACCTCTGGCGGAAGCTCACCGAGCTTCCCGACGGCATACGATCCGCGCTGAACGGCACCAAAAGTGGTGACGGCGACGATGCTCCGCAGGCCGGCGAAACCGTAGTGATGCTGGCCGCGTCCGACGCCGTGCGCTGCTACGCCGTGGGCGACGACATGACGCCGCGTCCCATCAGACCAGCGCAATTCGTGGCAGTGGCTGAGTGCGAACCGGATACTCCAGTGCAGCCCCTGCCAGAGAACACCAACGAGCGCGTCAGCGCCGCCGCAAATGCTTTCAGCGGCGACCTGAGCCGGATGCTGGGCACCGTGCGCCGGCGCACTCCCGGCAACGCCCGCAATCGGGCTTTCGTCAGACGCCAGCTCAACGGCATCGGCGCCGGCATTGCCACGCCCCAACGGATTGACTCTCTGCGGCAAGCCTTCGCTGGCGACCTGCCCACCGTCGTAGAAAACGAGTTGTCGGATTTGCGCCGGCTCAACCTGGATGGCCGCGAACTGGTGCTGCGGCTGGAACTGTTGCAGGAACGCTACCGCCTAAACCCGGAAAGGCAGATTAGCGTCTCACCAACAACGGATGTCACGCGCATTATCTGCTCCGATGCGCTACTGTGAAACTATACGCAGGATGACTTGGAAACGGCTTACTATCGGATTCCTCCATGCGCCATTTTTCAAATGCGTCACTACCTCGGTATCTGCTAATGTAAGGTAGGCTGAAATGCACTAACTACCCCACCTAGACCACAGTCCGAAGCTGACCACCCGACGCAGCAACCGCGTCCGCCTGGCCCGGCCCGGTTCTCTCCGGGCTTCCGTCAACGCGTCCCGTCGCCAGCGCACGTGCTCGCGCCTGCGTTCATCGTCCAACGGGAAGGTCTCCGGCGGCAGGGTCAGGTGATACTCGCCCAGCATCCGGGCTTCCAACTCCGACCGACGCACGGCGGCCTGCGCCCGGTCGACGCGACTGACGCTCTCACCGACGCCCGTTCGCAACCGCCGCCACTCGGCCACCAACGCCGCCGCCGGTCCGAAGGCGTGTGCCTCGTCGGGCTGTTCCTCCAGGGTAACCACGCCGGCGTCGGGCATCCCGGGCCGGCGCCGGGGAGGTCTCCAATCTACGCCGTCGCCCTGCTCGCGGCTGCTGGCATCATCAGCGTGAGTATCAACGTCAACAACTTCGGCGGTGTTGCCCGATTGCTGGCTGTCTTCCAACGCGGCAAGCCTGCCGGTCAGTTCCTCCAACTGTCGAGCCTGTTCATCGGCCAACTCCCGCAGCTCGGCATTCTCATCCTCCAGCTCAGCCACCCGCTGCCGCAGGGCATCCACGTCGGCGTCCGGCGGAACGTCGCCGTCGCCGCTGCGGTCTCTGAACTCCACCAGGGCCTGGCGCATCCGGCGGGAGACCTGCCGGGAGTCGCAGCAGTGGGACAGGGTGCGGTAGTTCACCCCCAGGACCCGGGCGGCGGGCACCCGGCCCTGCTCGTCCACCAGGGCGTCTAGCAGGTCCGATAGGGCGCCGTCCGATAGGGTAACGTCCGGCTCCCCCACGGGGTCATGCTTCACGTCAATTACGGGATCATCGCGGTCATTCACGGCGTTCACCATGGGTCGAAAACTACAATCTCGGGACTGCAATCTCTGCAATAAAGTGATTATAGACCCGCAGTAAAATCGCTCGCCGGAAATCCCGCTGCAGCCGCGAAATATACCCGAATCCCAGTAGGAAATGACCCCTGGATTGCAGAATGCAATCCTTCCTTTTCTCCTATCAGGGTGCGGACTGTGGGAAACCGCCGGAGAGGATTGCAGTCTGACACGTCAAAGCTCACGGAGCAGCATCATCCGGGCCAGAGTCGCCGGCTCACGCCTCCACCGCCCGTAAAGAGACAACCCACACTTTACTGACCATCAGCGAAGTTTGGCAGCCGGGCTACGCCCCGCTATACTGGCCCAAAAGGAGATGGGCCATGGGCGATTTCAACGAGACCTTCAAAGTGTTGGTGGTTGACGATGAGCCCGACGTCGAGGCGATTTTTCGCCAGCGAATGCGCCGGGACATCCGGAGCGGCCGCTACGAGTTCGTCTTTGCTCGCTCCGGCGTCCACGCCCTGGAGGTGCTGGCGGAGCATCCCGACGTTGGTCTGGTCATCACGGACCTGAACATGCCGGAGATGGACGGGCTGACGTTGCTGGATTGCCTGTCCGAAACCTGGCCCGGCGTGCCGTCCCTGGTGGTTTCGGCCTATGGAGACTCGGGCCGAATGACGGCGGCCCGCGAGCGTGGCTCCTCCGGGTTCGTGGTGAAGCCCGTGGACTTCAACGTTCTGCGGACTGCGATGACCGATTCTCTGGATGGCGCCGGTTGACCTTTCCGGCCATGGCGGACGGACCGTTCCGTTCACCCGTAGCAAGTGTACGCTTTCCGCCGTCAAAGACCGGGCCACCATCGCACCGGAATGGTTACGGGGGCGGGCCTGTTCCGTCTGAGGACTGGAACGTCCTGATACCGGTTGGTCGTTGCCAGAGAACGGGCGATGGCGGGCCGATGGCAATGACGCCATCACGACGAGGGTTTCCCCACGGTCGCCGGGCCGGCGTGAAGTCGTGGTAGAATCCACCGCGCCGATAGTCGAGCGCATCGACGCGGCCAACTTCCGGCAGGACCGGGAGAAACAGAGCAGCAAGCAGGAGCGTCGGATATGCCCAAGTATCTCTTTCAGGCCAACTACACCAGCCAGGGTTTCCAGGGTTTGTTGCAGGAAGGCGGCACCTCGCGCCGCCGGGTCTTCGAGGACCTGGCCAAAGAGCAGGGCGGCACCCTGGAGTCCTTCTACTACGCCTTCGGCGGCGCGGACCTGTACCTGATCTTCGACCTGCCGGACGTGGCCACTGCCGCCGCCATCTCTCTGTCCATTGGAGCGGGCGGGGCACTGAACACCAGCACCGTCCAGTTGATCACGCCCGAAGAGATTGACGACGCCTGCGCCAAGACGGTCACCTATCGTCCTCCCGGAGCATGATCGCGCGGGGTCCTTCGGTTCTCGACCTCGCTGGGCGGTTCGATTGCACTTCGCGAGGTCGCCCCACGTCATGGCGACAATCTTGAGCAGCGGGATACACCCGATGCAGGCAGTCGATATGAAGGGGAGAGGAGGCGCCAGGAGCAAGTGTGGGTGTTGCCAATGCCGTTGGCCGAGCATCCGGTTACGTCCGCGAAAATTGGCCCCCACAGCCGACGTTCCACCCCACCGGTTGGTCGCCGCAGGCCACCGGATACCGGGGGCGCCCGGACCAATCGGCGCTGGCGCCGGGTCATAGCCCGGCGCTGTTCAGTTCCTCTTTCAGGGCGGGTAGTCGGCGGTGGCGCTCCTTCAGCTCGCCAACGTAGACAACCCAAGCCGTTTCCTCCGATAGGGTACGGTACAGGTCGCGCATACGGGTCAGACGCTCACAAGCCCGACGGTAATTTTCCCGGCCCCGCGCCGCTATCAGTGTCTCGGCCTGTCGCCGATAGATGTCCAGGGCAGCCTGAGGACGTGTCGCGGAGGCGGCTTCGGCCACGCGGGTCAACCGGTCCGAGCCAAGAAAACCGGCCGGACCGTGATTGACCGATTTCAATGCCAGGTCGATTTCGCCCTCCTCCAGGTAGACGTCCGTCAACAAACCGTACTCCCCGGCGGCAGACCACTGGGCCAGCAACTGCGGACGGAGTTCCTGCCAGGCGTCGAGTTGCCGCGACAACTCCCTTACCTCCGCATACCCGGAGAGGTTGGGCCGTAGCACCAGCAGCCGTTCCGCCAGGGCCAGAGATTCCGGCAGGTTCCCCTGTTCCAGATGATATTCCTTGAGCCATTCCACTAGCCTGTGGTTCCCGCTGACTTCAACCCTCCTGGACAACAACGGTTCGATCCTATGGGCCAGGTCGTGCTGGCAGAAGACATCCCCCAGCGCCAGCAACTCTTGGTCTCCGGCTCCCTGGGCTTCGGCAATAGCTTCCTCCAACCTCCCCAGCGTGAGCAGGCGATCCACCAAATCGCCCAACAACCCAGCCTCACGGCAAACCTTCAGGAACGCGGCGTCGTCCAATTCCTCCATCTCCAGATCCAGCAGCAAACCGCCGTGGGCCTGAAGCTTGAAGCTGTCGCTCTTGACCTGGTCCTGCCCCATGACGGCCCGCAGCCAACCGGCAACTACCCGCTTTTCCTCAACCGTCGTCCGCTCCAGCAGGAAAGTCGGCGCGCCCTCCCCCAGGCCGATGCCGCCCCAGCTCAGGTCAGTGCAATAGACGTCGAAAAGGGTTCGCAACAGGGTTTCCCGGCCGGCGGCGTCCCCTAGAGACAGACACTCCCCCAGACCTTCGACGCAGCGGTCCATCGCGTCGGCCAGGCGTCCGTCTTCGTCCAGCATCGAGTCGTACCGTTCCAGCATCTCCCGAGCCACCGCCTGGTACACGGCGCCGGCGTTGGCCCAGTCCCCCCAGGCCAGGAAATCGTCGCCGGAGTCCAGGATGACGCCAATCTCCGTAGCGATTTTCCGCGATGCCAGCCAATCTTCCCTGCCCAGTCGAAAGGCAGATGCCACCTGGCGGCGGCAGATGTCCGGGTTGACCGGATTCCTTCGACCGTCGCTTCCCGGCATGGCCATTTCCAGCAGTGATTCCAGGTCGGGCTGAAGTTGAAGCATCTGCTTGATCAACACGACCAACTCCGCTTTGCTGCGCTGCTCCAGGTCTGCTTCCAGTCCCGCCACCGCCCGGAAAGCCCCGGGCCGGTCCAACCAGGTATGAAGGGCGGAGAGAAAATGTACCAGTCGGGCGGCTCGATCGCTGAATTTGGGTGTCGTTGTCCAGTGATTCTGTCAGTTTAAATGGAAAGGGAAAATGTCAG